>JBNJFQ010000012.1:0-69101 GCA_051747025.1 Pseudomonadota bacterium
GGCGTCATGAGTGCTCTTGTGGCGCGTCCTGTTCGCGGGACGACAACGCCGCACGGGTCTTGATGGCGTGGGCGGAGCAGCAGCTATCCGGTCGGGAACGGGGCCGATGCGTGGAGGGAGGTCAGACCGGGTCATCTCCGGATGATCCGGCACTCCCAATGAAGCGCGAAACTCACGCCATAGCCTGAAAGGCTTGGCGGGAGTAGTTCATGTGCCGGCCCGGGGTCAGGACGTTCAGCGGCCGCGCTTCAGCGTGTGTTAATGAACTGCCCCTAGACTGAATCCAACAAAACTGGCCCCCATCAATCCATGACGATGAATCGTTTTCCGAAGCACTCCCTTTTCGGCGCCCTGGCGAGGTTGACCTCCGGCTTGCTGGCTGGCCTGTTACTGGCCTGTGGCGCCGGGGCACAGGGCGTCGAACGGGCCACGGACCTGCATGCTCTGACCAGTGAAGGTGATGGCAAGGCAACGGTGATCATGTTCGCATCGAGCAGCTGCCCCTACTGCGATCGCGCCGAACAGCACTATCTCGGGCCGATGAGCCAGGACCCGGCGTTCGCCGGCGTGAACATCCGCAAGGTCATGCTGGATCGCGAACCGGTGCGCGACTTTGATGGCGAACGCATGCTCGGCAGTGAGCTGGGTGGCGCCTACGGCGTACGTGTCGTGCCCACCATCATGGCCTTCGATGCGGACGGGCAGCCAGTGGGACGCCCGCTGGTGGGGATCCCCAACGAGGACCTCTACCGCAGCCAGATCCGGGTGCGCATCAATGCCGCGCGCCGCAGCACCTCCGATACCTCGGACTAGCCGCCGAACAGGTGGCTGAATACGCGGGCACCGCCGATGTAGGTCCCGGCCGCCGATCCCAGGGTGGTCAGCAGGAACACCAGCAGCACGCGCGAGACCCGGTTGCGCCACCAGCCGCGCGGCTGGGTGGTGTCCTTGCGCAGGCTGGCGAAGTCGGAGACCCGCGGCTTGCGCAGGAAGAGTTCCACGGCGGCGGCGACGAAACCAACTCCGATCGTCGGATTCAGTGATGTCAGTGGCGCCGCGAGCGCCGCGGTCACCACGGTCAGCGGATGTGCCAGCGCGATGATCGCACCGATCGCCGCAAGGCCACCGTTGATCAGGACCCAGTCCATCACCATCTGCAGGCCGATGTCCGGGTTGCGGGCAAAGCCGATTGCGAAGCCCGCCAGGATGATGCCGACGATCACCCACGGCACGACCTTCGGCCAGCGGGCCTTGGGTGGGGCCTGATCCAGGGCCTCCAGGATCGCGTCGGGTGGGGTGACGTTGTCTTCGACCTGCTCGGCGATGCCCGTCAGGTGTCCGGCGCCGACCACCGCGAGGATCCGCCGATGCGGCCGCTCCAGCCCCTCGCGGGTGGCCAGGCGGCGCAGGTGGGCGGCCATGTAGTGGTCGCGTTCCTCGATCAGGGTCCGGTACAGATCCTCGGACTGCTCGGCGAACTCGCTGAAGGTGGATTCCAGCATGTCGCCTTCCTTCAGACGTTCGATCTCGGATTCGTCGATCTTCTCGCGCGAGAGGACCGAGCCGAACAGGCCGCCGATCAGTCCCATGCGCTGCCACCAGGGCACTGCGCGGTAGGTGCGGCGCAGGGTCAGCCCGATGTCGCGGTCGATCAGGGCCAGCGGCAGACCGTTGTCCAGTGCGCCATCCATGGCCGCGCGCATCTCCGCACCGGGTTCGATGCCGTACTGGTCCGCCAGACGCTGCTGGTAGGCGCCCAGCGCCAGGCTCGCAGCGATCATCGGGGCATGACCCTGACGGATCACGCTGAACAGGTCCATGCGCCCCAGCGCGTCAGGGTCCAGCATCGCCCGCTGGCGGCTCTCGCACAGTTCGATCGCGACGGCATCGAACTCGCCGGTGTCGATCAGCGCGCGCACCTTGTCCGCGCTGGTGCGCGAGACATGTGCAGTCCCGAGCAGGACCACTTCGGTATCGCCGATCCGGAGGATGCGGTGGGGTTCGTCGGTGATCAGGTTGTGGGCGGCATTCATCGGGATGTCGGGCTCGTGGTCGGGGGGCATGACAAAGGGGGCGATCCTAGCCCGAATGTTTCCTCAATTGCACGGGCGGGCATGGGCAACGGGGCCCCAGGGACACACGGATTAATGTACACGTTCGCTGCTTCGTCGCTTTTGCGTGCGAACAAGGCGCGCGGGGACTGCCGTGCAGTCACCCCGCTACCGTGAGCCGCAACGCCCTGCGCGCGCCCGTTTTGGTCAATAGCGAGCGGCCGAACACCTCTTTTTTTAACGATCTGTGGGGTTGGTGCCCCTGGTTCCCCGATCCGGTATGCCTGGTCTCGGAGGACATGGGGCATCAACGCGATCGTGTCCATCAATCCGTGTTTCCCTGGCGCGCCGGTGCGGTGGCATCGCCCTCGAGCAGGGCTTCCGGTAACGGAGTCTCGGGGGGCCGGGGCTCCGCGGGCATGCGCAGGCTCTCGAGGCGTTCGAGCACGCGCAGGGCCCGCTGACGGGCGGAGGTAAGGCCGGCGTGCTCCGGGGCCAGGGCCAGTCCTTGCTCCCAGATCTGCACGGCCTTCTGGATGCGACCGGCAGTGTAAAGACCCCGCCCCTGCTCGAGCAGCGCCTCGGCCCGCTGGTCGCGGCGCTCCCGCCATTCCGAGCAAAGTGCCTGGCGGGTGCGTTGTACCGCCTGATCGCGGTCCGGGTCCTGCGGGTCGACAGACACTCGAGGCTCGCACCACTGGTGTGCCGCCACCAGGTCGTCGTCGGCCAGCGCGTCGCGCAGGTGCTCGTTGATTCGCGCCTGTTGTCCCTCGGAGTCATCGGGCTGGCGTGCTACGCGCAATGCCTGTTCCAGCTCGCTGATCCGGCCGCGGCGTTCGGGGCTCGGATGCAGCTCCTGGGCGAGACGCAGCAGTTCCAGGCGCTCGGTGCGGTCAGTGGAATCCGCATGCGCGTCCAGGGCTGCGGCCAGTTCGCGGGCACGGCGGGCCAGCTGGTCCGGGTCGTCGGGCAACTGTTCGCCCCGGGTAACCAGCGGGCGCATGACCTCCAGCAGCTGCAGCTGGCGCACGAGGGTGCGTGCCTCCATGATGTCGTGGCGTTGTTGCAGGGTTTTCAGGCCGACCTGGCGCTGGGCCTCGAGTTGCTGCATGTAGCGGCGGCGATCGGGATCCGCGGGCAGTTGTGCATCGGCGCTCTCCAGGACCTCCAGGGCGCGGGCCACCGCCCCCTCGGCGGATGCTGCCCGGGCGGTGCGCATGGCCTCGGCAGCCGCCTCGCGGGCCTGTGCCTCGAGTTCGGCCCGCCGCTGCTCCCAAGCGTCACGTGGCTGCAAGTCGTGCTGGTCGATGAGTGCGAGGGCATGCTGCAGGTCGCCCTGTTCCACCGCGCGTTCGATCTGACGCTCGGGCGCAACAGCGGGTTCGAACACGGCACAGCCGTGCAGCAGCAGTCCGATCAGCACCAGCACGACCGGGCTTTGCCACCAGTGCCGTACTGCAATGCGGCGAAAAGCCATCATGCGCTGGCCGTGACTCCGGTGACGCAGCAGACCTCCACAGCGGTACTGACGCCGTGCAGTTCGTGGGTACCGCAGTTGCGGGTCTGAAAGCGTCCCTTCACCTGTTCGTGCTCCATGAAGCCGGCGGTCGTTACCAGGCCACCCGGGGGGGCCACGGTGACCAGTCGCGCCGCCAGATTAACCGTATCGCCGACCACGGTGAACTGCATGCGTTCGCGTGCACCCATATTGCCGGCCAGCATCTCCCCGGAATGCAGGCCAATGCGAAACTCGACCCGGGGCTCCCTGCGTGCCTCGCGGCGGGCATTGATGGTGGCCACCGTGTCGAGCAGGGCGAGTCCGGTGTTCAGTGCGGTCAGGCGGTGTTCGGGATCCTCGCCGCCGACCCCGAACACCGCCATGGTGCAGTCGCCCATGTACTTGTCGACGGTTCCTCCGTGGCGGGCGATACATTCGGACATCGGACCGAAGAACTCGTTCAGCATGCGTCCGAGTTCCTCCGGCGAGCAGCGCTCCGACAGTGCCGTGTAGCCCTTGATGTCGGCAAACAGGACCGATCCCTCGACCGCCCGTCCCCCGAGCTCGACCCGGTCGAGGTTCTCGAGGATGTCCTGCGCAATGGTGTCCGAGACATAGCGACGCAGTGCAGCCTCGACCTGATCCTTGCGCAGCAGGTCGCGGGCCATGTCGTTGAACGCGTCGGTCAACTGGCTGATCTCGTCGCGGCGCATCACCACCAGCGGATCCCCGTCGGCATCGTCCAGCGGGCGCATCCGGCTGCGCATGCTGCGCGCGAGCTGTTCCAGGGGGCGCACCAGGCGTTTGCTGATGTCGATGGCGAGGACCAGGCTCAGCAACAGGACCCCGATCGCGGTGGCGATGCCGACGTTGATAGTGTTGCGGATCAGCTCCTGCATCGGCGAGCTATCGATATACGCCTCGATGTGCCCGACGCGTACATCCTGGAAGCGGATTTCGCGCTGGTAGGGGGTGGCGCTGGTGCCGAGTGGCCAGACGCTGTCGCCCAGGCCGGCGGGCGGGGGGGTGCCGGCCGAGGCGACTTCGCCACGGTCGACCGCATAGGCGGTTACCGATTCGACTCTGCCCTCCTCGACCAGGGAGCCGAGCAGGTTCTCCAGGGTCAGGTAGTCCTCCGCGAGGATCAGTTCCGCCGAGGTGCGTGCAATCGGGGCCACGGTCAGTTCGGCCTGAACCTGGATCTGGTTGTTCAGCACCGTAGTCGTCTGGTTGAGCACGAACGCCGACAGGGTGCCGATGCCGAGCATGGTCAGCCCTGCTACCAGTGCCACGATCTTCCAGGCAATCGGCAGGTAGCGAGGGGTGTACTCGCCCGATCGGCCGCTGTGCGGTTGACGGCGCGTGCGGTTCACGCGGCGCCCGTTTCGGTGACGAGGTGCGGTGCCAGCCAGCCGCGCCACTGGTCGAACAGGGTCGCCGAGCGCGCAGCGATGGCCGAGCGCTTGTCCAGCGATCGGTGGAAGACGGGGCCCCCAGCGGCACAGCTCATGGCGCCCCCGGCGCGCTCCAGCATCAGACTCCCTGCCGCGCTGTCCCACAGCGCCTGCCCTCCATGCAGATAGAGGTCCGCGCGGCCGGCCGCCATCCAGGCCCATTCCAGGGCACAGGCACCCAGGTTGCGTTGCGAGCGGAAGGGCGCGGCGCGCGCGAGCGCACTCGCCAGATCCGGTTGCAGACGCTTGTAGTCGACCAGTGCGATGGCCTGTCCCAGCGTCGCACTGGCCGGGCGGTTGCACGCCGGCGGGGGGGCGCCGTTCAGTCGCAGGGGCTGGTCGATGCCGGCGGTAAACAGCTCGTCGCGTACCGGGTCGTAGGTGGCCCCGAGGGTGACCCGGCCACCCTCGACCCGGGCCACCGAGATCGCGAAAAACGGCATACCACCGACGAAGTTGGAGGTTCCGTCCAGCGGATCGACGAGCCAGAAGGCCCGTGCCTGCTCCAGCACACGGGTCTGGTCGGCACGCGGTTGCTCCTCGCTGAGCACGGGGGCATCACCCCCGTGGGCGCGCAGGAATTCGCGTATCCGGGTGTCCGCCGCGTGGTCGGCCGGGGTAATCAGGCTGCCGTCCGCCTTGCAGCCGACCTCGATGCCGGCCTCGAAGCGTGGCAGCAGTTCGGACCGACCGATCTCGCGCAATGCGGCGGCAAGGTCATCCAGGAGGGTCGGGCAAGCTGTCATCAAGTCGCAGGCCGGGGTCGTGTCGCAAGGCAGGCACCGGTCGATACCGCGTGGGTTGTCGTCATCCCGGGTCGGGGGCGGGCGCGTCCGGTACAAATGGGATTATCATACCGATCCATGACCGGTTTGATCATAATCCTGGCTCTGGCCCTGGCCGCGGCCTATGTCAATGACAGTTGGCGCGCCCATGAGCACGCCAGGGGGATCGCCCGGCGTGCCTGCCAGCAGGCCGGAGTGCAACTTCTGGACGGCAGTGTGGTCCGGTCCGGCCAGCGGCCGGCACGGCGTGACGGGCATCTGGCCATCGAGCGCCGTTATCGATTCGAGTTTGCCACCGACGGGGCCTCGCGGCACCCCGGGGAGATCTCTTTGCACGGTCGGCGGCTGCGGCACGTGAGCCTGGACTGGCCGGAAGGCCGGGTCGTCGATGGGCACGACCCGTCCGGGCCGGGGCAAGCGGGTCAATGACGCTCAGCGAACTGCGTTATGCGGTTGCCGTGGCCGACGCACGGCACTTCGGGCAGGCGGCCGAGGTCTGCCATGTCAGCCAGCCTTCGCTGTCGGTGGCGGTGCGCAAGCTGGAGGATGAACTGGGTGTGACGCTGTTCGAGCGCGGCCGCGGCGAGGTCAGTGTGACCCCGGCTGGCGAGCAGGTGATCGGACAGGCGCGCCGGGTGCTGGCGGAGGTGGAGCAACTGCGCTCCATCGCGGTACAGAGTCAGGACCAGCTGGTCGGGCCGCTGCGTCTGGGGGCGATCTACACGATTGGCCCCTATCTGCTCCCGGAGCTGATCCCGGTGCTTCACGAGCGCGCTCCGGAGATGCCGCTGGTGATCGAGGAGAATTACACCGGGCGGCTGCGGGAGCGGCTCAAGCAGGGCGAACTGGACGCCATCATCATTTCGTTGCCGTTCGAGGAACCGGGAGTGGTGACGCTGCCCTTGTACGACGAGCCATTCATGGCGGTGCTGCCGGCTGGGCACCCGCTGAAGGACAAGGATCCGCTGCGGCTCGAGGACATGGCCGACGCAACGTTGCTGATGCTGGGGGCCGGACACTGTTTCCGCGACCAGGTCCTGGAGCGCTGTCCGGAGTGTCAGCGCACGGTGACCGCGGACGGCAGTACGCCGCGCAACCTGGAAGGTTCGTCGCTGGAGACGATCCGGCATATGGTGGCTTCGGGGATGGGCGTGACGATCCTGCCGTGTACGGCCGCGGGGGCGGATCGCTATGCGCAGCGCCTGCTGGCCGTGCGACGCTTCCAGGACCCGGCGCCCAGCCGCCGGGTGGCCCTGGCCTGGCGCGCCAGCTTCCCGCGACCACAGGCCGTCGAGGCGCTGCGCCAGGCGGTCCTGGCGACGCCGCTGACCTGCGTTGATTTTGTGCGGCCGGGGGGCGACGGGTAATCAGGCCCCGGCGAGGACCCGGTTGCGGCCCGCCTGCTTGGCCGCATACAGGGCCTCGTCGGCGGCCTGGTAGGCATCGCGCAGGCCGGTGGAGCGGCCGATGGATGTGACCCCGACGCTGGCGGTCACCCTGACCATGCCTTGGGAATCCAGCACGGCATCCTCGCCGGCCCGGGCGGAGATGCGGATATTCGCGATGGCCAGGCGGATGCGTTCCCCGCATTCCATCGCGGCACTCAGGTCGGCGCCCGGCAGCAGTACCAGGAATTCCTCGCCACCCATGCGGATGCACAGGTCCGACTGGCGGCTTGCCGCGCGCAGGGCGTCGGCAACCCGTTGCAGCAGGGCGTCGCCGACTGTGTGGCCGAAGCGGTCATTGATCTGCTTGAAATGGTCCAGGTCAACCGCGACGATTGACAGGGGTCGCTCCTGGCGACGACAGTCCGCGAGCCATCGCTCCCCCTGGATATCGAATGCCCGGCGGTTGCCGAGGCCGGTGAGTTCGTCGGTCTCCAGGCACGCATTCAAGCGGTGGAAACGCCAGGCATTGTGCAGCGCGGGTGCGGCCAGTCCCAGCAGTGCCTCGATCTGTTCCTGTTCATCGTCGCCGAAACGCCGCCCGCGCATCAGGATCAGGGAGCCCATGGTTTCGCCGCCGAAGCTCAGGCTGTATTCAATGCGATGCCGGTCCTCCTTGCCGCCCGACCAGGACTCGCTGTCGCCCTCGGTGTAGAAGATCCAGCCGCTGGGCTGGACCTGGGCGCGAAGCTGCTCCTGGATCCGCTCCAGCACTCCGCCCAAGTCCAGCGTGGCGGTCACCGACTGCAGGAAAGCCAGGGCGTCGAACGCGGGGGTGTCCCGGCGCGCCTCGGCACCGCCGTTGCCGGAGATCACTCGCAGGTTGTGTGCGTTACCGTCGCGGTCCATGTCCGTCTCGCTTGCCGTAGTGTGACTCGCTGAAACAGAAAGCGAAAATCATGCCACCTGTTTTTTTGGTTTTTGAACAGTAGGATAGAAAAACACTTCGAGTCGATTCGACGGGATGTCGGCGATCCTGTGCCGCCGGGCGGCAGGGGTGCGCCACCGGGGTGGCAAGAACTTGACGGTTCGGGATCCGCTTGCAGCTGCGAACGGATCGGTGCCGCACCGGCGGTGCGTGGGCGCAGGGATTTCCCTACACTGCGCCGCATGATTCGTCTGGACGACATCGAACTGCGGCGTGGTCGGCAGGTACTGCTGCGGCATGCCGAGCTGACCGTACATGCCGGCTGGCGGATCGGGCTGACCGGTGCGAATGGCTGCGGCAAGTCCAGCCTGCTGGCCGCCCTGCAGGGCGAGCTGAGTCTGGACGCCGGTGGTATCGAGGTCCCCGAAGGCTGGGTGGTGGCGCATCTGCCGCAGGAGGTGCCGGGCAGCCGGCGACGTGCGGTGGACTACGTGCTGGACGGGGATGCCGAGCTGCGGGACCTGGAGGCGCGTCTGGAGCGCACCACCGATGGCGAGAGCCAGGCCCATCTGTACGCGGCAGTTGACGCCATCGATGGCTGGACTGCGGAGGCCCGCGCCCGGCGCCTGCTGGCCGGCCTCGGATTTGCTCCAGCGGATGGCGAGCGACCTTTGGGGGATTTCTCCGGGGGGTGGCGCATGCGTCTGGGACTGGCGCGTACCCTGATGACCCGCTCTGACCTGTTGCTGCTGGACGAGCCGACCAACCACCTGGACATGGAGACCATTCTCTGGCTGGAGGGCTGGATCCAGCGCTACCCGGGCACGGTGATCGTGATTGCGCATGATCGCCGGTTCCTGGATTCGGTGGTGACGCACATCGCGCATATCGAACGCGGCAGCATCTCGTTGTACGCCGGCAGTTACACCCACGCCGAGGCCAAGCGCGCCGAGGCAATCGCCCAGAGCGAGGCGTCCGCCGCGAAGGTGGCGGCCGAACGTGCCCACCTGGAGGATTTTGTCCGCCGCTTTCGCGCCAAGGCGACCAAGGCACGCCAGGCCCAGAGCCGCCTGAAGCGGCTGGAAAGGCTCGACGAGGTCGCCGTGATCCGCGCGGCACGGCCCATCCACCTGGAGATTCCGACTCCGGAGCGGCTGCCCGACCCCCTGCTGGCACTGGATCATGCCGAGGTGCGTGCCGGCGACCGTATCCGCCTGCATGCGGCAAGTCTGCGTCTCCGACCGGAGGATCGGATTGGCGTCCTCGGGCCCAATGGTGCCGGGAAGTCGACACTTCTGACCCTGCTGGCCGGCGAACTGGCTCCGACCGTGGGCGAGCGCCGGGTGGAACCCAATCTGAAGGTTGGCTATTTCGCCCAGCATCAGAGCGAGCAGCTTGACCTCGACGCGTCGCCCCTGATCCATCTGCAACGCCAGGATCCGCGCGCCGAGGAACAGCGTTTGCGCAACTTCCTCGGCGGGATGGGGTTCCCCGGGGAAAAGGCGGATGTGCCGGTGGCGCAATGCTCCGGTGGCGAGCGGGTGCGGCTGGTGCTGGCCCTGCTGATCTGGCAGGCACCGTCGCTGCTGCTGCTGGACGAACCCACCAACCATCTGGATCTGGACATGCGTGAGGCGCTGGCCGAGGCGCTGGAGAACTATGCTGGTGGGCTGGTGGTGGTGGCGCATGATCGCGAACTGCTGGCCCGCGTCTGCGACCGCTTCTGGAAGGTCGAGGCTGGCCACCTGAGCGACTTTGATGGGGATCTGGACGACTATGCCCGCGAGTTGAAGGCCCGCGAACGCGAGAGCGCCGCCACGGACGATCCGAAAGCGCCCGCCGCGATCGCCACGAGTGCCCCGGCACTGTCACAGAAAGAACGGCGCCAGCAGGCGGCGCAGGCGCGTGCCGCGCTCAAGCCCTTGAAAAAGCGCGCAGAGCAGGCCGAACAGGAGTGTGCCCGCGTGCAGGAGCGTCTGGATGCACTGGAAACCGAGTTGGCCGATCCGGCGTTGTACGCCGACGAGGCTGCGGATCGTCTGGCGCAACTGACCCGCGAACAGGGCGAGCTGCGCGGCCGGCTGGAGACGGCGGAGGTCGAGTGGATGGAGGCGTTGGAGGCCCTTGAGGCGGCGCAGGGAGAACCCATCGAATGAGGGCCTTGCCAAAAACCGAGCCTTGCAGTCGGGTATTTCAGGGTCTATACACAGGAAGTGAATGCAACCGCAACGAGGAGTGACCCGCATGAATGCACAGGAACTGAATCGTCGCTGTGTCGAGCTCTTTCACAACCCGGACGCGAAGCTGCATTGCTGGCATCCGCGGATGTTCTGGAAGACCAACATGCTGGAGAACCCGAAGCCGGAAGACCTCCAGGAACCCAAGGTCGACCTGCGCGAACTGGAGGTCATGCTCTCCGAGGCGGCGCATGAGCCCTCACAGTGTGCCGACGATCTGGAGCGCGAGGATCCGGGACGCGTCTCGCTTATCCGGCACATGATGGAACGCGGCGAGATGCCGCTACTGCATCGCCCGCACTGAGGGGAACACTGATTAATGCACACGCTCGCGCTCGAGTCGCTTTTGCGTGCGAACAAGGCGCGGCGCCCTGGCCGCGTGTCGGGCCGGATCCCGGCCCCCGGCGGACCCGGACAGCCCCGGCGATCGGATCGCCGGGCTTTCTTCTGCTGGGTCCGGGGGTAGCGGCGCCTACTGGCGGATGAAGTCCGAGAAATACAGCGCGGTGATGCGGGGGTCGCCGGTCAGTTCCTGCAATACGCCGCGGATCTCCTGCAGCGCCTCCTCGCGCAAGTCCTCGCGGTTCTCGCCGCCACGAACCGCTTCCGGCGGTCGCCCGCCCAGTATCCGGATCAGTCGGTCGCGGATCGCCGGAACGTGTTCGCGCACCGCACGCGCATGTTCTTCGGAGTTGCCTTCCAGCTGGACGGTGGCCTGGATATAGCGTGCCCGCTCGCCGTCCTGCATGTTGACCACGATCGGGTCCAGGGTCACGTAGCGGCTGTCCAGGCCTTCGACTTCCGCGGCGGTCGCGGCGAGGGCGAAGGACAACAGCAGGACAAGCGCGGATGACAGTAAAAGGCGCGGGCTGGGCATGGTCATGCGGATCTCTCGATGGGGCTGGTGGCAATGACGGTAGCGCGGCGATGGGGCTTCTGCCCGAAATACGCCGCGAGTTGAGCATACACCGAGGGCAGGGTGGCGCGCAGGTGGGCGGGTTCGAAGAAGAACGACTCCGCCGCCACCGCGAGGAATTCCTCGGGTGCCGTGGCGGCATACGGGTCCAGTGGCAGGGTCTGCGGCGATTCGCCGGCCTCGACCCGGGCCACCAGGGCCGCGTAGGCCTCGCTGAATGTGCGGGTCCAGACCGGCCGGGACTGACCGCGCGGCAACGGCGGGAAACCATTTACCTCGCCGTTGCCCGCGTCCAGTACATGCATCATCTCGTGGACCACCACGGCCCCGTCGTGCAGCACGTCCTGCCAGGACAGCACCACCGGCCCGTGTTCCCATGCCTCGCCGGACTGCGGCGTCGCTCCCCGGTGCATGATCCCGTCCTCGTCCATCCATTCGTGTTCCGGTACGAAGGTGTCGGGATAGAGGATCACGGTCCGCCAGTGGCGGTAGGGTTCCAGTCCCAGTTCGAGCACCGGCAGCGCCGCGTAGGCGGCGATGATTCGGCACTGCCGCGGAGCCGGTTCGCCGTCAATCCCGACAAACTCCTTGCTGCCCAGCAGGGTCTCGATGTGGTCGCGCAGGCGTGCCTGCTGGTCGGGCACCAGGTACCCGATGAACGGCACGTCGCGCTGGAGCTCGTCCCACCCTGCCGCTTCGAGGGGCGCACGAGCCGGATGTGGTGCAAACGGGCGGGCCAGGTGATTCAGCCATTCTCGAATCGGGTTGCGGGAGGCACGGGGCATGGGCAATGCGGTTTCCTGGCGAGGCGGGATGTCGGGGCCATCGGCACGGCGGGAAAACGATGCCAGAGTGCGCTGTGGAAGCAAAGCAGGCCCAACTGCGGCAGGCTCTTGCCGCAGGCGGCTCAAGTTTGCCGCCTGCCGGCCGTTAGCCCCCTGCAGATCGCCTGTGGCAGCTTATCGGGAGGCGAAAGGTGCGCATCGCCGAGTATTCCATGGAGTTTTCGAGTCAGCGCACCGCGCTGGAAAACAGCCGGCGCAGCCTGAGTGTGGCTGTGGGGGCGGCGCCAGCCCCGCCGGCCACTGCGGCGTTGCCCGACGCAGCCTCTGGGGTTGCGCGCGCGGTGCGTGGCGGGCCGGCGGTGACGCCGCCTGCGGTTGCCACCAACCCTGTGGCCGAGGCCGCAGGTGGCCGGCAGCGGGTGGGCATTGCGCCGACCGAAGTGGAACTGCCTTCGATGGATTCGCTGCGTATGCAGCTGTTGCGCCTGCTGCTGGAACGTCTCACCGGGCGCGAGATCAACGTGATCGACCCGGCGGACCTGAAGCCGGACGAGGATCTCGAGGTGCCGGCAGTCGCCGGACCCCCTGGCGCAGCAGCCGATTCGCCCGCACGGCCCGCGATTGCCTGGTCGCTGCAGGAGACCCGGATCGAGATCGAACGCACCGACTTCCAGGCGCGCGGGATGGTGCAGACCGCCGACGGCCAGCGCATCGATATCGCCATCGACGTGAGCATGAGCCGCCAGTTCGTGGAACAGCGCAGCCTGCAGGGTCGGTTGGAGGGAGACCTGCAGGACCCGCTGGTGATCAACTTCGACGCCCCGGCCGCGGCGCTGACCGATACGCGCTTCGCCTTTGATCTGGATGCCGATGGCGAGGAGCAGCAGATCGCGTTCCTGCGGCCGGGCAGCGGGTTTCTCGCGCTCGATCGCAACGGCAATGGACAGGTGGACGATGGCCGCGAGCTGTTTGGCCCGCTGACCGGCGACGGCTTTGCGGACCTGCGGCGCCATGATGCGGACGGCAATGGCTGGGTCGACGCGGCGGACCCGATCTACGACCGCCTGCGAGTCTGGACTCGCGACGCCCAGGGGCGTGACCAGTTACTGGCGCTGGGCGAGGTCGGGGTGGGGGCGATTTACCTCGGGCATGTCTCGACCCCGTTCGACCTGCGTCATACGCAGGACAACGAACTGCTGGGCCAGGTACGCTCCACCGGTTTGTGGGTGGCCGAGGATGGCCGCACGGGTACTGCGCAGCAGATCGACCTGACCGCCTGATGGCAGGCCTGCGGCGTCAGGGGGTATCCGGTGTGGCCAGACGCTGCTTCAGGTCCTGGATGCGCCGCCAGGAGCGCTCGATGCGCCGCTCGCTGATCGCGCCGGCCTCGACCCGTGCGACGATATGCTCGATTGCGCGCCGGGCCAGGGTCGGATCGTAGACGTCCGCGTTGTTGGCCAGGACCAGCAGATCGTTGCCGGCATGGATGGCGAGTTCCAGGGCCTCCTCGAATCCGTAGAACTGCACGATGGCACCCATCTGCATATCGTCGGAGATCACCACGCCCGTATGTCCGAGTTCCTCGCGCAGCAGTCCCTGGAGGATCGAGCGTGACAGCGTCGCCGGGTGCTGATGGTCCAGGCCCTGGTGGTATACATGTGCGGTCATCACGAGGTCCACGCGGTCCTCGTCAATCAGCGTGCGGTAGGGTTCGAGTTCCAGCGGGTCCCAGCTGTGGGTCACGTCGGTGAAGCCGTCGTGGGAGTCCTCGCTGGAACTGCCGTGCCCTGGGAAGTGCTTCAGGGTGGTCAGGATGCCGCGTTCGTGATGGGCGTTGATATAGGCACGGGCGTGCCGGGTAACCACCTCCGGGTCCGCCGAGAAGCTGCGCTCCCAGCGGGCGATTACGGGGTTGTCCGGGTTGGTGTTGACATCCACCACCGGTGCGAAGTTGATGTTGAATCCGTGCGTCGCCAGGGTGTCGGCGATTCCACCGGCGGCGGCGCGGGTCGCCTCCAGGTCATCCTGTTCCCCCAATTCGGCGTGCGACGGGCTGTCCGGGAATCCGTCGTCCGGGGTCAGGCGCCGGATGATGCCGCCTTCCTGGTCTACCGCGATCAACAGCGTGTCGGGCCGGATCGACTGCAGGGTGCTGTTCAGGGCCGTGACCTGTTCCGGGGACACGATGTTGCGCGGCAGTTCAAAGCCGGAGGGCACGTCCCGGTTGAACAGGATGACGCCGCCCAGGTGACGGTCCTTGATGTCCTGCCAGATGGTATCTCCGGGCGTGATCTCGGTGCCGCGAAAGCCGACCATCAGCATCTGTCCGACCTGCACTTCCAGCGCCGGGGTATCGTCGTTGCTGTTCAGGCAACCGCTCAGGAGCCCCGCAAGGCCCAGTACACAAAGGCTGACAAGGGCGCGTGGCCCGATTCCGGTATCGCGCATCACGGTCGTGTCTCCGGGGTGGCCGCGTCTGCCGCGATGATACCCCGACCTGCGGAGGGGGTGCAGCCGGAGCCCCTGCCTTGCGGGGCATGGCCTCCGGTTGTGCAGCGGGCGCGTGTGCCGGCCGCGTGGAGGACTCGGTGGCGACTACCCGGCTGCCGGGGCCGCCAGCACGATATCGAGCAGGGTCTCGAACACGAACGGCATTGAACCGGTCGAGCAGGCTGCTGACGGTCGGAGGAATCCATGCATGGCGACTCCGGGGCGATTGCCGACCCTGATGGTTCCCCGGACGCATGAAGCGTCCCGGTCCGGGCTTGTGTACCGGGTCCAGGGGCGTGTATTGCTCCAGGGCAGGCAGCGGCATTCGCTTCAAGGCCTGGACTGCGTTGCGGTCCCGCGCTGTTGCCCGCAAAGTGGACAGGCGTGCGGGCGACCTGTGGGTGCTGGACATGGCGGAAATGGGACAGGACCGGCCATCGGCGGGATCGGACCGGTCGGTGCCTCTTGCCGAACACGGGGATCGGGCGGCCTACTGGCTGGGTGTCCCCGACGACACGGCATTTCGTTGCAACGCCTATCTGATCCGGGATGGCGAGACCGCGCTGATCGCCGATCCGGGCGGGCGGCAGTACTTCGAGCGTCTCCGGGATTGGGTCGCGGATATCCTGCCGGATCGGGCGCTGGCGGAGATGGTGCTCAGCCATCAGGTTCCGGATGAGACCGGGTCGATGGTGGAGTGGCTGCGCCTGAATCCGGAGATGACCGTGTTTTCCACGCCGTGCACGCAGGTGCTGCTGCCGCAGTGTGCCGAACAGACGGCGCGCGCAGCGGCCGAACGTGTGCGTGCAGTAGGCGAGGAGCGGACCTCGGTCACGATCAGCCTCGGGGTCGTGGTCTGCGAGGGCGAGCCGTGTGCGGCCGATGGCCTGATCGAGGCCGCGGAACGCGCCCTGTACCAGGCCAAGGACGGGGGAAGCAATTGCGTGATGATGGCGCCGTGACGATGGCCGGACGCAGCGCCTGGTGGCTTGCCCCTCTCCTGTGTTGTCTGGCCGCGCCGCTGCCGGCGGAGACGCTGGTCGAGATCGGCGTGCTGGCGAAACGCGGGACGGAGCCGGCGTTGCAGCGCTGGGAGCCAACTGCGGCGTTCCTGACCCGGGAGGTTCCGGGGCATCGCTTCGCCATCCGCCCACTCGGCTTCGACACGGTCGCGGAGGCGGTCGCGCGCGGCGAGGTCGATTTCGTGCTGGTGAATCCGGCGATCTACGTGAGGCTGGAGAAGGAGTTCGGCGCGGCGCGGGTGGTGACCCTGCGCAACCGGGTGGGGGAGCAAGTCCTCGATCAGTTCGGCGGGGTGGTGTTCACGCGCGCCGGGCATCCCGGGGTCGCCGATCTGGAGGACCTGAGCGGGCGGCGTTTCGGGGCCGTGGAGGAGAACTCCCTGGGCGGGTATCTGATGGCCCGGGGCCTGCTGCAACGCCACGGGATCCGCCTCTCGGCCGATGTCACGGAACTGCGCTTTCTGGGTACCCATGACGCCGTGGTCGAGGGCGTGCTTGCGGGCGAACTGGACGCGGGGACGGTGCGCACCGACACCCTGGAACACATGGTGGCCGAGGGACGCCTCGACGCGGACGCGTTGCGCCTGCTGCACGTCAACACCACCGACGACTTTCCGCTGGCGCTGTCGACCCGCCTCTACCCGGAATGGCCGCTGGCAGCGACCCGGGATACCCCGCGCGGCCTGGCGGATCAGGTGGCCCGCGCTCTGCTGGCGCTCCCGGGGGATGGCGCGGTCGCGCGCGACGGGCTGTATGCCGGCTGGACCGTGCCGCGCAATTACCAGCCGGTGCACGATCTGTTGCGCGAGCTGGGCCTGCCACCGCATGCCGAGCCACTGACCCTGCGGGGAGTCTGGGAGCGGTACTGGCCGTGGGGGCTGGCCACGCTGGTAGTGCTGCTGGTGCTGAGTGTCGGTCTGGTGCAGGTGGTACGCCTGAACCGGCGGCTGCGCCGAAGCCAGCGCGCACTGCGCGATGCGCGGGACAGCCTCGAGGAGCGCGTGGCCGAGCGTACCCATGAGCTGGAGGCGGCGCGGCGGCAGTGGAACGATGCCTTCGATGCGATCTCCGACCCCATCTTCATCCACGACCGCGAACTGCGCATCGTCGAGGCCAACCCGGCCTTTGCGGCGCTGACCGGGCAGCCCCTGGAGGCCCTGCGCGGACAGGTCTACTGGCAGGCCCTGCCGGGGCTGGAAGGCGCCCTGGCGGCCTGCCGCGACTGGCCGGAGTCCATGCGCAGCGAGGGCGAGGAGGTCACCCTGGAGGATGGGCGTGTATTGATATCGCGGTCGTTCGCGATCCAGCACGGGGCGAGTCCGAACAGGGATGCGATCCACGTCCTGGAGGACGAGAGCGAACTGCGTCGCAGCCGCGAAAACATGAAGGAGGCCCAGCGGATCGCCGGGCTCGGTAGCTGGGTCCTGGATTTGCGCTCCGATGCGCTGGACTGGTCGGACGAAATCTACCGCATCTTCGGGTTGGAACCGCAGGCCTTTGGTGCCACCTACACGGCGTTTCTGGAATTTGTCCACCCGCAGGATCGCGAGCGGGTCGAGCAGGCCGTGCGGGAGTCACTGAGCGGGGATGCGCCCTACGATCTGGACCACCGGATCGTGCGGGTGGACGGGGGCGAGCGCATCGTCCATGAGCGTGCCCGGGTAGAGCGGGATCGTGCGGGCGAGCCGTTGCGCATGGTCGGGACGGTGCAGGATGTGACCGAGACCCGGCAGGTGCAGCAGGAACTGGAACGCCTGAACCGCAGCCTGCGCACCCTGAACCTGACCAACCAGGTGCTGATCCGGTCGGAGGACGAGGACCAGTTGTTGCGGCAGGTGGTGGAGATCCTGGTGGATCCCGGCGGGTATCCGCTGGCCTGGGTCGGGTTTGCCGGTCCGGAACCGGAGTGCAAGGTGATCCCGCATGCCTGGGCCGGCGAGGGGTCGCAATACCTCGAATCCATCCGCGTGACCTGGGATGCCGATGACCCGCATGGTCGCGGGCCGGTGGGCCGAGCCCTGCGCGCGGGCGATACGGTGGTGTTTCGCGACCTGCTCGATAACCTCGACTTCGCGCCGTGGCGCGCGGCAGCGGAGCGTCATGGCCTGCGCGGACTGGCCGCCCTGCCCCTGGTCATCGAAGGGCGCGTGGCCGCGACCCTGAACGTCTATGCCGCCAGCGAGGATGCGTTCGACGAGCGGGAACTGGAGCTGCTGGAGGAGATGGCCTCGGATCTCGCCTACGGACTGACCGCGTTGCGTATGCGCAAAGCCCAGGAGCAGGCCGAGTCCGCGCGCGCGGCCAGCGAATCGCGCCAGCAGGTCATGGCCGGGCGCCTGGAGCGTTCGCTGAAGGGCACCATCCAGGCGATCGCGGTCACCATCGAGAAACGCGATCCGTATACCGCGGGGCATCAGGAACGCGTGGCGATGCTGGCCGATGCCCTGGCCGAGTGCCTGGGGATGGACGAGGATCGGCGCGAGGGTCTGCGGCTGGCGGCCAGTATCCACGATATCGGCAAGATTGGCGTGCCGTCCGAGATCCTGAACCGGCCCGGTCGACTCTCGGCGCTGGAGTATCAGCTACTGCAGGAGCATCCGCGCGTGGGTTACGAGATCGTCGCAGGCGTGGAGTTTCCCTGGCCGGTCGCGGAGATGATCCTGCAGCACCACGAACGCATGGATGGCTCCGGCTACCCCCAGGGCCTGTCCGGTGACGGGATCCTGTGGGAGGCGCGGATCCTGGCGGTCGCGGATGTTGTCGAGGCGATGGCCTCGCACCGTCCGTACCGGCCGGCCCTGGGCATGGACCAGGCGCTGGAGGCGATCGACGCCGGGCGTGGCAGCCTGTTCGACCCTGAAGTGGCGGATGCCTGCCTGGCACTCTGTCGTGAGCAGGGTTTTGCGTTCCCGCCGTCGGCGGGCGGGCCCGGGCAAACGGTGAGCCCGGATCAATGATGGGACGAAGGGAGGTGGATGCATGCGTGGGATAACACGAATCCTGGTGGCGGGTGGGTTGCTGCTGATGCTGGCGAATGCCGGAGCCGACGAGGGAGCCCGGGTGGAGACGCTGGCGCAGTCGACCAGCAGTTGGGATGGGGCCGAACTGCCGGCCTACCCCGAGGGGCAGCCGGAGATCACCCTGCTGCGGATCACCGTTCCGCCCGGGACCCGTCTGCCCCTGCACCATCATCCGGTGATCAATGCGGGCGTGCTGCTGAGTGGCGAGCTGACGGTGGTCAGCGAGACCGGCGAGACGCTGCATCTGCGCGCCGGCGATCCGATCATCGAATTGGTCGATACCCCGCATTACGGTCGCAACGATGGCCCCGAGCCGGCCGAGATTATGGTGTTCTACGCCGGTGTCGCCGATCATCCGGTAACGGTGAGCGAGGGGCACTGATCGCTGCGCTCGATCCGGTTCCTGCGCGTTCTGCACAGTGCTGGCCGCGCCTGAATCCCGTGCCGGGGAAAGCGGCTCGGCCAAAGCCACATGGACACCCGGGGCCGGCCGTTTGTCGGGGACGCCCGGGGTTCGGTGACCGGCTTCAGGCGTCTGCGGGCCGGCCGGCGGAAGGGGTCCCGCATACCGGACATTGCGGGTCGCGGCGCAGCCGGATCTCGCGGAACTGCATGCGCATCCCGTCGATCATCAGCAGGCGCCCGCTCAGGGTCGGCATGCCCATCAGCAGCTTCAGCGCCTCGGTCGCCTGCAGGCTGCCGATCACGCCGGGCAGGCTGGCCAGGACCCCGTTGGCTGCGCAGGTGTCCTCGTCGCCACCACCCTCGCCATACAGGCAGTGGTAGCACGCCGCGTGCGGGTCGCGGTAGTCGAAGGTGGTCAGCTGCCCTTCGAAACGGATGACCGCACCGGATACCAGGGGCGTGCCGACGGCGCGGGCCGCCGCGCTGATTTGTTCGCGGCTGGCGAAGTTGTCGGTGCCGTCGAGCACGACCTCGGCCGAGCCGAACAGTGTCTGCATCGCCGGCATATCGAGCCGTTCTGCGCGGGTGGTGATCTCGCAGTCGGGGTTGATGGCCGCCAGGCGATCCGCGGCGGAGGCGACCTTGTCGCGCCCGAGGTCGGCGTCACCGTGCAGTGGCTGGCGCTGCAGGTTGGTGATCTCCACCTGGTCGAAATCCACCAGGGTCAGGCGACCGATCCCGGCCGCCGCCAGATAGGTCGCCACCGGCGAACCCAGTCCGCCCAGCCCCATGATCACGGCGTGGGCTTGCTGCAGGCATGCCTGCCCATCCATGCCGACCCCGGGCAGCATGATCTGGCGGCTGTAGCGAAGCAGGTGCTGGTCGTCCATGCGGGTCTCTCCGGGTATCCGTCCCGATTGTAACGGGGGCGACGCTAACGGGCGCGGGCCGGTACAGGATTATGGCGAATGAGGGATGGGCTGCCAGGGAAACACTGATCCAGGTACACGATCGTGTTGGTGCCCCGGGTTTTCCGAGGCAAGGCCCGTTGCGGCTCACCTGCAGAGTGACTGAACGGCAGTCGCTGCGCCTTGTTCGCATGCACAAGCGACAAAGCAGCGAACGAGAATATGGATCAGCGTTTCCCCTGGGTGATCCGTTCATGATCGCCGGGATCTTTCAGGGTACGTATAGCCCGGTAGCCGGACTGCTGCATTCGTTCCCGCACGCTTTGTCCCTGGTCGAAGCCGTGTTCCAGCAGGAGCCAGCCGTCCGGTCTCAGGCAGAAGCGGGCCGTATCGATCACCCGGTACAGATCGGCCAGGCCGTGGTGATCGGCGGCCAGCGCGCTGCGCGGTTCGAAGCGCAGGTCGCCGTGCGTCAGGTGCGGATCGTCCGGGTCGATGTAGGGCGGGTTGCAGGTGATCACGTCAAGGCACGGCACCGGCTCCAGGGCGTCCAGCCAGTCGCCCTGCCACAGCCGGACCGGCAGCCCCAGTTCGTGTGCGTTGGTCTGCGCTTGCTGCAGGGCCGCGTAGCTGCGATCGCTGGCGAAGGCCTCGATGCGCGGTCGCTCGCTTTTCAGCGCCAGGATGATGGTGCCGGGGCCGGTACCGAGGTCGAGCACGCGCGGGGTGTCGGTGGTCAGGTGGTCGATCACGGCCAGGGCCTGTTCCACCAGCAACTCGGTCTCCGGGCGCGGGATCAGGCAGGCAGAGGAGACTCCCAGGTCCAGTGTCCAGAAGCTGCGGCGGCCGAGGATATGGGCGATCGGCTCGCCGGCGCAGCGGCGCACGCCGAGCTGTTCGGCACGGGCGGCCTGTTCGGGGGTGGCGGGATCGCTGCCGTGCGCGATCAGGTGTGCGGTATCCAGGCCGGTAGCGGCGCCCAGCAGCATGCGCGCCTCCAGCCCCGGTTGCTCGACACCGGCCCCTTGCAGCCGGGCGCGCAGGTCCCGCAGCAGGGCATCCAGGGTGGGCGTGGTCGCCATTAAGCGTCCGCGAGGGTGGCGAGTTGCTCGGCCTGGTATTCGTGGATCAGCGGGTCGATGATCGGGTCGAGATCGCCGGCCATCACCTGTTCCAGCTTGTACAGGGTCAGGTTGATGCGGTGGTCGGTGACGCGCCCCTGCGGGAAGTTGTAGGTGCGGATGCGCTCGGAGCGGTCGCCGCTGCCGACCAGCCCCTTGCGTTCCGCGCTCTGCGCGGCAGCCTGGGCCTCGCGCTCGGCCTCGAACAGTCGGGACGCGAGAAAGTTCAGCGCCCGGGCCCGGTTCTTGTGCTGCGAGCGCTCTTCCTGGCACTCGACCACGATGCCGGTGGGCAGGTGGGTCAGGCGCACCGCGGAGTCGGTCTTGTTGATGTGCTGGCCGCCGGCACCGGAGGCGCGGAAGGTGTCCACGCGCAGGTCGGCCGGGTTGATCTCCGGCATCTCGACCTCTTCCAGCTCCGGCAGGATGGCCACGGTCGCGGCGGAGGTGTGGATGCGCCCCTGGGATTCGGTCTCGGGCACGCGCTGCACGCGATGGGCACCGGACTCGAACTTGAGGCGCGAGTAGGCGCCCTGGCCGGCCAGGCGGGCGATGACCTCGCGGTAGCCGCCGTGCTCGCCCTCGCTGGCGCTGAGGATCTCCAGTTTCCAGTTGTGCTGCTCGGCGTAGCGGGTATACATGCGCAGCAGGTCGCCGGCGAACAGCGCGGCCTCGTCGCCGCCGGTCCCGGCGCGGATCTCCAGGAACACGTTGGCGTTGTCGTGCGGGTCCTTCGGGATCAGGTGGCGGTAGAGCTCGGCTTCCAGGGCTTCGGTTTGCTCGGTCAGGGACTCGATCTCGGCCTCGGCCATCGCGCGCAGATCGGGGTCGTCGTCCGCGAGCATTGCGCGCGCCTCGTCCAGTGCGGCGTGGTTGGCGTGCCACGCCTTCCACGCCTCGGCGACCGGCTCCAGCTGGCTGTACTCCTGCGACAGGCGGCGGAGCTCGTCCGGGTCTTCCGCGGCATCGGGCGTGGCCAGCAGCCGGGCAACCTCGGCATGGCGCTCCGCCAGGCCTTCGAGCTTGGTACGGAACGAGGCGTTCACGACGGTTTGCCGCCGTGGTCGTCACCGGAGTCGTGTTCCGGATCCGGGAGCTGGAACAGGCGATGAGCCGCCTCCAGCAGCCGCGTGTCGCCCTCGTGGGCCGCGGTGTTCAGCGACTTGCAGGGGGCGTGCATCAGCTTGTTGGTCAGGGTATGCGCCAGCAGTTGCAGGGCCTCTTCCGGGGGCTTGCCGGCGCGCAGCATGGCCCGGGCGCGGGCCAGCGATTCGTTGCGCACGCTGTCCGCGCATTCGCGCAGCTGGCGGATGCTGTCGACCGAATCACGCGCCCGCAACCAGCGCATGAAGTCGCTGGCGCGCTGGGTGATGATCTCCTCGGCTTGTTCCGCGGCGGCCTGACGCGATGCCATGTTCTCGTCGATGACCTCCTGCAGGTCGTCCACGGTATACAGGTAGATGTCCTCGAGCTGGCCGACCTCCGGTTCGATGTCGCGCGGCACCGCGATGTCCACCATGAACATCGGCTTGTGACGCCGTTTGCGCAGGGCGCGTTCTACCGCGCCCTTGCCCAGGATTGGCAGCGGGGCCGCCGTGGAGCTGATCACGATGTCGGCCTCTGCCAGCCGCTCCGGCAGGTGGTTGAGACTGATCGCCTCGCCGTCGAAGCGTTCCGCCACCGCCTGCGCGCGCTCCGCGGTGCGGTTGGCAACGATCACGCGACCAATGCCATGGCCGGCCAGGTGTTGCAGGGCCAGCTCGATGGTCTCGCCGGCACCGATCACCAGCGCGGTCAGCGGTTTCAGGTCCCCGAAGATCTGGCGCGCCAGCGACACCGCGGCAAATGCCACCGATACTGCGCTCTGGCCGATTGCCGTCTGGCTGCGGACATCCTTGGCGGTGGAGAACGCGTGCTGGAACAGGCGTTCCAGCGAGCGGCCCAGGGTGCCGGCATCGTGGGCATGCTGGTAGGCCGTCTTCATCTGCCCCAGGATCTGCGGCTCGCCCAGCACCATGGAATCGAGTCCGCTGGCTACGCGCAGGGTATGGCGCACCGCGGAGCCGTCGTGGTGCAGATAGAGGTAGGGCTTCAATTCGTCACGGTCGATCCCGTGGTAGCCGCCCAGCCAGTCCAGTACCCGGTGCTCGCTGTGTGGCCCGCCCTCGCGGAAATAGACCTCGGTGCGGTTGCAGGTGGACAGGATGGCGGTTTCCGGCAACAGCACACCGGAACGCAGCGAGTGCAGGGCGTCGCCCAGCTCGCCTTCGCTGACCGCCAGCCGCTCGCGAATCGCGACCGGTGCCGTCTTGTGATTGATTCCGAGTGTAAACAGCATGCCGAAGGGTATTGTGCCGCAAACCGGCGAGGGTAGCCCAATAGTGTACTGTGTCGCGCGGTTCGATACAGTGATGCCGGTGACTGGGTATTCCTGTCGGGAGTCGAGCGGTGTTTCCCCGGCACTGCCGCAGGGGAACCCGGGCGTCGTGGTCCCGTCCCATTCATATCCATGTTTCAAACCGGTCCCGAAATGATTCGAAAACTACTGGTTGTCGCGGCCGCCCTGGGTCTGGCCGGCTGCGCGCACAATCCACTCGGTTCGGCCGAGCCGCCGGGTGTCGATGCCCCGCGGATGGTGAATGTGTCACAGGCGCGGGATCCCGAGTCCGCGCTGATCTTCAGCATCCTGGCGGCCGAGATCGCCCTGCGCTCGGGCGAGAATGCCGAGGCCAGCCGTTATTACGGCGCCGCGTCGCTGCTGACCGGCGACCCCGCGATCGCCGAGCGCGCCACACGGATTGCGCTGTTCGCGGATGATCGGCCCCAGGCACTGCGCTCCGCCGAGCGCTGGTTGCAGCTGGACCCGGAACGCATGGAGGCGGTCCAGATTGCCACGGTGCTGCACATGGATGCTGGCGAGGCGCAACCGGCGGCCGCGCAGATGGAACGGGTGATCACTCGCCTGCAGGCCGAGGGCACCGACCCCTATCCGGTGCTGGGGAGCCTGGTGGGGCAGGTCGACAACCGCGATGGCGCGCTGGCTGCGCTGCGCGAACTGGCCGAGCGACGTCCGGATGACGCGGGGGTGCAGCGCGTCTGGGTCGAGGCCAGTCTGCGTTTCGATTCCGCGGATGCGGCCCTCCTGGTGGCGGCGGAGGCCGCCGAACGGTTCCCCGATTCACTGCCATTGAGACTGCTGCATGCCCGCGCACTGGATGCTGCGGAGCGCACCGGGGAGGCGCTGGATCTGCTGCAGGCCACCGCCGAGGCCCATCCCGACAGCCGCGAGGCGCGTCTGGCCTATGCGCGTGCGCTGGTCGAGGAGGGCGACCGGGAGACGGTGCGCCGCGAGCTGGATCGCATGCTGGAACGCAGTCCGGATGACGAGCAACTCCTGCTGGCGGTGGCCCTGCTGAGCCTCGAGGCGGAGCAGCTTGGTCCGGCGCGGGACTACCTCGAACGCCTGGATGCGCTCGGCACCCGTACTGACGAGGTGGCCTACTACCTCGGGCGGCTGCACGAGCTCGAGGGGGATCCGGCGGGCGCCCGGGCGGCCTACCAGCGTGTGGGGGGCGACGAGCATCAGGCGGATGCCGAGCTGCGGCTGGCACGTCTGACCCTCGAGCAGGAAGGGCCGGAGGCGGCCCGCGCCGCGTTCGAGCGTTTGCAGCAGGGTGCCGACGACGAACGGGCGCGCCGGGCGTATATCGTCGAAGCGAATGCATTGCGCGCGACGGGACGCTATGCGGAGGCGCGAGCGCGCCTGAATCGGGGGCTGATCCAGTTCCCTGGCGATACCGGACTGCTCTACCTGCGCGGCCTGGTACACGAGCGCGAGGAAAATATCGATCGGGCCGAGACGGATTTTCGCGCGATCCTCGAGCACGATCCCGACAACGTGGCGGCCCTGAATGCACTGGGTTACACCCTGGCCGACCGTACCGATCGCTACGAGGAGGCCCTGGAGCTGATCAAGCAGGCCTATGCCCAGGAGCCAAATGATGCCGCCATCATCGACAGCTATGGCTGGGTCCTGTATCGCCTCGGGCGTCTGGAAGAGGCCGAGGCGCATCTGCGCCGGGCGTACGGGTTGATGGAAGACGGCGAGATTGCCAGCAATCTCGCGGTGGTACTGTGGGAGCGCGGTGCGCGCGAGGAGGCCCGCGCGATCCTCGAGTCCGCGCTGGAGCGCGAGCCTCGGCACGAACGCCTGCTCCGCGTGCGCGACGACCTGTTCGAATGATGGCGTGGTGGCGACTTCCGGGTGCCGGTGTACGCTCGGCACCCGGTCTCGGGGTGGCGGTTACGGTATGCCTGGTGTGGCTGCTGGCGGGTTGTGCCGCACCGATGCCGAAGGTCGATACCGGCCAGGCCGCACGGCTGGCGTTCGAGCAGCGCGTCGCGGTGATCGAGGCGGCAAGCGCGTGGCGGCTGTCCGCGCGCCTGGGGCTGTCCGCGGAGGACCAACACTGGTCGGCCCAGCTGCACTGGCGGTTTCGGGACGGCCGCCACGTGCTCGACCTGTCGGGCCCCATGGGGCAGGGTGGCGGGCGCCTGACTCTGGACGGGGTGCAGCCGGCGCTGCTCGAGACGCGTGCGGGTGAACGTCTGCTGGCCGAGGATCCGGATGCCCTGGCCGCGCGCCTGACCGGCCGTGAGATGCCGGTGTCGGGGATGATCTACTGGGTGCGCGGTCTGCTCCAGCCGGATGTGGCGCACGATATCCAGCTCGATAGCGAGGGGCGGCCGGTGCGTATTACCCAGGCAGGCTGGACCGTCGAGTACGTGGAGTACGAGGAGGTGGACGGGGTCTCGCTGCCGAGTCGCATCAATATGTGGCGTGACGGGGTGGAACTGAAGGCCCGCCTCCGGGGGTGGCGCCTGGGCGAGGATCATGCCTCGTGACTGCATCGGCATCCGGTTTCGAGCAGGTCTTCCCGGCACCTGCCAAGGTTAATCGTTTCCTGCATGTCACCGGCAGGCGTGCGGATGGCTACCACGAGCTGCAGACGGTGTTCCAGTTTCTGGGGCTGGCGGACCACCTGCGTTTCGAGCGCCTGCCGCCCGGACGCTTCGAGATGGACGCTCGGGCGGTCGACGGCGAACAGAACCTCTGTCTGCGTGCGGCCCGGCGCCTGGCGGAATACACCCGCGCCCCGATCGGAGTGCGCATCCAACTGGACAAGCAGATCCCGGTCGGGGGCGGTCTCGGCGGGGGGAGTTCGGATGCCGCCACCACGCTGGTCGCCCTGAATCGCCTGTTCGGGCTGGGACTTTCGCTGGACGAGTTGTCACGCCTGGGGGTGGGGCTGGGGGCTGACGTGCCGGTGTTTGTCGCGGCGCGTGCCGCCTGGGCGGAAGGGGTGGGCGAGCGCCTGGTGCCGGTGGAACCGGACCTGGCCTGGTTGCTGCTGGTCGATCCGGGGGTTGCGGTCGCAACCGGGCCGATGTTCGGCGTACCCCAATTGACACGCGACTGCCCCACCGAGACAATTTCGTCCGAAATCGATTCCGCGCGTTTCGGGAACGTGTTCGAGCCGGTGGTGCGTGCGCGCTATCCGGCCATCGCGCGGGTGCTCGACTGGCTTGCGGGGCAGTCGGAGCGGACCCGTCTGAGTGGGAGCGGGGCCTGTGTGTTCGGGATGTTTGCCGACCAGGCAGCGGCCGAGCGGGCGCAGTCCCTGCAGCCGGAGCCCTGGCGCAGCTGGGTGACCCCTTTGCTGAATGTCTCTCCCCTGCAGAAGTGGTTGCCGGGGCGGGCGGAAAGAAGCAATGAAGTAGTCGGGCCGTAGCCAAGCGGTAAGGCAGCGGGTTTTGATCCCGCCATGCGCAGGTTCGACGCGAGCGGCGCAGCCGCGACCGACCGTCGCCGAAGGTGACGGCCCGAAGGGTGGCGCGTAGCGCCATCATCCTGCCGGCCCGGATCGGCACCGCCGATCCGCGGGATGGACCGGGCACGACGCCGGCCAGGCAGTACAATAGAGTCCAGTGAGTTATTGGGCCGTAGCCAAGCGGTAAGGCAGCGGGTTTTGATCCCGCCATGCGCAGGTTCGAATCCTGCCGGCCCAGCCATTCAACCAGGCCCGCGCCGCGTGCGCGGGTCACCAGCTACCAAGACCCCGGCCCCGTGCCCGGGTCTATACTGGGGCTCGGGCGATATCGCAGCCTGCTCCATTCCACCCAGACCGGACAAAGCCGTGGTCGACAAGAGTCGTATGATGATCTTCGCGGGGAACGCGAACCCGCGTCTGGCACAGGGTGTGACCGAACACCTCGGCCTGCCGATGGGGCAGGCGATCGTAGGGCGGTTCAGCGATGGCGAGGTGCAGGTCGAGATCCTGGAGAATGTGCGCGGTCGCGATGTCTTCCTGATTCAGCCGACCGGTCAGCCGACCAACGAAAACATCATGGAACTGGTGATCATGGTGGATGCGCTGCGCCGCGCGTCGGCCGGGCGCATTACCACGGTGATCCCCTATTTCGGCTACGCGCGCCAGGACCGCCGGGTGCGTTCGGCGCGCGTGCCGATCTCGGCCAAGGTGGTCGCCAACATGATCGAGGCGGTGGGCGCGGATCGCGTGCTGACCATCGACGTGCACGCCGACCAGGTTCAGGGTTTCTTCAACGTCCCGGTGGACAACATCTACGCCTCGCCGGTGCTGCTGGGCGATGTCTGGCGACATGTCTCGGGCGATCTGACCGTAGTGTCCCCGGATGTCGGCGGGGTGGTGCGGGCGCGCGCGATTGCCAAGCGTTTGGACGATGCCGACCTGGCGATTATCGACAAGCGCCGCCCGCGCGCCAACGAGTCCGAGGTGATGCATATCATCGGCGATGTGCGTGGCAAGTCCTGCATCATCATCGACGACATGGTGGATACTGCCGGTACGCTGTGCCAGGCGGCGAAGGCCCTGAAGGAGCACGGGGCGTCCTCGGTAAGTGCCTATGCGACGCACCCCGTGCTTTCCGGTGCGGCAATTGATAATATAAACGGTTCTGCGCTCGACGAGCTGGTGGTGACGGACACCCTGGCCCTGCAGCCGAACGCGCAGGCCTGCGAGAAGATTCGTCAGCTGTCGGTCGCAGAGATGCTGGCGGAGACCATCCGCCGGATTAATCTCGAGGAATCCGTCAGTTCGCTGTTCATGGACTAGTCAGTTCGACGGGCCGAAAACGACTTCGGGGAGTTCGCCTCCCCCTTCAGCGCCCCGTCTGGTCGCGGGCGGGGTGTGTTCAGGGCGCTTCGGGTGAAGCGCCTTTCATTTTGGAGACTGTAGCAATGAGCATGAGCTTTACCATTGAAGCCGAGAAGCGTGACGAACAGGGTTCGAGTGCGAGCCGCCGCCTGCGTCGCGCCGGCAAGCTGCCTGCCATCCTGTACGGGGCAGACAAGGACGCCGTGGCGATCACCCTGGATCACAACGCGATGGTCCACAACCTCAAGGAAGACGCGTTCTACTCGCACATCCTGAGCGTGAAGCTGGCCGGCAAGACCGAGAAGGCGATCCTGCGCGACGTGCAGCGCCATCCGTTCAAGCCGACCATCTACCACGTCGACCTGATGCGCGTGAGCGCCAACCAGCCGATCCGGGTCAGCGTGCCGCTGCACTTCCACCACGAGGAAGAGGCCAAGGGTGTCAAGCTGGGCGGCGGCATGGTCAGCCGCATGATCAACGAGCTCGAGGTCGAGTGCCTGCCGGGTGACCTGCCCGAGGCGATCGATATCGACGTGATCGAGATGGATGTTGGCGACACCCTGCACATCTCCGAGCTGAAGCTGCCGGAAGGCGTGCAGAGTGTGGCGCTGATGCATGGCGAGGAATACGACTACGCCGTGGTCAGTATCCTGCTGCCGCGTGCCGCCAAGACCGAGGAAGAAGAGGTCGAGGAAGGCGAGGCCGCGGAGGCCGATGGTGGCGAGGAAGCCGCCGGTGGCGAGGAGGCCTCCGGCGACGAGTCGGAGGCCGAGGACAAGGAGTAAGCCCTGCGGCTTGCCACCTGAACGATGGCGATCCAACCCGAACCAATCCGTCTGGTGGTCGGGCTGGGCAATCCGGGCCCGCGTTATGCCGAAACCCGGCATAACGCGGGTTTCTGGTTTGTGGACACCCTGGCCCGCCGGCATGGCGCGGAATTCCGCCCCGAGAGCCGTTTCGATGGCGAGGCGGTGCGTCTGGTCCTGCCCGAGGGCGATTGCTGGCTGCTCAAGCCCATGAGCTTCATGAACAAGAGTGGCCTGCCGGTGCGCAAGTGCGCCGACTTCTACCGCATCCCGCCCGAGGCCATCCTGATCGTGCATGACGAACTGGATCTCGATCCGGGAGTGGTTCGGCTGAAGCTGGGTGGCGGGCATGGCGGACACAACGGCCTGCGTGACCTGCACCGGCACATGGGCGGTCCGAACTACGCCCGGCTCCGGGTCGGGATCGGCCATCCGGGGCATCGCGACGACGTGGTGCCCTTCGTGCTGGATCGCCCCGGAAAGGCCGATACGCAGGCCATCGAGGAGGCCATCGATACGGCCCTGGACCAGATCCCGGCCCTGGTGGCCGGGCGCTGGGACGAGGCGGTGCGCAATCTGCACGGCGGCGGGTCGAAGGCGGCCGGCCCCAAGAACCCCGAGGAAGCCCGATGAGTCTGAAGTGCGGGATCGTGGGTCTGCCGAATGTCGGCAAGTCCACCCTGTTCAATGCCCTCACGCGCGCGGAGATCGCCGCGGAGAACTATCCCTTCTGCACCATCGACCCGAACGTGGGCGTGGTCGAGGTCCCGGATCCGCGGCTGACGCGGCTCGCCGGGATCGTGAAGCCTCAGCGCACGCTGCCAACCACGGTCGAGTTCGTGGATATCGCTGGTCTGGTCGCGGGCGCCGCCCAGGGCGAGGGGCTGGGGAACCAGTTTCTGGCGCACATCCGCGAGACGGATGCGATCGCCCAGGTGGTGCGCTGTTTCGAGGATGACGACATCGTGCACGTGGCCGGCAGGGTCGATCCGCTGGCGGATATCGAGACGATCAGCACCGAGTTGATGCTGGCGGACCTTGAGACCGTGAACAAAGCGCTTTCCCGGCTGGGGCGGGCGGCCAAGTCGCAGGACAAGACCGCGATCGCCCAGTTGCAGGCGGCCGAGAAGGTGTCGTCGGGTCTCGATCAGGGTATTCCGGCGCGGGCGCAGGATCTGGACGAGGACGAGCGGCGGGCCCTGTACGACCTACACCTGTTGACCCTCAAGCCGGCGATGTACATTGCCAACGTGGACGAGGCCTCGCTGGTCGGGGGCAATGCCATGGTCGAGGCCGTGCAGGCGAAGGCGGCCGAGGAGGGTGCCGAAGTGGTCAGCGTCTGCGCGGCCATCGAGGCCGAGATTGCAGTGCTGGATCCGGAGGAGCGTACCGAGTTCCTGGCCGATCTGGGCCTCGCGGAGCCGGGGCTGGACCGGGTGATTCGCACCGCCTACCGTCTGCTGGACCTGCAGACGTTCTTTACCGCGGGCGAGAAGGAGGTGCGGGCCTGGACCGTGCGTCGTGGCTCCACGGCGCCACAGGCTGCCGGGGCAATCCACACCGATTTCGAGCGTGGCTTCATCCGTGCCGAGGTAGTCGGGTACGACGATTTTGTTGGATACAACGGGGAGCAGGGCGCAAAGGATGCCGGAAAATGGCGCCTCGAGGGCAAGGACTACGTCATGCATGAAGGTGACGTGGTGCATTTCCGCTTCAATGTCTGAGTAGTATACTAGGATATCGAGTCAAGCCGGGTTTTGCCCCGGCCCGTCACGGACCCCACTTCAGGAGTATTTTCGATGGACGTAATGGACCGCATCCGCCAGCAGGTGGAAGAAAACCCGGTGGTGATCTTCATGAAGGGCACGCCCCAGTTCCCGATGTGCGGCTTTTCCAGCCGGGCGGTCGAGGCGCTGAAGCGCTGTGATCAGGAGTTCGCCTACGTGAACGTGATTGCCGACCAGGAGGTCATGCAGAATCTTCCGCGCTTCGCCGACTGGCCGACCTTCCCGCAGGTCTATATCGACGGCGAACTGGTTGGCGGTTGCGACATCACGCTCGAGATGTTCGAGAACGGCGAATTAAAGAAGATGGTCGACGAAGCCCACGCCAAACGCGCCGCGAGTTAAAGCACGTGGTGCGGCAGCCCGAGGGGCTGCCGCACACCCTGAAACCGTCATCGCGAGGCCCCGCAGGGGCCGTGGCGATCTCCTGACGTAGCCACCGGGTCCTGCCGCCGCCGGAGTGTCGGGAGATTGCTTCACCCCTGCGGGGTTCGCAATGACGGGGTCGGCCTCGGGCACCAATGTCAGCTCCCCGGCGGGAGTTCTTCCGGTTCTGGGAGGCGCAGGGCGTTCTGCGGCACCCCGATCCCATCTTGCCAGTCGTTTGCGATCCGGCAGAAGATGTCTGCCGTCTTTTCCGCATCAAAGGCGGCGCTATGTGCGGACTCGGTGTCCCAGCCGAGTCCGGCGGCGTCGGCGGCGCGTGCCAGTACCGTCTGTCCGAACGCCAGTGCGGACAGCGATACCGTGTCCAGGCTGGAGAACGGGTGGAACGGATTGCGTTTGATGCCGCAGCGCTCCGCGGCTGCATGAACGAAGCCCAGATCGAAGTGGGCGTTGTGTCCGACCAGGATGGCGCGCTTGCAGTGGTTGAGCTTTACCTCGCGTCGGACTTCGCTGAATACCCGTCCCATCGCCTGGTCTTCCGGATAGGCGGCACGGAGCGGGTGATAGGGGTCGATCCTGTTGACCTCCAGCGACTTCGGATCCATCTCCGAGCCCTCGAACGGGCGCACATGGACGCTGACCGTGCGGTCTCGCACCAGATGATCGTGTTCGTCGCGACGCAGAAATACCGCGGCGATCTGCAGCAGCGCATGCCGGCTGTCGTCGAAGCCGCCGGTCTCCACGTCCACGACCACCGGGAGGAACCCGCGAAACCGGTTCGCCATCGGGCGGTGGTGCGGGGAAAGCGAGACGGGTTCGGGCATCGGATTACCTTGGGTTGGGCGGCCTGGGTCGCCCCCGGCCGGTTGCAGGCGAGGGCGTTCTCTCGTTTTACGGGGCTTTGGTGTTTCTTGGCGCGGGGATCGGCGCCATAGCGGGCTTTCCCTTGACCTTGCGGAGGCACAGTCGGGATACTTACACGTTTGCGCCCGCCCGATATCGCCGCATGGTAGCAAAACCCCGACCACCCGGGGCATGGCGCGGCAGCCGATAACCCGATTCTTCACCCGTTTCCAGGGATAGACGCATGGACCCGAACGCGATCGAACACGATATCGACCCGCAGGAGACCCAGGAGTGGATTGACGCCCTGGCCTCCGTGCTGGAGACGGATGGCCCCGAGCGGGCGCATGCCCTCCTCGAGCGCCTGGTCGACAAGGCGCGCCGCAGTGGGGCCTACCTGCCGTACTCCGCCAACACCGCCTATGTGAATACCATCCCCACGCACCTCGAACCCGAGTATCCGGGTGACGGCGCGGTGGAGCATCGTATTCGTTCCTACATCCGGTGGAACGCGATGGCGATGGTGGTCAAGGCCAACCGCGCCTCGGCCGAGCTGGGCGGGCATATCGCGAGTTTCGCCTCGGGTGCGACGTTGTACGACGTCGGTTTCAATCACTTCTGGCATGCTCCTTCGCACGACCACGGTGGTGACCTGCTGTTCGCCCAGGGTCACTCCTCGCCGGGTATCTACGCCCGCGCGTTCATGGAGGGGCGCCTGACGGAGGAACAGCTGGATCACTTCCGCCGCGAGGTCGACGGCAAGGGCCTGTCGTCCTATCCGCACCCGTGGCTGATGCCGGACTTCTGGCAGTTTCCCACGGTCTCCATGGGGCTCGGCCCGATTATGAGCATCTACCAGGCGCGCTTCATGCGCTACCTGCAGGATCGCGGCCTGGCGCACACCGAAAACCGCCGCGTGTGGAGCTTTGTTGGCGACGGCGAGGTGGACGAGCCGGAGACCCTGGGGGCGATCACCCTGGCCTCGCGCGAGAAGCTCGACAACCTGACCTGGGTGGTCAACTGCAACCTGCAGCGCCTGGACGGCCCGGTGCGCGGCAACGGCAAGATCGTGCAGGAGCTGGAGGCCATCTTCCGCGGCGCCGGCTGGAACGTGGTCAAGGTGCTGTGGGGCCGCTACTGGGACCCGCTGCTGGCCAGGGACACCGACGGCCTGTTGCAAAAACGTATGATGGAGGCGGTCGACGGTGACTACCAGAACTACAAGTCGCGCGACGGTGCCTACGTGCGCGAGCACTTTTTCGGCAAGTACCCCGAACTCAAGCGCATGGTGGCCAACATGTCCGACGAGGATATCTGGCGCCTGAATCGCGGGGGGCACGACCCGGTCAAGGTCTACGCAGCCTACAAGGCGGCGACCGAGCACAAGGGCCAGCCGACCGTGATCCTCTCGCACACCGTGAAGGGCTACGGCATGGGTGCCGCCGGGGAGGCGCAGAATCGTACTCACAGCCAGAAGAAGATGGACGCGGACGACATGAAGCAGTTCCGCGACCGCTTCAACATCCCGCTGTCCGACGAGCAGGTGGAGAGGGCCGAATACATCAAGCCGGACCCCGACTCGGACGAAATGAAGTACATGCACGAGCGCCGCAAGGCCCTGGGCGGTTACCTGCCAGTGCGCCGCCCGCTGGCCACGCCGCTCGAAGTGCCCGGCCTGGACGCCTTCAACGGCCTGCTGGAGGCCTCCGGCGAGCGCGAGATGTCCACGACCATGGCCTTCGTGCGCCTGCTGACCCTGCTCGCCCGGGACAAGAAGATTGGCAAGAACGTCGTCCCGATTGTGCCCGACGAGGCCCGCACCTTCGGCATGGAAGGGTTGTTCCGTCAGTTGGGGATCTATTCCTCGGTTGGTCAGCTCTACGAGCCGCAGGACAAGGATCAGGTGATGTATTACAAGGAGGACAAGAAGGGTCAGATCCTGGAAGAAGGGATCAACGAGGCCGGTTCCATGTCCTCCTGGATTGCGGCCGCGACCTCCTATTCCACGCATGGTGTGGCGATGGTGCCGTTCTACATCTTCTACTCGATGTTCGGCTTCCAGCGCGTCGGCGACCTGATCTGGGCCGCCGGCGACATGCGCTCGCGCGGCTTCCTGATGGGGGCGACCGCCGGGCGCACCACGCTGGCCGGCGAGGGCCTGCAGCACGACGACGGCCACAGCCCGATGTTGGCCGCCAATGTGCCCAACTGCATCGCCTATGATCCGACGTTCGCCTATGAGCTGGCAGTGATCGTGCAGGATGGCATGCGCCGTATGTACGCGGAGCAGCAAAGCGTCTTCTACTACATCACCGTGATGAACGAGAACTACCCGCAGCCAGCCATGCCGAAGGGTGCCGAGGAAGGCATCCGCCGCGGTCTGTACCGGCTGCAGGCCGGTGGGCGCAAGAAAAAGAAGGTGCGCCTGCTGGGTTCCGGCACCATCCTGCGCGAGGCCATCGCCGCCGCCGAACTGCTGGACCAGGACTTCGGCGTGGCTGCCGAGGTCTGGAGCGCGACCAGCTTCAACGAACTGGCGCGCGACGGCCGCGATGCCGAGCGCCACGCCCGCCTGAACCCGGAGGCCAGGCCGCGCAAGTCCTGGGTGGAGGAATGCCTGGGGGGGACGGATACCCCGGTGGTGGCCGCGACCGACTATGTCCAGGCCTACCCCGACCAGATCCGCGCCTTCGTGTCGGCCGACTACCGCGTGCTGGGTACCGACGGCTTCGGCCGGTCGGATACCCGGGCCGCGCTGCGCCGCCATTTCGAGGTGGATCGCTACCATATCGCGGTCACGGCCCTGAAGGCCCTGGCCGACGCTGGGACCGTCGAGGTCAAGACCGTCTCCGACGCGATCAAGAAGTACAAGATCGACGTCAAACGGCCCAACCCCTTGCAGGCCTGAGGCCGCCGGTACCGAGGCAGGAGCAGACATGAGCAACACGACTACCGTGCACGTGCCGGATATTGGTGATTTCAAGGACGTCGAGATCATCGAGGTGATCGTCAGCCCCGGGGACACCGTGGCCCCCGAGGATCCGTTGATCACGCTGGAATCGGACAAGGCCTCCATCGAGATCCCGGCCCCCCAGGGTGGTACGGTGAAGGCGCTGAAGGTCAAGGCCGGCGATCGAGTCAGCGAGGGCGACCCGATCCTGGAACTGGAACCCTCCGACGAGGGTGCGGCCGAGGAGGGATCCGCGAAGGAGGAAGCGCCGTCTTCCGCGGACGCCCAGGCCGAGCCGGCCCCCGAGGCCGAAAAGCCACAACCGCCCGAAGCGCCGAAGGTCGCCGACCGGGCCGACCCGCGCCCGTCGCCCACCGAGCACATCCGCGACGAATCGGCCTTCCGCAAGGCCCATGCCTCGCCGGTGGTGCGCAAGTTCGCGCGCGAGCTGGGCGTGGACCTCAGCAAGGTCGAGGGATCCGGGCGCAAGGGGCGCATCCTGCGCGAGGACGTGCAGGGCTTCGTCAAGCGCGCGCTGAGCCAGGGCGCCGGTGGCGGGCTGGGGGTCGAGCCGATGCCGGAGATCGACTTCTCCGAGTTCGGTCCGATCGAGACCCAGCCGCTGTCGAAGATCAACAAGCTCACCGGCAAGAACCTGCATCGCAACTGGGTCACCGTCCCGCACGTGACTCAGTTCGACGAGGCAGATATCACCGAGCTCGAGGATTTCCGCAAGTCGCTGAAGGCCGAGTACGAGAAGAAGGGCGTGAAGGTCACCTTCCTGCCGTTCCTGATGAAGGCGGTAGTCTCCGCGCTCAGGCAGTACCCGCGCTTCAATGCCTCGCTGGATGCGACCGGCGAGAACCTGATCATCAAGCAGTACTACAACCTCGGCATCGCGGTGGACACGCCAGACGGCCTGGTCGTCCCGGTGGTGCGCGATGTCGACCGCAAGAGCCTGGTCGACATCGCCTCCGAGCTGATGGACCTGTCCCAGCGTGCCCGCGACAAGAAGCTCAAGCCGGCGGACATGCAGGGCGGCTGCATGACCATCTCCAGCCTCGGCGGGATCGGCGGCACCCAGTTCACCCCGATCGTGAATGCCCCCGAGGTCGCAATCCTGGGCGTGTCGCGCTCCAGCATGAAGCCCGTCTGGAATGGCAAGGAGTTCGAGCCGCGCCTGATCCTGCCGCTGGCGCTGTCCTACGATCACCGGGTGATCGACGGCGCGCTGGGCGCGCGCTTTGCCACCACGCTGAGCGCATTGCTGTCCGATATGCGTCGCATGCTGCTGTAACCGAATGCCAACCGGAGCGATTGGATGAGCCAGACCAAGACCATCGAGGTCCCGGACATCGGGGATTTCAAGGACGTCGAGATTATCGAGGTCCTGGTACAGCCGGGCAGCGAGATCGCGCCGGAAGACCCGCTGATCACCCTGGAGTCCGACAAGGCGACCATCGACGTGCCTGCCCCCGAGGCCGGCACGGTTAAGAAGCTGCATGTGAAGGTCGGGGACAAGGTGTCCAGGGGCAGCAAGATTCTGGATCTCGAGACCAGTGGCGAGGCTTCGGGCAGCGATGACGCCCCCGCATCCGGTGGCGACAAGGCCGAATCGGCCAAGGCGGAATCCGCTGCTGCGAGCGAGCCGAAGAAGGCGGCGCCCAAGGCCGCCGCCGATCCCGGCACCGACAGCCAGTGCCAGGTGCTGGTGCTGGGTTCTGGTCCCGGCGGCTACACTGCCGCCTTCCGCGCCGCGGATCTGGGGCTGGACGTGGTGATGGCCGAGCGCTTCCCGGTGATCGGCGGGGTGTGCCTGAACGTCGGCTGCATCCCGTCCAAGGCGCTGTTGCATGCCGGTGAGGTGCTGCACGAGGCCGAACGCTTTGCCGCGCTGGGTATCAAGTTCGGCGAGCCGGAGATCGAGCTGGACGGTCTGCGCGGCTACAAGGACGGTACAGTCAAGAAGCTGACCGGCGGCCTCAAGCAGCTGGCCAAGCAGCGCAAGGTGCGCGTGGTGCAGGGCGTCGGCCAATTTACCGGGGCGAACAGCATCGCGGTGGAGGGTGACAAGGGTCGCGAGGTGATCGGCTTCGAGCACGCGATCATCGCGGTCGGCTCGCAGGCGATCAAGCTGCCTGGTTTCCCCTGGGATGACGAGCGGGTGATGGATTCCACCGATGCGCTGGACCTGGCCGAGATCCCGGAGCGCATGCTGGTGGTCGGTGGCGGGATCATCGGCCTGGAGATGGCCTGCGTGTACGAGGCGCTGGGCTCGAAGGTCACGGTTGTGGAACTGTCCGACACCCTGATGCCGGGCGCGGACCGCGACATCGTGCGTCCGTTCGAGAAGCGCGCGAAGAAGCGCTTCGAGAACATCTTCCTCAAGAGCAAGGTCTCCGGGGCCAAGGCCACCAAGGCCGGGATTGTCTGCCAGTTCGAGGGCGAGGCCAGGGGCCTTCCGGAAGAGGACACCTTCGATCGCGTGCTGGTCGCCGTGGGGCGCAGCCCGAACGGGGCAAAGATCAACGCCGAGGCGGCCGGCGTGCAGGTGAGCGAGCGCGGCTTTATCGAGGTCGACAGCCAACAGCGCACCAATGTCGAGCACATCTTCGCCATCGGCGACGTGGTCGGCCAGCCGATGCTGGCGCACAAGGCTACCCACGAGGGTAAGGTGGCGGCCGAAGTGATCGCCGGGCACAAGGTCCACTTCGACGCCCGCGCCATCCCGTCGGTGGCCTATACCCACCCCGAGGTCGCCTGGATGGGTGTGACCGAGGAGCAGGCGAAGGCCGACGGTATCGAGTACACCAAGGGCGTGTTCCCCTGGGCTGCCTCGGGCCGCGCGATCGCGCTGGGTGCGGAGGACGGCATGACCAAGCTGCTGTTCGACGCCGAGGGCCGCGTGATCGGGGCCGGTCTGGTGGGTCCATCCGCCGGCGACCTGATTGGCGAGGCGATGCTGGCGCTGGAGATGGGTGCGGAGGCCGAGGACATCGGGCTGACCGTGCACCCGCACCCGACCCTCAGCGAGACGGTGGCGTTTGCCGCCGAGGCCGCGCACGGCTCGATCACCGACATCCTGCCGCCAAAGAAGCGCTAGCGCATCATGGCCGGACTGTTGCGCCAGTGGTTGCGTCGCGTACTCCCGGGCCTGATGCTCGGGGCCGGCATGACCACGGCAGGCGCCGAGCCCTACAGCGAGCCACTGGAGCGCAGTGACTGGAAGGTCGGCGAGGACAACGCAATCTGTCTGCTCGAGCAGGAAGTGCGCCACGGTGGCCACTTCCGCTTCGAGAGCCGCCCCGGCGTGGTGACGAGCGCCGTCTGGCAGGCGCCGTATCCGATGCCGGATCTCGAGATGCCGCCGCGCCTGCGCACCGGTGCCCCGGAGTGGTTGCGCCCGGCGACCCTGGACCCCCTGGATCTGCGGCTGCAGGCACGGGGCACCCGCGAGTTCTACGTACCCCCGGCACAGGTGCAGGCCCTGCGGGCGCGGCTGCAGGCCGGGCACGACCTGCGGATCGACTTTCCGGATGACGAGGGTGCGGTGCATTTCCGGGGAATCCGGTTTGCGCGCCGGATGGGTGAATTCAATGCCTGCCATGCCAGCCACGGGCGCCCCGCTGGCGGGCCCGACAGCGGGGCCCTGGGGCGCTGGAGCATCCACTTCGAGACCGCAAGTGACCGGCTGGACGGGGAGGCCCGGGCGACCCTGGATGCGTTACTCGAGGCACTGCGTGGCTCGCCGGGGGCGCGCTTGCGGGTGGTCGGCTGGACCGATGCGCAGGGGCCGCTGGAAATCAACCGGCGTTTGAGCCGCGCACGCGCGGCGGCGGTGCGCGACGCACTGATGGATCTCGGGATCCCGGAGGGGCGCATCGAGCTGGAGGCCCCGGGCGTGGATCCGGTGGCGGACGGTGAGCGGGCGGCCTCGCGGCGCACCGATATCTGGTGGGTCGATGCCGGCGCACCGGAACCGTCTGCGGCTCCGGGACGGGAGGCCGGATCACCCGGGAACCCCGAATCCGGACATCCGGCCTGGTAGTGAAGAACCCCCGAAAACCGACTATAACCAAGCAAACGCAAAGGATTTCTACCCTGATGAGTACCAAGATTAACCGTGTCGTGCTTGCCTATTCCGGCGGCCTGGATACCTCCGTGATCCTCAAATGGCTGGAAGAGCAATACGGTTGCGAGGTCATCACCTTTACTGCCGACCTGGGGCAGGGCGAGGAGGTCGAACCGGCCCGGGCCAAGGCCGAGGCCCTGGGCGTGGAGCGGATCTACATCGAGGACCTGCGCGAGACCTTCGTGCGCGACTACGTGTTCCCGATGTTTCGGGCCAATACGGTCTACGAGGGCGAGTATCTGCTGGGCACCTCTATCGCTCGCCCGCTGATCGCGCGGCGCATGGTGGAGATTGCCGAGGAGACCGGCGCCGACGCTATCGCCCACGGCGCCACCGGCAAGGGCAATGACCAGGTACGCTTCGAGCTGGGCGCCTACGCGCTGAAGCCGGGGATCCGGGTGATTGCGCCCTGGCGCGAGTGGGACCTGAACTCGCGCGAGCGCCTGATGGCCTACGCCGAGCAGCACAACATCCCGGTGGACTACAAGAAGCAGGGTACCAAGTCGCCGTACTCCATGGATGCCAACCTGCTGCATATCTCCTACGAAGGCGGTCCGCTGGAGGACCCGTGGACCGAGGCCGAGGAGGACATGTGGCGCTGGTCGGTTTCCCCCGAGGCCGCGCCGGACCAGTCCGAGACCCTGACCATCGGCTTCGAGAACGGTGATCCGGTTTCGGTCAACGGCGAGCGCCTGAGCGCCGCAGCGCTCCTGTCCAGGCTCAACGAGCGTGGCGGAGCCCACGGCGTGGGTCGCCTGGATATCGTCGAGAACCGCTATGTCGGCATGAAGTCGCGCGGCTGCTACGAGACACCCGGCGGCACTATCCTGCTCAAAGCCCGCCGGGCGCTGGAGTCCATCACCCTGGATCGCGAGGCCGCGCATTTGAAGGACGAGCTGATGCCGCGCTATGCCAGCCTGATCTACAACGGCTACTGGTGGAGCCCGGAGCGGCGCATGCTGCAGGCCGCGATCGATGACACCCAGGGCGTGGTCAACGGCGAGGTGCGCCTGCGCCTGTACAAGGGCAACGTGATCGTCGCCGGTCGCCGCTCCGAGGACACCCTGTTCGACGATGCCATCGCTACCTTCGAGGACGACGCCGGTGCCTACGACCAGAAGGACGCCGAGGGCTTCATCCGCCTCAACGCGCTGCGCCTGCGCATCGCCGCCAGCCGCAATCGTACGCCCACATGAGATGAGCGCCGCGCGTGCCAGAGACGCTTCGGAATTCGCGCCGCGCGGCGGGTTGGCTGCACCGGGGCAGGCTCTGGCCGCGGGTGGTCACGGCTGGCCGGCGTGGCTCATCGCCCTCGTCCTGGTGCTGCTGGTATCCGCGCATGATGACGTTCGGGCCGAGGCGTCGGCCCAGCCGGCCGCCCCGGCCACGCTGACCTTCGGCGTGCTTGCCCATCGCGGCGAGGCGCGGGCGCTCGAGCAATGGGGCCCGTTTGCCCGCTATCTGGGGGAGCAACTGGACGGCGCCTCGGTCGAACTGGTCCCGGTCAACAACGACGGGATGCAGGCCGCGGTGGCCGCCGGGCGCTTCGATCTGATCCTGACCAATGGCGGTTCCTACGTGATGCTGGAGCAGCGTCACGGTATTTCGCGTATCGCGACCATGCAGCCCGCTGCGGTGGGCCGCGACGCCGATCGCTTCGGGGCGGTGGTGATCACCCGCACGGATCGCGACGACCTGGAGGAACTCTCGGACCTGGCCGGACAGCGGCTTTCGGCGGTCCACCCGGATGCCTTCGGGGGCTGGTGGATGACCTGGCGCGAATTGAAGGACAGGGGCCTGGATGTCGAGGAAGACCTGGCGGACCTGGTGTTCACCGACTTTCCGGTGAGCCGCGGGATCGACTGGGTACTGGACGGGCGTGTCGATGCCGCCACCTTCCGTACCGGGATCCTCGAGGACCTGGAGGCCCGCCAGGATCCGCGCGTGGACCAGTTGCGCCTGGTGGGCGAGCGCGCCTTTCCCCATTTCCCCTATCGCAGTTCGACCCGTCTGTATCCGGAGTGGCCGCTGGCGATGCGTGGTGATCTGGAGGCGGGCCTGGCGCACCGCATCCTGCAGGCGACGCTGGCGTTGCCGGAGGACCATCCGGCGGCCCGCGCCGCAGGCATCGCGGGCTGGACCGCGCCGCGTTCCTACGACGGGGTGCACACCCTGATGTACGAGCTCGGCGTAGGGCTGTATGCGCCGGAACCTTTCCATGTCCTCGACTGGCTGCGTGCCCATCTGCTCTGGATCGTCTCCGCCCTGACCCTGCTCATCGGCCTCGCCCTGATGTACGTGACGCACGCCCATGCGCGGCTGCGGATTGCCGGCCACAACCTGGAACGCAGCATGGAGGCGATCCCTGATGCGGTGATCACGCTCGATGCGCGCGACGGGATTGCCTACATGAACCCCGCTGCCGAGGCGATGACCGGCCTGGTGGGCGACCAGGCTCGCGGGGCCCATCTCGATCAGGTGCTGGATTTGCGCGAACTGGGCGGCGAACAGCCGCTTCTGAAGCCCGCACGCGGCGTAAAATTGGCCGCCCGTCTCGGGCGGCGCACGGATGCCCGTCTGGTGGATCGCCAGGGTCACGAGCGCATCGTGCAAGTGGCGCGCACCCCCCTGGATCCGGTTGCCGGGGCGTCGGTACGCAACCTGCTGGTGCTGACCGATGTCTCGGAGCAGCGGCGTCTGGTCGACCGGCTGGTGCACGAGGCCAGTCACGATGCGCTGACCGGGTTGCTGAATCGCCGCGCCTTCGAACAGGAGCTGGAGGCGGCGCTGGAACGAGCTGCCCGCGAAGGTTCGGTGGCCAGCCTGCTGCTGGTGGATCTCGATTATTTCAAGGATGTCAACGACCATCATGGTCACCGGGTGGGCGACGAGCTGTTGCGCCAGGTGGCGCAGGTCCTGCGGCAGCTGACCCGCAGCGGGGATGCCGTCGCGCGAATCGGCGGCGACGAGTTTGCCATTATCGCGTTCGCGACCGACAGCGAGAACGCACAGATCCTGGGGCAGCGTATTTGCAGTGCGCTCGGGGATCGTCCGTTGCAGGTCGAGGCCAGGGAGGTCACCATTGGCGCTTCCGTTGGTGTCCTGGAGTTGACGGCCGACCTGCCCGGGATCGACGAGGCGTTTGTCGCGGCCGATCGTGCCTGTTACCAGGCGAAGGACGAGGGACGCGGCCGGGTCGGCATGGCCCGCAGGGCGGACATTCATCCCATTACCGGATCCTGACGGGGCGTGCGGTTTCCCGGGGTGCCGGCCGGAGCGATAAAGGAACCACATGGCTGTCAAGCCCCTCCTGTGTGCGATTCTCGCGGCCCTGATTCTGTTCGGGCTGGGCGGCTGTGCCACCGTCCCCAGCGAGGATCGGGACCCGGCCGACCCCTGGGAGGCCTACAACCGTGCGGTGTTCCAGTTCAATGACGATTTCGACCGGGCCCTGTTGCGCCCGGCAGCGGTGCAGTATCAGCGGTTGCCCAGGCCGGTGCAGACCGGGGTCGGAAATTTCTTCTCCAATCTGAACGATGTGGTCGTACTGTCCAACAACCTGTTGCAGGGGAATCTCGAGAATGCCGCCTCCGATACCGGCCGACTGATCTTCAATACAAGTTTTGGCCTGCTGGGGTTGATCGATGTCGCCTCGCCGATGGGGCTGGACAAGAACAACGAGGATTTCGGCCAGACCCTGGGCGTCTGGGGGGTGCCGTCCGGTCCCTACCTGCAACTGCCGTTCCTGGGCCCCAGTACCGCGCGCGATGCACCCGCCAGGCTGGTCGATGCGCGGGTCAATCCGCTCGGCCATTCCACGCTGCGCGATGACCGCACGCCGCTGTGGGCCGGGCTGGTCGCACTGGAGGTGGTTGACATGCGTGCCGGTCTGATCTCCACCGAGCGCATGCTGGAGCAGCTGTCCGACGACCGCTATATCGCGATGCGCGAGGGCTACCTGCAACGCCGCGCATTTCTGGTACACGGCGGCACCCCCGATGCGGAGGTCGATGCGATGCTGGACGAACTCGAGGCACTGGATGATCTGGACGCGCTGGAAGAAGAGGAGCCCGGGGATTGAACAGTATTCCCGTCATGCTCGGCATTCTCGCGCTGCGGCGCGGTCCCCAGGACCTGCCGGCCGATCCAGCGACCCTGGTGTTCTGGGTCGGTGTCGCCCTGGTGGCCGGAATGGCTATCGGGATCCCGATCTACGGCGTCGGACCGGCGCTGACTCTGAACCTGGTGGACCTGGCCGTGCTGTTCGTATTCGTGCGCACGGTGCTCGCGATCCGCGGGCTGTCCGGACGCTGGGTCCAGACCTATGCCGCGATGATGGGGGTCGGGGCCATCCTCGGGGTCGCCATGGCCCTCCTGATGCAGCTCGGGGGTGCCCGGCCGGCGGACCCGGAGTCGGTACCGATGGCGGTGATGCTGGGGTCGCTGATCCTGCTGGTATGGTTGCTGACCAGCTTCGGCTACATCCTGCAGCAGGCGATGGGGTTTGCCACGCGCCTGCCCGGCGTCCTGCTGGGGCTCGGGTTCGTGGTGCTGTCCAGCATGATGACCCAGTTCGCGATCCAGGTGCTGCAATGAGCGCCGATTCACTGCACGTGCTTGGGATTGGCGGCACCTTCATGGGCGGGCTGGCCCAGTTGGCGCGCGCCCGGGGCTACACCGTCACCGGCTCCGACCGGAAGCTGTACCCGCCGATGAGCGAGCAACTGGAGCAGGCCGGTATTGTCTGGCACGAGGGCCATGATCCGGCGAGCCTGCCCGAGCACGGTCCGGTGGTGGTGGGCAATGTCATGACCCGCGGCATGCCGGTCATCGAGGCGTTGCTGGATCGCGCTCTGGACTATACGTCGGGGCCGCAGTGGCTGGCCGAGCACATCCTGCGCGATCGCTGGGTGCTGGCAGTGGCCGGTACCCACGGCAAGACCACGACTGCCAGCCTGCTGGCCTGGATTCTCGAATACGCCGGGATGAGCCCCGGTTTCCTGATCGGCGGGGTCCCCGGCAATTTCGGGGTCAGCGCGCGTTCGGGCGAGGCCCCGTTTTTCGTGATCGAGGCCGACGAGTACGACAGCGCGTTCTTCGACAAGCGCGCCAAGTTCGTGCACTACCGTCCGCGCACCCTGGTGTTGAACAACCTGGAATACGATCACGCGGATATCTACCCTGACCTGGCCGCGATCGAGCGCCAGTTCCATCACCTGGTGCGTACAGTCCCGCGCCAGGGGCGCATCCTGCTGCCGGTCGGCGACGCAGCGCTGGAGCGGGTGCTGGCCATGGGCTGCTGGACCCCGGTCGAGTATCTCGCCGCCGGCGACCGGATCGGCGATGCCGCATCGCTGGCGGCCCACGTCCTGAATGCGGATGCCTCGGCTTTCGAGGTGCTGGCGGACGGCGAGGTGCAGGGGCAGGTCGAGTGGGGCATGACCGGGCGGCATAACCTCGCCAATGCCCTGGCGGCACTGGGCGCCGCCCGGCATGCCGGCGTGCCGCTCGCGATCGGTTTGGCGGCTCTGCCCGGGTTCCGTGGTGTGCGCCGTCGGCAGGAACTGCGTGCCGAGGTCCGGGGCGTGCGGGTGATCGACGACTTTGCCCATCATCCAACCGCCATCCGCCTGACCCTCGAGGGGTTGCGGGGTCGGGTGGCGCCGGGCGGGCGCCTGGTCGCAGTCCTCGAGCCACGTTCCAATACCATGCGCATGGGCGTGCACGCCGAGGCCTTGGGCGCCGCGCTGGAGCAAGCGGATCGTGTGCACCTGTACCATGCCCCGGAGATAGACTGGTCCACCGAAGACCTGCGGCAGCGCCTTGGCGAGCGGCTGCAGGTGGAACGCACGATGCATGACTTGCTGCAGGGGATTCTGGCCCGGGCGTGCCCGGGCGATACGCTGGTGATCATGAGCAATGGCGGGTTTGACGGCCTGCACCAGCGGCTGATCGAGGGACTGGAGGCGGCCGCGTGAGTGCCTCGGCCCCGGCACGCTCGATCGCCCTGGCCCTGACCGGTGCCTCCGGGGCCCCCTACGGCCTGCGCCTGCTGCAGTGTCTCGTCGAATCCGGAGTGCAGGTCCACCTGATGCTGTCGAAGCCGGGTCAGGTGGTGCTGGGCCTGGAGACGGACCTCGAGGTTCCGGGGCGTCCGGCCGAGATCTCGCGTTTCTTTGCGGAGCGGTATGGCGCGGCCGAGGGGCAGATCCGTTGTTATGGTCCGGAGCAGTGGACCGCGCCGGTGGCCAGCGGCTCGGCAGTCCCCGACGCGATGGTGGTGTGTCCGTGCACCACGGCGACCGTGTCTGCGGTGGCCACCGGGGCCTCGCGCGGACTGATCGAGCGCGCTGCCGACGTGGTGCTGAAGGAACGCCGCAAGCTGTTGCTGGTGGTGCGCGAGACGCCGTTTTCCGAGATTCACCTGGAGAATATGCTGCGCCTGGCGCGCATGGGTGCGGTGATCCTGCCGGCCAGTCCGGCCTTTTATCACCACCCGGAGTCGGTCGCGGATCTGGTCGATTTCATGGTCGCGCGGGTACTGGATCACCTGGCGATTTCACACACTCTGGTGGTGCGCTGGGGCGAGGAGCCGCCGGTGGTCGGGGGGGAGTTGTGACGAGTCTGCCGTTGTTCCCGCTGAATACCGTGCTGTTCCCCGGTGGACTGCTGCCGCTGCGGATCTTCGAGACCCGCTATCTGGACATGGTACGGCGCTGTCTGCGCGAGGACGGGCGATTCGTGATCGTGGCCATCGAGCCCGATCCCGAAACGGATGAGCCGCACGCGGAGACCGACCCGAGCGCGGGTTTTTACCGAGTCGGGACCGAGGCCATGATTGTGGACTGGGATCAGCGTCCGGACGGGCTGCTCGGGATCCTGGTGCAGGGCGAGCGTCGCTGCAGCATTCAGTCTGCGGAACGCGCCGCATCCGGGCTCTGGGCAGGCGAGGTGGTTCCACTGGAGGAGTGGCCGGCGGTGAGCCTGCCGGTGGACTACACCTCGCTGGCGGAACTGCTGGAACGCCTGCTGGATCAGCTGGGTACGCCCTGGTCGCACCTGGAGCGCCGGATCGACGATTCTGCCTGGGTCGCGGCGCGGCTGACCGAATTGCTGCCGATCGACCTCGACGTGAAGCAGCAGCTGCTGGAGACCGACGACCCGATCGAACGGCTGGAGCGCCTGCGGGCGGCCATGCTCGCGGCGCCGACATCCTGACAACGCGGGGCGGGACTGGTAAGGTCCGGGGTCAAATTTCGTTATCGGAGCCGAGCATGGCCGTTCAGGAACTGACCCAGGACACTTTCGAATCCACCATCAAGGACAACGGCATTGTCATCATGGACTTCTGGGCACCGTGGTGTGGCCCGTGCCAGCAGTTTGCCCCGACCTTCGAGGAGGCCTCGGAGAAGCACCCGGATGTGGTGTTCGCCAAGGTGAATACCGACGAGGAACAGAACATCGCCGCAGCGTTCCAGATCCGTTCGATCCCGACCCTGATGATCTTCCGCGACCAGATCATCGTTTTCTCGCAGCCGGGTGTACTCTCCCCGGGACAGCTCGACGAGGTACTGGGCAAGGTCAAGGAACTGGACATGGACGAGGTGCGTGCCGACATCGCGCGTCAGCAGCAGGAACAGCAGGCCGGAGGCGCGTAGGCCAGCGCCGCCGACTGTTCCCCGCAGTTCGAAACCGCGGGAGTGAACCCGGCCGGGCACGTCGCCCCGCCGGGTTTTTTCGTGTGGACCCGGTAGCGGGATCGTAGAATGGCCGCAGCCACCCGGAACCGCGCCACCGCGTGCGAAAGGACCCCGCCACCATGCCCCTGCCTTGCGAGGATGCCCACCCGAGATGTTGACGGTGATGACCCAGATGGGCGCGCTGATCGTCGCCGGCGTGGTCTGGCGCACCCTGCAGCCCGGCGGCCTGGACGCAGATACCGCACGCCGTGTCCTGACAACCCTGGTCTACTACCTGTTGTTGCCGGCACTGGTCCTGCAGGTGCTGTGGACCGCGCCACTGGGTCTCGACTCCCTGCGCATCGCCCTGGTGGCCGGTCTCACGGTCCTGGCGATGGTTGCGGTTACATTGCTGGCCTGTCGGGTCTGTATGGCGGAGCGCGCGGCGATCGGCGCGATGCTGCTGGCAGCAGCCTGGCCCAATGCCACCTATCTGGGCCTGCCCGTGCTCGACAGCCTGTTCGGCGAGGCCGGGCGTGCGGTGGCGATCCAGTACGACCTGTTCGCCTGCCTCCCGCTGGTGTTGACCCTGGGTGTGTTGCTGGCGCGCCACTACGGCGACCCCGAGGCGGTGCGCCTGTACGGGGGCGGGAGCCCGCTGCGCGGGCTGGCGGCGGTGCCCTCGATCTGGGCGGCGGTGGCTGGTGTCGCCCTGAACCTTGCCGGGGTCCCGTTGCTCGACTGGCTGGACGTCTTTCTCGGCTTCCTGGCCGACAGTGTCGCCCCGCTGATGCTGTTCTCGCTGGGGCTGGCGCTGGTGTTCAACCGCTTGCGCGGGCGCGATGCCCGGCCGCTGGCGGTGGTGGCCGGGGTTCAGCTGATTCTGGCCCCGGTCGTCGCGCTGGGACTGGTGCTGTGGACCGGTCTGGAGGGTGTGTCGGGTGTCGGGTCGGTGCTGGAGGCGGCGATGCCGGCGATGGTTCTGGGGCTGGTGTTCTGTGATCGCTTTCGGCTCGATACCGGGCTGTACGCGGCGGCGGTCACGCTGACGACTGCGCTCTCGCTGATTACCCTGCCGCTGTGGTTCGCCCTCGCCACCCGCCTCATCGCCTGATCGGAAGTGGCTGGGCCTGGGGCCGGCCTCGGTGTTTACGTGCCCCCGGCCTGGCCATGACCGGGCAAGACGCCGGCCCAAAGCCACCCCAAACGTGGAGCCGAGTCCAGGCCCAGCCATCACCGGGGGAAGCGCGCCGGGCGTAAGCCACCGTGTGCACGGACCCCGGTCGCGGGGGGCGCGCAGCAGGCGCCGGAGTCAGTCGCCGAGTTCCCGACTGCGGTCCGCGGCGGCCTGCATGGCCCGGCGCATCAGGCCGCGCAGGTCGCCGTCCTCCAGCACCTGGAGGGCACGTTCGGTGGTGCCGCCCGGGGAGGTGACGCGCCGGCGCAGTTCGGCCGCGTCTTCCTGGCTTTCGGCGGCCAGACGGGTGGCGCCGGCCAGCGTACCCAGGGTCAGTTCGAGTGCGGTCTCCGACGGCAGGCCGAGCGAGCGGGCTGCCTCTTCCATGGCTTCGATCATCAGGAAGACATACGCCGGGCCGCTGCCCGAGGTGGCAGTGACCGCGTGCATCTGTTCCTCGTCGGTGACCCAGATGGCGCGTCCGACGGCCTCCAGCAGGCGAGTGGCGGTGGCGTGGTCCTCGGGGGTCGCGGTGGGGGCGGCGTACAGCCCCGAGACCCCCGCGCCGACCAGCGCCGGGGTGTTCGGCATCGCGCGGATCAGCCGGGTCGGTGCGCCGAGCCAGTCGGCCAGCTGACGGGTGGTGATGCCGGCGGCTACCGACAGCACCAGTGGTGCCCCCATTGTGACCGCATCGCGCAGGTCGGGCGCGAGTGCAGGCAGGGTCTGCGGCTTGACTGCGAGGACCAGGGTGGCGCTGGACCCGGCGAGGTCCTCGGCGCGGCCGGTGGCCAGGCCCGGATAACGTGTCTGCAGCGCCTCGACCTGTTCGGGGCGCGCGTCCGCGATGGCGATGCGGTCGATGGTATGCCCGGCCTGGGTCAGGCCGCGGATCAGTGCCTCGCCCATGTTGCCGGCGCCGACAAAGGCGATGTCATAGCGATGTTCGGTCATGCGGACTCCTCGGGTTTTTGCTGACGCGGCCCGAACAGGGCGGTACCGACGCGCACCAGTGTGGCGCCTTCGAGGATTGCGGCCTCGAGATCTCCGGACATGCCCATGGACAGTGTGTCCAGGGCGAGGCCCCGGCGGTTCAGCGCCTGTCGCAGTTCGCGCAGCCTGGCAAATGGTGCGCGCTGGCGTTCGGGGTCGGTTTCGGGGGGTGGCAGGGTCATCAGGCCGCGCAATTCGAGCCCGGGCAGTGTGGCGACCGCTGCGGCGAGTTCGAACACGTCGTGCGGGTCGACCCCGGCTTTTTGCGCCTCGCCGGCGATGTTGACCTGCAGGCAGACCTGCAGCGGCGGCATGTGCGACGGACGTTGTTGAGCCAGGCGGCGCGCGATGCGTTCGCGGTCGACGGTATGCACCCAGGCAGCGCGCTCGGCGACCGCGCGGGTCTTGTTGCCCTGCAGGGCGCCGATGAAGTGCCACTCAATGCCGAGCGGGTCCGGAGAGGCTTCCAGGAGCGCGTATTTGTCGACGAATTCCTGAACGTAATTTTCGCCGAAGGCGGTCTGCCCGCATGCCTGCAGGGCACGGATCTCGTGGTCGGAGCGGGTCTTGCTGACCGCCAGCAGGCGCACCGACATCGGGTCGCGGCCGGCGTTCTCGCAGGCGATCCGGATGCGTTGCCGGACTTGGTTCAGGGCGCTGTCTGGCATGCTCATTTCCCTATGATATAGTCCGGGAAGACCCAGGGGCACCGGGGCCTGTTTTCGGCAAGGATGCCGGCCTCGGCCCGTACCAGTTCAACGGGGTGCCTGCGGGCACCAGCGGGCCAGGGACCGGAGGGTTGTGTCTCGCGCAACAGGGGGGATTCATGGACATCACGCAGTTGCTGTCGTTCTCGGTCAAGAACGGGGCCTCGGACCTGCACATCTCCGCAGGCATGCCGCCGATGGTACGCATCGATGGCGACATGCGCCGGGTGAACGTGCCGGTCATGGACCACAAGGAGGTCCAGGGCCTGATCTACGACATCATGAACGACCGTCAGCGCAAGGACTACGAGGAGTTCCTGGAGACCGACTTCTCGTTCGAGGTCAAGGGCCTGGCGCGCTTCCGCGTGAATGCTTTCAACCAGGACCGGGGTGCAGCGGCCGTATTCCGTACCATCCCGTCCAAGGTGCTGACCCTGGAAGAACTGGCGGCCCCGCGAGCCTTTGAGGAGATCGCGGATTATCCGCGCGGCATTGTCCTGGTCACCGGGCCGACCGGTTCCGGCAAGTCCACCACCCTGGCGGCGATGGTCAACCACCGCAACGAGAGCGACTACGGGCATATCCTGACCATCGAGGATCCGATCGAGTTCGTCCACGAGTCCAAGAAATCACTGATCAACCAGCGCGAGGTGCACCGTGACACCCACGGTTTCAGCGAGGCGCTGCGCTCGGCGCTGCGCGAAGACCCGGACACCATCCTGGTTGGCGAGTTGCGCGACCTCGAGACGATCCGTCTGGCGCTGACCGCGGCCGAGACCGGCCACCTGGTGTTCGGCACCCTGCATACCAGTTCTGCCGCCAAGACCATCGACCGCATCATCGACGTGTTCCCGGCGGCCGAGAAAGACATGGTACGCGCGATGCTGTCCGAGTCGCTGCGCGCGGTGATCGCGCAGACCCTGCTGAAGAAAATTGGCGGGGGCCGGGTTGCGGCGCACGAGATCATGCTGGGTACCCCGGCGATCCGCAATCTGATCCGCGAGAACAAGGTCGCGCAGATGTACTCCACCATCCAAACCAGTGCCGGCAGCGGCATGCAGACGCTCGACCAGTGTCTGAAGGACATGCTGGCGCAGGGGCTGATCAGTCGCGAAGATGCCCGGCGCAAGGCCACCAATCCGGATGCCCTGTGAGCTGCGTCCTGCTTGCCGGTGACCTGACTTGCGCGGTTGTGCCAGCGGCCATTACGAGGGCCTGCCCGCGCGCGGCGTGGGCCATCCGACCACGGAGGATGACGAATGGATCGTGACAAGGCGATCAAGTACATGCACGACCTGTTGCGTGCCCTGGTGGAGCGTGACGGATCGGACCTGTTTATTACCGTCGGGATGCCGCCGGCGGCCAAGATCGACGGCCGCGTGGTGCCGATGACCGAGCAGAAGCTGAGCGCGTCGCATACCCAGGCGCTGGTGCGTGCGATGATGAACGACAAGCAGTCGGCGGAATACGAGCGCCACCAGGAATGCAATTTTGCGATCGGCCTGCCGGGGATCTCGCGGTTTCGCGTGAACGCCTTCACCCAGCGCGGCAGTGCCGGCATGGTGCTGCGCGTGATCAATTCGGTGATCCCGAAGTTCGAGGACATCGATATGCCTCCGCAGCTCGAGAAGATCACCATGGAGCGGCGCGGGCTGGTGATCTTTGTTGGCGGCACGGGCTCGGGCAAGTCGACTTCCCTGGCGGCGATGATCGGTTACCGCAACCGCAATGCGCCCGATCATATCGTCACCATCGAGGACCCGATCGAGTTCGTGCACGAGCACGAAAAAAGCATCGTGACCCAGCGCGAGGTCGGGGTGGATACCGAGGGGTACGAGATCGCGCTGAAGAATACCCTGCGCCAGGCCCCCGACGTGATCCTGATCGGCGAGATCCGCGACCGCGAGACGATGGATTATGCGATCGCGTTCGCCGAAACCGGGCACCTGTGTCTCTCGACCCTGCACGCCAACAGTACCAACCAGGCCCTGGACCGGATCATCAACTTCTTCCCCGAGGATCGGCGCGAGCAGTTGCTGATGGACCTTTCGCTGAACCTGAAGGCGGTGATTTCGCAGCGTCTGGTGCGCAAGGAGGGCGAGGACGGCCGGGTGCCGGCGGTGGAGGTCCTGATCAACACCCCGCTGATGTCGGACCTGATGCTGAAAGGTGCGGTGCACGACATGAAGGAATTGATGGCACGCTCGCGCGAGCAGGGCATGCAGACCTTCGACCAGGCCCTGTTCGATCTCTACGAGAGCCACAAGATCAGTTACGAGGAGGCCCTGCGTAACGCTGATTCGGTCAACGACCTGCGCCTGCGTATTAAGCTCGACTCCAAGCGCGCCAAGAAGGAGGGCGGGGCCGCCCTGGACCAGGACACCAGCGATCTGGCGGTCGACGAGCGCGCCGAAGACTTCAACCTGCGCTAGGTCCGCCAGGGTATCGGGTCATGGAAGGAGACACATGAGCCAGCTGCAGATCGAACCCTACCTCAAGCTGATGGCGCAGAAGTCCGCGTCGGATTTGTTCTTCGTGACCGGTGCGCCCGCCAGTATCAAGGTCGACGGGGTCCTCCAGCCGATCTCGCGCAAGGCCCTGGGTGTGGGTCAGGCCGAGTCGATCGCGCGCGAGTTGATGAGCGAGCACCAGGCCGAGATCTTCGAGCGCGAGACCGCGGTCAACTTCGGCCTGTCGCGCGAGGGGCTGGGGCGCTTCCGCGTGAATATCTACCGCCAGCGCGGCGAGGTCGCGATGGTGATCCGGTTCATCCGGGTGGCGATCCCCACCATCGAGCAGCTGGGGTTGCCCGAGGTGCTGAAGGACTTCGTGCGCAAGCGCGACGGCCTGATCCTGATCGTCGGGGCCACCGGCACCGGGAAGTCGACCACGCTGGCCTCGATGATCGACTACCGTAACTCCACCGAGAGTGGCCACATCCTGACCGTCGAGGATCCGATCGAATTCCTGTTTACCCACAAGCGCTCGATTGTCGGCCAGCGCGAGGTGGGCATCGATACCCCGAGCTATGATCATGCGCTGGAAGAAGGGATGCGCGAGGCCCCGGACGTGATCATGATCGGGGAAGTGCGCTCGCGCGAGACCATGCGTGCGGCACTGAACTATGCCGATACGGGACACCTGGTGCTGACGACGCTGCATGCGACCAACACTACCCAGGCGCTGGATCGTGTGATCAACCTGTTCCCCGAGGATCACCGCCCGCAGATCCTGTCGGACTTGTCACTGAACCTGCGCGCGATCGTCGCTCAGCGCCTGTTGCAGACCAAGGAAGGGTCCCGCGTTGCGGCGCTGGAGGTGATGGTCAACACCCCCTACGTGGCCGAACTGATACGAGAGGAGAAGGTTGGCGAGATCAAGGAAATCATGGCCAAGGGCGGTTCGGTGGGCATGCAGACCTTCGATCAGGCGATCGTGAAGCTGTTCAAGTCCGGCACGGTGATGCTGGACGAGGCCCTGAACAAGGCGGATTCGCGCGCCGACCTCGAGTGGCGCCTGAACTTCGGCGGCGGGGTTGCGGCCGCCGAGGAGCGGGAAGAGGAACTCAAGCTGCCCGACTCGTAGACCCCATGGGTCGCATCGCGATCCATGAAGTCCTCGGGAGCGGACAACATCTGCGCTAAAAAGAGCCTTTTGGCACAGATGGTTGCGATGAGATTCATATCAGGAGCCCGGCCCTGGACGGCGGCAACCGGTCTGTGTCGAGCTGCCAGGGGCGCGCATCGTGCGCGCAGGGCTCAGGCCGGTACCGGCTCCGGGAACACGTCGCCGGCGGCAAACACCGGGCCGTCCACGCAGACCCGTTTCATCGCCACCCCGTTGGTGGTGCGCACGGGGATTGTGCAGCCAGCGCAGCCGCCCACTGCGCAGGCCATGTATTCCTCCAGCGAGACCTGACAGGGCAGTCCGAATTCTGCGGCCAGTTCGGCGCAGGCGGCGAGCATCGGGTGAGGGCCGCAGGCGAATAGTTCGACCTGTGCGCGTTCGTCGGCGTCCAGCGCGCTCAGCCAGTGCCGTGCCAGATCGGTGACAAACCCGTCGAATGTCCCGGGCAGACCGGCCTTCGAGGTCAGGCGGCAGGTGATCCCCCAGTCTTCCAGCAGCGGCAGGGTGGCGATTGCGCCATCCGGCAGACCGGGCCAGAGGATCTCCGAGGGGCGCGGACGAAACGGGAACGGGACCTCGGAGCCAAGGATCGCACGGGTCTGCCCGGCCTCGCCCTGGCGGCGCAGCTGGTCGGCAAGGAACACCATCGGCGGGATGCCGACCCCGCCGCCCAGCAGCAGGCGCAGCGGGCGCTCGGGGTGCGCTTGGAACGGGTTTCCGATTGGCCCCAGGACGCTGAGTCCGGCTTCCACCGGCTGTTCCGACAGAGCTTGCGTCCCCTCCCCGACGATCTTGTAGAGGAACTCCACCCAGCCGGCCGTGGGATCGACGCGCTGGATCGACAACGGGCGCCGCATCGACAGGCGCGGGGCGCATTGCAGATGCGCGAATTGCCCCGGCCGTGCATGCTGTGCGCATTGCGGCGCGTGGACCCGCAGGATCCACTGGCCGGCACCCGCGTCCTGGTGGGCGAGGATGCGCCCGGTCTCCTGGAAGATGGTCCCCCGGTGGGGAGGCGGGTCGGTGGCGGAGTCGGGGTTCATGCGCTCTCCTCGGAAGAACGGGTCCAGACCGGGCGACCGGCGACCCAGGTCGTCCGGACCTGCCCGCCAAAGGTCCAGCCAAAAAACGGGGTGTTGCGGCCGGTGCTCAGCCAGTCGTCCGGGCCGATCTCGTCGATTGCGTGCGGATCGTACAGGACGAAATCGGCCGGTGCGCCGGGGACGAGGCGGCCCTGGTCGAGGCCCAGGATATCGGCCGGACCGGTGGTGACGCGCGCCAGGGCCTCGTGCAGGTCCAGCAGGCCGTCTTCCGCCAGGCGCAGGGTCAGCGGCAGCAGGGTCTCCAGCGCGGATATGCCCGGGCGGGTACTGGCGAACGGTCCGAGCTTGCTGTCGGGCTCGTGCGGCTGGTGATCCGAGCAGATCGCGCTGATCTCGCCGCGCGCCAGGGCGGCGCGCAGGCCGTCGCGGTCGCGCTGCCCGCGCAGTGGCGGGATGACGTGGCAGTGGGGGTTGTACTCGGCGACGTCCACCTCGGTCAGGAACAGCTGGTGCGCGGCGACATCCGCGCTGACCGGAAGCCCCTCGGCACGCGCCTTGGCGATCATCTCGGCCCCGCGTTGCGATGACAGTCGGGCGACGTGGACGCGCGCGCCGGTCTGTTCGACCAGGGCCAGGATGGCCCCGAGGGCGGCGGTCTCCGCGGCCTCGGGGATGCCAGATAGGCCCAGCCGGGTGCTGACCGGGCCCTCGTGCATGCAGCCGGAACCGGTGAGCGAGGCGTCCTGGGCGGACAGGACGATGGTCAGCCCGAAGGTAGTGGCATATTCCATGGCGCGCCGCAGTACCAGCAGGCTGGCCACCGGGCGCTGGGCGTTACTGACCCCACGGGCACCGGCACGCAGCAGCGCGGCCATCTCGGCCAGTTGCTGGCCCTGGAGTTGATGGGTCAGTGCCCCGAGCACATATACCCGGATTCCGCAGGCCTGGCGGGCACGCCCGCTGATCAACTCGATCTCCGCCGGGGAGTCGATCGGGGGGTCGGTGTCCGGTGGGATCAATACGCTGGAGATCCCGCCGCGGGCGGCGGCGAGGGTCTCGCTGGCGATGGTCGCCTTGTGCTCCTCGCCTGGTTCGCGCATGCGTGCGGCCAGGTCCACCAGCCCCGGGAATACCCACAGGTCAGTACCGTCGATCCGCCGGCGGGGTTCGAAACCATCCGGGATGGCCCCGCGCGCGAGGATCTCGCTGCCCTGTACGCACAGGGCACCGATGGTATCGAACCCGTCGGATGGGTCGATGATCCGGACGTTCTCGATCAGCACGCTCACGCCTGGTGTGCTCCCATCACCATCGACATAACCGCCATGCGTACCGAGATGCCGTAGGTCACCTGCTCCAGGATCACCGAGTGCGGGCCGTCGGCCACGGCGGACTCGATTTCGACCCCGCGGTTCGCCGGGCCGGGGTGCATGACCACGCAGGTCGGGTGTGCCAGTTGCAGGCGCCGCGAGGTCAGGCCGAACAGCTGGTAGTACTCGTGTTCGGAGGGCAGATGGGCATGTTCCATGCGTTCGCTTTGCAGGCGCAGCATGATGATGACGTCGACGTCCTTCAGTCCGGCGTCGAGGTCGTTATACACCTGCACTCCGAGTTGCTCGACGTCTGCCGGCAGCAGCGAGCAGGGCGCAACCACGCGGACCTCCCCAGTCTGCAGGATATTCAGCGCGTGGATCTGCGAGCGTGCGACCCGCGAATGCAGGATGTCGCCGACGATCGCGACCTTCAGCTTGGTGAAGTCGCCTTTGTGGCGACGGATCGTGAACATGTCCAGCAGCGCCTGGGTCGGGTGCGCATGCCGCCCGTCACCAGCGTTCAGGACGCTGATTCCGGGGGCTACGTGGCGGGCGATAAAGTGTGCGGTCCCGCTTTCCGCATGCCGCACCACGAACATGTCGACATGCATTGCCTCGAGGTTGCGCAGGGTGTCCAGCAGGCTCTCGCCTTTGGTCGCCGAGGAGGTGTCGATATTGATGTTGAGCACGTCCGCCGACAGGCGCTTGGCCGCGAGTTCGAAAGTCGTGCGGGTGCGGGTGCTGGCCTCGAAGAACAGATTGACAATGGTCTTGCCGCGCAGCAGGGGGACCTTCTTGACCGCTTTTTCGTTCATGTTGGCGAACGACTCGGCGGTATCCAGGATCTCGGTCAGCAGATCCCGATGGAGCCCCTCGATGGTCAGCATGTGGCGCAACTGGCCATCATCGGTCAGCTGCAGCCGATGCGGCAGCGGGCCGGGCTCGGGCAGGCGGCCCGCGGTCAGGGGCGCTGCGGGGGCGCTGGTTTCGTTCATGTATCCGGGTCGTCCTCGGGTTCGACCGTGGCGCGCACCAGATGCAGGGGGTCGGGGCCGCGCAGCTTGATCTGCTCGCCCTGGCCGAGCTCCATGTGTGCCCCGACGATTGCTGCCTCGATCGGCAGTTCGCGCCCGTCCCGCTCGACCAGTACGGCCAGGGTGACCGAGGACGGTCGGCCGTAGTCGAACAGTTCATTGAGCGCGGCGCGGATGGTGCGGCCGGTGTACAGCACATCATCGACCAGCAGGATGTGCTCGCCGTCCAGGTCCTCCGGCAGTTCGGAGGGCCGGACCTGCGGGTGCATGCCGATCCGCGAGAAATCGTCGCGGTAGAAGCTGATGTCCAGCCGGCCCAGCGGGCGCTGGACCCCGAGGCGTTCGCGCAGATGCTCGGCGATCCAGACCCCGCCGGAATGGATGCCGACCACGATGGGCGACTCGATACCGTGGGTGGCCAGGTAATGGTGGGCCTGTTCGGTCATTTCGTCGAGCAGGGTCGGGACGTCAGGCGTCATGTGCGTTCTCCAGAAACCATCCCTCGAGGATGACCGCGGCGGCATGCGCATCCAGCCCCGGGTCGTTGCGTCCCGGCCGGCTGCGCTCGCGGGCCAGGTGTGATGTCAGGTGCTCGTCTGTCCAGTATACCGGGAGTTCGTAGCGCGCTTCGAGCGCACGCGCGAACGCGCGGATGCGTTTCGCCAGCGGGGTGGGTCGACCGTCCGCCTGGGTTGGCCAGCCCACCACGAAGCCGGATGGGCGCCATTCCTGTACCAGCGTATCGACGGACGACCAGAGCTCCGCCCCCCGGGCCGGCAGGGTGCGCAGTCCGCGTGCGGACCCGGCCAGGGGCTCCCCGACGGCCACGCCGATCCGGCGTTGCCCGACGTCGAATGCCAGCAGCCCCACCTTTCAGGCGTGGCCCGAGGCCGAACTGATCAGGTTGACGTCGATCCCGATGAGTTCGGCGGCGGCGTTCCAGCGCTCCGCGGACGGGCGATCGAACAGGATATCCGGGGCGGCGCGGGCGGTGAGCCAGGCGTTTTCGGCAAGCTCGCTTTCCAGCTGCCCGGGCCCCCAGCCGGCGTGGCCCAGCGCTACCAGTACGCGTCGCGGACCGTGCCCCTCGTTGATCGCTTCGAGGACGTCGCGCGATGTGCTCAGTACGATCGCGTCGGTAATCGGCTGGCTGCCGCGCCAGGTCTGCTCGGCGGAGTGCAGAACGAAGCCGTGCTCCGGCTGTACCGGGCCGCCCCGGTATACCGGTAGTTCCGGGAGGTGGTCGGCGGGCTCCAGTTCCACGTGCTGCAGCAGGTCGCGCAGCGAGAGTTCGGTCGGCTGATTGATAACCAGCCCCAGCGCGCCCTCCTGATCATGCTCGCAGATATAGGTGACGGCATGGCTGAAGTAGCCGTCATTGAGGCTCGGCATCGCGATCAGGAAGTGATCGCGGAGGCTGCTGGCCGAGGAGCTGGAGGTGGTATCCGCCATGTGCCCAGTATCGATGCTGGTCCCGGTCGCCGCAAGGAACCGGTGCCCCCCCGTTCAGCGGATCTGTTCGACGCGGTCGCGACGGAACGCCCAGGTGCGGGTGATGACCAGTTCGTCGTATTCCTCGCGCATCGCCCCGGTGAACGGTGCGTAGGGGGCGGCCAGTTCGACGATCCGGATCGCCGCCTGGTCCAGTACCGGTTCACCGGAGCTGCGCGCGACCTCGATATTCAGCAGTTCGCCCTCCGGGTTCAGGCGGACCGACAGCACCAGGGTTCCGGACAGACCGCGTCGGCGTGCCTCGTCGGGGTAATTCAGGTTCCCCAACCGCTCGACCTTGTTGATCCAGGCCTGCAAATAGGCCGCCTCGGGCGCGCTGCGTGCAGCCAGGCTGTCGAGGTAGCGGGTACGGGTTGCCCGGGCGGAGAATGTCTGGCGCTCCGGGGCCTCGGCTGCGCGTGCCGTTTCCAGGCCACGATTCATCAGGGTGGCAGCGGTCGGGCGCTGCTCGGCCCGGGGGGCTTCCAGTGGTTCCGGTTCCGGCTCTGGTTCGGGCGCGGCGTCCGGGGCTTCGGCCTCGGCGGTAAGGGTCTCGGCTTCGGGTTCCGGCCGGGGCGGGGCCGGGTCCATGACCAGCGGCCCGGGGTCCGGGAGCGGGAGGTCCGCGCCTTCCGGCTCGGGGTCGCCAGTGCCGGTGTCGGCGGCCTCGGGCGCCAGGGCCTCGCGGACTTCTTCGCCTGCTCCGCTCGCGGACTGGTCCCGGGTGGCGATGCGCTCGACCTCGTCAGGCTCCGGTGGCGGGGCCTCGGGATCGGCCACCCAGGTGATGTCCAGCGGTTCGCGGGAAGCGGGGGGTTGCGGGTCCACGGTGAAGCCGACCCCGAGGATCAGCAGCGCATGCGCGATCAGGGCCAGCAACAGCATGGGCCCGAGATGATCGTGGCGAAGTTCTTCAGGCTGGCCGGTGGACATGGCGTTGGACTCGGGGGTCGGCGAGCACTCGGGTGGTCAGTATACCGGTGATACTGCCGGTGATCAGGGCCGCCAGCAGCAGGGGCGGTAGCACCAGCGGCAGGTTCGGGTGCGGGATGATGACCGTCCAGGCCAGCAGGAACTGGCCACCGACATGCCCGAGTGCCGATGCGATCGCCAACCCGACCGGTCCGACATGGCGGGGCACCAGAGGGACGATTGTTCCGAGCACCAGCAGCGCGGTCAGCGCCCCGGCCAGGGACAGCCAGAAAGCCGGGCCGAGCAGGGTGCCCAGCAGCAGCCCGGAACCGACCACCCGCAGCAGGGTCACCGCGACGGCAGCGCGCCAGCCGAGCGCGAGCAGGGCGACCAGGGTCACAATATTGGCCAGGCCCGGTTTGATGCCCGGCACCGGACTGGGAATGGCGGCCTCCAGGACCTGCAGGCCGATGGCGATCGCGGCGAGCCCGGCGATCATCCGGTCGCGACGCGTGACACTGGGGGCGGCAGAGGGCATTCAGTAGTGGATACTGTCGTATCCGCCTGCCCCTCCGTGCACCCGCAGCGTCAGGCGGTTGGGCAAGCTTACTGCAATGTCACCGTCGCGCTCCAGCCAGCCGCTCGCCTCGCAGATGTCCTGGTGCCCGGGGGAGTCGGCACAGCGCGCACGTCCTGGTTCGATGGCCACCCGGGTCATTCCGGCCGGGCCCTCGAACGTCACCTCGCGCACGCGATCAAGGGGCTCGTGGCGCGGCGGTTCGCCGGCCCGGGTGACGACCAGCATGCGCGCCGGCTGGTCCGGGGTGTAGGCCAGGGCAAAGCTGGCGGCCACCACGACGCTGGCCACGCCGGCGATCGCGAGGTCACCCCAGCGCAGTGAGAGGGCATTCACGGCAGCTCGCGGACCTCGACGGGGTCCAGGTCGTCGCGCGTCCACAAGCGCTCGGCCATTGCCGGGGTGGCCTCGATGCGATCGTCCAGTACCACCAGTGCCTGGTCGACCCCCATGCGGCGGGCGTACTCCGGCCAGGCCTCGGGCCCGGCAATCATCAGCGTGGTGCTGGCGGCATCCGCCAGCGCGGGATCGGCATGGAGCACAGTGGCCGCATGAACCCCCTGGCTGGGGCGGCCGGTGCGTGGATCGATCACATGGTGGATGCGCTGGCCTTCCCATTCGTAGCCGCGCTCGTAGTCGCCGGAGGTGAACAGTGCCTCGCCCGGGCCGAGTTCGACCCCGCCGAGCAAGCCGCCGCGCGGATCGCGAACCCCCACCCGCCACGGGCGGGGGGCCGGACGTCCCAGCGTCATGAGGTCGCCGCCGGCATTGAAGATGGCGGCCTCCACCCCGAGTTCGTCCAGCAGTTCGAGGATGCGCGCCACCGCGAGGCCCTTGGCCAGGCCGCCGAAGTCGAGTTGCAGGTCGGGGTGGGTGCCGCGCAGGCGCACGCCGTCACGCTCGATGTCGCGCATGTCGGGCGGGTCGTCCAGCAGGGATTCCAGGGTCTCCGGGTCCGGCGGCGGGCCGGCCGGTTCGTCCTGGTGGAAGCCCCAGGCGGCGATCAGCCGGCCCAGTGCAGGATTGAACAGACCGTCACTGAGCGCCTCCATTTCTCGGCCTCGTTCGATTAGCGGCAGTACCGACGGCGGTGCACTGAACTCACCCTGCAGGGCCAGCAGTTGGTTGGTGCGTCCGAGCGAGCCCGGCTCCCACGCATGCCACGAGCGATGCAGAACTTCCAGTTCCTCCTGCAATTGCGCCTCGATCCCGGCGAGATCGTATTCCCCTGAGGGATACAGCGTGACCTCGACCAGGGTGCCGAAGGCGTGGAAGGTCAGTTGTTCGGTCTCCGGGGCGCGTTCGCAGCCGGACAGCAGCCACGCTGCCAGGAGCAGCAGGCCGGTCAGCCAGGGGGGGCGGGACAAGTGCGGGCGGTTTCTTGCGATGGACATGGTTCAGCGAGCGGTGGGGAGCAGGTGGTCGATGAATTGGCCGGCGATATCCGCGTCCAGCGCCCGGTCCAGTTCGCGCACGCCGGTGGGGCTGGTCACATTGATCTCTGTCAGGTACTCGCCGATTACGTCGATCCCGACGAACTCGAGGCCGCGGGCCTCGAGTTCCGGAGCGATCTGTGTGCAGATCCAGCGGTCGCGATCGCTCAGAGGGACTGCTTCGCCGCGCCCCCCGGCGGCGAGGTTGGCGCGACTCTCGCCGGCCGCCGGGATGCGTGCCAGGGCGTGATCGAATGGCCGGCCCCCGATCAGGATGATGCGCTTGTCCCCGGCGGTGTATTCCGGCAGGAAGCGTTGCGCGACGATGGTGCGCCGGTCGAACTCGGTCATTACCTCCAGGATCACTGAGGTATTCGGGTCACCCTGACGGATGCGAAAGACCGAGGCGCCACCCATGCTGTCGAGTGGCTTTACCACGATCTCCCCCTGGGTTTCGAGGAACGCGCGAATGCGCGCGCGATCGCGCGTAATCAGGGTGGGGGGGCAGCACTGGGGAAAGCGGGTAGTGAAGGCCTTTTCGTTGACATCACGCAACGCCTGCGGACGGTTCACGACGCGCAGCCCGGCGGACTCCGCCAGTTCCAGGGCATAGGTGCTGTAGACGAACTCGAGATCGAATGGTGGGTCCTTGCGCATCAGCAGCAGGTCGAACCGCGTGGCCGGGCCAGTCGCGGGATCGCCCAGGGCAAAGAATTCGTCGTGCTGGTCGCGGACCGTCACCGGGCGTGACCAGGCCCGGGCCTCGCCGCCTTCGATCCAGAGATCGCCCGATTCCAGATAGTGCAGGCGGTGCCCGCGCGCCTGCGCCGCGAGCATCATGGCGAAGGTCGTGTCTTTCCGGGGTTTGATCCCGGTGATCGGGTCCATCAGGATGGCAATGTCGTGTGGCACCAACGCTCCGGCGAGAAGGGATGTCCAGGGGAGTATGCCATGCGCGGTAATATCATTGACTACTGTTTGTCAGCAGCAGTTCGATTCGATAGATTCGGAAGGGCTGACTGCATCAGGGGGAGAAGGTGTCTAACGCGCTTGCTGAAGCGGACTCGGCCACCGAGTTTCAGGGACTGAAGGTCATGGTGATTGATGACAGCAAGACCATTCGGCGCACTGCCGAGTCCTTGCTGCAGAAGCACGGGGCCGAAGTGATTACTGCCGTGGACGGCTTCGAGGCGTTGTCCAAGGTCGTGGAGTCGTGCCCCGACATCATCTTCATCGATGTCATGATGCCGCGCCTGGACGGCTACCAGACCTGTGCCTTGATCAAGAACAACAAGCAGTTCCGGGCCACTCCGATCATTATGCTCTCGAGCAAGGATAGCGTCTTTGACAAGGCCAAGGGGCGTGTGGTCGGCTCGGAGGATTATCTGACCAAGCCCTTTACCCGGGACGATCTGCTGGGCGCGATGCGCGAATACGCGCGCCCCCCGGGCTAGTGGCGGCTCCGGCAGGCGCACATTACCGAAACAAGGAAGATGAATACCATGGCCCGTATCCTGATCGTTGACGACTCCCCCACCGAGATCCACGTGCTGCGCACCATGCTCGAGAAAAACGGGCATTCGGTGACCACCGCCGAGAGCGGCGAGGAAGGCGTGGCCGCTGCCAGGGCGCAGGTGCCCGATCTGGTCCTGATGGACGTGGTTATGCCGGGTCTGAACGGTTTCCAGGCGACCCGCGAACTGTCCAAGTCGGATGAGACTGCGCATGTGCCGGTGGTGGTGGTCAGCACCAAGGATCAGGCCACGGACCGGGTCTGGGCCATGCGCCAGGGCGCGCGAGACTACATTACCAAGCCGGTGGAGGAGAAATCCCTGCTGGAAACCATCGGCAAATACCTGTCGTAATGAACGTTGACCTGGCCTCGCCGTTTGCTCTGCTTGCGAGCCTCGACCGCGAAGCCCGGCGCGTCAATCGCGAACTGCGGCGCGATATCGGGACGGGGTGGCGCGGAGTCCTTCTGCGCGTGGCGGATTTCCGCTTTCTGGTGGACATGGATTCACTGTCCGAGGTGACGGATCCGCTGCATCTGACGCACGTGCCGCTGGCGGACCCCTCGGTTCTGGGGGTCGGCAATCTGCGCGGCTTGGTGCTGCCGGTGTTCGACATGGGACAGCTCCTGCTGGAAACGCCGCTGCCGCCGGATGCGGCCGGGCAGCGCGTCGTTGTGGCGCCGCAGGGCCAGGGCATGGCCGGACTGCTGGTCAGCCAGGTCGAGGGGATGCGGCGTTGCATCCCGTCCCAGCGGCGCCTCGAGGTTGCGGTTCCGGAGACCGCCCGGCCCTATATTTCCGGCGGATTCGATCTCGGGCACCGGCTGCATCCGGTGCTGGATCTGGATCTGCTTCTGAACGATACCAATCGCTTCTCGGGCATGGGCATGTCCGGAATGCCGCATACGGAACAGTCAGCCGCGGTCGTCTAGGGCTTTAGACGGCCGGACTGCAACAGGGGGTACGCCTTATGGGATCGAGTCGTCGATTGCGCAATCTGGTTCTGGGAGGGCTGCTGGTGCTGGCCCTGATCGCGACGGGCGGTGCCTTCACCTTCCACGAGTTCGAGCAGGGCCAGTACCGCGACCGCATCGCGCTGGCCAATGACCTGCGATTGCTGTCGCAGCGCCTTGCGACCGGGGCACTGGAAGCCTCCGCCGGGTCCGAGCAGGCATTTGCCGATATCGCCGACCTGCGTGACCAGTTCGACGCGCACCTGGATCGCATCCGCGAGGGCGGCGCGGGTCTGCAATCCCTCCCGCAGGGGCTGGAGGAGGATCTGGGTCAAGTGGAGCGCGCCTGGGCCGCATATCGCGACGACATCAACACGGTCATCCTCGGGCGCACCGATATCGAGCAGATCACCGAGTTTTCCGAGGCGGTGTCGGCGTTTTCCCCGGAACTGGCCCGGCTGTCGGATGAGGTGGTGCGGCGCATGGCGCAGATCGGCGAGCCGTCCCAGCAGATCTACGTGGCCTCGCGCCAGACCATGCTGATCCAGCGCATCGCCAACAGCCTGAGCCAGGTGTTGCAGGGTGGCACCGCGGCGGCTACGGCCATCGAGCGTTTCGAGCGGGATGCCACCCTGTTCGGACGGGTGCTGGATGGGCTGATCGAAGGCTTCGAACCCCTGGGCGTGGAGCCGGTTGACGATCCCGCCACCCAGGAGATGCTGAACGAGATTGCGACCCTGTTCATCGCCTTCAGCGAGGCAGTGGAAGGCGTGCTGGATACCTCCAGCCGGGTGTTCGAGGTCAATGCGGCGGCCGCCGGCGTGGAGCGCCAGAGCAGCGAAATGCTGGCCGTCACCGGCGAGCTCGAGACAGCCATCACCCGCGAGGCCGAGGCGGCCGGGATCATTGCCATCATCGGGTTTGCGTTCGGGGGCGCGGCCTTGGTCCTGCTGATCCTGATGGGCCTGTTCCTGTACCGCGACACCAAGCGCGAACTCGCGGAGACAGAGGCGCAGAACGAGCGCAACCAGCAGGCGATCCTGCGCCTGCTGGACGAGATGATGAACCTGGCGGATGGCGACCTTACGGTGAACGCGACGGTGACCGAGGACTTCACCGGCGCGATTGCCGACTCGATGAATTACGCGATCGAGAACCTGCGTACGCTGGTCGCCACCATCAACTCGGTGGCGGCCGATGTGTCCGAATCCTCTGCCAATACACGGGGGCAGGTGCTGGGACTGGCCGAGAAGTCCGAGGAGCAGGCTCGCGAGATCCAGCAGGCCAACGACGCGATCGACGAGGTGACCCGCTCGGTCGACAAGGTGGCCCAGGACGCCGAAGAATCTGCATCGGTGGCGCGTAACTCGGTGGAGATTGCCTCGCGCGGGGCCGCCACTGTGCGCAGGTCCATCGAGGGGATGGACGATATCCGTGAGCAGATCCAGGAGACTGCGAAACGGATCAAGCGCCTCGGCGAATCTTCCCAGGAGATCGGCGACATTATCGGGCTGATCAACGACATCGCCGAACAGACCAACGTGCTCGCACTGAATGCGGCAATCCAGGCATCGGCCGCGGGCGAGGCCGGGCGCGGGTTCGCGGTGGTCGCGGACGAGGTCCAGCGTCTGGCGGAACGCTCGTCCGGCGCAACCCGACAGGTGGAAGGCCTGGTCAAGGCCATCCAGGCGGATACCAGCGAGGCGGTTAGTTCCATGGAGCAAAGTACGGCCAACGTGGTTGCCGGCGCCGAGCTGGCCCAGGCGGCGGGCGAGGCGCTGTCCGAGATCGAACAGGTGTCCGCGGATCTTGCCGACTTGATCGACGGTATCTCGTCGTCTGCACGCAAGCAGTCGGAAATGGCCCAGAACGTGACCTCGATCATGGCCCAGATCCGCAAGATCACTTCCGAAACCACCCAAGGTACCCAGTCCACGGCCGCCGCGATCGGCGACCTGGCCCAGCTGTCCCAGCAGCTGCAGTCCTCGGTGGCCGACTTCAAGATCCCCGAGTCCGTCCAGGCTCAGGCCCAGGTGTCGACTCTGGCCAGTCCCTCGGCCACCGCAGAGGCGGAAAGTTCGGGCGCCTCCGCGGAGGACACGCACGACGAGCAGCGGGCCTGACGACGGGCGCGGCTGATGGAACCCAGCGCACTGAATTGGGTCCGCGACGAGCTCGACAAGCTATTTGTCGAGGTGCAGGACGCGCTGCGCCGTTACTCCGACGACCCGGGCTGCAAGGAGTGCCTGGACGAGGCCCGTGCCCGGGTTGGCCAGATTCGCGGCACCCTGGTCATGGTTCAGGTGCAGGGGGCGGTGCTGATCTGCGACGAGATGCTGCAGGCCCTGGACCTGCTGGCGTCCGGCGACGATTCCAGGCCCGAAATCAGCCAGGCCCTGCTGCGCGCGGCGCTGCAGCTGCCTGACTACCTCGAGCACGAGGATGGCGGCGAACTCGCCTCGCCGATGCTGCTGGTGCCGTTGCTGAACGAGCTGCGTGCCGCCCGGGGGGCGACGCTGCAAATGGACGTGGCCGCGTTGATGCCGGAGTTGCGCGAGGTGGATGACCGCGCGGTCGGATCCGGTGCTGAAGGGTTGTCGCCGGCCGAACGTCTGGAGGCGCTGCAGCGGGCCCGGCGGGGGTTTCAGCGTGACCTGCTGGAGCTGTTGCGCGGAGGGGATCCGCAAACTGCGGCCTCCCGCCTGCAGGCAGCCAGCCGGGAGGCCGAGGCTGCGGTGCCGGCGGGTGATATGCGGCGTCTGTTCTGGGCCGCGGGTGCCCTGTTCGAGAGTCTGGGCAGTGGGGCGCTGGAAGCCAGTGACGACATCCGGCGCCTGGCCGGGCGCCTGGACCGGGAACTGGGCCGGTATCTTGCCGCGCTCACCCGGCATGTGGAGGAAGGCGGCGCGCTCGACGAGCCGGAACACGAGATCCCGTCCGAGTTGTTCAAGACCCTGCTGTTCCACCTGACTCGCGCCGGAGCCGGCGGTGAGCAGACCCGGGCGGTGCGCGAGGTCTTCGGACTGGAGGACTTCCAGACCGAGGACGAAGGCGGCGGGGTCGGCCGGGCAGTCTACGAGAACCTGCGCCAGGCGCTGGAAGACGACCTCGCGGAAGTGCGCGAGCGCCTCGACGTCCTGATGCGCACCTCGAGCCGGGACGATACCGACCTGAGCGCCCTGCGCGAGCAGGTCGACCGTATCGGCTCGACCCTGAGTCTGCTGGGGCTGGAAGAAGGCCAGCAGCATACCGATGCCCTGTCCCAATGTCTGCTGCCGGACCGGGGCGGCAAGGATCAGGACCAGTGCGACATGGAGCTGGCCGAGCACCTGCTTGCACTGGAGTCGCTGCTGGAAACGGGCCTGCGCCGGCAGGCTGCAAGCAGTCCGCAGGCGGATTTCGATCGTGCCCTGGCGGCGGCTGTTTACAAGGAATCGCTGGTAGATGTGCGGCGGGTCCGCGACATGCTGCTGGAATTTCTGGCCGACGAAGCGGCCGAGGGGACCCTGGACGAGGCGCGCGCGACCCTTGCGCGGGTAGAAGGTGCGATGGCCATGGGTGGGTTCGAGGCCCTGCGTGCCCTGCTCAACCCCCTGCTGCGCTATTTCGACAGTCGTTCGGGCCGGAATGCCTCCGCCCTCGCGGAAGGCGAGATTGAGGCGCTGGCCGAGGTCCTCAGCAGCATCGAGGTGGCGCTGGAGTCCTCCGGCCAGCCGTGGCGCGAGCTGGATACCGTGCATGAGCGCGGGATTGCCGCGCTGCAGCGGCTGGGCGCGATTTCCGGGGGCGGCGAAGCCGCGCTGGCCGGGGACGGCGAGCCGACATTCGCAGAGCCGACGGATGCCGGGGGCGAAATGGAACCGGAGGCGACGGAGCCCTCGATTCCGGGCGAGGAGATCGCGGCGTCGGCCGAACGACGTGAAGATGACGAACCGGTCGAGGTGCCGGAGGCCGGCCCGGAGGAAACGCGGGGCGATGAACCGGTTTCCGTGCCTTCTGCCGCTGCGGCCGATGTACCCCGGGGCGACAGCCTGCGCTTCGATGACGCCATACTTGCCGAGCAGGTCCGCGGCCCGGATGTGGATCCCGAGATCCTGGAGATTTTCCTGGAAGAGGCAGACGAGGAGATCCAGAGCCTGGGCGAACAGTTCCCGCGCTGGCAGCAGAATCCCGGGGATCTGGACTCGCTGGCGGTGATCCGCCGCTCCTTCCATACCCTGAAGGGGTCCGGGCGTCTTGCCGGCGCCCTGCGCCTGGGCGAGTTCGCATGGGCGGTGGAGTCATTCCTGAATCGTCTGCTCGACGCCGGCAGCGAGGCCGACCATGCCACCGTACAGGTCGTGGACGACGCGATCCGGGTCCTGCCCGGTCTGGTGGCCGAGGTTCGCGACGACACGGGTCCGGACACCCCGGTCCTGGACATTGCACTGCGCCTGCGTGCCCTGGTCGAGGGCGAACCGGAAGAACCGGCGTATGCCGGGCCCGATGCGGCGATGGAACCCCCGCCCGGGGCCGCCGACGAACTGGAAGATCTCGCCCGCAGTCTGGACGCCCTGGAGTCTGCCGGGTCTGCCGAGGCGTCGGCGGATATCGTTGACCCGGCGTATGCGGCCAATGGAGGGCTTTCCTCGCAGACAGATGCGACCGGCGACTCGCCCGAAGTTCCCGAGGTGCCCGGCACCGACGAAGAACCGGTCCCGTTGGCAGGGGAGTCAGTTGGGGCTGCGCCGGAGGAGGGACCGCCTCCGGAGGCCCCGACGTGGGTCGAGACGGGCGACCGCGAGGAGACTCTGGAGTCGGTCGCCGGTTCCGGGGGATCGGACCCTGCCTTGCCCACGCAAGGTGAGTCGGAACCTCTGGAGCCCTTGGCGGAGGATGCGCCCGAAGATGCACCGGTGCCGTGGGCGTTGGATGCGATCGCAGAGGACGGCGACGAGTCTTCGGCAGAGGACCGGCTCGCGGCCTTTGGGACGGAGCCTGCCGAGGAAAGCGTGGAGGAGCCATCGGCGAGCGCGGGCCCGGAGGATGGCGACGCTGCTGCCCCGGCGCCACGTACGAGCACCGACCCGCAGCTCTGGCAGGTCTTCGCTTCCGAGGCACGGACCCATCTGGAAGTTCTGCACCAGTGGCTCGGCGAGTCCGAGTGGCGCCCTGAGCGGGTGCCCAGCCATGACCTGGAGCGGGCACTGCATACCCTGAACGGGAGCGCACGTACCGCTGAGGTGCGGGGAATCTATTCGGTTTGTGGCCCCTTCGAACGGCTGGTGCGGATCCACCGCGACCAGGGTTGGGCCCTGCCGGCGCGGGCCAACGAGTTGCTGGCCAGCCTGGTGGATTATGTGGCGACCACGGTCGAGGATGCAGAACCGGACCCGGCCAAGACCGAGGCACCGCCGGCCTGGGCAGACACGGTTTATGCGCTGCTCGATCACGCGACGGCCGAACAGTTGCTGCAGGCAGAGGACTGGGGTCCGTCTGGCGAACCGGAACCGGAACCGGAACCGGAACCGGAACCGGAACCGGAACCGGAACCGGAACCGGAACCGGA
>JBNJFQ010000013.1:0-68754 GCA_051747025.1 Pseudomonadota bacterium
CCCCATTAGGATTTGCGCCCAATTCCCCGGTAGCTCAGTCGGTAGAGCGGGTGACTGTTAATCACTAGGTCGGCGGTTCGAGCCCGTCCCGGGGAGCCAAACAACACAACGACTTAGGCCATCCTTCGGGGTGGCCTTTTTCGTTTGTGTACCCGGATTTGTACCACTTGGGGCAACCGTGTACCCGAGGCGCTTACCCACGCACGCTCTGCTATGCTTTGTCGCCGTCCAAACGGACACAGAGGTCCCAGCCATGCTTGTCCTTACCCGCGAAACTGGCGAATCCGTCTGGATTGGAGAAAATGTTCGCGTGACGGTTGTGCGCGTGAAAGGTGGCCAGGTAAAGCTCGGTATCGAAGCCCCGCACGACGTGCCGGTGCTGCGCGACGAACTGGCGGACGATCTGCCGGAGCCGGCCCACGAATAAAGCACCCTAGCCCGGCTGAAGGGGCGTTGCAGATTGGGCCGGTTCAACACCGGATGGTTGTCGACCCGCGTGTCCCGGTGAACGTGACCGTAGGGCTGTCCACTTCCCGAAAGGCACCGACATAGCCGAGGTTAGCGAAGAACGCATCCAGGAAGTCGAGGACAAGCTAAACCTTCGACCCCGCAAGCGCCCCGGCTACCGCGCTCCCTTCGAGGTCCCGGAGCAATCCTTACAGCCGCGACACGTCGCATGACGTGGCGTTTCAGTTATTGGTTGAATTCAAGCTCCCCCGAAAACCCCACATTTTCCGATTTAGCTGTTGGGTCACGTCGGATTGTATACCGCGCCAGAAGGCGCCCCTGTTTCGTGCACGGGAGTGACTGAGCCCCGTGTCCAACGAGGCAACGCAGGGCTGACATCATGGCGAGTACGATTCATTCGAACGCGCGAACAACGCCCCAGATCCGGCGAGAGGTGCAGGAAGCGCCGTCCAGCGTGAGCGACCCCAAGTTGGCCCGGCGCTACGGCATTACCCGGATTACCGTGCGCAAGTGGCGCTACCGCAACGACGTGGAAGACCGGTCGCATCGCCCGCAGACGCTGCACGCGATCCTGACGCCGGAGCAGGAGGCGATCATTGTGCAGGTGAGGGAAGTGGCGCTGCTGTCGCTGGACGACCTGCTGATCGTGGCGCGGGAGCTCCTGAACCCGGAGCTCAAGCGGGCAGCCCTGGATCGATATCCTTCGGATTCGCCCCGTGGACAACTGATGGAGAAATCACACCTAGGGTGTCGTTAACCACTTGCGGCGGGATGAACCTCCACCCTGGTTATGCTCCGGGGCCGACGGTCGGACTGTTCGATCGCTATGTGCAAAGCGAACGGGACGGTTTGCTAATGCTTCTTGCTAAGCCACCTCTGAGCGTTGAGGTGCCCCTGTTTGGCGGCACGGCGATACCACTCCACGGCCTCGCGGTCATCCTGGGGCACACCCCTGCCAGTCAAGTACACACACCCGAGGTTGAACTGCCCGACGGCGTACTCCTGTTCGGCGGCACGGCGAAACCACTCCACGGCTTCGCGGTCGTCCTGGGAAACACCCCTGCCATGTTGATACATGAACCCGAGTTGGGACTGCCCAACGGCGTCCCCCTGTTCGGCGGCACGGCGATACCACTTAGCGGCTTCGGTGTACCGGCCGGCATCTTCGCACATAAGCCCGAGGTTGAACTGCCCGTCGGCGTGCCCCTGTTCGGCGGCACGGCGATACCACTCCACGGCCTCGCGGTCATCCTGGGGCAACCCACTGCCATCTTGATACATGAAACCGAGGTTGAACTGCCCGTCGGCGTGCCCCTGTTCGGCGGCACGGCGATACCACTCCACGGCTTCGCGGTCATCCTGGGAAACACCCGTGCCATCTCGGTACATACTCCCAAGGTTGACCTGCCCGCCGGCGTGCCCCTGTTCGGCGGCGCGGCGATACCAATCCACGGCCTCGCGGTCGTCCTGAGGCGCCCCCCTGCCGTGTTGATACATGAAACCGAGGTTGAACTGCCCGTCGGCGTGCCCCTGTTCGGCGGCACGGCGATACCACTCCACGGCCTCGCGGTCATCCTGGGGCACCCCCCTGCCAGTCGCGTAGATGACCCCGAGGTTGAACTGCCCGCCGGCGTCTCCCTGTTCGGCGGCACGGCGATACCACTCCAAGGCCTCAAGCTCTAGCCGACGATGGGGAACTTCGGCATCTTCCAAGGTGACCAGTGCGGAAGCCCTTACAAGCCACTGCTCAATCGATTCAAGAGCTCGTTCGTAATCACCATCGTCGATCGCTTTTAGGGCATTACCGATGCCGGCTTCATCGGCCACACCACGAAGCCGTTGGACATGAGGTGACAGATCGGATGTCTCCCCGAGTTGTATCAGGTTACGGATCAGTTCCAGGCGCTTGCACATTTGGGTGGTGTCGATACTGTCCGGCCCCGCAGCGCGCTGACCGACAATCTGTTCAAAGGTCTCGACAAACCGGGCCGCAAATGACGGATGATTGCGGACAACAGTTATGTTTTCTGCGTTTTCGCGGGCCCGACGGGTCCAGTTATAGGACCCTGTGATAACCGTTGACTGGTCGATAACACAGAATTTGTGGTGCATAAGAGATTCGCGGCGGCTACCGGAGCGTATACGATGGATCTCCCCACCCAGATCAATCAAGGAATCGAAGGAGGGGCCCTTCGGCGGACGATTGATGTCATCATCGGTGATTGCGACACGTACGGAAACCCCGTGAGATGCACGGTAAAGCAGTGCGTTAAGTATCTCTCGGTCAGTGAACCAAGCGACAGCCGAAACGATGGATGTTTCGGCAGAGTGAATCTCCCGAAGAAGCACCTCATGTATGTCGTCAAAGTGTGCGGTAATCTCGGGTTCCACAGAATATCCTTATATCTCATGAACTGAATTCATGTGGTTTTAAATCTTTCGCTTCGATGAATTCCATAACAATTACGATGCTCTCGATAGAACCCGCCCCGAGACCGGATCCAGTCGATACTGCGCGATCGTTCCGTCCACGATGGCTTCCGCCACGCGAATCGCGTCTTCGGCAGAAACTGCGAACCACTCGCGCGGGCGCACTGTTCGACCGGAATGACTCTTGAGCTGAATGGACAGTCGGCGCTCCGCGAGGAACGCGTGGACCAGCCCCTCGAACTTTCGAGGATCGAGGTTGTAGCAGGCAAACGATTCAACGACCTCGACCGGCCCTTCCAGGAAGGCAGGGTCGTTCTCCGCATTGCGGATGCGATCCTCGACCGGCCCCTCGGTGTAGCCAATCTTCACGAGGTCCCGGTATTCCCGAAGCGCTGGATGCCGGCTGAGGGAGCGCAGCACATAGACAGTGCCGCTGCGATGATCGTGGTGGCTCACACCCGCCATTCTGTCCGCTTCAAGGTCGGGGTCAACAATGCGGCGGCCGTTATCGTCCGCATAGAGTGCCTTCCCGAGAGAGAACTTCAGCAGGTCGGCCTCGGTCCCGTTGTCGAAGATCACCCGGAGGCGTGGATTGCGCGGATCCGCGTCTTCGCGCGCATCCAGCACTGAGTCCACCAGGCACATCAAGCCGTACACGACGAAATAGTCACCCACCTCGATCTTGGATTCATGCTGGAAACGGCGGGTTTCGGCGTGCCGGGACTCCAATCGCTCCCGCATCCGATCGAAGAGGGGGCGGAAGCGCGAGAAATCCTCGCAGGGGCGGCGCTGGGCGATCGTGTCGGGTGCGGTGCGGGGTTTGTACGATCCGTCGTCCAACCCCAGGATCGATTCATCCCCGGGCTCCAGTAGCCCGAGGTCATCGTCATCCCAGATGTCATCGATCGAGGCGACAGCCTGATCCGGGTGTTCGCTTGCGGGGTCTTCCGGCGGTTGCGCATCACCCTTGGCCTCTGAGGAAGCCTCGGCTTGCTGCCCGGATGAAACCGGAGGATCGGAAACCGTTTCCCCGACCGCGAGAAGCCCGTGTCGATCCCACTGCGCCAGTGCGTCCCGTTTTTGCGGGTTCTGGCGGATCCCGGTCAGCCGGTGCGCCAGACTGCGCGCCTGAAAGTCTCCGGCCTCCGAGGGCTCCTTCCCGTGCTGATCAACGTACGCGTTGATCTCCTCGAACCCCTGGGCCAACCGGTCATCCGCCGAAGGCGTCCTGGATGATGCGCGGACCTGGAGGAGATCGAGGTCGTCGGGGTCCTCGAACACCTCGTCAATGGAGCGATACCGTGGCATTACGCCGTCCCGGTGGCTTGCTCACGCTTCTTGTTGCGCAGATAGGCCAAAGCCTCGGCGAAGCGCACCTCCATGGGGTCGTGGGAATGCAGGGAGGGTTCGCGGCCATGTTCCTGCTTGAAGGCCTTGATCTTCGGCCACAGCACCACGGCTTCTTCCTCCGACATCTGGATCTTCCGGGCCTGGACCACATCCTGGATGGTCTTGAGCACGCCGGCCGTGACCGATTTCGAAAGCACCTCGAAAGCACCCCGGAAGGGATTGATCGCGTCGATCATATCGAGGTTCAGATCCTCGATGTTGATGAACCGATCGCCCATCTGGACGAACTGACGGTTGCCGGTGCTCTCGCCGCGTGCCGGCGGACGGGGCTCGCTTTCCTCATCGTCGTAACCGGCGCCAGATAGTGGCTTCGGATCGGAGGAGGACGTGTTTCCAAGCGCCTCCGGCGTTGCGATGTTCGCACCCTCGGGAAGATCCGCTTCATCAATCAGGCCGCCCGAGGTGTTGATCGCGAGTTGGGTTTGCACGCCGGCACGCACCTGTTCGACCTCTTCATCGTCGAGGTCGGGATAACGCTCCCGGATGATCATGGGAAGCGCCACCTGGCTGGCGTACTCTGGCGCGACCCCCGGGTCGACAGCGGCCGTGGCCACATCAGTACGCTGGTGGAGTTCCGCGATAATGTCGTCGCCGGAGGCATTCAGGGTATCGAGAACCCGCTTGCTTGGAGGCGGGCCGCCCTCTTCCCCAATCTGGATGGTGCCGGGTTCGACCAGACCCGCGTCTCCCCGCTCCCGGGGGCGGAACCGGAAGGTCGGGGCCATCACCTGCTCCATCAGCAACGATACGGTAATCGCCTTCAGCATGTTGTTGACGGCGTTCTTCACATCGCCATCTTCCGCGTCCGGTTGCGCAATGAGGTTGGTGAACTGTGCGTGCGACTTGCCGGGGGCGTCCCGGGTCGCGCGGCCGATGATCTGCACGACCTCGGTCATCGAGCGCCGGTAGCCAATCGTCAGGACATGCTCGCACCACGGCCAGTCGAAGCCCTCCTTCGCCATGCCCAGCGCGATGATGACATCCACGTCCTCGCGGTCTTCCACGGTGCGCAGGAAATCCATCACCCGGGTCCGGTGCGTCAGCTCGTCCTCGACCAGGTTGGCGACTTTGATCATGCGGCCATCGCTGCGCCGCCGGACATGCAGGAGACCGGTGTCCGGATCCTGGTGATCCACATCACCCATCGCGTCCACGATGGCATCGACCTCGCCATACTTGTCGGTCGTGGATTCGGCGGAGTTCACATTGGGAATGTGGATCAGGGTCTTGCGGTCGGTGTCCAAGACTTCCTTGACCGCATCGAGGTAGCGCCCCTGGTAGAAGTGGTAGCCGATCCCGAGCGATTTCAGGTGCTCGTAACCGTTTAACTGCTCGTAATAGGTGTAGGTCACCTTGTCGAACAGTTCCTCGTCATCCGGCTGAAGGATGGGCACGGTGTCACCGCGGAAGTAGCTTCCCGTCATCGCGACGACGTGGGCCGTGGAGTGATGCATCAGACCGTCGATCAGGGTGCCGAGCCGGTTTTCCTCGTCGGCACTGACGTGGTGGAACTCGTCGATGGCGATCACGGCCCCATCGAAGGCCGCCGCACGCAGGCGGTCGTAGGCGAACCGCAGGGTGGCGTGTGTGCAGACCAGGATGCGGTCCGACAGATCGGATGGTGCGGATTCAATGAACCGGGCGAATGCATCCACCTTGCCGGCATCCGACCCGGCCGTGCAGAGGTTGTGTTCGGGGCGCACGCGCCAGTCGGCGAAGAAGCCGTGCTCGGATAGGGCCGTATCCTTGAACGACGCGCCGATGGAGCGTTCCGGCACCGCCACGATCGCCTTCTCCACTCCCTGGTTCAGGAGTTTGTCGAGGGCGATGAACATCAGCGCCCGGGACTTCCCGGAGGCCGGGGGCGCCTTGATCAGGAGGTATTGCTGGTCGCGGGATTCGAAGGCGCGCGCCTGCATCTCACGCATGCCCATTTCGTTTGTCTTCGCGCTCTTTCCGGTTTGCCCGTACTCCACGCGGATCAGGTCAGTGGGCATCATCGGACTCCTTTGCGTTGTTCTTCCTCGACCAGCTCGGCGTACCGCGCGAGCAGGTATTCCTGGCGCTCCGCCATGTCGCGGAACGGGCGTTTGCGGAACAGTCGTTCCACGGCTTCATCCAGTTCGCGGTGAGCCCGGCGCAGGCCGTCCGGCATCTTGTCCGGATCGTACATCTCGGCGAGGGTCAGCTCGTACGTTTCCTCGCGGGTCAGTAAAACCTTTTCCGCCAGCGACTCGATGTCCTGGCGCTGGGCCGGGGTATGCTCGGGCCAGGGGAACGTGTTGTAGACGAGCTTCGCGGAATAGCGGTAGTCGCTCTTCAGGCGCCCCCCGACAAGCCGCAACCAGTCCATGTGCATTCGCGACGACAGCATCCCGAACTCGTAGAAGGTGGCGCCGGGGATGATGTTGACGGCATCTGTCGCAATCACTGTATTGTCGAGAAAGCCAGTGGGAGCATATTCCCGGCGCTCCGAGGTTACGCGCGGAACGAGTATATAGCTTCCAGATCGCGGCTGATTATCTTGCCAAAAGATATGCGGGCGATCAGCAAGCTTTCTGGTCTGCTCGTTTGAGCTTTTCCTGCGGGTTTCGGCAACACCTGAAAGCCTTTCCTGGATACCGGGGAGACCTTCAAATTCATACTCTGGCGTATCCGCTAACCATAGGACCCACCTATCACGCCCTTTCAAGAACTCTTCAGCACCCAGGATAGCGCGGATCCAACTGGCAGACTTCGGCTCAACAGATACGAGTAACTCTTTCTGTTCTTTAGATAAGAGGAGATAGCCACCATCAGTGGGCTGGCTGCCCCGCACCATTTTCTTAACCCCTGAAAAGGGTGTTGTTCGGCCCAGCACAGAAGCTTGCTTACCCTCCACAAGATAGGGGCTGATGTTGTTAGCTTTCTTGACTGTCCATCGGCCATTGGCTTTCTGGTAAAGCCAGTTTTTCGGCTTGCGGTGTGTAAGCCCAACTATCGCGACATGTACTCCCGCATTACCCTTCGCGCTGTTAGACCATTCGAATGTCTGATAAGCAAAATCGATAGCTACGCCAAGATCGAAAATCCTAGGCCAAAGTAAAGCCACCTGCTCACCTTGACATAATGAGTTTGTGGTTACCAGGCCAACCTTAACACTTGAATCCTTTATGTATTTGGCCCCAATCCAGAACCAACACGAAACAAAGTCAAGATCCTTAAAGTTACGGAACCCAGAAAAGACAGCGGCCATGTCGTTTCTTTGACTTTCGGATCGAGAGTTGTAACCGTTAAAAGGGGGGTTTCCGCAAACATAAACATCACCATCTCCGTTGTTAGGGCAGACAGCCTTCCAGTCCAAGACAAGGCTATTCCCATGGATTAGTGTCGCTGAATCCTTGAGCGGCAGCATCGGTTCGGCGTGACCGAACTTCGCCTCGAATTCCCGGTGCATCTGGTGTTCCGCCAGCCACAGCGACAGCAACGCGATCTCGTGTGCGAAGTCATCGATCTCGATGCCGTGGAACTGCTCCAGTCGGATCCCGGACATGAAGATTTCGCCCTGCCCCTGTTGGGGCACGAGGGTTTCGCCGGACCCGTTCCCGCTCAGTCCGTCCATCGCCTCGAAGATCGCCATCTCCAGTCGCCGCAGCTCCTTGTAGGCGATGATCAGAAAGGCCCCGGAGCCACAAGCGGGGTCGAAGACCTTGAGGGTGTGAATCCGCTCCAGAAGCCGGTTCAGACGCTTGCGGCTGCCTTTCGCCTTCTCCAGCTCAGCGTACAGTTCGTCTAGGAACAACGGCCGCAGCACCTTCATGATGTTGCTGACCGAGGTGTAGTGCTGACCGAGACTGCCCCGCTGCGCCGGATCGATGACCGCCTGGAACATCGAGCCGAAGATGTCCGGGTTGATCTGCGACCAGTCGAGCGTACCGGCATCCCGGATCAGGCGCCGGGCACGCGCACCCATCTCGGGCACCGGTAGGTCCTCGCGGAACAGGCCCCCGTTGACGTAGGGCAACGCATCCAGGTGCGCTGGTACATCGTCGCCCCGGTCCTCGGGCGACTGATTCAGTACCCGGAAAAGATCCCGCAGGAAAACGTGCGCATCCGAGGCGTCATCTGAGGTGTGACTCAGGAAGGCCTCGGTGAACTGGTGTGGCTTGAAGATGCCGGTGTCTTCCGCGAACAGACAGAACAACATCCGGGCCATGAAGACGTTGAGGCGATGGGTTTCCTCGGCGGTATCGGTGGGGTTCCGGTCCCGGAGCAGGTCACAGAGCCGACCCATCTTGTCGGCGGCCTTCTCGTCAGCGATCGCTTCCGTATGCATCCGGACCCGCTCAACACCCGCAAGCGGCAGGTAGAAGCCGTAGTTACGGTGCAGATCGGTGTAGTCGCAATCGAGCCGGTCTTCGAGCCGCCGGTCATACCCCACGACCGAACGAAAATCGGTGACCAGGGTGAACCGGATGTTATTCGACTCAAGGCGCCCCGAGTTCAGCAGTTCATCGTGAACCGCATGAACGTCGTCGCCCGCTCCCACCGGCAGGAAGTAGAGATTGTTTCGGAGCGCGACCGCGCCGGGCTCCGAGGCTACGTTCCGATTGCCCGACCCTTGACGCAGATGCGTAAGGGTTGCCCGTGGAAAGCCGTACAGATCAAGAAACCGGTAGATGAACGAGTCGTCCGCTCCTGTCACGGCCTCTTCGAGGCCTTCCATGATCTTGGCCTGGTTGATCGCCATTGTGGCTCCTTGCTTAGTGAACGAAAGCCGTCGATACCGGGCGATTTTCTCACATTCTGATTGCGGCGCTTCACTTAGCGCTTTATAGATCCGGCAGCAATTGTCAGACAGCGTTGTGTGGCAAGGCCTTGCTCTGGGCTATTCCATGTCGGGCAAGATTCCGCACGCATTGAGGGCGCGAACTCCAGCGTCACGGATCGTCTATGTGCGCGTTCGTACGGCTAGGCAACGTCGCCGCAACTCTTTTGGCTGAGCCGCGAAGCGCGAATGCCCCCAACTCATCCGAATTACCCGCGCGCGCAGGGGGTGCGCAGCTCGGCGCTGCAGATGCTGTGCAGCAGCATGTTCATCTTGGCGATGGCCCAGACCGAGCCGGAGGCCTCCTGCCCGAACAGGTTGAGCTTGCGCGGATCACCGCCCTGCTCTTCCAGGTACTCCTTGGACATGATCAGCATCCCGCCCGACCCCATGCACGGGTCGTAGACGCTGTGGCCTTCCTGCGGGTCCATCAGTCGCACCATCATGCGGACCACCGGCCGCGGGGTATAGAACTCGCCGCCCTTCTTGCCGGCCGAGTCGGCGAAATCGCGGATCAGGTACTCGTAGGCGGCCCCCAGCAGGTCGGGGAACTCGAAGTCCTCGTTGCGCAGGCGGTACTCGCTGAAGTGGACGATCAGGTCGCGCAGCTTCTTGTCCGGCAGCGTGTTGGAACCGACCTTGCGGGTGAAGTCGATGTGTTCCAGCACCCCGGCCAGGCTGGGGTTGTGCTCCTCCAGTCCGGCCAGCGCCTTGTTCAGCTCATTGCCCACGCCCTGGTGAGCCTCGTTCAGCAGGTACTCCCAGCGCGCCTGGGGCGGCACGTAGAAATCCGACTTGTACCAGTTGGACATCTCGACGAGTTTGGCGATCTCCGCCCCGCTCTTGCCGCTGGCCCGCAAGCTGTCGCGCACCTCCTCCCGGCGCTGCTCGAAGACGTCCGAGCAGCGCTTCAGGAACAGCATCCCAAAGATGTATTCCTTGAACTCCGAGGCATCCATACGGCCACGAAGAATGTCCGCCGCCATGAACAGGTGACGTTCGAGCTGGTTCAGGGTGAGAATCATGGAGGTTTTCAGTCCTTCGATCGCTTCAGAGAAAGAGCCAGTCTCGCCGCTCGCCGCGACGACGACCGTCGCACCGGACGCGCCTCATGGTATCGGGCCGTATCCAACCCGCCACGGCCGACCGCCCCCGCCACCCGTCAGCGCCTCGCGCGCCGGCCCAGCGAAACGGGCCCACGCGGCATGGGATCGGTTCACCTGGCTTTGCGGCATATGCGGGACCTCACTGGGCGGCCTCCGCCTCCACTATTTCGCGGCCCCAGACCCATATCGCGCAACCTTTATGCCTCATCCCAACCTTGAGGCATCCCCATGTTAGTAACCACTCCCCCCAGTGTCAGGCGACGTGGGACCAGAGCTGCGCCCTGGGTCTGGAACGGGTCACCGTCCTTCATGGAGGTCAGGTTGCCAAGCGGTACATCGGAGTCGTCGGTGCCATCGGCCGCCGACGACTCAACGGGTGAAGGCTGAATCAAGCCGTTGCCGAGGCGCTCACAAGACAGCCGCGCGGCGACGCTTCCCCGGTGCCTGAAAAGTTACCGCCGCAGTGCGATCGTCCATCCCTTGGTTATCCATCTCCGGTGCGGTGCTCAGATCTCCCACTAATGCGGCAATGCGCCTTAACGATCGTCAGTCCAGCGTGTGTTTGTGCTTGCAGTTATTGGTGTGATTTCAGGACCGAAACTAGGCTGAATATGGATTTCCGCCCAAAGGTTTCCCTCTCAGTCTCCGCACTGTCCCGTATAGCTTGCAACCGCCACAACCGTATGTAAGATCATGCCCACCATTGGATACTGTTGTAGCCGCTCACCTGTAATGACCTCTCCCTGCAATTTGGCTTGATTTACATGGCCATCGGAATCCGCGTCTACGATGGTTAAGGCCTCCATCTTGGCATGCTGCCCAGAAACTATAGGTACAACGGTATTCAAGTATGTGTCGCCGCGCCCTCTCCAGACATTTGCTTCAACCCAATCCCCGCTCTGCGATTCCCATCGCACCGTCATGGGCATGCATTTCTGGAACTCTTCGTAAGCAGCCGGGAACTCGTGCTCGACCCAATCCTCATATCCTTGCCCGAAGGCCGATCCGGATAGCAAACCAACCACAATCACTACTGCCCATTTCATATTTGGGATCCTTTTCCTATTCTCAGTGCTTTACGATCTTGCCCTGCCCCAGCGCCCTATCGATCTTTCGTACCCCCCCTTCCTGACAGTCCCCATATCCGAATCGATCGGGTCGTACCATATTCCCATCAGAAGAATCCGAACCAAAGCCCTACGCCATGCACGATACCGATCGGGAAGAAGATCGCGCCAGCGATCAGAAACCCCCAACTTCCCTCGCTTAAGGACACAATAACGTGCGTGATCCATGCAGCAAAAAAAACGACGCCCACTACCAATCCCAGTGCCGTCCCGACCTCGATCTCACCCTTTTGTCTTTCCCTCCACATCCCTCTCTTCTCCTTTCGCTTGAACTGTGACATTTTCATCGTAGATTCCCGGCTTTGACTCGGCACCTGGTTGGTTGCGTGTGTGTCGACCCCTTAGTTTCGCCCTACGCATAACCAAAGCTTTCTAGGTCGTGCAACTGCCGACAATCGACGGGGTTCCCGTGAGTAGCCCTGAGGAGCTCAGGTTCTAGCAATCTAACTTTGACTCCAGCGAGAATGTGTGCCAGAGCGTATCAAGTACGGCTCGCGCCCTCGAGGAGACGCGATGGTGGATCGCCCTGTGCTCGAGCATGTGTACGTAGACGCGATCTTGCCAGGCGCGTGTTTCGGCGTCATGCCCCCGAGCGCGTAACCATCGAGCGAATTGTTTACCGAAAGGCCGCCCCTCGCCCGCAAACTCCGGGATATGGGCCTGGAGGAGGTGTTGCAGCGCAGCCCAGCGGACAGAGGCCGGGGTGGGCTCGTGTATCCAGCATCGTTCCCACACGGCCCCGCTGCGACCCTCGGCGATCAGAAAAGAGCCGCAATAACGGCAGGCGCGAACCTCAACGCCCAGCAATGTCCTAGGCGGGCTGAGATTGCCGAGGCTTTCCCAGGTATGGCCCGCGCTGTCGCAGAGGGTGGGCATGTATTGCAGGATGCGCGACTCAAGGGTCAGGTCGAAGGCCACGAATTGCGGATAGCCTGCCGACTCCATGAAGATGGCCCGCCGGTAGGCGTGGCACCCGGCTCCGGCGCGGGGTGCACGCTGCATCCAATCGACACTCTCGACTCGCTCGTACGCTACCACGGCGGGGCAGAGCTCCCCTTTGAGGTGGATGTCGAAATAGGGTGCGAACGTGTCTTCGACAAATACGCCGTCGACGATCAGTGCCGGCCGGTCACTGTCATACGCTTCCGGGTTCCAGAGCCTCCCCAGCGGCCCACGAGGATGGCGACTGACCCGTATGGGTTTATTGCCGCTCAGAGGGCGAAGCTCGCCGAGCGTCGTCCTCTGTGTTTCGTCCAGCCACATGCGGTATTTCAGCTGTGCCACCGCTTCGAGTTCGATATACGGGTCTTGGAAAGTCATTCGGTTTCATGCTCGCGGACAAATGTATTCCGCCCCTGGTTGTCGTTCCCGAGTTACCAAACAACAGGAGCCACTCGCGCGGTCAATCGCTGAAAAGCGCGAGGTGCTTGGCCCTGCCCAACGGCTCGATCCTGCTAACGGATGCGGATCTGCTTCGCCATTTCGAAGAACTCGGCCCGAAGTTCCGAATGTCGCTCCTGCATGCGGCCCATGAGTGACCACTGATACACATCCCCATTAAGCTCAAAGGCCAAGGTGTAGGTTCCACCCGGGGAAGGAGCTTGGTTGGGGAAGAACACGTATTGGCCCTCGACATCGCCCAGCTCGATTACGCCTTGCGCTTGGATGGGCTGACCAAAACGGGCGCCTCGTAGCAGGGTTGCCACTGGATCATGGACGCTGGGTAAATCTTGATACAGAGCTCCCATATAAACCTGACCGTTGTCCGTGTCTACATACATCGCAGCCGTCATCTGTCCTACCGGTGTCGGAACCGCCTCAATGGCCGGCTCGCCAGGAAATGGGAACTCCACATGGCCAAGTGATTCGTACTGTATGCCTTCACGGGGAGGCGGCAACGAAGAGAACGGTGACGGGGACAAAGGCTCTGACCGGCCTTGGGCTTCAATTTCAACTGATAAACCGAGCCGATCCCGATTGGCGGCAAAGATCTCCTGTCCCACATCGCCCGATATACTCGGGATGTCTTGAACTGCCCACGTGTGTATTCGTCCTTGATCGAAGACGGCGACTGTGCGGCTCGTCGCGATGTGGTCGACGACACCCATCGTAGCGGTGGCGTAGCGAGCGGGCCGCCCCTGAATTGTGATCTCCCCTTGATCAAGCGGTCGTCCATCCATCGCCGCCATATTTCCAGCCAGGTAATCCGCGAGCCACCCGTCTGGGTCACCGTCCATCAACTCCGGGTTGGGGGCTAGCATGACCGTGGCCGTATAGCCCATCGATAAGCGTTCGTCTCTGTATTGGTAGATTGCCAACCATGATCCATGCTCGAACGCATCGGCCAGCCGATGCGGCTCGGCCGGAAACGGGAATGACACCTCACCCGCCAGTTCGTATAGCGGGAGGGCGGCAGTGGGATCGGCTGTCGCAGATCCCCCAGGAACCAACAATACGAAAGTCCAGAGAAACAGGCCCCATGGCCATAAGGCGCGGTGGCCGCGGGCTGTCTTCGGTCCGGAAGCTGTCGTTTCACCGGGAAAGGCGCAATCAGGTTTCATGTCCGTTTCCTTCTTCGCGAGGATCCCACTCGGACCGTCCCTCCATCACGAGGCGCCAGGCTTCGGGATCCCCTTCGACAAAGCCGGGAAGTACGCCAATTTTGGCCGCATACCCGTATTGGCGTGCGCCCCGCGTCTTTAGCAGCCCCTCTTCATATAACTGCGCGGTTGTTTTCCCTTCACCATCATCAGGCGTCAGGGCAAGGAAATCGGGGTCTCCATCCGCTTCTGGGGCAGCTTCCATGAAGTCCAACGGGTCCCCGCCCGTCTTCACTTGATCAGATAGGGCTGGGTCGCCCGAATCCATCGGCAAGCCCGCTATCACGCGGTCGATCGGGTCGTCCGGCTTGAGCCACCCGGGCGGCATGTTTGCCGAAATCGCCGCGTTGATCTCCTCTTGGGGCCTGCCCTCCCGCACCATCTGTCGGATCTCATCCCAGGCTGCGCGCATCGCTTGCTCGTCCATCGTTCGCCTCCATGGCTAGCACTGGAGTACAAGCGTACACGCCGTTCGCTTGGGAAACGCGCAAGGGAGCATTCGGTCCCTTTTCCTGCCCCCGCACCGGAGAGCGAGCCCGAAGTACGGCCACAATCTGCTTCGGGCGTGTCTGGACTCCGAAGCGCAGGCGGTCTCTATTCGGGCCCTCGATTCCCCGAGGCGATGAAAGTAGCGTCTCGGTTGCGCGAACCCGGCCGCGCCGTCCGCCGGGGACAAGGAGGCACACGATGCGACAAGGGCTATGGGTCGGGCTGCTGATGGTCTTGGTTCTGGCGCTGGGTTCCAGCCAGGCAGGCGCGCAGACCAGCTATGACTACCAGACGGGCAATTCGTACAACACGATTGGCAACACCACCTACGGGTACAACGCCCGCACGGGTTCGCAATGGCAGACGACCAACCAAGGGAGCCGGAGCCGGGGAATCGATTCGCAGGGGAATCACTGGACGCAGGACAACAATACCGGGCACTACCACAACTACGGCACCGGCAAGGCCTGCTACGGGAAGGGTTCAGCCCGCACGTGCTACTAGACTACAGCCCGGTCTGTCCGGGCCTTTATCCGGGGGGGGGGGAACATGACAAACAAAAAACGTGTGGTTCTCGCGGCCGCCGTTGGCTTGGCGGTGGTCTTTCTCGTAACGCTGGTACGCAGCGCCACTGGCGCCGATACCGTTGTATCCCATGGACTGGGTGGACCGGGATTCCTGGGCGCCATGGCGGCTTTCGTGACGTGGTGGATTACCGCCTCCTCGAAAGATGGTGACGATTAGCGCTGTCAGTCATGACTGGCACGCGAGCGAAGTACGTGTAGCTCCCCGTATACGAACTGGGTCAGACGATCTCGAACGTACTCGCTGACGGTCTTGCCGTGAATCGCAGCGAGACCGGCTATAGCATCCTTGAGGTCCTCCGGTAACTTCACCTTGATCTCTTCTGTCGCCTTGCCATCGGGGTGCGTGTTACCGCTGCGGGAAAACATCGCCCGGTCTTCATCGGTCATTTGCTAGCTCCGCTTCTATTGGATTCTGTCTCGCCTTTCTACTGCACCAGGAGACGGTTCGCTACCGGCCGTCAGTCCTTCGCCGCCTTGCGCATCTCGTCCAGCGCGTGCTGAATCTGTTCCTTGGTCTCCAGCGGATACCCGGCTTCCCGGGCTGCGTTGATCAGCAGCATCCGCGCCTGCGTCTTGCGAATCGCGGCCCGGCGCGTCGGCTCGTCCATCGCGTCCAGCTGCTCCTGCATCCGTTGGCGGATCTCAGCTTTGGAAGAGTCGGTCATGTAGGCGGCCTCGGTTAGGTTTTGGCTCGTGCAGTCCGGATTGAGGTAAGTGTGTGAAAACAACGACCCCGCCATCATCGCTTCCCCGATTTGCCGTCGATGTCGAAACCGTTCCAGCATCTCCTTGTTCATGAGAGGCTCGCCGACCTTGGCTGCAGTTGCTTCTTCTCCCGCTCGTGACCCTCGACCTTCGGGTCCTCGCTCCGCTGCTTGAGTCCTGCCTGTCCGACTTCGATGAACTCATCCTGCCAGCCCGACAGGTTCGTCGCCGGCTGGCCCGTCTCTCGGCTCAAAACGTCCTAGAATGTATCCGACAGTGCATCATGCGGCGCGCTGTGTGGTGCTTGCATCGGTCAGAAGGCGACGGGCCGGAAGGGTGATGCCATCGTCCAGATCAATGCAGCCACGGCTCGCAGCCGACCTGGGGGGTGCTTATTCGAACGTCCGGTCGGGTCGAATCATCTGAATCCACTCTTCCAGCGTCGTCTCCATGTACGCGGTCTCTGCGTCCGGTGTCTCCTCGACCACCTGGCCGTTCCCGGTCCCCACAACGCCCTTCAGGCGCAGGTAGTCCGTCAGCCCCGGATTACTCCATATCAGAGTCGCCCCAGCGTCCTCCGGATCCTCGGGAGTCCCCGGCATCAACCCGGCCTCCTCCAAAGCGGCCTCCAGCCTCCTGGCTGCCTGCTTCGGATTCGGCTCCGCGTCCACCAGCTTCTGGATCCGTTCGCCCAACCGCTCCCGATGCTCCTCTTCCATCACCTTCGCTCCCTTCGGCGCCTTGATCGTTCCGAGCCTTAGCCCCTGCGAGTCTTCGTACTCCGGGCACCAATACACTAGGGTCATTCCGGGCCTCCTGAAGCTCATTGAATAGTGCCATCGGGGAACGCGGACTGGTAGGCGGCATTCCTGCGTTCGGACCACCAAGTCTTGTCGAACCGACTACGCGCTCAATTCTCCGAGAGTAGACGGGATTGAACGCGCAGCAAGCGGGAAAGCTCTCGGTATTGCGGTCTCAGAGCGCCCTTGTAGGCATTCTGCGCGGTGTGGGACTTGCCGTCAGTCGTCCTTGGTCCCGTCGACTTCTCCCACGGTTTCCAGCGCTGTATCGCCTTCGCCTGTCGAGCGCGTCGTTCCGGTGTCCAGCCATTGCTCATTGGGCCGATCCTCCAATAGTTCGTTTTGCTCGTTCTGGCTTTTTTCCGAGCAAGGTGCCTCGAACGATGGGGCGTGGTTGATCTGCTGATTGTTCGCGACGTTCGCCTGCTTGGCGAAGACATGTGACTTGGGTGACCGGAGGTCGGCCAGCGCCTGCAGTGTGCTTCGAGACTGGTTCTGAGCGCGCAGCGCGAGCCGAAACAGCCGATCGTAGTTGTCGGCATGGGTCTGGTTTGTCGCGCGCTCGACCAGCCGGACGAACAACTGCTGAAGGGTCACCGCTTGGTTCCAAAGCATCTCCTCCTGGGGCCCGGTTCCGCCGGCCTTCATCTCCTGCACTTGTCGATCAAGAGCCTCCTTAAGATCCACCAGGTCGATGTCCGACGGCAGTTGGTTTCCCTCCATGGCCTTGATCGCACGGGCCTGACTGAAACCCGATGTAAGCAGCGCCTGAGCCATCTCCACGCCTTGGAGCTCTTTCGAGTCATTTTTCGCCATGCTGCGCCTCCTCGAGGTTGGAGCCTTGGCATCCGCGAGAATGCGGCCTTTTGTCGTTCAGGTATTCCCAATAGAGGCGCCGCTCATCCGGTAGAACGGCGCCCGCCTTCCAACGTCCGACGACGCGACTGGCGTAGGCACCCAACTCCTCGGATTTGAGCATACCGGCGGCTAGGTCCTCGCGATCCTCTGGCGACAACAGGGCCTCCAGGGTGTCCGTGTGCAGGCCGGCGGCCAGCGCCGCTTCCGCGAGGCAGGCATGCCGTGCCGGATTTTTCTGAAAAGGCCCGGGGTCGGCACTGTCAGAACTGCCAGAAGCCCCTTTTGTCGGTTCTGTCAGTGCCGTTACGGGGCCTTTCTGAATCTTGCGCAGGCTTGCGAGTCGGTCGTGGTAGCTCATTGCGCGCCCCCCCTCACTGCCGGGTGGACGTGCCAGGCGGTCTTCCTTCGGCCGCCCGTCTCGACCAGCTCGGAGCGCACGCGCCCCAGATCCTCCAGGTACTCGAGCGCGCGAGTTACGCTCTCGCGGTCCAGGGCGCGCCAGCCCTTGCGGTAGACGTCATGGGCCGTGAACCCCGTTTTCAGGTCACCCCGTCGCACACGACGTTCCAGCTCATGGGCCGCTCGCAGTTCTGGCGTACGTGCGGCGCCGTAGACGCGACGGGCGTGTTCCTCGAGGTAGTCGCACCAGGCGATAGCGGCGGTTACGGCTTCCGCGTCCACCGGGCCCGTGCCATTGCTCGCCAGGTGGTACAGCAGGGCCAGGCTCGGCACCAGGCTCCGGAACTTCGCCAGGTGGGATATAAATGCATCGGGCTCGCTGGAATCGGGATCACGCAGACGTCGCTCCAGAGCCCCGCGCCAATCGTCGAACATCTGCTGCGCATCGGCGTCGAACCGAAGGGCCGGGATATCCGATTCGGCATCCGCGCCCAGGGCCTCTACGTCGATATCGTCCAGGCGGGCGAATAGCTCGAACGCGGCTTCCTTCGCCTCGCGGTCGGGGTAGCGATCGACGTTCTTCCAGTCGCGCCCCATATCCGGCCACACGCATAGCTGGATGCGCTGCATCAGGCCGTCATCGCCAACGCCACCGCGCAAGGTCGCCCGCAGGTAGTCTTCGAGCGGCCCCGGTTGAATGCCTCCGATCAGCGAGACCGTCGCGGCTTCGATCTCAATGGTGCCGCGCCCGATGCGGTCGTAGGTGTAGCGCCCTGTTCCAGACCACGACTCGAGGTAGAAAGCGCGAGCGCCTTCATGCCCCTCTTTGTCGAGCCCGCGCAGCCAGCCGACCAGTTCGTCGCGGGCCACCAGGACGCCGCGCGGGTTGTCCCGCAGTAGCTCACCCAGCTTCTCTACCGTCGCGTCCTGCGTGGTATAGCGCCGGCGGGCCGGCGCCTCGGGTTCCTCAATGGCGGCCAGTGCGTGCATCCGCGCGGCATCGGTGTCGCCTTTCTTGGTGGCGGCCTCAATATGCTTCTTCGCGGCTTTGCTCGCAGCCTCAGCCAGAAGTTGATCCGCCTGGTGTTCCTGCGCCGCGCGCTCGTAGGCTTCGCGCGCTTCGGTCTCCAGCCGATGCAGCGGGCGCAGGGCCTCGGTCATAGCGGGGGACTTCATCACGCCCGGTCGCCCGACGATCGCGCCCCAGACATTGGGCACGACCAACCAGTCGTCGTGCCGCTTGGGATGGATACCGATCTGCCGACCGACCACAGACCCCAGCGCGGTCATGGCGACCACAGCGGGGTAGTCCATCGGGCATTGAACCCGCTCGGCAATGTCCTGAATCCAGGGCCGGAGCGACCCCGGCAGCAGCTCGGGTGCGAACTCCGGCGCGGGCGGCATGGGCGGCGGTAGCGGGTCGGAGCCGGACCACAGGGTCGGCGATTCCGGCGGCGGAGCATCGAGGAGTGGCGCTAGGTGAACGTCAGGCAAGATCCACCCCCTCGGCCAGATAGCGGACGCCGGTGTCGTCCAAAACCCGGCGGACACCGTCGCGCAGCAGGGTGCGCAGCAGCCGCTCCATGCGATCACCGTCCACGGCACCGCAGCGCACGACCAGAATCGGCTCATGGCCGGCGCAACAGCGCCAGTCGAAATGGGCGGGATCTTCGCCGGGTGGAACGGGGAGAATCAGGTGCGCCGGGCGCTGACGTGTCCAGCCCCACACACCGGAGCCGATCGGCACCCAGACCGTTGCAAGCGGATCGCGTAGGGCCTGGAGCCGCTGGCGGGCGTATGGCGGAAGGCGGCGGGAATCAGTGCTATTCTCACCGTTGAGCGCTTGGCTGTGCTCCTTCGCGCCCCGGACCGTTGTAGCGGCTCCCGGGGCGTTCTCGTTGCGGGGCATCATCGGGCCCCCTCCCGTACCGGCTCGACGCGGTGGTGATCGAGCCAAGCGTCCAAGTCGCTGCGGCGGTACAGGACTTTGCGACCGGCCTTGATCCAGGCAGGCCCTTTGCGCATATTCCGCCAGCGGTTCAAAGTGCGCGCGGACACTTGCAGGTAGTCCGCGGCTCGGTCAGTGGGATAGTTGGGGTTGTCCTTCATCGCTATGGCCTCTCGTGTCAGTGCGAGGCCAGCTTCTCGGAACGGAGTGCGGCGTTGTCCTAATTGGGAGAGGCGTCAATCCAAATACGCGCTATTTGGATCATCTGCCGGCCTAATCATCTGGCTTTCGAGCACGCTCCAAGTACTTCGCGAGCGTCTCTGCCGAGCACAGTTCGAGACCATGCTTTGCAGCCGCGGCCTGCAGCATCCCAGCGGCCTTATAAGGCTCGTTTGGAAGACTTATTTCTGCATCCATGACCCGAATGATCTTCAGGTAGGTGTTCCGGACTCGGGGATCCAAGTCACTTTCACCACCCCTGTTTGGCATCTCGCCCGCGTGCGCGCCGATGCGGTGTTCTTGCTCGAAACGGTCCCGCTCCACCCGGGTCACGAGAAGCATGTTCTTGGTCACGTAATCCACGGGCGGGTGGCCGTCTGGCCATACCGGACGCTGCTCGCCACCCTCGTACCACATTGGCTTCGTATCTGCTGTCTTTATGAACTCGTACATGCCCTTGTGCTCCTCAAATAGCTCCTCAGCAGACAAAAAAAATGCTGCCGTTGTAGTGTGTATTTGATCCGGGTCGAAGATCTCGCGTGGCCTCACGCCACCACTACGATTCAGATGCGCGATGTCACAGGCTTGAATCCCAAAAATTCCAGCGACCGGAGCGCTCAGTTCGTAATGCCGGAGCGTCGAATCCTCGCCCTTGGCATTCGTCCAAATGGTCTGTTGCGTGCCGGTGACCCGATGAAAATTGGCGCAAACGCGCAACATTTCGACCTCCGCGTAATGCGTGAGCAGATCGACGGAACACCCCCACCGCTCCGCCATCTCGTCCAGCGAAAACCATTCCTTATCGGGCAGGCCCGCGCTTGCAATGTCCTGTTGAGCCATGCTGAACCTCCGGTTATGCGTTGTTCGCATTGAGGGGGACGATGTTGTCTTCGGGCCCGCCGCTGGCGATCTGCAGAAGGCGCCGTTCCCATGTCTCCAGCGCGGCGCGCTTCTCCGTGTCGTAGCTGTGCCGATCGTAGACGCCCACGATCCCCTGCCGCGTGTGCCCTATAACGGCCTCCGCAACCGCCTCGGGGATTCTCTCGGCTGCCAGCCGGGTCCGGCAGGTTCGGCGCAGGTCGTGCGGCGTCCAGTGCCCCCAAGTGTCGCCTTCTCGGTTCCCGAGGTCGGCCCGGAACCGAGCAACCGCCCGCCCTAGGGCGGGCGTCGTGATAGGCGCTCCGGGACGTGCCTCGAACACGTGCCCCGTCGGCTTTTTCTTCCTTCGGCCTGCGAGGCGTTCTATCTCTGTCCTGGCATGCTCCACGATCTCCAGCGCGGTATCTGTAAGCGGAACAGTGTGCGCCGTCTCGGTCTTGCCGCGACGGGAGGCCGATATGGTCCATAGATTGCCGTCGATTTCATCCCAGCGCATACCCGCCACTTCCCCCGGCCTTTGCCCCGTCACCAGGATCAGGCGCAACGCGAGTTCGGTCAGGCGGTGCATATCGGTCTCGCTGTTCCAGAACGCTCTTATCTCGGCATCGTCCAGCACCCGCGCCCGCTGGCGCGGGGTCATTGCCTTCGAGACCTTACGCGGGCGGATCGTGGCGACGGGGTTCGCCTCTATAACCTCGCGATCCTCAGCCCAGGCGAACAGCCCCTTCAGGTGCGTCAGCAATAGCGCGGCGGTACGCGGGTGTTTCTCCGCTACACCCTCAACCAGTTCGATCACATTCCGGCGTCGTATCGACTTGATCTTCGTGCTACCTAGCGCCGGTAACGCGTAGGTCTCCAGCGTCCGGCGCACGGCGGGGCCGGACTTCAGTTTGCTGATATGCGCGCGGTCGTACCGTCCCAGGACTTCGCGCAAGGTGGGCTCCTGCCGCTCCGTGCGTCGCTGTTCAAGAATATCGGAACCGGTGTCGATCTCCTGCCGGAACTCCCGCGCCTGTTTGCGTGCGGCGGCCAGCGACCAGGTTCCCCACGGGCCGATGGTAAGGCGTCGGGCCTTCCCGTCCTTGGAGGTGTACCGAAGGATGAAAGACTTGCTCCCCTTCGGCGTGATCCGCAGACCGAACCCCCGGGGTGCGTCCCGGTGATCGTCGTACATGAACCGCTGACCCTTCTCGGGCGGTTGCGCTGCGTTAATGCTTTTCTCGGTTAGCGTCGCCATCGTTTCGTTCCGCCGTGTACCATATATGTACCAGTCTAAAAGGGTAGTTCGCGTCATACAATGTCACTTTATGACATCCCAAAAAATCCAATAAGGTATTGTTATCCCGTGGGTATGGAAGACATAATCGTGGTGGTACATGGACTTGCGTGTACCCGCCGGACGCGCCTGTTAATCACTAGGTCGGCGGTTCGAGCCCGTCCCGGGGAGCCAGATAAAAGGAAGGGCCAGGTTGCTTGCAGTCTGGCCCTTTTTCGTTGCACGTGTGCCTGCCAGGCTACTCGGGTTCGTGCGTGATCGCACTCAGGGACTGCAGGTAGGTTGCGATGGCCTCGCGGTCGGCGTCGGTCAGGTGGGCAGTACCCTCGTCGATCACGTCAGCCATGCTGCCGCCGGCAAAGTCACCGTCGCGGGTCAGTCCCAGTTCCAGGTACCGTGCAATGTGGCGTCCGCCCCAGCGCCCGATCCCGGTATCGCGATCGGGGGTGATGTTGGGAGCGATGTCGTCATCCGGAAGGCGTGTACCGGCACCCAGGCGATGACGCTCCAGCCCGCCGGTCCGCGTGCGCGGGGTGTGGCATTCCATGCAGTGTCCCAGCGCGTGGGTGAGGTAAGCCCCCCGGTTCCAGATCTCGGACTGGTCAGGATCGGGCACGAACTGGCCTGCCTCGAAATGTAGCCATTTCCAGCCCTGCAGGGCCGGTCGGAAGCGCACGTACCAGGCCAGGTCGTGTGCGGAGTTCTCGCGCGCGACGGGTTCTACCGCATTGTTCAGGTAGGCCCAGAGGGCCTCGATATCGCGGGGCTGCAGTTTGGTGTACGCGGTGTACGGAAACACCGGATAGTAGTGGCCGCCATCGGGGTCGCGCCCTTCGCGCAGCGCACGCCGGAAGTCCTCCAGAGTCCAGTCACCGATTCCGTGTTCACGGTCGGGCGTGATATTGGGGCCGTAAAAGGTCCCGAACGGGCTCTCGACGGGACGGCCACCGGCAAGAAATTCGCCCTCCTCGGCGGTATGGCAGGTAACGCAGCCACCGGCGCGAAGCACGTACTCGCCATAGGCGATGCGCGCCGCGTCTCCAGCGGCCGGATCGTGATCGCCGATCCGCACCTCGGCCTGCGCATTGGCAGCCAGGAGTGCGCCAAACAGAAGGGCCAGGGCCGGCAACACTATCGTCGGCCCGGGCCCCGGTTTCGAGCAGGCCACGAATTAGTCGCGACGGAAGTCATCGTGACAGGCCCGGCAGGACTGTCCCAGATCGCGGAAGCGGATTGCGTACTGATCCTCTTCGCCGGCTTCCACGGCCGCATGCAAAGCCTCGGCGGCGTCAGCTGTCTCCTGCGACAGTTCGCGGAAGCGGTCCCATTCATCCCAGATCTCTTCCTTGGCGTCGGTTTCCGGGAAATCGCTGCCCTCCGGGAACAGAGCCGGGATGTCGCGTGTCAGGTCGACCAGCTGACGCACATGCATCTCGAGGTTGTCGCCGTACTCGGCGCCATCAACGACGACCGCGGCGATCGCGCCGACATTGCCACCGACTGCACCCATCACGCCCTGACGGTAGTCAATGGTGGGCGCGTGCTCGTCTAAGGCGTGTACCGACTGGGTCGCGCCCAGCCCGAGTGCCAGTGCGGTGGTGACCGAAACGGCGGTGATCATACGAACGGGTTTCTTCATGCTGATTCCTCCCTGCTGTGGCAAACATTAGGGTCGCATCGCCCACTTCCGCGATGCGCGACCCCGACAATATAGACGCGTGGCCCCTCGACATTCCATCCCGGTCGTGGTGCTGGAATCACCCGGGCCCGGACAATTGACCCTGCAACACGCGCGGTGTTCCCCGTGGCCGGAGTACAATCGCGGCACAGTCACTGTGTGCCCCTGCCGACATGCCAAGCAACCCGCACGACGAACAGGACCTGCGCGCGGCTGTCATCGATGCCGCCCTCGAAACCAACCGGCGTGGCCTCAACCAGGGTACCTCGGGGAATGTAAGCGCACGCCATGGCGAAGGCATGCTGATTACGCCATCCGGCGTCCCCTACGAGTCTCTCAAGCCGGAAGATCTGGTGTATGTGGATAGCACGGGTCGCTCGGATCCGGGCCGGAAGCCCTCCAGCGAGTGGCACTTCCATCACGCCATCCTGCACGCGCGACCGGAGCTGGGGGCGGTGATCCACGTCCACTCGGTATATGCCAGTGTGGTGGCGATTCAGGGTCGCGATATCCCGGCGTTTCACTACATGATAGCCGCTGCGGGCGGCAACTCCATTCGCTGTGCCCCGTACGCCACCTTCGGGACCGAGGCACTCTCGCACCGGGCGCTGGAGGCCCTGGAGGGCCGCACTGCCTGCCTGCTGGCCCATCACGGGATGATTGCCACGGGCACCGACCTGAAGCGCGCACTGTGGCTGACCGCGGAGGTGGAACTGCTCGCGCAGCAGTACGTGCTCAGCCTGACACTCGGCGAGCCACCCCGCCTGGACGATGCGGAGATGGAGCGGGTCCTGGAGAAATTCCGTTCGTACGGGCCGGCGCGCGGCTGACCGCCCCACCTGACGCCCATCAGAACTCAGAGCCCGGAGGCGTCTCCCGGCAATGCCTCCAGCGGGGCGGAACGCGGGGCAAACTCGTCAAGGTCACGGGTCTCCAGATAATGGCGCAGCGCCCAGTTCACCGAAGGGAACGCAATATCGGCCGGGAGGTCATCGAACCGGAAGAGTCCGACCTCCTGCGATTCGAGGCCGGGCGCCACCGCCGGATCTCGCAGCTGCGCCCGATAGATCAACTGCACATGCCCGATGTGCGGTACGCTGTACACGCCGATCAGTCGATCCGTCTCCAGTTGCGCACGCGCCTCTTCCCAGGCCTCGCGTCGCGCCCCCTCTTCCGGGCTCTCGCCCTTCTCCATGAATCCGGCAGGAAGAGTCCAGCGCCCCTTGCGCGGGTCGATTGCGCGGCGGCACAGCAGTACCCTGTCCTCCCATACGGCCACACTGCCGACGATGATGCGTGGATTTTCATAATCCACGAAGCCGCAATGGTTGCAGATGCGACGTTCACGATCATCGCCCGCTGGGATGGCGCGAATGAAGTTCGGGTCAAGAACGTACGGGTCCTGGCTCATCGATATCCGGAGGTTCTGGGCCGGACGCCGAACACGCGGCGCCCGGCATGGTCCACAATACGCAAGCACCACCGCATCCACGCGAGGGGACATGACCACGCGCACACGCTTCAGCGTCGGTGAAGTGATTCACCATACCAAGTTTGATTACCGCGGTGTGATCGTCGACGTCGATCCGGTCTACGCCGGTTCCGACGAATGGTACGACACCGTCGCCAGGAGCCGGCCACCCAAGGATCAGCCTTGGTACCACGTCCTGGTAGACGGCTATAGCCACAGTACCTACGTCGCCGAACGGAATCTGGAGCCGGATCCACAGGGCGGGCAGATCGAGCATCCGGCCCTGGGGCAATTCTTCGACCGCTTCATGCACGGACGCTACTCACGCAATGGCGACCCCGGTGTCCATTGATCGCTACCTCGTGACTCGGTGCCCGGAGCCGATGCCCTTCTCCATCCCGACTCGCAAGGAAGATCATGGCCCAGGATAATCGCCGCAGCCGCATCGTCACCGAGGGACCGCGCCGCGCGCCCAACCGCGCGATGTTGCGCGCGGTTGGCTTCGGTGACGAGGATTTCCGGCGCCCGATCATCGGCATCGCCAATGCCCACAGCACCATCACCCCCTGCAACCTGGGGATCGGTACACTCGCGGCCCGCGCCGAACAGGCCGTTCGCCACGCCGGAGGAATGCCCCAGACATTTGGCACCATCACGATCTCCGACGGGATTTCGATGGGTACGCCGGGGATGAAGTACTCGCTGGTGTCGCGCGAGGTGATCGCGGATGCCATTGAGACCGTGGTCAACGGCCAGAGCATGGACGGGATCCTGGCTACCGGTGGCTGCGACAAGAATATGCCCGGGGCGATGATCGCGCTGGCGCGCCTCAACGTGCCTGGTATCTTCGTGTACGGCGGCACCATCAGGCCGGGCCACTACAAGGGGCAAGACCTGACGATTGTCAGTGCATTCGAGGCGGTGGGCCAGCACAGCGCCGGCAAGCTGTCGGACGCCGATCTCCTGGGCGTCGAGAAGAACGCCTGTCCCGGCGCCGGCTCCTGTGGCGGCATGTTCACGGCCAACACCATGTCCAGCGCTTTCGAGGCCATGGGCATGAGCCTGCCAGGTTCCTCGACTCAGGCCGCGGAGGATCCGGAAAAGGCCGATTCGGCGGCGCGCTCCGCCGAGGTGCTGCTGGACGCGGTGCACGCCAACCGGCGGCCGCGCGACATCCTGACCCGCGAGGCCTTCGAAAACGGCCTGGCAGTCGTGATGGCGCTCGGCGGTTCGACCAACGCAGTTCTGCACTTGCTGGCCATCGCGCATGCCGCCGATGTCGCGCTGTCCATCGACGACATCGAACTGATAAGGCGGAAAGTCCCGGTACTGTGCGACCTGAAGCCCTCGGGACGCTATGTCACAACCCAGTTCCATGCGGTCGGCGGGACGCCCCGGGTGATGAAGATCCTGCTGAATGCGGGCCTGCTGCACGGGGAGTGCCTGACCATCACTGGCCAGACCCTGATCGAGACCCTGGGCGACATCCCCGACGCCCCACCCTCGGATCAGGAGATCATCCGGCCGCTGGAGCGGCCGCTCTACCCTCATGGCCACCTCGCCATCCTCAAGGGCAATCTGGCCACCGAGGGCGCAGTCGCCAAGATCACCGGGCTCAAGCGCACCGCGATCAGCGGTCCAGCGCGCTGTTTCGACTCCGAGGAGGAGTGCCTGGATGCGATTCTGGCCGGACAGATCCATCCGGGGGATATCCTGGTGATCCGCTACGAAGGTCCCCGAGGCGGTCCCGGGATGCGCGAGATGCTGGCCCCCACCGCTGCAATTATCGGTGCCGGCCTGGGGGATCGTGTCGGGCTGATTACCGATGGCCGGTTTTCCGGCGGGACCTATGGCATGGTCGTCGGGCATGTGGCGCCAGAGGCCGCGGTCGGGGGGGCAATCGCCCTGGTACACGAGGGCGACCGAATCTCCATCGATGCCGACAGCAATCGCCTCGAACTCGAGGTGGGTGCCGACGAACTGAAGCGCCGGCGCGCCGCCTGGAGCGCGCCCGCCCCGCGCTTCAACCGCGGGGTTCTGGCGCGCTATGCGCGCACTGTCGGCTCCGCCAGCCGCGGTGCCGTGACCGACGACTTCACCTGACTCCCGGACGCATGGACGCCCGATGACCCACCCGGATCCGCGCCACCCCAATTTCAGCATGATGCCACCGATGATCGGCTTCCTGCTGGTCAGCAATGTCCTGCTGTTTCTGGCCCTGCCGTGGCTGGGCAACTGGCTGCTGGCGCATTTCGCGCTATGGCCGATCGGGACGCCGGCGACTGTGCACCAGGACGGCCAGTGGATGCGGGTGCCGGACTTCCAGCTCTGGCAGCTGGTGACATATGGCTTCCTCCACGGGGGGCCGGTCCACCTGTTCGTGAACCTGTTTGCAGTGTGGATGCTGGGGGTGCAGATCGAGAACGCCTGGGGCTCGCGTACGTTCGCGACTTATTTCCTGTTCTGCGTCATCGGCGCCGGACTGGTACAACTGGTAGTCACCGCCAACGGCAATGGCGACATGATCTACCCCACCATCGGTGCCTCCGGCGGGGTATTCGGGGTCCTGCTGGCGTTCGGGATGATGTTCCCGAACCAGCCGCTTTTCCTGTTTTTCCTGCCGATCCCGATCAAGGCCAAGTATTTCGTGATCGGTTACGGGATCCTCGAGCTATATCTGGGCATCTCCGGGACCATGGCCGGCATAGCCCATTTCGCCCACCTGGGTGGTATGGCGTTCGGGTTCCTGGCGATTCAGTACTGGCGCGGGCGCTTGCCGATCCGGCCGCGACGGCGCCGATTCTGGTGGTAGCGGCCGGGGTCAGCCAGCCGAACGCGTCCGCAGATAGGCCGCGAAATCGTCGGCCAGCTCGGGGTGGTTCAGCGCAAATTCCACCGTTGCCTCCAGATACCCCATCTTGCTACCGCAGTCGAAACGACGCCCCTCGAAATTGAAGGCGGTGACCCGTTCACGCTCGAGCAGGCGCGCGATGGCGTCGGTCAGCTGGATCTCGCCGCCCGCACCCGGCTTTTGCGTCGCCAGCATCTCGAAGATCGCCGGCGTCAGGATGTAGCGGCCCACGACCGCCACGTTCGATGGGGCATCGGCCGGATCGGGTTTCTCCACGATCCCCTTCACGTCCCAGGAACGCGGTCCGGTCTGCACCGGATCAATAATGCCGTACTGGTGCGTACGGTTCTCCGGTACTTCCTCGACCCCGAGCACGCTGCACCCGTGTTCGGCGTATTGCTCGACCATCTGCCGGGTCGCCCCGCCGCTCGTTTCCTCGATCAGGTCGTCCGCCAGGATTACCGCAAACGGTTCGTTACGCACAATCGGATGCGCGCAGGCCACCGCGTGCCCCAGCCCCAGGGCATCCGACTGGCGCACGTAGACGCAGGTCACGTCCGGCGGGATGATATTGCGGACCTGTTCCAGAAGCTTCTGCTTGCCGCGCTGCTCCAGCTCGTGCTCGAGTTCGTAGGCCTTGTCAAAGTGGTCCGGGATCGACCGCTTGTTGCGTCCGGTCACAAACACCAGGGTCTCGATGCCGGCGGCTACCGCCTCCTCGGCTGCGTACTGGATCAGCGGCTTGTCGACGACCGGCAGCATCTCCTTGGGATTGGCCTTGGTTGCAGGCAGAAATCGAGTACCCATTCCGGCAACCGGAAACACCGCGGTGCGGATCGGACCCTTTGATTGCGTCATGTTCTCTCCCAAACCACGACGGGGCGGACCGGATACCCCGAGCCCGCCCCGCCATGGACCCGAAGACGTGTCTATTCCAGTTCGATACGGTCCAGGTTTATCTCCACCGTGCGCTCCCCGACGCCGTTCACCTGCGTCAGCGCCTGCACGGATTCGAAGTCACCATTGGCCTCGCGATACTCGATGATGGCCTCCGCCTTTACCTGCCCCACATTCTCGAGCTGGGCGAGTTCCTCGGCGCCCGCGGTATTGACGTTTACTTTCCCTGCGGCCCAGGCATGCGATACGAGCAGGGGCAGGACGACGGCGGCAATCAGCGCCAGCCGCATGACGACATGTGAATGGTTCAACATTGCAAACCTCCTTGTCGGCAAACAAGCGGTGCGTACCTGCACCGCGTTTTCCGGCCCGAAATGCTGGCGGGCGGACCGGCCCGCGGGGGTCCCGACCCTGGTTCGGAACGCCTTGCCGATATCGTAGCGCTGTCACCCCTGACTGGAAACCCCCTCGATTCGTGCGACAAACTCGCGCATCGCGGCCGCGGGATCGGGTGCGCGGGTTATTGGGCGCCCTACCACGATCGCACTGGCCCCTGATGCCAGGGCCCGTTCGGGCGTCATCACGCGTCTCTGGTCGTCCCCGGTGGCCTGCGGCAGGCGGATACCCGGCGTGACCAGGAGCGGCTCGCGCCCGAGCTGCTCCCGCAGCATGCCTGCCTCCTGCGCCGAACACACCAGTCCGTCCAGGCCCGCCTGACGCACCGCCAGCTCGCCGAGCAGGAGAACCTGCGCCTCCGGGCTGCGCTCGATCCCGACTTCCCGCAGGGTCGCCGCGTCGCTGGAGGTCAGTACGGTCACCCCCAGCACGGCGGTTTTCGGGTTGACCGACCGCACCGCCTCGCTGGCCGCGCGCATCATCTCCGCACCGCCGCCGGCATGCACGTTGACCAGCCACACGCCGGTGCGCGCCGCCGCGCGGCACGCGGCCGCCACGGTGTTGGGAATATCATGGAATTTCAGATCCAGAAACACCCGGAACCCGCGCTCGTGCAACCGCTCCAGCAGCCCCGGTCCGGCGACCACGAACAGCTCGAACCCCACCTTCACCGCACATTGAGCCGGATCCAGGTAGCGCACAAATCCAAGCGCCTCGTCTGCATCCGCGAAATCCAGTGCCACGATCAGGCGTGGTGCCTCGTTCATCCCTTCTCCCCCGTCTCGCTGATCAGCGCCTGTTCGGCCGCCTCGGTCGTCTGGTCAATATCGAAATCCACACCCCGCAGGGTATCCCAGCGTCGACAACTGGGACATTGCCAGACATGCGCGCGCCCCTGATAGCCGCAGTTCACGCACTGGTACAGATGCTGGCTGCCCAACTGATCGCTCAGGGCCTTCTCGAACGCCGCAAATTCGCTGCTGTATTCCTGCACCGCGGGCAGAATCTTCATCCAGCGCACCGCCTCCAGAAGGCCCGAGGTCGGTACCGGGCGCTGTGACAGGATCATTCCCAGCTCCGACAATGCAGCCTCCAGCCGTCCGGTCCGGCGGTACAGGCGCATCAGCGCGATACGCGCCATGGTAATGCCATGCTCATTTGCCAGTGTCGTGAGCGTCTCCTCCAGGCGCGCCAGACGATTCTCCCCCTCGAGCTGCTGATGCAGCCGTTCAAGCTGCGGCACCAGCAGGGGGGCGAGCTGCGGCGTACGCGACAGTGCCTCCCGGCCACGCGCGATCGCCTCCGCGATCCGGCCCTCCCGTGCGGCGATCTCCGACTGAATCAGCGACGCCCGCGACAGCCCGGGGACTTCCTCGGCCGCCTGCGACGAACGTGTCGCGGCCACTTCCAGATCGCCGCGGTCCAGGGCCTCGCGCGCCCGTTCACAGTGATAATGGGCGATCCGCAACCCCTCGTTCGGCACCTCATGGGCCTTGAGTCGAACGCCCACCTCGATCGCCTTCTCCCATTCCCGCTGCGTTTCGTAGACGTGCTGCAGCCCCTTCAGGGCATCCACCGCGAGATGCGGCGAATCCATCAGTTCCCGGAACACGTTCTCTGCACGGTCCAGCACCCCGGCCAGCAGGAAGTCCTCGCCGAGTTCACACAGCGCTTGCGCACGTTTGTCCGGCTCCAGGGTCGGACGTGCCACCAGGTTCTGGTGGATACGGATAGCCCGGTCGACCTCGCCGCGCCGCCGGAACAGACGGCCCAGGATCACATGGGTCTCGAAGGTGTCGTGGTCGACCTCCACCATCTGTATGAAGGTCTGCAGGGCATCGTCGGTCCGGTCATCCAGCAGATGACGCACCCCTTCCAGATATCGGTCCAGCGAGGGTTCGCGTTCCTCTTCGTCCTCCGGAAGCCCGCGTCGGGCAAGCCACCAGCCACTGGCGGCCGCCAGCGGCAGCAACAGCCAGAACCAGTCACTGATCATGGGCAGCTGGCGCCGGGTTCACGACCAGACGGGACATCCGACACGTCCGGGAGTACGACACAGATATGGCCGGGTTCATTGCAGACGGTGCGGGGTGTTCAGTAGAAATCGCGCATGGGGGCCGTGCGCATCTGTTCGACCTCCACCTGCAGCGCCCGGTTCTGTTCGCGCAGGTCTGCGATCTTGCGGTTCAGGCGGCGGATACGCAGCAGGAAGATAACGGCCGTCAGCGTGACGCCCAGCAACGCAAAGATCCCGAGCAGCACCACCAGCGGTGCCTCGATGACGTAACCCGGAAGTGCCAGCCGCGCCGAGCCTTCGTTCATCACCACCAGGATACCGACCGCCGCCGAGATCAGGATCAGCAGCACAAAGGCAATGCTGTTTCGCAGTCGTTGGCGCCTGCGATCGACCATCTCCGGGGACCCCTATTCGCGTGGGGCCGCGGCCTCGTTGACGCGCTCGCGCAACTCTTTGCCGGGCTTGAAATGAGGGACATGCTTGCCCGGCAACGCGACGCTCTCGCCCGTCTTCGGATTACGCCCCAGACGCGGGGGGCGAAAATGCAGGGAAAAGCTGCCAAACCCACGGATCTCGACTCGTTGGCCATGCGCCAGGGCCTGACTCATGTGTTCCAGCAGCGTCTTGACACACATCTCGACATCCCGTGAGGGGAGATGGGGGGACTTCAGAGCCAGACTCTCGATCAATTCCGATTTGGTCATAACGCGCTCGTCGCCAACTTGAGGAGAACCCAGTAAAAACAGGAAACCCCGTGTCGTACCCCAGGGGCACGACACGGCATACTGCGGAACGGGCGCTAGTCGTTCTTGCCCATCTGTTCCTTGAGCAGATCACCCAGGGTGGTACCGCCACCCGCGTTACTGCCGTAGTCGGAGACCATCTCGACCTCCTCGGCACGATCCTTGGCCTTGATCGACAGGCTGATCGCGCGGGTCTTCTTGTCGACCCCCATGAACTTGGCCTCGACGGTGTCACCGACCTTCAGCACACTGCTGGCATCCTCCACTCGATCCTGGGAAATGTCTGCAGCGCGCAGGATACCGTCCACGCCGTCTTCGAGTTCCACCACAGCGGCCTTGGCATCCACTTCCTTGACGGTACCGGTGACGATGCTGCCCTTGCTGTGTTCGGCCACGAAGCTGGAGAACGGGTCACGGTCGAGCTGCTTCAGGCCCAGCGAGATGCGTTCGCGCTCCGGATCGACCGACAGCACCACGGCCTCGACTTCGTCACCCTTCTTGAAGTTGCGAATGGCCTCTTCGCCCGGCTCGTGCCAGGACAGATCGGACAGATGGATCAGGCCGTCGATACCGCCCTCCAGGCCCACGAACACGCCGAAGTCGGTGATCGACTTGATCTGGCCACGCACCTTCTCGCCACGGTTGTGATTGGCGGCGAAGTCGTCCCACGGGTTGGACTGGCACTGCTTCATGCCCAGCGAGATGCGGCGGCGCTCTTCGTCCAGGTCCAGGATCATCACCTCGACCTCGTCGCCGATCGCGACCATCTTGCCGGGGTTAACGTTCTTGTTGGTCCAGTCCATCTCGGAGACGTGTACCAGGCCTTCCACGCCGTCTTCGATCTCCACGAAGCAGCCGTAATCGGTGATATTGGTGACCTTTCCGAAGATGCGGGTACCGGTCGGATAACGGCGGGTGATGTTCTCCCACGGATCCTCGCCCAACTGCTTCAGGCCCAGCGACACGCGCATGCGCTCGCGATCGAACTTGAGGACCTTGACCTCGACTTCCTGGCCGATCTCGACCACGTCGGACGGATGCTTGACGCGCTTCCAGGCCATGTCGGTGATGTGCAGAAGCCCGTCGATGCCGCCCAGATCCAGGAACGCACCGTAATCAGTGAGGTTCTTGACGATCCCCTTGACCTGCGCGCCTTCCTGCAGGTTCTTCAGCAGCTCTTCGCGCTCGGCGCTGTATTCCTGCTCGACCACCGCGCGGCGGGACACGACCACGTTGTTGCGGCGACGATCCAGCTTGATGAGCTTGAATTCCAGTTCCTTGCCTTCCAGATACGCGGTATCGCGCACCGGACGGACATCCACGAGTGAACCCGGCAGGAACGCCCGGATATCGCCCAGCTCGACGGTGTAACCGCCCTTGACCTTGCCGGAGATCTTGCCGGTGACGTACTGCTCTTCTTCCATCGCGGCTTCGAGACGGTCCCAGGCCTTGGCCCGCTTGGCCTTCTCGCGCGACATGCGCGTCTCGCCGAAACCGTCTTCCGGGGTCTCGAGGGCCACTTCGACGACATCGCCGACCTTGACCTCGAGCTCACCCTCGTCATTCATGAACTGCTCGGTGGGAATCACTCCCTCGGATTTCAGGCCCGCGTTCACCACGACGACTTCCGGGGTGACCTCAATGACAGTGGCACTGAGGATGGCACCCGGCTGCATCTGGGTGTAGGCCATGCTCTCTTCGAGCAGTTGCGCGAAACTTTCACTCATGGATTTGTGAACCTGTGGTTTTGCAAAGGCTTGCAGAAACTTCCTGCAGCCAGTTCTGGATGTTGGCGATCCCGCTTCCGACGGCCTATTCCGCGGGGCGGGGACTGGGTTCCGGGAGTACGTCCCGGAGGCGCTCCAGGATCATGTCCACCACGCTAACGATGTCGAGATCCGTGGTATCCAGTTCCCAGGCATCGTCGGCGGGCTTGAGAGGAGCCACGCTGCGCTCGCGGTCGCGGCGGTCACGCGCCTCCATCTCGTCCCGAAGGGCGGAAAGACTAGCACTAAGTCCTTGTTCCTTCAACTGCATGTAACGCCGACGCGCCCTCTCTTCGGCCGAGGCCGTGAGAAAGACTTTGAGATCCGCCTGCGGGAACACCACGGTGCCCATGTCGCGCCCGTCCGCGACCAGCCCGGGGGGCTTGGCGAAGCCCCGCTGGCGCTCCAGCAGTGCCTCGCGTACCGTCGGGATCGCCGCGACCTGAGAGGCATCGCTACCCGCCTGTTCGGTGCGCAGCAACTCGTCTACCGGACGGCCCTCGAGCAGTGTGGTGACCGCGGTGGCGTCGCGGTTGATCTCGAAGCTGACATCGAGGGATTCCGCCTGACGTGCGAGGGCCGATTCGTCGGTCAGTTCGATCCCGTTCTGGCGCGCCGCCAGGCCCAGCAGACGGTACAGCGCTCCACTGTCCAGCAGGTGCCAGCCCATCGCTACCGCCACCCGCATGCAGACAGTGCCCTTGCCGGCTCCGCCGGGTCCATCGACGGTGAGTACCGGAATCACCGCACTCATACTTCCTCCAGTTTCAGTCCGGCGCGCTGCGCCAGTTCCACGAATCCGGGAAACGAGGTCCCGACATTGGCACAGTCGCGGATACGGATCGGCTCACGGGCGCGCAGGCCCGCCATCGCGAACGACATGGCGATGCGGTGATCGCCGTGGCTGTCGACCTCGCCGCCGGCGAAGCCGCCCCCCCCCTGGATCCGGATGCCATCGGGCTGAACCGTGCATTCCACGCCCAGCACCGCGAGTCCATCCGCCATCACCTGGATACGATCGCTCTCCTTGACCCGCAGTTCCTCTGCCCCGGTTAGCACCGTCTCGCCTTCCGCGCAGGCTGCTGCCACGAAGATAGCCGGGAACTCGTCGATCGCCAGGGGCACCAGCGCCTTGGGGATCCGGATACCCCGGAGGGCGGCGGCCTCGACCTCGAGGTCGGCGACTGGTTCACCTCCGGCCTCGCGTTCGTCGAGCACCCGGATCTCGGCCCCCATCAGGCGCAGGATATCGATGACACCGGTACGGGTCGGGTTCATCCCCACGTGTTCCAGACGCATGCGTGAGCCCGCTGCGATCGAAGCGCCAACCAGGAAGAAGGTCGCCGACGAGATGTCCGCAGGCACGTCCACCGGGCTCGCGGTCAGATTCCCGCCGCCCTCGACACAGGCACGCGCACCGTCACGGACCACCGGATAGCCAAATCCGGCCAGCATGCGTTCGGTATGGTCCCGGGTCGGGGCCGGCTCGGTCACGCAGGTGCGTCCCTGTGCCCACAGCCCAGCCAGTAACAGTGCCGACTTGACCTGGGCACTGGCCACCGCAAGCACGTGATCCGCTCCCTGCAGCCGGGCCCCACCGTGTATCCGCAGGGGCGGAGTTCCGGTCTCGCTGGTGTCGATCTGCGCACCCATCAACGCCAGGGGCTCGGTCACCCGCCGCATCGGTCGCTTACTCAGTGAACGATCGCCGACCAGTTTGCTGTCGAACCCCTGTCCGGCTAGCACACCGCACAACAGACGCATCGCAGTACCGGAGTTTCCCATGTCCAGGGGCCCTGCAGGTGCCTTCAGACGCTGCAGGCCGACCCCGTGAATCTCCACGTCGCCCGGGCCGTACCGTTCTATCGGCACGCCCATGGCGCGAAATGCCTCCAGGGTCGCGATGCAGTCTGCGCCTTCCAGGAAACCACTGACCCGGGTGATCCCTTCGGCCAGGGCCCCCAGCATGATCGCGCGGTGGGAAATCGACTTGTCGCCGGGCACCCGGGCCTCGCCGGCCAGGCGTCCGCCAGGGTGTACGAAAAAAGTGCTCATCGGTTTCAGGTATCCAGTTGTGCATCCGCCGGGTCGCAGAGGCGATCTCGGGTTTCCTTGGCATGCTCGAAGCGTTGTTCGATGGACGCCGAGTCGCCCTGCTCGATCGTCACGCGCAGGGCCTCCAGATCGGTCTGGTAGCGCGCGATGACCTCGAGAATGGCGTCACGATTGGCCAGGCAGATGTCGCGCCAGACCACCGGATCGCTGGAGGCAATACGCGTGAAGTCGCGAAACCCGCCGGCTGCATAATGAAAGATCTCGTCGCGCTCGCTCATGTTTGCGAGTGACGACACCAGGGTAAAGGCCAGCACATGCGGCAGGTGACTGGTGGCGGCCAGTACCCGGTCGTGATGGGTCGGCGTCATGTACTCCACCCGCGCGCCTGCAGCCCGCCACATCCCGGCGACCCGGTCAGTCGCCAGCGGATTGGTGGCATCGGCCGGGGTCAGGATCACCAGACGCTCGCGGAACAGGCTCGGGAACGCGGCTCCGACGCCGCTTTTCTCGGTACCGGCGATTGGATGACCGGGTACGAACTCGCGCGGGACCTGACCAAATCCAGCGCTCACCGCGTCGATCACCGCCTGCTTGCTGCTGCCGACGTCGGTCAGCGGACTACCCGCCGGCCAGCAGCTCGCAAGATCATGTGCCAGCGGCTCCATCGCCCCCAGCGGCACGGCGAGCACACCCATGTCAGCCCCTTCGGCGGCGGCGGAGACCTCGGTGGTCCAGCGATCGATCACGCCGAGCCGCTGTGCTTCGCGCAGGTTATCGGCATTGCGCGAGCAGCCGACGATCTCGCGTACCGCACCGGCCTCTCGCAGGGCCAGTGCCAGGGAGCCGCCGATCAGCCCGACACCAAAGATGACCAGCCGTTCGATCACGCCAGCACCCGGTCCAGTGCGTCCAGAAACCGCGCATTGTCCTCGTGCGTGGACACGGTCACGCGCAGATGGCCCGGAAGGCCGTAATTCTCCACCGGACGCGTGATGATCCCCTCGCGCTGCAGCGCCTCGAACACCGGCTCGGCATCCCGGCCGGTATCGAAGGTGATGAAATTGCCCACCGACGGGATCACCCGGAAGCCGCGTTCGCGCAGGGCATGGCTCAACTGCTGCAGTCCCTCGCGGTTCACCTGCACGGAACGCTGCACATGTTCGGCATCCGCGAGCGCGGCCAGCCCCGCGGCCTGTGCAACCGCGTTGACATTGAACGGCTGCCGCACCCGATTCAGCAGTTCGGCGACTGCCGGAGAACTGACCGCGTACCCCAGCCGCAGACCGGCCAGGCCCTGAATCTTGGAGAACGTGCGGGTGACGATCAGGTTGGGATAACGGTCCAGCCATTGCGTGGTATCGGGGTATCCCGATTCTTCGACGTATTCTGCGTAGGCCTCGTCGATGACCGCCAGGGTGGTGGGTGGCAGTGCGTCCAGGAAGGCCTGCAACGCCCGGCCGTCCATCCAGGTCCCGGTCGGATTGTTCGGGTTCGCCACGAACACCACGCGCACATCGCCGTCCACGCGCGTCTCCATCGCCGCCAGGTCATGCCCGAACGGCTGTTGCGGATGATCGGGCGGCAGAGCCGGCGCGACCCGCGCCTCGGCATTTACAGCCTGTGTCACCAGCGGATAGACCGCGAACGCGTGGGCGGAGAACACCGCGGCGCGCCCCGGGGCCAGCCAGGTGCGCGCAATCAGCTCCAGGATCTCGTTGGAGCCGTTCCCCAGCGTGATCTGTTCCGCTTTCACGGCATGTCGCGCTGCCAGCGCTGCCTTCAAATCGAACGCATTGCCATCAGGATAGACATGCGCCTCGGCCAGCGACTCGCGCGCGGCCGCCACGGCGCGCGGCGAAGGGCCCAGCGGATTCTCGTTGGACGCCAGCTTGATCGCGTGGGCAATACCCAGTTCGCGCTCCAGTGTGGCCACAGGCTTGCCGGGCTGATAGGGGCTAAGCCCCTGTACGCCGGCGACCGCGAGGGCAGCGGGGTCAAACACGGAACAGGATGCGTCGGGCGCGGGATTGCCGGATGCCATGGACAGACCTCGGGATTTTCAGGTGGCGGCCTGGGGATAGCTCCCCAGCACCTTCACAGTGTCAGCGGTCTCCTGCAGCTGCTGCAGGCAGGCGTGTACTGCCGGATCCTGCTGATGCCCCACCAGGTCCAGGAAGAACACATAGGTCCACTGCGTACAACGCGAGGGCCGCGACTCAATCCGCGTCAGGCTGATACCGGCCTCTGCAATCGGCTTGAGCAGGGAATACAGCGACCCGGGCCGATTCGCGGTACTCAGCATGATTGAAGTGCGGTCGGCCCCTGTGGGCTCGGTGGCTGCATCGCCGATAATCAGAAACCGGGTCGTATTGTCGGCGCGATCTTCCACATGCTGAACCCGCACTGGAACCCCGTAGTGCTCCGCCGCGACCTTGCTGGCAATGGCACCGGCCGTCGGGTCGGCCGCGGCCAGCTCGGCGGCCCGCCCATTACTGGATACCGCCTCGCGCTCGGCATGTGGCAACTCGGTATCCAGCCACTGGCGGCACTGCGCCAGCGCCTGATGGTGGGCCAGAACGCGCCGGATGTTGCCCAGATCGGGCGCATGCGACAACAGATGGTGGTGAATCGGGGTAACCACCTCCCCGCAGATCTGCAACCTGGAATCCATAAAGCAGTCCACGGTATGCGTCACCACCCCCTCGGAACTATTTTCGATCGGCACCACGCCAAAATGGGCCCGCCCGGTCTCCACCGCGCCGAACACGGCATCGATCGATGCCAGTGGGCTGGCAGTCACGGCATGCCCGAAGTGCTTGCGCGCCGCCAGATGCGTAAAGGTTCCCTCCGGGCCCAGATAGGCGACCGTGAGTAGATGCTCCAGAGCCAGGCATTCCGACATGATCTCGCGGAAGAGCCGTACCACGGCGTCCCCCGGCAGCGGCCCGGGGTTGGTCTCGCGCACCCGGCGCAGGATCTCGGCCTCGCGTTCCGGACGGTAGAACACCGGCGCCGGCTCCAGTGAACGCTTGACCCGCGCCACCTCCTCGGCGCAGGCAGCGCGCTCGCCGAGGAGTTTCAGCAATTCACCGTCGAGCGCGTCAATCCGCGCCCGCAGTGACCCCAGCTGATCCTCCCCGGCCACGGTTACAGCACCCGTGCCCGCAGCACGCCGTCGATGGCCATCAGGCCTTCCAGGGTGGCGGCATCCGGGTGCCCGTCGACATCCAGCAACGTATAGGCGAGGTCACCGCGCGAATCGTTTACCAAGTGCAGGATGTTGATGTTCGACTCGCCGAGGGTATGGGAAATGCGGCCGACCCGGTCGGGCAGATTGCGGTTCACGATTGCAATCCGGGTATCGCCCTTGCGATCCAGTACCAGTGTAGGCAGGTTGACCGAATTCACCACATTGCCGTTCTCCAGGTAGTCGCACAGTTGATCGGCGATCATGACCGCGCAATTCTCTTCGGACTCGGCCGTAGACGCCCCCAGATGCGGCAGCGTGATCACCCGCGGGTGATCCAGCATGCCGGGAACCGGAAAGTCGGTCACATAGGCATGAAGATGGTCGGCATCCAGCGCCTCGCGCACCGCCTCGTCATCCACGATGCCGTCGCGGGCGAGGTTCAGGACCATCGCTCCGGAATTCATCAGGCGCAGCCGTTCAGCATCCACCAGGTGGCGGGTGTTTTCGGTCAGTGGCACATGGACGGTCACCGCGTCGGCCCCCTCCAGGGCGGCCTCCACCGAGCGGGCGCGTTCGATATCCGAGTCGAGCCGCCACGCATTATCGACGGTCACCTTGGGATCAAAACCCACGACCTCCATGCCCAGCGAACGTGCCGCGTTGGCGACGCTGACGCCGATCGCCCCGAGTCCCAGCACTGCCAGCTTGCGCCCGGGCAGCTCGAAGCCACTGAACTGCTTCTTACCCCGCTCCACGGCCGACTTGAAGTCTTCCTTGTCCGGATCCAGGGACTGCACGTACCCGGCCGCAGGCAACAGGTTGCGCGCCCCCAGCAGCAGCCCGGCGATCACCAGTTCCTTGACGGCATTGGCGTTCGCCCCCGGGGCATTGAACACCGCGACGCCGCGTTCGGACAGGGCATCCACCGGGATATTGTTGACCCCGCTGCCGGCACGTCCCACCGCAGCCACCGAGTCCGGGATCTCGACGCTGTGCAGATCGAACGAACGCAGCATCAGCGCGTCGGGATTATTGAGGTCCGACGCGACCTCGTACTGGTCGCGCGGAAAACGATCCAGCCCGCGCGCGGCGATGTTGTTGTATGTCTGGATACGATACATCTCGATCCTCCGATGGTGGACGTGTTCAGGCGTGGCGCTGTTCGAAATCCGCCATAAATTCGATCAGGGCATCCACCGCACTCTCCGGCACGGCGTTGTAGATGCTGGCCCGCATGCCACCCACCGAACGGTGCCCTTTCAGCGAGGACAGGCCAGCGGCTTCGGCTTCGTTGAGGAAGGTGCCGTCCAGCCCGTCATCCGCCAGAATGAACGGGACATTCATCCAGGAGCGTGCCGCCGGCTCGACCGGATTGCGATAGAAGGCGGAATTGTCGACAAAGTGGTACAGCTTCTCTGCCTTGCGCTGATTGATTTCCGCCATTCGGGTCAGGCCGCCCTGCTCCAGCAGCCACTCGAACACCAGACCGGCGAAATACCAGCCAAAGGTCGGCGGGGTGTTGTACATCGAATCGTTGTTCGCCTGCAGCGCCCATTCCAGTACCGCCGGGACCCTGCCCGTTTCACGCTTTAGAAGATCGTTGCGCACGATCACCACGGTCAGCCCCGCGGGCCCGATATTCTTCTGCGCCCCGGCATAGATCACCCCGAACTTTGACACGTCAATCGGACGCGAGAGAATGGTCGAGGACATGTCGGCAATCAGCGGGACATCGCCCACATCCGGGATCTCGTGGAACTCCACCCCCCCGATGGTCTCGTTCGGGGTGTAGTGCACGTACGCTGCATTGGGGTCAAGGTTCCAGCCGGAACGCGGCGGGATCGAGGCATAGCCTTCGGCCTGGGAACTGGCCACGATGTTCACCGAGGCGTATTTCTGGGCCTCCTTGATCGCCTTGCCCGACCAGGCCCCGGTATCGACATAATCGACCGACTGCCCCTCGGCCGCCAGGTTCATCGGGATCGCGGCGAACTGGCCGGTCGCGCCACCCTGCAGGAACAGCACGCTGTAGTTGTCCGGTATCGCGAGCAACTGACGCAGGTCCTGTTCGGCCTTCTCCGCCACTTGCATGAAAGGCTTGCCGCGATGGCTCATCTCCATCACCGACATGCCGGCCCCGCGGAAGTCCAGCAGCTCGTCCCGGGCCCGCTCCAGCACTGCCTGCGGCAGGGCCGCTGGCCCCGCGCTGAAATTCATTACTCGCGTCATTCCTGTTCTCCATTGTCGCTGGGTTCCGGCCCGTCTCCCGGGCCGTCGTCGGAATCATCAGGGACGTCCTCGCCATCGCCGTCCCCCTGCAGGTGTTCGACCCGCGCCACTTCGACCAGATTTTCGCCCTCGTCCAGGCGGATCAGGCGTACCCCCTGGGTGTTGCGCCCGATCAGCGGGATCTGGTCAACCGGGGTACGCACCAGGGTGCCCCCGTTGGTGATCAGCATCACCTCGTCGTCCTCGAGGACCCGCGCCGCTCCCACCAAAGCGCCATTGCGCCCTTCGGTCTGGATCGCGATGACGCCCTGCCCGCCGCGCCGGTGCAGCGGAAACTCGTCGAAACGGGTGCGCTTCCCGAAACCGTTCTCGGTCGCGAACAGCGCAGCCCCCTCGTCGACATTCAGCAACGCGATCACGCGCTGGTCGTCGTCCATGCGCACGCCCCGCACGCCACAGGCCGTACGGCCCATCGGGCGAACGTCACTCTCGGCAAAGCGCACCGCCTTGCCGGCCGTCGTTACCAGCATCACGTCCATATACCCGTCGGTCAGGGAGACATCCACCAGGCGGTCGCCATCGCGCAGGTCCACCGCGATGATTCCGCTGGCGCGGCGCCGCGAGAAATCGGTCAGCGGGGTCTTCTTCACCGTCCCGTGCGCCGTGACCATGAACACATAGCGGTCGGGACTGTATTCACGCACCGGCAGGATCGCGTTGATCCGTTCGTCTGCCTCCAGTGGCAGCAGGTTGATGATCGGCTTGCCGCGCGAGGCGCGCGAACCCTGAGGCAGCTCGTAGACCTTCAGCCAGTACACTCGGCCACGGCTGGAGAAGCACAGCACCGTGTCGTGGGTATTGGCCACCAGCAGGCGGTCGATGAAGTCCTCTTCCTTGAAGCTGGTCGCGGCCTTGCCGCGCCCGCCGCGACGCTGGGCACGGTAGTCGTCGACCGGCTGGTACTTCACGTAGCCGGCATGCGACAGCGTGACCACGACGTCTTCCTCGCCGATCAGGTCCTCCAGGGTCAGGTTGGCCTGGCGTTCGCGGATCTCGCTGCGGCGTGCATCGCCGTACTGCTCGGCCAGGGCCAGCAGCTCGCTGCGGATCTCCCGCTGCAGGCGCTCCCCGGAACCGAGGATGTCCAGCAGGTCGTCAATCAATTCCAGCAGCTCGCGGTATTCCTCGAGGATCTTGTCCTGCTCAAGGCCCGTCAACCGATGCAGCCGCAGATCCAGGATCGCCTGTGCCTGGGTCTCCGACAGGCGGTAGCCGGCCTCGGACAGCCCGAACTCGACCGACAGATCCTCCGGCCGCGACGCGCTGGCCCCCGCGCGTTCCAGCATCCCGCTGACCATCCCCGCCGGCCACACCCGGGCCAGCAGGCCCGCCTTGGCCTCGGCCGGGTTGGGCGCGGCGCGAATAAGCTCGATCACCGGATCGATATTGGCCAGTGCGATCGCCAGCCCTTCCAGTACGTGGGCCCGCTCGCGTGCCTTGCGCAGATCAAAGATGGTGCGACGGGTGACCACCTCGCGCCGATGCCGCAGGAACGCCTCCAGGATCTGACGCAGATCCAGGACCTTCGGCTGACCGTCGACCAGGGCCACCATGTTGATGCCGAACACGTTCTGCATCTGGGTGTGCATGTACAGGTGGTTCAGCACCACCTCCGCCATCTCGCCGCGCTTGAGTTCGATCACCAGGCGCATACCGTCCTTGTCGGACTCGTCGCGCAGCTCGGAGATGCCCTCGATGCGCTTCTCCTTGACCAGTTCCGCGATCTTCTCGGTCAGGCGTGCCTTGTTCACCTGGTAAGGCAGCTCGGTGACCACGATCGCCTCCCGCTGCCCGCCCTCGAGCGGCTCGACGTGCGAACGGGCGCGGATCAGCACCCGGCCGCGTCCGGTCCGATAGGCCTCGCGCACGCCATCCACGCCGTTGATCACGCCCGCGGTGGGGAAGTCCGGCCCCGGCAGGTGCTCCATCAATTCATCGATGGTGGTCTCGGGTTCGTCGATCAGAGCGACACAGGCATTGATCACCTCGCGCAAATTGTGCGGCGGGATGTTGGTCGCCATCCCCACCGCGATCCCGGCGGAACCATTCACCAGAAGGTTCGGGAACTTGCTCGGCAGCACCGCCGGCTCCTGCTCGGAGCCGTCATAGTTGTCGATGAAATCGACCGTTTCCTTGTCAATATCCGCCAGCAACTCACCCGCGATGCGCGCCATTCGCACCTCGGTGTAACGCATTGCCGCCGGGGAGTCGCCGTCGATCGAGCCGAAGTTGCCCTGCCCGTCGACCAGCATGTAGCGCATCGAGAACGGCTGGGCCATGCGCACGATCGCGTCGTATACCGCGGTATCGCCATGCGGGTGGTACTTACCGATCACGTCACCGACCACGCGGGCCGACTTCTTGTAGGGCTTGTTGTAGTCGTTGCCGAGCACACGCATCGCGTACAGCACCCGCCGGTGTACCGGCTTGAGCCCGTCGCGAACATCCGGGAGGGCTCGCCCCACGATTACGCTCATGGCGTAATCGAGGTAGGACTGCTGCATCTCGTCTTCGAGATTGACCGGGAAGATTTCCTTGGCGAATTCAGCCATTGATGGGGTACGCCGTCCGTCTGAACAAGCTCGCGATCATACCACAGGGGTAACTACTGGCGGCGCCCCGAACCCCGCTGAAATCGATTCTCCGGGGCCCTCAGGCCTGCGAACGCGCCATCCGGGGCCGGGATCCGGCGTCGTCAGGCGTCTCGCGGCCGCGACACCGGCTCCGCGCCGTCGGCCACGGCCGCCAGGCGGGACCGGTTGGGCCGGCGGATCACCCCTCGCTCGGTGACGATCGCATCAATCAGCCCGGCCGGGGTAATATCGAATGCTGGGTTGTACGCGCGTGCGCCCGGCGCCGCGACCCGTTGCCCCGCCAGCTCCAGGACCTCGCGTTCCGGGCGCTGTTCGATCGGAATGCCGGTGCCATCCGCCGTCGCAAAATCGATGGTGGCCACCGGTGCCGCCACCATGAACCGTACCCCGTGCGCGCGTGCGAGCAGGGCCAGTGCATAGGTGCCGATCTTGTTCGCGGTATCGCCATTCGCGGCGATCCGGTCCGCCCCGACGATCACCCAGCCGACCCGCCCTTCGCGCATCAGGCTGGCGGCCGCCCCTTCGCACAATAGCTGGACCGGGATCCCGTCGTGGACCAGCTCCCACGCGGTCAGACGGCTGCCCTGCAGCCACGGCCGGGTCTCGTCGGCGTACACCGCGCGCACGCGCCCGGCATCCCAGCCGGCGCGGATCACCCCCAGCGCCGTACCATAGCCCCCGGTGGCTAGCGAGCCGGTATTGCAGTGCGTCAGCACCCCCTGCCCGGGCTCGATCAGTTCTGCGCCGAGCGCACCCATGTGCCGGTTACCGGCGATGTCGGCATCCAGAAGGGCGCGCGCCGCCTCCAGGCTGGCGGCCTCGGCGGCCTCCGGCGAGTCGCAGCCGGCAATCACCGCCTGCATGCGGTCCAGCGCCCAGAACAGGTTGACCGCGGTGGGACGCGCCTCGCGCAGGCGCACCGCATCCGCCTCGATACGCGTGCGCCAGTCGGCTCGGCCACGGGCATTGCGACACGCGAGTACCATGCCGAAGGCGGCCGTGATACCGATCGCCGGTGCCCCGCGCACCACCATTTCGCGAATCGCATCCGCAACTGCCGGTGCATCGGACAACACCTGCTCCATCTCCTCTCCCGGCAGGCGCCGCTGGTCGAGAAGGTGCAGTGCGCCTTCCTCGAAGCGCACCGGACGTATGCTGTCACTGGGCTGGGTCGTCATGCCTCCATTCTACCAATGCCGGGCGCTTCCGCGACGCTTCCGCGCGCCCAACGGCCTCCGCGTCAGGGACCGTCGTGTGCCAGAAACGCCGGCGCTCCAATCGATACCCGGGACCGCTGCGCAGGCGCTCGTCCATCTCCAGCCACAGGTGCCCGTGCGCTGCAGTGTCACGCCATACATGTCCGCCTGAACGCACCTCGCGCCGGAGATCACCCCGCGATTCACGCTGCCGGGGCGTCAGGCTCGCCCACACCTGCCGCGGGTTTGCAACGTCCAGCAAAGCACGCCAGCGGCCGTCTCTGTCCATCCCACGCGGCAGTACCAGTACCTCGCTGTCGAGCACGGCGGGTGGAATCCGTCGCAGCACTACCGCCGTGCCCAGCCCTCGCAGTGCCCCGCTCAGCAGCACCCCGCCCGCAGAATTCTCCACCTTGAGAACGCAGGATGCGGCCGCCTCCTGATCCCAACCCGGCGGCGGGTGCAGTAGACGGAAGCGTACCCCGTCCCACTGCCACGTCTCGCCCGCCCGGCATTCGCGTTCGTTTTCTCCCGCACGCGGCGCACGGCGCAGTACCTCGGCAACCGGCATTTCCTCCCGAATCGCGCCCGCCCCGCCGGCATGTGCCGGATGCTCGTGGCTCAGGATCATGCGATCAAGCCTGCGGATCCCGGACGCCCGCAGCGCCGGAACCACAATCGCCGAGCCCGCACTGTATCCCCCCTCGCGCCCGTATCCCGCGTCATACAGCAGGGCATGCTCGCGGGTACGCACCAGGATGGCCGACCCGTTTCCGACATCGAACAGCTCGACCCGAAACGCACCCGGTGCCAGCTCGGGGCGCATCGGCAGGACCAGTGGCAAGGTGGCGAGCAGAACCCAGATCCCGACCAGACGCGCACGCGGCTGGACCAGGAGCAGCACGGCGAGCCCACCCAGCAAACTGGCGGTGCGCGGCACAGAACGTTGATCGACCCCGATGGGCAGGCCCGCCAGCCACTGGAGGATGGCCACCAGCGCACTCAGCAGCCCGTCCGCCAGCCCCAGCAGCAGGCCGGCAACCGGCTCGGCGATCCATGCCAGGCCTGCAGAAAGAAGCAGCAGGGGCAGAACCAGGAAACTCACCAACGGCACCGCCAGCAGGTTGGCGACCGGGGCAATCCACGAGCCGAGCTGAAACCAGGCAAGGCTCAACGGCAGCATGGCAAGAGCCAGCAACACCTGAAGGCTCACGGTGTCGCGCCACCCCAGTCGCCGCATGCGGCCCTGCAGCAACGCCAGGATCACGGCGACTGCACCAAACGAGAACCAGAAACCGGCCGCCAGGATGCTCGGCGGATGAACCACCAGCACCAGCACGGCCGCCAGCGCCAGCCCCCGCCAGGCCAGACTCGTACGCCCCAGCAACAGGCCGATCAGCACCGCCACCAGCATGATCAGAGCGCGCTGTGTGGGGATGCTGAACCCCGCCAGGGCCGCATAGGTCGCGGCCGCGGTCATCGCCGTCAGTGCCGCAAATGCAGGGCGCCGCAGTACCCGTTGCAAGGGGCCGACCACGGACCAGAATCCACCGGCCAGCAGTCCCGCAAACCCGGCCACCAGCCCTACGTGCAGGCCCGAGATTGCCATCAGGTGATTGGTTCCGGTGTGCAGGAATACCGACCATTCGGCATCCGTCATCGCCTGCCGGTCGCCCATTATCAGGGCCTGCACCAGCCCCGGATGGCGCAGGTCCGGTGCCACGGCAAACAACTGCGTGCGCAGGCTGTTGCGAGCCCGGTGCAGCATGCCGCGGACACGGTTGTGCACGGGCCCGGGCCGGCTGTCGGGAGGCCCCCACTCGCGCAGGGTGGCGGACCCGTGCAGCCCCAGACGATAGAACCAGGCCTGGCGATCAAAACCGCCGGGGTTGGCACGCCCCTCTGCAGGCCTCAAGCGCAGCTGCATGCGGCGTATTTCGCCGGCGCGGGCCTCCGGACGTGCCGGAAAGGCCGTGACCTGCAGCTCTCGCCCGGCCGGCAGACCGGCTGTGCGGTCACCCGCTTCCACTGCGATACGAAAACGGCTGCGTGTCGCGTCATGTTCCGGCAAGCTGACGATGCGTGCGGTGACTGTGACCTCCAGTCCGCGTTGTTCCACCATAATGACGCGATCCAGCCAGGCGGAGGCATGACCCTGCATCAGCACCACCGCAACCAGCGCGCCCGACACCCCGCCCGCCAGCGGGCCCGCCACGGGGCGCTTGCGAGTCCGCGCCCACAGGACCAAACCCGCGCCCAGCGGCAGCAGAAGCCAGAGCAGCGGGATCTCCGGCAGCGTTGCCTGCCGGTGCAGCAAGGCCACCAGCGCGACCAGCCCCAGCACAAAGCCGCTCATCCGGGCACCAACACCGACACGCGTCCGGTGGACTGCGGGCAGCGTCGCTGCAGCCGGCGGACTGTGTCGGTGTATCCCTGGTAGGACGGACGGCCACGCCGATGGCGAGACACATCATCAAGAGACTGTTCCCCGGCATGGAGGGCATACGCAGGCATCGTGCCCTGGCCCCGCTGGGCCCGCGTCTTGGTTCGCCGGATCTGTGGCATCTCAACCGCCGTTCCGTGGCTGGTGCGTTTGCCGTGGGCCTGTTCGTGGCGTTCCTGCCGCTCCCGATGCAGATGCTGATCGCGGCCGCTATCGCGATCCTGATTCGGGTCAACCTGCCCATCTCGGTCATCCTGGTCTGGATCTCCAACCCGGTGACCATTCCCCCCATTTTGTATACAGCCTACCGCCTGGGCCGCAAGTTGCTCGACGAGCCTGCCCGCCAGTTCCGCGTCGAATTGACGTGGGAGTGGTTCTCCACGGAACTCCTGACCGTCTGGAAACCCCTCCTGACCGGCAGCCTGATCCTCGGAACCGGCGCCGCGCTGGCCGGGTACCTGCTGGTTCGCTTTCTGTGGTGGCTCAACGTGGTGCAGCGGGCCCGGACACGCCAATACCTGCGGCGCATGCGCGAGCGTGCCGCACGAACTGCCGACCGCCAGCCTCGCGACCCGGACGAGCCCCGGAAGCCCCCGTGCAAAGACCGGGAGTAGCAACCTGTCGGATTTGGGCAAGCCTCACGAACGTGCCGGGAGGGCGGGTCCTTTTTCCGGTCTCTCGAGGCGCATAATGGCGTGCAGTGCAACCCCCCTGGCTATTGCGTGGCCAGTTGTCCGTCGAAGTGGCTGTCTTCGAGGTGTCCCTTGACCAGTTGCACGGACTGATCGAGTTCGCGCGCCAGGGTGATATCGTGGGTCACCAGCGCCAGGGCCGTGCCGGTAGAGCGATTCATCGCCCGCAGCAGGTTGAAGACCTGCAGCGCGCGCTCCTGATCCAGATTGCCGGTTGGCTCGTCGGCCAGGATCGCCGAAGGTCGAGTCACCAGTGCGCGCGCAATCGCCACCCGCTGACGCTCGCCCCCGGACAGTTCCGAGGGCTTGTGGTCCATGCGATGCCCCAGGTCGACCTGCAGCAGCCAGTGCTGGGCCTCCTTGCGCGCATTCGCGGTCGAAACCCCGCGAATGAACAGCGGGAGCGCGACATTCTCCGCGGCTGTCAACTCCGGCAGCAGGTGGTGAAACTGGTACACAAAGCCCAGATGCCGGTTACGCAGATGGCCTCTGCGGGCCTCGCCCATGCGTGTCCAGTCGGTCCCCAGCAGGAGCACCTCGCCATGGGTCGGACGATCCAGGCCTCCAAGCAGATGCAGCAAGGTGCTCTTGCCGCTGCCGGAGGCCCCGATGATCGCCGTCTGGTCGCCCGGATTCAGACGAAAGTCCACGCCACTGAGTACCGGAACGTCGAGCTTGCCATCGCGAAAGCGCCGCTCCAGCCCACGCGCCTCGAGAACCGGGGTCAGGGAGTCAGTCATAGCGCAGGGCCTCCGCTGGCTGGGTCCGGGCCGCGCGCCAGGCGGGGAAGAGGGTCGCCAGCAATGTCAGCAGGAAGGCAATAGACCCCACTCTCAGGACGTCACCAACTTCCAATTGGGACGGCAAGTCACTGATATAATAGACATCTGCCGCCAGGAATTCGATCCCCGCAATCCGTTCGATAAAGGGCACGACCACGTCGATATTGAGCGCCAGCAGCACCCCGGCGGCCGAGCCCAACAGAATCCCGATGGCGCCGATCACCACCCCCTGGATCATGAAGATGACCATGATCCCGGCAGGCGACAGACCCAGGGTTCGGAGGATCGCGATATCGCCCTGCTTGTCGGTCACCAGCATGATCAGGGTGGAAACGATATTGAACGCCGCGACCGCCACAATCAGCGAAAGAATGATGAACATCACCATCTTCTCCATCTGGATTGCCCTGAACAGGTTCGCGTGTTGTCGGGTCCAGTCCGACACCCGAAACAGCCCGTCCAGCTGGGCAGCGATATCGCGGCTGATCCGCCCGGCCTGCATCATGTCGGTCAGCCGCAGGCGCAGGCCGGTCACGCCCTCCCCGGTCTGGAACACCGCGCGTGCATCATCCAGGTGGATGAACGCCGTCCCCCGGTCATATTCGTACATCCCGACCTCGAACAGACCAACCACATCGAACCGGCGCATGCGCGGCATGATCCCCGCGGGCGAGGTCGAGGCCTGAGGCGCCATCAGGATCAGCGAGTCTCCGACCTGCAAGCGCATCTCGGCGGCCAGCTCACTTCCCAGCACGATGCGATAGCGTCCGCCTTCCAGGTGATGCAGCCCACCCTGGACCATGTGTTCGCCGATCCGGGCAACCTGGTCTTCAAGGTCGGGTTGCACCCCGCGGATCAGTGCCCCCGAAATATTGCCGCGTGCGCTCAGCATGGCCTCTCCCTGCACATACGGCGCCGCAGCCAGCACGCGGGCATCCTCCGCCTCAACCTGCTCCTTCAGGCGCTGCCAGTCACGCAGGCCACCATTGACGTCCTGAATGGTCGCGTGCGAGGCCATCCCCAGGATGCGGTCCCGGAGCTCGCGCTCGAAACCGTTCATCACCGACAGCACCGTGATCAGGGCCATCACGCCCAGGGTGAGTCCCAGGATCGAGACCATCGAGATAAACGAAATGAAATGGTTACGTCGCTTGGCGCGCGTGTAGCGCAGACCAATGGCAACAGTCAGGGGGCGAAACATCGGGAAAGAATGCCAGACTTCGGCCGGGGCGCCTATCCCCCGAACGCACCGGGGAGGCATCACGACCGGGATGGCGCTACCATGACGCCTTCAATCACACCCGTGATCGGAGAGATGGTCATGCCAGGGAACCGCGCAGCCCCGAAACTCAACTCGCGTCCATGGGGGGCAGTCGCCACGGCGATGCTCGTCGCACTGTTTGCTGCCGGCCTCGATACGCCGGTGGCCCAGGCCGAGATCCTTCGCGGCGTGGAGGGCGAATTTACGGTGAGGCAAGGCGACGGGCTGCCCGCCCGCGGCCAGAGTCGAACCCGCGTGGAGCGCGAGTTCGGCGCACCGCAGAAACGCCATACACCGGTAGGCGATCCACCGATCACGCGCTGGGACTATGCGGACTTCTCGGTCGTCTTCGAGGGCGACCATGTCCTGCACAGCATCGTCCACGGCGAGCACAGCGCGCGCAAGCCGTGACCCGGTCCGCACGCAGGCTGCCGGCAGAATGGGAACCGCAGGGCGCGATTCAGCTGACCTGGCCGCATGCGGAAACCGACTGGGCCCCGGTGCTGAACACCATTCAGCCGCTGTTCGCCCACATTGCCGCGGAGATCAGTCGCTTCGAACCGGTCATCATTGTCGCGCGCAACGCCGAGCACATCGAAGAGATCTCCGGGTTTCTGACCGAGACCGAGATCCGGCCGAACCGCCTGTGGTTCGGTCTTGCCCCCAGCAATGACACTTGGGCACGAGATCATGGCGCCATTACCGTCCTCGAGGGCGACCAGCCCCGCCTGCTGGACTTCACCTTCAACGGCTGGGGCGGAAAATATCCGGCCGAGCTGGACGACGCCATCACGCGCACACTGGCGGCCCAAGGGGTATTCGGGCTCTGTACTCCGGAACCGACCGCTCTGGTACTGGAGGGCGGCTCCATCGAGAGCGATGGCGACGGTACGCTTCTGACCACCACGCGCTGTCTGCTCTCCGGCACCCGCAACCTCGAACTGGACCGTTCGGCCCTGGAACAGCGGCTCGGCGAACTACTGGGGGCCCGGCGCATCCTGTGGCTGGAACACGGGGCACTGGCAGGCGATGACACCGACGCCCATATCGACACCCTGGCGCGCTTCTGTGCACCCGACACCATCGCGTACGTTCGCTGCGACGACCCGCAGGACTCGCATTTCGCCGAACTCGGAGCGATGGAACAGGAACTGCAGGCGTTGCGTCAGGCCTCCGGCGAACCCTATCACCTGATCCCCCTGCCCTGGCCCGCGCCAATCCACGAGGATGGGCGCCGTCTACCGGCAACCTATGCGAATTTCCTGATCCTCAATGGCGCGGTCCTGCTGCCGGTCTATGGCGACCCGGCTGACACGGTGGCCCGCGAGCGGCTCGCCGACGTGTTTCCGGGACGCGAAATCGTGGAAATCGACTGCCGGGCGATCATTCGCCAGGGTGGCAGCCTGCATTGCCTGACGATGCAGTACCCGGCCGCCGCGCTGGGCATCCCGCAGGACTGATACGAGCCCTTGTCCATGACCCGTAGCCCCTTGCCCGTTGCCCTGATCCAGCACCGCGATGCCGGCAGCGTCGAGGCCAATCTGGAAGCCAGCGCGCAGGCAGTGGCCGACGCTGCGCGTGACGGCGCACGCCTGGTGGTACTGGCGGAGCTGCATACCGGACCGTACTTCTGCCAGACCGAAGACCCCGCGACCTTCGACCGGGCAGAGCCCATTCCCGGACCGACCAGCGAGCGCCTCGCCGCCATCGCGCAGGACCACGGCGTGGTACTGGTGGCCTCGCTGTTCGAACGCCGCGCGCCCGGCCTGTACCACAACACCGCCCTGGTCTACGAGACTGATGGGGGCCTGGCCGGGTGCTACCGCAAGATGCACATTCCCGACGATCCCGGCTATTACGAGAAGTACTATTTTACCCCCGGCGATACCGGGTTCGTCCCGATCGACACCTCGGCGGGCCGGCTCGGCGTCCTGGTGTGCTGGGACCAGTGGTACCCCGAGGCCGCACGCATCATGGCCCTGTCGGGGGCCGAGATGCTGATCTACCCCACTGCGATCGGCTACGACCCTGGCGACAACCCGACCGAACAGGCGCGCCAGCGCGAGGCCTGGATTACCGTGCAGCGCGGGCACGCCGTCGCCAACAACCTTCCGGTGCTGGCATGCAACCGCACCGGGGACGAATCGGACCCGTCCGGGGCCACCCCCGGGGCCCGTTTCTGGGGATCAAGTTTTGTGGCCGGACCACAAGGCGAGATGCTGGCGCGGGCGGACGAAGGTGCCCCGGCGATCCTGCACGCAAGCCTGGACCCGGCGCGGGTCGAGGCGGTACGGCGCCAGTGGCCATTCCTGCGCGACCGGCGCATCGACGCCTATGCGCCGATCCTGCGGCGATACATCGACCCTGACTGAGACGCCCCGCCCAACTGCGGCCAGAGAAACCCGGATCGATCCCCGTGCGGGTGGCAGAATCCGTATAATGTGCGGCCTTGTCATTCTCGACCACAGCACTCCGCATGTCCGATCAACGGCGCAATCCGATACACCCGGGGCGTTTCCCCGGCGACGGCTTCCAGGTCTGGTCCGGGCTGAACGTCTCGGCCGCCACCCTTGCACTTGCCCGCAGTGGCGCCGGGGGCGAGCGTCCGCTCCTGGTGATCACCGAATCCAACGAGGCCGCGGATCGCTGGCAGGAGGAATGGGACTTCTTCACGGCGGGATCCGACCTACCCCTGCTGCGATTGCCGGACTGGGAGACCCTGCCGTTCGACGTGTTCTCCCCGCACGAGGACATCATCTCCGAGCGCCTGCGTACGCTTTATCACCTGCCGGCATTCGCCCGCGGCATCGTGCTGATGCCGGTCTCCACCCTGATGCAACGCCTGCCCCCGCGCGCCTGGCTCACCGGCCAGGGCCTGTCGCTGCGCACCGGCCAGCGCCTCGACCGCATGGACTTGCGCGACAACCTGGCCAATGCCGGCTACAGTGCGGTGCAGCAGGTGATCAGCCACGGCGAGTTTGCCGCGCGCGGCGAGATCCTGGATCTGTTCCCGATGGGCGCCGAGCAGCCGGTGCGGATCGAATTCCTGGATGACGAGATCGACTCGCTGCGCTATTTCGACCCCGAAAGCCAGCGCTCCACCGAGCGTGTCGACCAGGTCGAAGTTCTGCCCAGCCACGAATTTCCGTTGAACGACGAGGCGATCCGGGAATTTCGCTCGCGCTATCGCGCCCGCTTTGCCGGCGACCCGACCAGCCATCCAATCTACCGCGACATCAGCGAGGGGCTCGTTCCGCCCGGGATCGAGGCCTACCTGCCGCTGTTCTTCGACAGGATGGACACGGTATTCGACTACTGTCCCGACGCGCAGATCGCCCAGATTGGCGATATTGCCGGTGCGGCCGCCGAGTATGCCCGCGAGATCGTCGAACGCCACGAACAGCTCGGACACCAGGTCGATCGGCCGTTGCTGCCCCCCGAATCACTCTATATCGACGAGTCGGACCTTGCCGATGCCTTGCGCCAGCGCAGCGGGGTGGCCCTCGGCGATCCCGTCGCACCGCTTCCGGTCGAACGGGGTGGCGAGATCCCGTTCGCCTGCGACCCCCTCCCCGAGATCGGCCTCGAACACGGACGGGATCACCCGGCTCGGCGGCTGCAGGAATTTCGGGAGCCCCGGGAACGGATGCTGCTGACAGCGGAATCCGCCGGGCGTCGCGAGGCCCTGCTGACCCTGTTGCGCGAACAGGATGTCCCGCACCAGACGGTGGCCGACTGGCAAGCCTTCATGGAGGCGGGGCCGGGGCTGTATGTCACCGTAGGCGGGCTGAGCCAGGGCTTCGCCCTCCCGGACGGCCTTGCGCTGGCGCCGGAAGCAGCCCTGCTGGGCGAACGTGTGCGCCAGACACGCGGGCGCAATCGCCCGACCCGGGATGCCGAGGCCATTATCCAGAACCTCAGCGACCTGACCATCGGCGCACCGGTCGTCCACGAAGAGCAGGGCGTCGGGCGCTATCTCGGGCTGCAAACCCTGGATTTCAACGGCCAGCCCTCCGAATTTCTGACCCTGGAATACGCCGACGGGGCCAAGCTGTATGTACCGGTCTCCTCGCTGCACCTGATCAGCCGTTACACCGGTGCGGATGCCGAACATGCCCCGCTCCATCGGCTGGGCAGCGAACAGTGGTCGCGAGCCCGGCGCAAGGCTGCCGAGAAGGCGCACGACGTGGCGGCGGAACTGCTCGAAATCCATGCGCGGCGTGCCGCCCGCCAGGGCACGGTGTTCGCCATTGACACCCCCGAATATCATGCATTTGCGGCCGGATTCCCGTTCGAGGAGACACTCGACCAGCAACAGGCGATCGATGCCGTGCTGGGGGACATGGCCGAGACGCGGCCCATGGACCGGGTGGTATGCGGCGATGTCGGCTTCGGCAAGACCGAGGTCGCCATGCGCGCCGCCTTCGTCGCGGTGCAGAACCACAAACAGGTCGTGGTGCTGGTCCCTACGACCTTGCTCGCCCAGCAACATCATCAGAACTTCACCGACCGCTTTGCCGACTGGCCGGTACGCATCGAGTCGCTGTCGCGCTTTCGCAGCGCCAAGCAGCAGTCCGCGGTGCTGGAGGGCCTGAAGGATGGCAAGGTCGACATCGTGATCGGCACCCACAAGCTGCTACAGGCAAATCTCGACTTTTCCAACCTCGGCCTGGTGATTGTCGACGAGGAACAGCGTTTCGGTGTGCGCCACAAGGAGGCAATGAAGAAGATGCGCGCGGAAGTCGACATGCTGACGCTGACCGCGACCCCGATCCCGCGCACCCTGAATATGGCCCTGGCCGGTCTGCGCGACCTCTCGGTGATCACCACGCCGCCGCGCGAGCGCCTGGCGATCAAGACCTTCGTCAACGAGTGGAACGACGCCATCATCCAGGAGGCCTGCCTGCGCGAGATCCGGCGCGGCGGTCAGGTGTATTTCGTGCACAACGAGGTCAACACGATCGAGCGCACCGCTCAACGGATTCAGGAGTTGCTGCCGGGGGCACGCGTGGGGATCGCGCACGGACAGATGCGCGAGCGCGAGCTGGAACAGGTAATGCTCGACTTCTATCACCGGCGCTACAACATCCTGGTGTGCACCACCATCATCGAGACCGGGATCGACGTCCCCACCGCCAACACCATCGTAATGAACCGCGCCGACAAGCTGGGCCTGGCACAGATGCACCAGCTGCGCGGGCGCGTCGGTCGCTCGCACCACCGTGCCTACGCCTACCTGATCACCCCGCCGGAGAAGGCGATGACCGCCGACGCGAAGAAGCGCCTGGAGGCCATTGCATCGCTGGAGGACCTGGGGGTCGGTTTCACTCTGGCGAGCCACGACCTCGAGATCCGCGGTGCCGGCGAACTGCTCGGCGACGAACAGAGCGGCCAGATCCACGAGGTTGGGTTCTCGATGTACAACGACCTGCTCAACCGCGCGGTCAACGCCCTGCGGTCCGGCAAGATGCCGGAGCTGGAGGCCCCCGAGACCCCGGGTACCGAAGTGGAGCTGGGCCTCCCCGCCCTGCTACCCGAAGACTATGTCCCGGATATCCATACCCGGCTGATCCTGTACAAGCGCATCAGCAGTGCGCCCGACAACACCGCCCTGCGCGAACTCGAGGTCGAACTGATCGACCGATTCGGCCTGCTACCCAACCCGGCACGCGCGCTGTTCGAGGCTGCACGCCTGCGTCTCCGGCTGACCCCGCTGGGCATCCGCAAGCTCGAACTGGGCCCGCAGGGCGGACGCCTGGTCTTCGGGTCCAGTCCGAATCTCGACATCCCCGCGCTGATCCAGTTGGTGCAATCCGATCCGCAAAATTACAAACTGGATGGGCAGAAGGCGTTCCGCTTTTTCACCGAGATGGATACGCTGGAGGCACGCTCGCAGGCTGTACAGCGCCTGCTGGATACCATCAGCCCCGAACAGCAGGCCGCCTGAATGCCACGCAAGCCATCCCTCGCGCCCGTCCGTCTGCAGCGCCGCCGGTTGATTGGCGCACTGGCGGCCCTGCCGCTGTGGGCCCTGCCCGCCGCGCCGGTGTTTGCCCAGGTGGGTCGGGCCTATCACGTGGAACTGGTGATCTTCGAGCATACCGGCCCGGAAGGCCGGCAGTTGCAAACGGAGATCGCCCGCGAACACGAACCCAATCTGACCGGCAGCCGGATCGGCGAGGGGGCCTATCAGGTTTCCGAGGAAGGCTTCGACCTGGGTGAGGTTACGGACCGACTCGAGGAATCCGGCGCCGGCCGCGTGATCGCGCGCCTGGCGTGGGAACAGATCGGCCGGGATCACCGATCGGCCCCCTGGCTGCGCATCCGCGAGGGCCAGCGGCTCGGCCCGCGCGACCTGCTGCTCCGCGAATCGGTCCTCCGGCCAACCCCGCTGCCGCAAGCCGGTGACCGCCGCGAACTCGAAGGACGCCTGCGGATCTGGGTCGGGCATTTCCTGCACCTGGAGACGGACCTGGTCTATCACGTGGACCCCGACGTCGACCCGTCGGGCAGCGAGACGTCGCGCGGCGTGGTCGTACGAGGCCATCAGCGCATGAACTCAGGTGATGAGTTGTTCTATCTCGACCACCCGGTGGTGGGCATCATTGCCCGCGTGACCCGGCTGGACGAGGAAGATGACGAGGAACCCGGGCAGGACGGCACGGGACCGGAGCCGGGCGCGGCCTGAGGTTCGGCGCCCCTCCCCGGCACGCCTTGTTCGCACGCCAAAGCGACGAAGCAGCGAGCCTGAACGTGATTCACGTCTTTCCTTAACGCCACTGCGGCATCGACTCCCAGGTCATCATCTGCCGGACTACCGCCATACCCAGGTCCTCGAACAGCAGTTGCAGCGGCGTACGGCGCGGCTCGAATACCTTGAGTTCCTCGATCCCGATGATCTCGCGCGCAACCGAACGATCCGTGCCCAACCCGTCGATCAGGCCCAGCTCCAACGACTGTCCGCCCGTCCAGATCAGGCCGTCGAACAGTTCGGCATCCGCATCCAGCCGGTCGCCACGCCCCGACCGGACCACCTCGACAAACTGCCGGTAGACCCCGTCGAGCACACCCTGCATGTGGTCCACATGTGCCTCTTCCAGCGGGAGGAAGGGATCGAGCAGGGCCTTGTTGTCTCCCGAGGTGAACAACCGCCGCTCGATCCCGATACGATCGATCAGGTCGACCACCCCGAACGAGTCCAGACGCACGCCGATCGAGCCCACCAGGCTGGCCTGATTGGCATAGATCTCGTCGGCCGCGACTGCGATGTAATAGGCCGCCGAGGCCCCAATGTCGCCGATCACCGCATATACCGGGATCTCCTCGTGCAATCCCTTCAGTCGCTGGATCTCGTCATGGATGATCGCGGCCTGTACCGGGCTGCCCCCTCCGCTGTTGATACGCAGGATCAGCGCACGCGTACCTTCGTCCTCGAACGCCGTACGAAGCGTGCGGTTCAGGTCTTCAGCGTTGGCCAGGCTCCCGGAGGCGATCAGCCCCTCCACATCCACGACGGCCACATGCTCCACGGGCGCCCGGTCAGCCTCGAGCCAGCCCGCCAGTCCAAGGTCGCCACCCCTCACCAGGACCAGCAGCGCAATCAGATACAGCAGGAACAACAGCTTGATGGCGATGCCCCAGCGGCGTGCCCGGCGTTGCTCGATCACCTGCGCATGCAGCAGCTGCTCCAGCGTCTCGCGTTCCCAGCCTGGCTTGTTCTCGTTCGCCCACCCCATGCATGCTCCTTTTCAAGATCCGGCCGACCAGGCCGCCTGTAACCGCTCGTGCAGCTCCGACAGGTCCTTCACCAGCGCCAGGGGCGCCACCTCGCGCAGCCGCCCGGCCGAATGGACACCGTGGGTGACGGCAATGGCGGGGACTCCCGCATTGCGCGCCATTTCGAGATCATAAACGCTATCACCGATCATACGCGTGTTCGCGCATTCCACCCCGGTCGCCCGGATGACCGCTTCGAGCATCGCGGGGTTCGGTTTCGACGGATACTCGTCGCTGGTGGCCGTCACCACGAAAAGGTCCTCCAGACCGCTGTCGGCCAGTGCCTGATCCAGCCCCGGCCGCGACTTGCTGGTGGCCACTGCAAGCAGAAAGCCCGCCTGGTCCAGCCAGTTCAGCAACGCCCGTGCCCCGGCGTAAAGGGGGGTCTCGGGGGCGTCGCCGGACCCGAGGTAGCAGCGCCGGTAGGTGGCCGTGAATTCCTCCACGAACGCGTCGTCCGCATCCGGATAGAGCCGACGGACTGCCACCTCGACCCCCAGCCCAATAATATCCCGCAGGCGTGCTTCCGGCAGCACTTCGACCCCCAGTGTGCGCGAGGCATGCCGGAGGCACCAGATGATGCGTCGCGGCGAATCCATCAGGGTGCCGTCCCAGTCGAATACCACTAGACGCAGGCTTTCGGCATCACCAGGCAATAACGGCCGGGGCATCACGCCCCCCCACCCTGCACGCCCTGCCCCGCCAGGCTTGCGAGGACCGCATTCAGTGCCTCCGGAAGCGGGGCCGAGAACACATGCTCCTCGCCGCTCGCCTCCTCGAAGCGCAGGGCCTGGGCATGCAGGAACAGCCGGTCCAGACCATGCTGGCGCAGGGTCCGGTTCGCGTCCGGCAATCCGTAGTCATGGTCTCCGGCCACCGGATGGCCGAGCGCCTGGCCGTGCACGCGAATCTGATGGGTCCGCCCGGTGCCGATGCCGACCTCGACGAGCTGAAAGGCCCCGTAGTGCTCCAGCGGACGGAACACGCTGTGTGCCACACGTCCCGCCTGCACGTCCGGACCGGCGGACATCCGCTTGCGTCCACCCGCGTCGCGCCCGGGTGCCACCGGCAGGTCACACTCTACCGGGACCGTCTCCGCAAACGACCCGACCACCAGCGCCAGATAGCGCTTCTCGACCCGCCCCTCGCGCAATGCCTCGTGAAACGCCTGCAGCGCATCCCGGCGTTTCGCCAGCAGCAGGCACCCGGATGTCTCGCGATCCAGCCGGTGGCCGAGCTCGAGCTCGGCATCGGGTCGCAACTGGCGCATGGCCTCGATGATCCCGAAGGACAGGCCACTGCCTCCGTGCACCGCGAGTCCCGACGGCTTGTCCAGGACCAGATACCGGTCATCCTCGTACACAATCGCCTGACGCAGCCGGTCCAGCACCTTCGGAGGGACCGCCAATCGCGCCTCCTGCGGCCTGTCCAGGTCCGGCACACGGACCTCGCTCCCGGCCTGAATCCGCTGGTGGACCTTGCTGCGTCGGCCATCCACGCGGATCGCGCCCTGACGTACCAGCCGGTACAGCAGGCCGCGCGGCACGCCCTTCAGTTCGCGCAACAGAAAGTTGTCCAGGCGCTGGCCATCCGCGCGTGCGGTCACTTTCAGGGTGCGCGGGGCTTTTTCGCCACGATTGCCGGCAGGCTTGTTCATGGGGCGCGATCCTACCGCACGCGGCTCGGCCAGACCACGCGCCAGCTGCGCCCGGGAATGCAAAAAACTTGCCGAGTCGGGGGCTTATGCCCTACATTGGACCCCGCAAACGTCGCCCGCTCGCGGGCCCGACGTACTCGAACAACCCGCCTTTCGACCCGCTCGCTGCCCCTGTGCAGGGCCGGTCGCGAGGCTTCGCCGCAAAGCGACATTCGTGACGCTATTTCTTCTAACCCAGTCCTGCCTATCCGGGTCCGCACCCTGCGGAAGACTATTTCCGTGGCTGTTGGTGAACACCTGGCTGGCGCGCTGGCTTCCGCCACGCGCCGCCGGTTCTTCGTGTACGCACCAGACCCCGCTGCAAGTACGCCGGGCCACCGCATTCACGCGGACATCCGGCCGACCCGCCGATGGCAAGGACTTCCTACCGAGTCCATTGCATGAAACGCATCCTGATCAATGCCACGCAGCCGGAAGAGCTGCGTGTCGCCATGGTCGACGGCCAACGCCTCTACGACCTCGACATCGAACTGCCCTCGCGCGAACGCAAGAAGGCCAACATCTACAAGGCGAAGATCACGCGTGTCGAGCCGAGTCTCGAGGCCGCCTTCGTCAACTTCGGCGCTGAACGCCACGGTTTCCTGCCATTCAAGGAGATCGCCCATTCTGCGGTTGGCGCTCCGGCCGACAGCGACAAGCCGATCCGCGAGTTCCTGAAGGAAGGCACTCAGCTGCTGGTCCAGGTCGAGAAGGAGGAACGCGGTACCAAGGGCGCTGCACTAACCACCTATATCAGCCTCGCCGGCCGCTATCTGGTGCTGATGCCCAACAACCCCAAGGCCGGCGGCGTCTCCCGCCGGATCGAGGGCGAGGACCGGGCGGAACTGCGCGAGGCCCTGTCCGGCCTGAACATGCCCGAAGGCATGGGCGTCATCGCCCGCACTGCCGGCGTGGGCCGCAGCACCGAAGAACTGCAATGGGATCTCGATTACATGACCGCGTTGTGGAAGGCGGTCACCGAGGCCGCGGACAAGGCTTCCACCCCCGCGCTGATCCATCAAGAAAGTAACGTGATCATCCGTGCGCTGCGCGACCACATGCGCAACGATGTCGGCGAAGTCATCATTGATGACGACGAGGTGTATCGCCAGGCCGAGGATTTCGTGCGCCTGGTCATGCCCAACAGCCTGCGCAAGCTCAAGCGCTACGACGATCCGGTCCCTCTGTTTAACCGCTATCAGATCGAGAGTCAGATCGAGAGCGCCTTCGACCGCGATGTGTCCCTGCCCTCCGGTGGCGCCCTGGTCATCGACCATACCGAAGCGCTGATCTCCATCGACGTGAACTCGGCGCGCTCGACCAAGGGAGGTGATATCGAGGAGACCGCCTTCCACACCAATCTGGAGGCGGCCGAGGAAGTCGCGCGTCAGTTGCGGATCCGCGACCTGGGCGGACTGATCGTGATCGACTTCATCGACATGAACTCCAACAAGCATCAGCGGGAAGTCGAGAACCGGCTTCGCGAGGCCCTGGAGATGGACCGCGCACGCGTTCAGGTCGGGCGCATCAGCCGCTTCGGACTGCTCGAGATGTCCCGCCAGCGCCTGCGCTCCTCGCTTGGCGAGTCCTCGCAGAATACCTGTCCGCGATGCCAGGGCCACGGGCAGATCCGCAGCGTGGAGTCCCTGGCCCTGTCGATCCTGCGTCTGATCGAGGAAGAAGCCATGAAGGACCGCACCGGTCTGGTCATGGCCCAGGTTCCGGTCGACGTCGGTACGTTCCTGCTGAACGAGAAGCGCGAATCGATTCGCGAGATCGAGGGGCGCCACAAGGTCGACATCAGCGTGGTACCCAACCCGCAATACCTGACCCCGAAGTTCGAGGTCCGGAGGGTCCGCGGCGACGAACGCGATGAAGTCGTCAGCGATCGCGGCTCGCACGAACTGGTCGAGATCGTTAACGAGGACAGCGACCCGCATCAGGAGCGGCGCGGCAAGGTCGAGAAGCCCCTGGTGCAGGGGGTCCGCATCGCGGCCCCGGCACCCGAGCCGGTGCCCGAAGGTGACCGCGAAAGCTCGACGCAGCCGGTTTCTCAGCCCGGCTTCTTCGGGCGTATCTGGTCGTCACTGTTTCCCAACAGCCGTCCGGCCGGCGAAGACAAGCCGTCCTCGCGCAGCGAAAAGGGCCGGCGCAAGGCGCCGGGCCGTGATAAGGCCGCGGATGGTCAGCGAAGTGACGGTGGACGCGGTGGCGCACGCCGGAAAGCCGAACGCAAGGGTCCCGGTGACAAGACCGAGTCCGGCACCGAACAGCGCGAGGAGACCTCCGCCGATGCCGGAAGGGGAAACAGTTCGCGGCGGCGCGGTGGCAAGCCGGGCGAGGCCGGCAAGGATGCGCCCGCGAAAGACAACGCGACCTCCGAATCCCGCAGCAAGCCCAAGACCCGGGTCAAGGACAAGGACAAGGACAAGGACAAGGACAAGCCTCGGGATAAGGATCACGAGGGTGACGCTCGCACGCCTTCCGACAGCGACTCGCAGGACGACGAAGGCAAGGGCCGCAGCCGCAGCCGGCGCTCGCGTCGCGGCGGTCGCCGCCGGGGTGGGCGTGGTCGTTCCGGAGACAGCACGAACACGGGCGAGTCCAGCGCTAGCACCAGCGACACCGAAAAGCCGCGCGAAGCAGCGAGCGCGGACTCTGGGGGGCGCAGCGACGATACACCGGCCGTGCAGCCACCCGGGGCCGATACTCGCGGCTCCGGGGCCATGGACACTTCCAACGCGGCAAACAATGACCAGGCCACGTCCCCGGATCGCGCAAACAACACCCGTACGGAGGACACGGCCTCCAGCCCCGACGCGGCTTCCGGCCAGCCGGCCGGAAACCCGGAAAAGTCCACCACTACCGGTCCGGATGAACCGGCAAACACCGAGGGGGGCTCCGAAGCCCAGCCGAAGCGCAGCCGCCGATCGCGAACATCCAGGGCCCCGGCGAACGATGAGCCGCGCCCCGAAGCGAAAAGCAATGCGGCGCAGACCGACGCCGATGCACCCGAAACCGGCGGATCCGACAAGCGGGATCCGGAAGAATCCCCTGCCGAAAACGCCGAACGCGCACCGAAATCGAACGCCCGCAAGCGGTCATCCACTTCCAGGGCGAAGAGCGCCAGGGCCCGTACCGGCGATGCCGATGCAGCCGCTGGCGCCGTGCAGGACTCGGGCCGGGCATCGGACACCTCCTCCCCGTCTGTAGCCGAAAGTGGAAACGCCGGCGGTTCCGACAATCCGCCGGAGTCGACCAAAGACACGGCGGCTACGCCGAACGAGGAACCCACGGATACACGCAAGCCGGAATAGCGCGCAGGCATGTGCGCCGGGACTTGCGGACCCCGGTACGGGCCGTCGCCTGTAACCGGCTTCGACCCCGCGGGGAGCGGGCCACGAACCTATGATGCGGATATCTATCGACAGAGGGATAACATGACGGAGCCGAACGAGGATCGACTCGCCAACCTGCCGGTACCACTGTTTGCGACAGTCATGGGCCTTTCCGGACTCGCCCTCGCCTGGCGCGCCGGCGAGACGAGCTGGGAGGGCCCAGCGGTGGCCAGTACCGGCCTGACCTGGCTGACCACGGTCCTGTTCGCCGTACTTCTCTCTGCCTACCTCAGCAAGTTCCTGCAGCACCGTCGACAGGTCCTCGAGGAGTTCCGGCACCCGGTCAAGATGAACTTCTTCCCTGCCGTCTCGATCAGCCTGATCCTGCTGGCAACACTGTGGCGCCCCGATGCCCCGGAGTTTGCCAGGGCGCTGTGGGTCACCGGTGCGATCGTGCACATCATCCTGACGCTAGTGACGATGGGGCGCTGGATTGGCCATCACCCGGTCGCCATCGAACAAATCAACCCGGCCTGGTTCATCCCGGTCGTCGGCAACATCCTGTTGCCAATCGGCGGTATCCCGCTGGGGTTTGTCGAGCTGTCCTGGTTCTTTTTCAGCATCGGCCTGATGTTCTGGCTGGTACTGATGACCCTGGTGTTCTACCGCTTTATCTTCCACGACCCGCTTCCGGAACGGATGATGCCGACGCTGGTCATCCTGCTGGCCCCGCCGTCCGTCGGGTTCCTGTCCTGGATCGCGATTCAGGGCGAAGTGGACGCCGCAGCGCGAATCCTGTACTACGTCGGTGCGTTCCTGTTCCTGTTGCTGCTGACCCAGGTTCCGACATTCCTGCGCCTGCCGTTCTTCCTGTCCTGGTGGGCCTATTCTTTCCCGGTCGCCGCGTTCACGGTGGCCACCCTGGAACTGGGTATGCGCCTGGATCTGCCCCTGATGGAAACCGCCGGCGTAATCCTGCTGGCCCTGACCACGGTGCTGATTCTCGGACTTGGGAAGCTCACGCTGCGCGAGGCGCGGGCCGGGCGGATCTGCGTGCCGGAATAGCGACTCCCGACCGCGGCCGACGTTACGGCCGGGGCCGCCAGGGAAACACTGATTCCTGTACACGCCTCGCATTGGCACCCCGGGTTTTCCGAGACAAGGCACGGCGCGCACCATTGCGGCTTCCTTGTGCAGGGCCACTGCATGGCAGTCGCCGCACCTGTACAGGGATCAGTGTTTCCCTAGAGCTGCTCACGTGCCCAGCGCACGATGTCTGCGGCCACCATGGCACCGGACTGTCGAGCGACTTCCCTGCCCTGTTCGTACAGGGCCATCGTCGGAATGCTGCGAATCGCATGTTGCATGCCGAGTTCCTGCTCGGCCTCGGTATCCACCTTGGCCACCCGTACCCACGGCTCCAGATCCCGGACGGCCAGGCGCAACTGCGGGGCCATCATCTTGCACGGACCGCACCACGGCGCCCAGAAGTCCACCAGGACCGGGATGTCATTGCGGTCCAGGTGCTTGCGGAAGCTCGTGTTGTTCAATTCCAGCGGCTCGCCACTGAACAGCAGTTGATGGCACTGCCCGCATTTCGGGTTATTCTCCATGCGGTCTTCCGGGATCCGGTTCACCGCCTCGCAGTGCGGGCAGACAACATGCATCGACTTGTTCACAGCATCACCTCGTTGAATCGGGATCGAAAAACGCTACGCTTCCACTCACCTCAGTGAATTGGGCCACCGCACCGTTTTTGCAAGGCCGCACCGCCTGAGGATCCCGCGGGCGTGCCTGTGGTTCCCCGACGGGGCCCCAGACCCCGTTTACATTCTGGTCGGGCATGCTCAGAACCCAGGGGAGCACCAGGATTGCCCAGCCGGTCCCCAGCCACCATTTTCACGCGGCCGGGTCGTACCCCAGACGCCACACCATCCATATCAGCACAAACGGCAATGCCAGGTGATAAAGCGACAGCAACGCACGCACAGCACTGCGCCCGAAATCCACCACCCACGCCAGGCCACCCAGCAACGCGACATTGGACAGCCACCGGAAAGTCAGCCAGCCGTGCTCCACTGCGTACACCGGCTGCACGAGGACCACGGAAACCAGAGATAGGCGACCTTGAACGGAGGAGGCCGCAAATGCCTCGACTCAGTCATCCAGCAATTCGCGCAGGTGTGCGCGCAGTTCGGGCGCGTCGAACTCTCGGGCGCCGATCGCGCGGTAGACCATACGACCCTCGCGATCGAGGATGAAGGTGGTCGGGATGCCGCGCACCGGCCAAGCCTCGATCACCGTGGAATCGCGATCCATCAGCAACGGAAAATCCACTGGATAGTCGGCGGTGAAGAGGAAGATGCGCTCGGCATCCTCGCCCACGTTCACGCCCAGCACAACCAGTCCCTGATCGCGCTTGTCTTCCCACAAGCGCTGCAGCGATGGCAATTCCTCGCGGCATGGCGGACACCAGGTTGCCCAGAAGTTCACCACTACCACCTCACCGCGATACTGTTCCAGTTGGTGGCGTACACCGTCCGTATCGTCGAGTTCGAAGCTCGGGGCCAATGGGCGTTCGGGGATCGGGGTCAGCTGTCCTTCCCCGGCACCTGATGCCAGCGACAGTCCCCCCAGAACGATCGCGCACAGGCGCGCCAGGCCCTTCGGGGACCGCCGCAGCAAACCGGAGTGTCGCATCATGCATCCCCCCCCTTGTCCGGCGCACTGCAAATCGGGAATGACCGCGCGGCGCTCATGCTCGGCGGCAGACCAACGCAACTCCAGGTCGAACTCCGCGCCGGGACCACGTTCCACCGTCACCATACCCATCAGCCAGTCACCGGGCTCGAAGCGATGCTGGCTCGGGAAAAGCGCCCAGCGAAAAGCAATCCGGGCCGAATCTGCCACGTCCTGCTCGTCCCAGAGTGTCTGCCAGTCACGATTCAGGCGCAGGCGTTCTTTCCCTCCTCCGCCCCGGGTACGCCAGTGCGCCAGATCCAGCGCCACCGAGTGCTCGGCATGCGTATTGCGCACGATACCCTGAAATACGCAGGCCTCCGCGATCACGTCGGCCTGCTCCGCGGAGAAACCGCGCCCCATGAAGAACGCCCGTGTCTGGTCCGGGAGCAACTGCGCCAGCTCTACGGCAAGCGCCGGACCCTGCCAGTGCCAGCGCAGCAGGCCCGAATCAGGGTCGTTCTCGACATCCAGAGCGCCCGTCACGTCCGCAGTGACATCAGCCTCTGCCACCGGCAATACGGCCAGAACCAGTAACCCCCCCCCAGCATGGCGCCCGCCGCCGTTCGCACGATCCGTTGCAGCATGAGGTATCTGCTCCCCTCCACCGAGTCTCGCATCTCACTTATAGACGGCCACGAACGCCTTGCAACCCGAAGCGGGCGCCTGCATTACCGCGTAACGGACACTTTTCCTTCTATACTTCGAGGGCACCACCGGGCCCGCAACAGCGAGCGCCCGCATGCGAATCCAGGCAGCCCACCGGGGACGCGAAGTGAGCCACAACTCTACGGACGAACAGGGAAGCGCCGATGTACCGGAACCGCGGTCCGTGGACCCGGACCGTCACGAACTCTGGTTCACCCGGCGCAACGGCATCATCAGCGGGCCACACCCCGGCCGTCTGATCGCCCGCTACCTGATCCTGGGACGCCTCGCTCCGGATGACGAGGTCAGTCCGGACCAGCACTACTGGGTGCGCATCCAGGAACGCCCCCATCTGATTCCCGACGAACTGCGGCACGCCGATACCCCGGAGGGCCGTACCCGCCTGGAACAGGCGCGCATGCGCGAGGACGAACGCCTGCGCGAACGCCGCAGCAACAGTCCGGAGGAAATCGCAAAGTGGCAGGAGAAACGGCAGGGCGAGCGGCGGCAACCGGAATCCCCCGAGATCGTCTCCCATCGAGCGCAATGGTCCGATCTTCTCCAGCGCCCGCGGCAATCCCTGGAGCGCCGGATGCGTGGCCCGATGCCCTGGCTGATAGTCGCCGGGACCGTTCTGATCGCGCTGTTGCTTGTTTGGCTGGTCCCGGAACCGGAAGACCCGACACCCGCCCCGGATTGCTCGCTAGCCCCCGCGCCGGGCGTCAACTGGAGCCGCTGCGACCTGATCGGCGCAGACCTGCGGGGCGTGGACCTTCGCGGTGCCACCGTGCGCGACGCCGAGATGCCGGGCGCCCGACTTGACGGTGCGCACCTGGCCGGTGCGGACCTCAGCTATGCCCGCCTGCGCCAGGCGCGACTGACGGATGCGGATCTCGCCGGTGCCACACTGGTCGGTACGGGCCTGCAGCATGCGGATCTGTCAGGTGCGAACCTGGCCGAGGCGGACCTCAGCTATGCCGACTTGGGGCAGGCCCGGATCGACCAGGCCGACCTTTCCGGCACCATCCTGGACCGGGCCATCTGGCGCGACGGCAGGATCTGCGCCAGCGGCTCTGTCGGGCGTTGCGAGTAGCCGATACGGCTCCTGGCCAATGGGTGCAGTGATCCCCCCCAGCCCATTTTCATTTATCCCAAATACAGTTTCGGGCTATCATCGGCCGCAGTAACCCGAGCCCCCTCCTTTTCTCGCGAGGTCCCGATGGTCACGATCGAGCCTGCCGTGAACGCCCGTACCGCCCTTCTGCAGCTCGGCTTTCGACCGTTCTTTCTGCTCGCCGGGCTGCATGCGGTCCTCTCCACCCTGCTGTGGACCTGGATCTACCAAACCGCGCCGCAGTGCTCCGCCTATAGCCGCGTAGCGGCTTAGGGGGCGGTGAAGCGGCGCATGGCGCGTCGCGCCAGAATTTGCATGGATGAATGCTCGGAGTATCTTGGAATCACGATGGTCCAGCGCAAGGTCACATACCGCTTGTATCCCACGGCAGCGCAGCGTGGTGCCCTGGAGCACCAGCGCTGGGTCCACTGTCTGTTGTGGAACGAGGCACTGGCCGAGCGGCGCCTTGCCTGGGGGGAGCGGCAGGAATCGTTGGGTTTCTCGGCCCAGTGCAAACACCTGACCGAATGGCGGAGCCAGTCGCGCCTGTTGAGCGGAATCAATGCCCAATCCGGGCAGGTCACCCTGAAACGGCTGGACCTGGCGTTTAAGCATTTCTTTCGCCGGGTGCAAAACGGCGAGACGCCGGGTTTCCCCCGCTTCAAGCCATTGCACCGGTTCAAGGGCTGGGGGTACAAGACCCACGGCGATGGCTGGAGCCTGATCACCAACGAGCGCATGAAGCACGGCACCCTGCGCCTGTCCGGTATCGGCCCGGTCGCCATTCGCGGCAAGCCCCGCACCCCCGGCACGCCCAAGACCTGCGAGATCATCCAACGCGGCGAGCGTTGGTATGCCAGCGTCACCCTGGACGGCCAGCCGGTACGGGAGCGCGGTGACCAACTGGGCGGCCTGGACTGGGGTCTCGAGACCTTCGCCACCGTAGCCACCCCGGCGGGGACTGAAACCATCGACAACCCGCGCCATCTTGCCGGAACCCTGGAGGCGATCCGC
>JBNJFQ010000014.1:0-53938 GCA_051747025.1 Pseudomonadota bacterium
GCTAGGGAAACACTGCTTAATGTACGCGTCCGCGCTCGAGTCGCTCTCGCGTGCGGACAAGGCGCAGCGCCCGCCGCGCAGTCACTCTGCACCAGGGAGTCACAACGCCGCGCGCACGTCCGCTTTTGTCAACAACGGTCGGCCGAGCCCCTGCATTGAATGGTTTGCGGGATTGGCGCCCCAGGTTCCCCGATCCTGCATTGCGCAGCTTGCGGGTAGCGTCTCTACCCGCTGCGCACCGCGCCTTGTCTCGGAAGACCTGGGGTACCAACGCGAACGCGTACATTAAGCAACGTTTCCCTAGCTGAGGCTGAACAGACGGCCGAAATTGGCGATATCCAGCACCTTGCGCACCCCCTCGGGAGCCCCGGTGATCCGGACATCCGCGAAGTCGCCTCCGGCATGCTCACGCAACAGCAGCAGCATCCCCAGGGCCGAGCTGTCCATGTACTCGGCGTGCGACAGATCCACCACATAGCGCGTACCCGGACCCGGGGTATGGCGATAGGCGGCACGGAAGGCCTGATGTTCCTCGAAGTCGAAGCGACCACTGACGCTGATGCGGACTTCGTTGCTGTCACTAACACTGTGCTGCTCGATACTCATGGGGTCCTCGTTGCGTGTTCGATGCAAATCCGACGTCCGCAGCGTCAGAAAAGTTCGACGTCCCCGGACCCAAGACTGTCCTGGGAAACGGCGCGGTGGTAAGACTCCTGGCGCCGGTCGCGCCACTCCCTGACCTGCGCAGCCATGGCCCGGGCGTCTTCGGTGGAGCGGGCCTCGTGCAGGATACCGCGCAGTTCCTGCAGGTGGGTCAGGGCCTCCTCGGCCGTGCCCAGTGACTGCCGCGCGATGTCCTCGAACTGCAGCGAGCGAACCGCGGTGGCGACCGCCTGTTCCATGCGCTCGCTCAACTCCGCCTCCTCGCGGATGCGCTGGTCCAGCTCGGCAGTGGCACGCTGGGCGTACTCGAACAAGTGGGTAATGCGCTCCTTTTCGCCCATACTCTCGTTCATGTCCCGCGACGCCATGTCGTGCACCGTCCCGTGCACCTTGCGGATCGACTCGCGCGCCTCGTCGATCTGCTTGCGGATGTCGTCGTGGAACGTCGCGGAGCGCTGCGACAGCGAGCGCACCTCGTCGGCCACCACCGAGAAACCCCGCCCAGCCTCGCCGGCGCGGGCCGCCTCGATGCTGGCATTCAGCGCCAGCAGGTTGGTCTGCCCGGCGATTGCACCCGCACTGTCCAGCAACTTGAACACCCCGTCCATATGCTGGCTCATGTCTTCCATGTGGTGGGCACTCTCGACACTCTGGCGACTGATCTCCACCAGGGTGTCGATGAACATCTGCAGGGTCTGGTCGGACTTGCGGGTCAACTCGGTGATGACCTCGGCATGGGTCATGCTCTCATTGCCATCATCCCGGTTGATATCGCTGGCCATCAGTTGCATCTGGCGCCCGGCGATCTCGTGCATCTCGCTGAAACTGGAGCCCAGATCCTCCACCGCCTGTGCGAGCAACCCGCGCTGCCGTCCGAGCTCCGACTCGAGCTGTTCCAACTCGAAGTTCATCGCCTGATCGAGCTCGTCGGACAACTCCGCCCCGCCCGTCTCCGCATCGGCCGTGGCTGTCCTTACCACTGCGCGGCGCTCGTCCTTGCTGCGCTTTTGCCGTGACAGGCCCAGCGCCAGAAGCCCCGCGACCAACGCCAGCAACAGCGCCGCAACCGCGCTGCCGGGTTGCCCGGTCGCGAGCAGGACGATGGCCGCCAGCAACAGGAGGGCGGCCAGGAGTACCGCCAGGGACAGGTGGGTCGAGTGACGCGACAGCCACTGCATGCGCTCCAGCATAAACCTCGCTCCAGTCATCCGGCTGTGGCCGTGTTGCGATGATCGCGGATCAGCGCCGCGGCGATACCCTCCAGCGGCAGCACCTGGATGGCAGCCTCCCGCTTGACGGCCTCGCCCGGCATGCCCCAGACGAGACTGGTGGCCTCGTCCTGGGCGATGGTATGCGCACCCGCCTCGCGCAGGGCCAACAGGCCCCGGGCACCATCATCACCCATCCCGGTCAGCAGCGCCGCCACGACATTCGGACCCGCCTGTTCGGCGGCGGACTTGAACAGGACATCGACGCTCGGGCGGTGCCGATTCACCGGAGGACTGCCCTCCAGGCGGCAGACATAGCGTGCCCCGTCACGCGCCAGGCGCAGGTGGTAGTCGGTACCGGGGGCCACGTAGGCATGCCCGGGCATCACGATATCGCCATCCTCGGCCTCTTTTACGCTGAGCGCTGTGCTGCGATCCATACGTTCGGCGAAAGCACGGCTGAACCCGGCCGGGATATGCTGGGCGATCAGGATGCCGGGCGCGTCCGGTGGCAACGCCACCAGCACCTCGCGCAGGGCCTCGGTGCCACCGGTGGAGGCCCCGAGAACAATCACGCGATCGGTGGTCTTCAGGCGCCCGCCGATCGCAGCGAGCCGCTTCGGGGCCGGCGCGTGCGTTGCGCTGCGTGCCTGCAGGCGTATGCCGGCTGCGGTGCGAACCTTGTCAATCAGGACGTCAGAGTATTCCTGAAGGGCATGGGAGACATCCACCTTCGGCTTGGTCACGAAGTCCACCGCGCCGACCTCCAGGGCCTCCAGGGTCACCTCGGCACCGTCCTCGGTCAGCGACGACACCATGACCACCGGCATCGGGCGCAGGCGCATCAGGTTGCGCAGGAAGGTGATGCCGTCCATCTTCGGCATCTCGACATCCAGGGTCAGCACATCGGGCTCGAGTTGCTTGATCTTCTCCCGCGCGTCATAGGGGTCGGTAGCCGCCCCTACGACCTTGATGCCGGGGTCCTGCGACAGGATCTCGCCGAGCAACTTGCGGATCAGGGCCGAGTCGTCGACCACCAGTACGCGAACGGGACGGTTTTCGGGCATCTAGAACAGCTCCACGTCGCCGCCAACCGGTTCGTTCTCCAGGCGGCGACGGTAATCCTGCTCGCGATCGAGCAGGGTGTTGTTATGCAGGGCCACGAGTTTCTTCACCCTAGCCCGCCCACTGGACGGGAAAAACACCACCTTGCGCGGCCAAGGCCCGCCAACATCCTCGGCCACCAGATCAAACCTTTCGTCGCGCATAAATTGTCGAAGAAACAGGATGTTGCGCATCCCCACATCACTCATTCCCGCCATCACCCGACCGCCGCCGAACATCTTGATCCGCAAGTCCTCGCGCCGCGCCCCCAGCTTCAGCAGTTCGTTGACCAAGAACTCCATCGCATAGGTCCCGTAACGGGTGGCACTCGAGGTCGCCGGTCCCCAGCCACGGTCGCAATCGCCATCCGGCAGCATGAAATGGTTCATGCCCCCGACCCCGGCCTGCGGTGACCATACGCAGGCCGACACGCAGGATCCAAGCACGGTGGTGATCAGCTCAGACTCCGACACCGAGACGTAGCACTCCCCGGGCAACAGTTTCGCTGCCGGGCAGGCATGCACCCGGTCCCAGTAGCGGTTGATATGCGCGAACGCATTGTCGTGCAGATCCGGCAATGCGGCCATCAGGCGGCCCTCCGGTACAGGGTCTGCTCCAGCAAGCGGAAGTCCTCGGTCACCCGGAACAGCGATTCCGAGTGACCAATGAACAGGTACCCTTCCGGGCGCAGTAGCCGGGCGAAACGTTCCACCAGCTGCTTCTGAGTCGGTTTGTCAAAATAAATCAGCGTGTTACGGCAGAATATGACGTCGAGTGGCCCTTGGATTGGCCACTCGTCGAACAGATTCAGGCGCCGGAAATGCACCATCGACCGCAATTCGTCGCGAATTTTCACCTTGCCCTCGTTGGCACCGCGGCCACGTAGCAGCCAGCGCTGCTGGCGCCCCCCGGGAATTCCGGTAACCCGGGCGGCGTCATACACCCCCGCATCGGCATGTGCGACCACCCGCGAGTCGATATCCGTGGCCAGGATGCGGGCGCCTTCCGGCGCCCCGAGGGCCTCGGCCAGCGTCATCGCGATGGAATAGGGCTCCTCGCCGGTGGAGCACCCGGCCGACCAGATCTTCAGCGGCCCGGCGGGATTGCGCTTGCGCATCTCGTCCAGCACCGGGCCGCCCAGCATCTCGAAGTGGTGTGGCTCGCGGAAAAATGCGGTCAGATTGGTCGTGAGCGCATTCACGAACTCCTCGAGTTCGCCCTCGTCGCCACTTTCCACCCGGTTCAGATAGGTGTCGAAGGTCTCCAGGCCAAGCGCGCGCAACCGCCGCGAAAGCCGGCTGTACACCAGATCCTTCTTGCTGTCGTTGAGCATGATCCCGGTGCGTTCCTGCGTTAGACGCACAACGCGCCGGAAGTCGCGCTCGCTCAGCCGATCGGAGGTGGCCATTCGGCATCAGCCCCCCGTTCTCAAAACTCTTCCCATTCTTCGGAGGCCTCCTGGCGCGAGGGTGCCGGCGCCGGACGACCGGTGGAGGCACCACCACCGGCCGTGCCGCCCGCGGAGGCCGGGCGCTTCAAGCCGGGCGTGCCGCCCGTCGCCTTGCCGGCGGCCGTGGCGGGCCGTGCAGTCGGCTGCGGCAGCGCCTGACCGGCCGCGGATGCCTGAACACCCTTGAAGAAACTCATCATTTCGAGAAGTTCGCGTGACTGGTCATCCAGCGACTCGCTGGCAGCGGCGGCCTCTTCGACCAGCGCAGCGTTTTGCTGAGTCACTTCGTCAAGCTGGGTGATGGCCTTGTTGATCTCCTCGAGGCCGGTGGATTGCTCCTCGCTGGCCGCGGCAATCTCGGCGATGATGTCGGAGACCTTCTTCACCGAGTCGACGATGTCTTCCAGCGACTTCCCGGAGTTGTCGACCAGCTTGCTGCCCTCGCCAATGCGCTCCACCGAGTCGTTGATCAGGGTCTTGATCTCCTTGGCCGCCTGGGCGCTGCGCTGGGCCAGGTTACGCACCTCGGTGGCCACCACCGCGAAGCCGCGGCCCTGCTCGCCGGCACGGGCGGCCTCCACGGCCGCGTTCAGTGCCAGCAGGTTGGTCTGAAACGCGATCTCGTCGATGACGCCGATGATGTCGGCGATCTTCTTCGACGACTGGTTGATCTCGCCCATCGCTGCGACCGTCTTCTCGACAACCTCGCCGCCTTCCTGCGCCTTGTCGCGTGCGGCGGCGGCCAGTTGATTCGCCTGCCGGGCGTTGTCGGCGTTGGACTTGACGGTGGAGGTCATTTCTTCCATCGACGAGGCGGTCTCCTCCAGTGAGGATGCCTGTTCCTCGGTGCGCTGGGACAGGTCGGTATTGCCCTGGGCAATCTCGGCGGAGGCCGATCGCACGTTGCCGGCCCCTTCGAGGATTTGCCCGACCAGGTTGTCGAGGTTTTCCAGCGAGGTGTGGATGGCATCACGGAACTCGGCGAATTCGCCCTGGAATTCGCCTTCCAAGCGTCCGGTCAAGTCCCCCTCTGCCATGGCCTGCATGACTCGCGAGCCTTCGCGCAGGGGTGTAACGACCGCATCGAGCAACTCGTTTACGCCTTCGGAAATGTTGCGTGCAAAGCCCTGGTACTCCTCGGGCGTCAGCCGTTCACCGAGGTTGCCGGCTGCAGCATCCTTGATCAGCGCGTCGATGGCATCCTCGGCACGGCGCATCTCGGTGATGTCGCGCCACTCGACCATGTTGCCGGCGTAGTTCCCGTCGGCATCCATGATCGCGGTGGCGTTCAGGTTGAAGTGCAGGTCCGCAACCTGAATGTTGGCCTCGTAGGGCAGTCGGGCGGGATTCTGCAGGATCGCTCGCTGGTGTGTCGGGTCCTTGTGGAACTGGTCGATCGACTGCCCGATCAGGTTGTCCGGATCGAAACTCGGGAACTCCCGGCGAAGCACGTCGCTGCGGCTGCGCAGCAGGCGAACCACGGAAGGGTTGGCGTAGACGATATTCATGTCGGGGTCGCACATCATCAGCGCCGTCTGCGAACCTTCGACCGCGGCACGCATGCGCGCGCGCTCCTGCTCCACGCGTTCCTGTTCTGTGATGTCCTGCCACTCGACCATATTGCCCAGGTAGTTGCCGGCATCATCCAGAACCACCGTCGCGTTCAGCAGGAATTTCAGGTCAGCCACCTGGATCCGAGCCTCGTAGGGCAGGTTCGCCGGATTCTGCAGGATCGCCCTCTGGTGTGTCGGGTCCTTGTGGAACTGGTCGATCGACTGCCCGATCAGGTTGTCCGGGTCGAAGCCCGGGAACTCCCGGCGCAGGGTGTCGCGGCGCTTGCGCAGAAGCTCGACCACCGCCGGATTGGCGTAGATGATGTTCATGTCGCCGTCGCACATCATCAGCGCAGTCTGGGCCCCTTGCACGGCGGCACGCATGAAGAGGCTGTTCTGGTCACTGCCAGTGTCGGTTTGCGGGTTCGCTGCCATGGGGGTGTCCTCGCTTTGCTTGCTCGTCTGGCGCGCCGCCTGGGTGCGGCGACGCGCGGGTTTGTCTTTCTTCGGGGCCGCCGGCACGTGCGCGGCGGGGACATCGGTATTCGTCGCGTCCCTGTCCGACGCCGGATCCGCCGTTGGGGTCCCTTCATCGGTCTCGGGCGCCTCGCCTCCACTGGCCGGGTCCAGCCATCCCAGCGGGTCATTGCCCAGCTTGTTACGCTTGCGTGTCGTCATCTCGTTTTACCCGTGCATCAGGCCCGCGCGGCCTGGCGGTCCGCAGACAGGCCTGGCTCCGCCACGGCCACCAGGTCGTCCGCCAGGTGGAGAAAGTCTTCGGCCGCACGGTGGCGCGGCTGGTATTCAAAAATGGTCTGGCCAAAGCTGGGGCTCTCGGCGAGCACCACGCTCTCGCGAATGGTCGTCGGCAACAGGCCGTGCCCGAAATGCTCGCGGATGCGCTCGCGCACCTCGCGCGAGTGGCGGCGCTGCTCGACAAACCGTGACAGCACGATCCATTTGGGACGCTGGCCGCCCAGCTGGTCCTCCACGCCCTGCAGGATGCGCATCAGACGCGACAGCCCGTTCAGCGAGAGGAAATCCCCGGCGACCGGGATCAACATCTCGCGGGCTGCGATAATCGCGTTCATTCCCAGCAGGCCGGCCGACGGCGGGCAGTCGATCAGCACGAAATCGAACGGCTGGCGCAGCGCGTCCAGGGCGCGTTTCAGGCGCCAGCCACGTTCGGCGCCCCCCTCGTTCAGGTTTTCGACCTCCTGCAGGTGCTCGCCGGCCGCGACGATCTGCAGCCCATTGCCGGCCTCGCTGCAGGCATCTTCCAGACGCGCCTCGCCATGCAGCACACGATCCAGGCCGGCCGGATCCTCGAGGCCGAAGGCCATGGTCAGATGACCCTGCGGATCGGCATCGATCGCCAGCACGCGATGCCCGCGCAGCGCCAGGGCGTGCGACAGGTTCAGCGTGACCGTGGTCTTGCCGACCCCGCCTTTCTGATTGATCACGGCGATCGTTCGCATCCTGGTTCCGACGGCGCGGTTACGCCGGCGCCCCCTCGTGCAAGGCGTGCTCGCTGGCGATCAGACCGGGCCCGAGCAGGGTGTCGATGTCCAGCATCAGGATCATCTTGTCGTCGATGGTGGCCAGGCCACGCACGAAGTCGATCCCGATACGGGTGCTGAAATCCGGGGCCGGCTGCAGGTCGCCGCCGCCGATGCTGTACACCTCGGAGACCGCGTCCACGACCACGCCCATCACCCGATCGCGGTCCTCGTTCACCACCCGCAGCATGATCACCACGGTGGTCGGGCCGTACTCCAGCGGCTCCATGCCGAAACGCCGGCGCATGTCGATGATCGGGACGATCATACCGCGCACGTTGATCACGCCGCGGATGTAGTCCGGCGTATTGGGCAGCGGGGTGGGCCGCTCCCAGCCCTTGATCTCCTGCACTCGCAGGATATCGACGCCGTATTCCTCGTCGGCAAGGATGAAGGTCAGGTACTGATCATCGCCGGCCGTGGCCGGGTCCTGGATCGATTCGGTTGCGTCGTTCGCCATTGCCTTCGGCTCCTTGGGGGGTTCAGGCCGCCCGGATATCTCGCCCTGCGGCCATCCGCGCGATGCCGGCAGTGTCCAGGATCAGGGCGACCTGGCCATCGCCGAGGATGGTCGCCCCGGCGGTACCGGGTACCTTGCGGAAATTGGTTTCCAGGGTCTTGATCACGACCTGCTGCTGGCCCAGCAGGTCGTCCACCCGCAGGGCCACGCGCTGATCGTCGGCCTCGGCCACCACCAGCAGCGCTCGCTCCGGCAGCGGACTGGGGTCGGCGCGGCCAAACAGGGCGGCCAGGTCGACAATCGGGATGTACTCCTCGCGCAGGCGGTAAAGCGGCAGCTTGCCGAACGCCTGCTTCACGCTCTCCGGCTGCGTCTGCAGCGACTCGACGATCGCGATCAACGGGATCACAAAGGTCTCGTCACCAACCTTCAGCAGCTGGCCGTCCATGATCGACAGGGTCAGCGGCAGGCGAATGGTCAGGCGCGAGCCTTTCCCGGGCTCGGACTCCAGCTCGACATTGCCGCCCAGGCCGCGGATGTTTTTCTTCACCACATCCATCCCGACCCCGCGGCCGGAGAGGTCGCTGACCTGATCGGCGGTGGACAGGCCCGGCTCGAAAATCAACTGCAGGATCTCGTGGCGGTCAAGTTGCTGGTTGAGTCCGACCAACCCAGCGTCGCGCGCCTTGGCGAGGATGCGGTCGGCATCCATGCCCTTGCCGTCGTCGCGGATCTCGATGACCACGTTGCCGCCACGGTGGTAGGCCTCCAAGCTAACCTGGCCGGTCTCCGGCTTACCGGCCGCTGCACGCGCCTCGGGCAGTTCAATGCCGTGATCCACCGCATTGCGCACCAGATGCACCAGGGGATCGCCGAGGTGCTCCATCACCGTCTTGTCGATCTCGGTGTATTCGCCCTTCAGGGTCAGCTCGATCTGCTTGCCGAGCTGACCGGAGATGTCATGCACCAGCCGCGGGAAGCGGTTGAAGACCTGCGCAATGGGCACCATGCGGATACCCATCACACTTTCCTGCAGCTCGCGGGTGTTGCGTTCCAGTTCGGCCAGGCCGGTGCGCAGGCGCTCGATCTGCGCCTCGACCTGCGACGAATCTTCCTCGAGTTGCTCGCTGATGTCGGTCAGCATCGACTGGGTGATCACCAGCTCCCCGACCATGTCGATCAGGGCATCGATCTTCCCGGTGTTGACGCGCATGGAGCTCGACTCGGAACCGCGCGCACCACCGGCGCTGCGCACAGCGGAAGCCGCGGGCGGGTCTTCCGCGCTTGTGCCCGGACCGGGCGGCTCCGGTGCTGTCCCCGTGTCCGCATCGTCAGACACGGCCGAACTCTCCAGTGGCTCGATCTGCAGGTCGCATTCGTCCTCGACCCATTCGAATACCTCCTGCACCTGCTCCCGGGTCGCATCCCCCAGCAGTTCGAGGTCCCAGGCGAGATAGCATTCCTCGGGATCAAACGCCTCCGGAGAATCCGTGAGCCGTGTGGTGTCGCAAGCCACCGTCAGGGTACCGAGTTCCTCCAGCACCTCGAACATGCGCAGGGGGTCGTTGCCGGTGCGCATCAGGTCGGGGTGCGGCTCGAACCGGATCCGCCAGCCGCCCGGACCACTGCCCGGGCCTTCGGTGCCGGCGTCGTCGGGCCCGTGGTCGCCGGCGAGCGCGGCCGCCCCCCCCAGATGGTTCTCGATCAGGGTGCGCACCTCGACGACCTCGGCCGGGTCCGCCTCGCCGCCCCCGTCGCGAGCGGCCTCGAGCTGGGCCCGCAGCACGTCCACCGCACGCAGCAGAAGGTTCACGGTTTCCGGATCGGCGGCCTGTTCACCCTTGCGCATGCGGTCGAGCAGGGTCTCGACCCCGTGGGTGAACTCGGAGATTGCGCTGAACCCGAAGGTCCCGGCCCCGCCCTTGATGGAATGCGCCGAGCGAAAGATGGTGTTGAGGGTCTCGGGATCACCACCCTCCAGGGCCAGCAGCTCGGTCTCCATGCGTTCCAGACCCTCGAAGCTCTCTTCGAGGAACGCCTCCACGAACTGGGCCATATCGATCGACATGCGTTACCTCAACACCCGGTTCACGGTATTCATGAGCTGGTCCGGGTCGAACGGCTTGACCAGCCAGCCGGTGGCGCCGGCCGCCTTGCCTTCCTGTTTCTTCTCCGGCCCGGCCTCGGTGGTCAGTACCAGGATCGGGGTGAACTTGTAGTCGCCCAGCTTGCGCAGCTCGCGCGTCAGTTGCAGACCGTCCATGCCGGGCATGTTCACATCGGTAATCACCAGATCGGCCTTGCTGCCCTTGGCCTTGCCGAGGCCGTCATTGCCGTCACGCGCCTCGGTGACGTCGTGGCCGGCCTGTTTCAGGGTGAATGCCACCATCTGTCGCATCGAGGCGGAATCATCCACTACCAGAACCTTAGCCATGCATCTCTCCCAGTTCGTTATCCGTGGCGCCCTCGCCTGCGGACACTGCCGACAGGCCAAGGGCATGCAAACCCTGTTCCAACTCGGGGGTCATGGCGACCAGTGTCAATGCCTGATCGCGCGTGCGGGCAGTCTGCCAGGCCATCGCCAAGAGCTGGATCCCGGCCGCATCGACCTCCGCGACCGCACCGGCGTGCAGTTCCAGCGAGTCCCCGAGGTCGAGTGCTGCACGCAGATCCGCCCACACCGCTCCGGCCGTGTCGATGCGCAGGCGTTCCGGAAGTTCGATCGTTGCCATCTGCAGTATCCTCGCGGATTTGAGTCAGTGAGCGGTTGTCCCTCTCGCGGGGACGGGCCCCACATTGTACAGGGTTTGTACATGAATTATTGGCTACTCGTACAAGTAATATACGGCCGTGAAGAGCGAAACTTGAGTCGCCCGCCCGACTTTTCCACCCGCCTGGACGGCCAGTGCTGCCCCATCGAGCAGCTTGCCCCCATCACGGGGCGCGTACCTGACCGACAACAGGCCCCGGGGCCCAATGATGCGCACCAGACACGACAAGAAATTGACGGACTTTCGTCGCCAAGTACCGCAGGGCGGTGAGAATCGATGAAATTTCGTCGCCTCTGCACCCTGCCCGACCAGCCGCGCACCCGGCGACAAGCCGCCCGGTGGCTCGCCGGTCAGGCGCGTGACCTCACCACGCTGTGGGTGGGGCCGGACCGCCCCGAAGGCGTACCCTCGGTACGTCCCGCCCAGATCGGCCACTGGCTGGGTCGCGAGGTCAATGCCCTGGTCTTTGTCGCGACGCAACCGCTGGCCGTCGATGCCCTGGTCATCGCCAGCGGACTGTTGCGCGGCGGCGGCGTACTGCTCCTGCTGCTGGGAACGCCCGGCACCGGGGCCTTTCAGGCGCGCTGGCAGGCGGCCCTGACCGAGCCCCTGGTGGAGCCCCTGGACCCCGCGCGGCCCGGTAACTGGCCGCGTCCCGACCGGGGCACACCGGGAGGCTGGCGTTGGACGGCCGACCAGACCGCCGCGCTGGCAAGCCTGGAAGACGTGCCGGAGTCTGGCTGCCAGGTCTTGATCGCGCCGCGCGGGCGCGGGAAGTCGACCGTGCTCGGTGAATGGGTGGGGCGGAACACCCGCACTTCCGGGGCGCCTCCGCTAATACTGACCGCCCCCTCGGCGGAGTCGGTCCGGGCGCTGCTCGAGCAGGCGCGGCACACCGCAACAGGGGCCCTCATGCCGGTGACATATCACGCGCCGGATGTCCTGCTTGGCCGCACCGGGGCGCTCGCGACCCTGATGGTAGACGAAGCCGCTGCCCTGCCGGTGGACCGCCTGCTGCGGCTGGCGAAACGTGCCCGGCGCCTGGTGTTGTCCACCACCACCGGCGGCTTCGAGGGCAGTGGCCAGGGGTTCCGGCTGCGCGCCCTTCCGGCGCTGCAGCAGGCGGGTTTCAGGGTGCGGATCACGCGCCTGGAGACACCGGTACGCTGGGCCCCGGACGACCCTCTAGAGGACTGGCTGAACCGCCTGTTCCTGCTGAGTGCCGAGAGCCGGAAGCCCGAACCGCAGGCGGTGCGCTGGCAATCGCTGTGCGGCGACGACCTGGCGCACTCCCCGCAGCGGCTGGAAGCCGTCACCGGCCTGCTGGCCGATGCCCACTATCGCACCCGACCCTCGGATCTTGCACGCTGGCTGGAGGACCCCGGGATCCGCCTGGAGCTGCTGGAGGGCGCGCGCGACGGGGCACTGTTCGCAGTGGCCCTGGTCCAGCAGGAACCGGGCCTGGACCCCGCGACCGCCGAAGGGGTATGGGCGGGCGAACGCCGCCCCCGCGGCCATTTCCTGCCCTGTGTCCTTGCCGGCCTGGGCGAATACGCGCTGGCCGGTACCACGGCATGGCGGGTACACCGGATCGCAGTGCACCCGGACTGGCAGGGGAAGGGGCTGGGTCTGCGCCTGCTGCGCCGGATACGCGAGCGTGCACGCGCAGCTGGGGTTGCGCTGATCGGGACCAGCTTCGGTCTGCAGCCCGGACTGCTGCGCTTCTGGCGGCACGCCGGATTCGGCCTGGTGCGGGTGGGCCAGCGCCCCGATCCCGCCAGCGGCCGGGTCGGGGCAGTGATGCTGGCCGCGAGCCTCGCCTCGCGACAGCCTGCGGTCGATCGGGTATGCGCGGTCTTTCGGCGCGACTGGCCAGCGTGGAGCGCCAGCCTGCTGGACGACCCGTCCGGGGAGATCACCACGGCGGTCGCGGATCCCGATCATCCGCCGGATCGAACGGCGCCAGCCGCTCCGGCGACCGACTGGCAGGCCATTCGGGCCTTCGCCACGCGCGCACGACCGCTGGAATGGACCCTGCCCGCCCTGCGCCGCCGGCTCGCCGCGCAGCCACCCGCAGACCCGGAAGGACATCTGCTGGCCCGGGCCTGCGAAGCGCCGCTACACTGGGACCGCCTGGCAGACGAGCTGGGCGTCTCCGGTCGCCGCGGCGTTACGCGCCGCCTGCGCCGGGCCGCCCGAGCCTGGCTCCAGGGGTTCGAAACCGAATAAGCGCCTCGCGCCCAGTCACAGGCTGAACTGGGCCAGCGCCTTCCGGATCTCCTTCTCCACCTGCTTGAGCTCGTCGGAGGCCGCACTCACGCGATCGGCCGTGTTCGCCGACTGATCGGCCTCGTCGGAGATCTGCACGATGTTGCGGTTGATGTCCTCGACCACCGTACTCTGCTGACGCGCGGCCACCGCGATCTGATCGGTCATCTCCACGATCGTGGCAACCGACTGTTGGATCTGCTGCAGCGCGCCGTTGACTTCGGCGGTGTGCTCCATGGTGGTCTCGGCCTCCTCCTGCCCCTGCTGCATCGCCGACACGGCACTGCTGGTCGCGGACTGCAGACGCGAGATCATCGCCTCGATCTCGTCGGTGGACTCCTGGGTGCGCGTGGCCAGCTTGCGCACCTCGTCGGCCACCACCGCGAAACCACGTCCGTGATCGCCGGCTCGTGCCGCCTCGATCGCCGCGTTCAGCGCCAGCAGGTTGGTCTGCTCGGCGACCCCGCGGATGACCTCAAGGATGGTGCCGATCTGCTTGGAATCCTCGCCCAGGGTGGAGACAGTCCCGCTCGCCTTCTCCACGGTACCGAGCAGCGAAGCCATCGACTCGATGGTCTTTTCCATCACCTCGGCACCACTGTTGACGGCAGCACTGGCCTCCTGCCCGGCCTGCGACGTGGCGTCAGTGTTGCGCGCGATCTCCTCGGCGCTGCTTTGCAGTTCGTTGATCGCGGTGGCGACCCGTTCGGTTTCGTCGCGCTGGCGCGCGACCGCCTCGCGGGCCCCGTAGGCCTCCTGGTTGAGGTTCTCCGTCGCCCGATTCAGGGTCTCGGTGCTCGTGCGCGCATCGGCGATGGCCCGGTCGGTCTTGTCGGTAAAGCGGTTGAAGGCCCGGCCCAGTTGCGCGGTTTCGATCAGTCCGTGCTCGTCGAGGTGGCGGCTGAGGTCGCCATCGCCGTCCGCAATTTCCTCGAGCGCGCCGGTCGAATAGGCCAGCGCCCGGCGCACCACCAGGATGATGAATACCGCCCCGGCCCCGCCCAGGATCACACCGATCAACGCCAGGATGCCCTGGGTAGTCCGGGTGGCGCCCATGTCCGCGGTGAGTTCGCCGGCAGCCTGTTCCGCGCGCGCAGTGATGGTGCCGCTGAGTTCCTGCAGCCGGTCGCGTGTCTGCACGATCAACGGCCCGACTTCGGTCTCGATCAGCCAGGAATCCTGGAGGGCCTGATCACTGCCGTGGATTGCGACCAGTTCCTCCAAGGCGTCCTCGAACCGGGCGAGCGTGCTCTCGAAATCCTCGACCGCGATCTGCTGCTCGAAATCCAGGTCGTCCATCTGTTCGACCAAGCGCTCCAGAATAGTGTGGATCTGGCCTGCGTAAAGGTCCAGGTTCTCGCGGAACGACTCATCGCGAAAAGCGATGAAGCCGCGCAGATTGGAGGTGATCTGCAGAATGCTGCCGCGCAGGTCATAAAATTCGCCCATCCGTTCCCAGGAGCGCTGGAAACGTGGCAGGTTCATCTCCGCATTGATCATGGTGTTCGCGAGCTGCGCCATCTCGCGGGTCGCCGGGTTGGCCCGATCGTTGGCAATCGCCTGGGCCGGCATATTCTCGGCCAGGTCCTCTGCGACCTCGGTCAGGCGCTCGCGCTGAGCGGCAAACTCGTCGACCCCGCGCCGCACATCCTCGGCGGCCGTCGCCAGCTGGCGGTCCGCACTGACTACCGGATCGTCGAGCAGGTCATCGGTAGCGGCATCCAGCTTCTCCATCGCATTCAGCCAGGCGTCGCGATGGGCCTGGTCCTCGCTCATCAGGTAGAAGCCCAGAAATGCCGCGCTCTCCTGCAGCAACTGTTCGACCCTGTTTACTCGGGCCACCGCAGGATAGTCCGCTCGGGTCAGCTGTTCGACCGCCTGACTCCCGGCGGTCATCGCGCGCAGGGCCAGTACCGAATTGATGATCAGGATAGCCACGACCAGCCCGAAACCGGCGATCAGCAGTCCTCGAATCGAGAGCTTGTCCAGCATGCGATGACTCCTCCGTAAGCGCCTTCTGATGGGCGCGCGGGACGAGACGGGCCAGGCGCTCGTCCTCTGTAAAGATGACTGTGCAACCCCTGTTACGGCAAGCGGTGCCGGGAGTTGAGCCCGTCCGGCAGCGAAAGGACAGACCCGTCCACCGAAGACGCGGGCGGCGCTACGGTGATTCCAGCACCTCCCAGCGTTCGTAGGCCCGGGCCAGCTCGCTCTCGATCTCCGTCAGGCGCCCCTGCAATTCGCTTATCCGCGCACCGTCGCGCAGGGTATCCGGATCCGCAAGCGCCACCGCCAGTTCCGCGTTCTCCGCCTCCAGTGCCTCGATGCGGCCCGGCAGGGCCTCCAGTTCGCGCGCCTCCTTGTAGGACAGCTTGCGTGCCGATACCGGGGCGGCCGACACCGGCTCGGACTTCGCCGCGGGCTCGGCGCGCGGCGCGCGCGTCGCGCTCGCCGCGGCCACCTCCGCACTCCCCTCCAGCAGCTGCCGGGTCACCCGCTCCGGCAGGTCGGACCATCCCCCCACGAACTCCTCGACCGTCCCGTCGCCCGGCATCACCAGGGTGCTGGTCGCGACGTTGTCGAGGAAGCTGCGGTCATGACTGACGACGATCGACGTGCCGTGATATTCGATCAGCAACTGTTCCAGCAGCTCCAGCGTCTCGACATCCAGGTCGTTGGTCGGCTCGTCCAGCACCAGCAGGTTCGCGGGCTTCAGGAACAGCTTTGCCAGCAACAGCCGATTGCGCTCGCCCCCGGACAGCGCCGAGACCGGCTGCCGGGCACGCGCCGGCGGGAACAGAAAGTCCCCCAGATAGGACAGCACGTGACGGTCCTCGCCATTGACGGTGACGCGATCGCGACCCTCGCCAACCGCCTCCTGGACCGTGGCCTGCTCGTCCAGCTTCGCCCGTGTCTGGTCGAAATACGCGATCTCCAGCTTGGTCCCGAGCTTGACTGTACCCTCAAGCGGTTCGATCTGGCCCAGCAGCCCGCGCAGCAGTGTCGTCTTGCCGGCGCCATTGGGCCCGATAATCCCCAGCGCGTCGCCGCGTTGCAGCAGCAGGTTCACGTCACGCACGACCGCCTGTCCGTCGTAGCCGAAGCTCGCCCCTTCCGCCTCGATCACCCGGCGCCCGGAGCGTTGTTCGGGACTCAGCTGCATGCGCACCTGCCCCCCGCGTTCGCGGCGCTCGGCACGCTTCCGGCGCAGCGCTTGCAGGGCACGCACCCGGCCCTCGTTGCGGGTCCGGCGGGCCTTGATCCCCTGGCGGATCCAGCTCTCCTCCTGAGCCAGCTTGCGATCGAACTCCGCCTGCTGACGGGCCTCGGTCTCCAGACGCTCGGCCTGGCGCTCGCGGAATGCCTCGATGGACGGCGGATGTTCGTGTACCTGGCCACGGTCCAGTTCCAGGATGCGGGTGGCGACCTTCTCCATGAAGCGACGGTCGTGGCTAATGAAGACCACAGTGAGCTGGCTGCTGGTCAGAAATTCCTCCAGCCAGCGGATGGCTGCGACATCCAGGTGGTTAGTGGGTTCGTCCAGCAGCAGCAGTCGGGGCTGCTGGACCAGCTCCCGGGCCAGCCAGACCCGGCGCTTCAGCCCCCCGGAGAGCGCGGCGAACCGCGCCTCCGGGTCCAGGCTCAGGCGCGACAACGTGGTCTCGACCCGATTTTGCAGGCTCCAGCCGTCCATCGCGTCAAGCCGGGTTTGCACCGGCCCCATCTTCTCCAGTGCCTTCAGGTCGCCATTCGCCGCGTCCAGGCTCAGGTGATGGAAGCGCTCCAGCAGGCGACCGGCCTCGCCCAGGCCTTCCGCCACCACGTCGAATACCGTGCCTTCGATGCCGGGCGGCAGCTCCTGGGTGAGGTAGGCGACGGTCAGGCCATCCTGACGCGTAATCTCGCCCGAATCGGGCTGGATTTCGCCAGTCAGGATCTTCAGCAGGGTGGACTTGCCCTCGCCGTTGCGCCCGGCGATCGCCACCCGTTCGCCGGGCTCCAGACTGAGGCTGACCCCGTCCAGCAGGGAGGCCATGCCGAAGGCCAGGTGAATATTGCGCAGGGTCAGGAGTGCCATGGTGTTCCGTCGGGGCGAGTGAATATCGGGGGCGCCAAGCCTACCACCTTGCCGCGCCTTCGCGTACGCCTCGCGCGCCGCCCATTGCCGCGGAAAACCGGGGGCACCCGCGCGAGCGGGTACATTAATCAGTGTTTCCCTAACCGCGCTGACGAGCGATCCGCAGCACATCCTTCAGACGGCGCAGGCCGCGCATGATCTGCGCCAGATGCTGGCGGTCGCGCACGGTCAGCAGAAAGGTCATGGCCGTGGAGTGGCCGTCCTGCTCATTGAAAGAGATGTGCTCGATATTGGAGCCGTGATCGGCAATCACCGCTGCCATCTCCGCCAGGGCACCGCGCCGATTGGCCGTGCGCGTACGGACGGCCGCGGTAAACTGCATGTCCGGATCGTGCGACCACTCCAGCGAAATGGTGCGATCGCTGCGCTCGCGGCCCTCGTGCTGCACGTTCCGGCATTTCTCCCGATGCACCACCAGACCCCGCCCGGCGCTCAGCTGTCCGATGATCGGGTCCCCGGGAATCGGGTTGCAGCAGCGCGCATAGGTCAGCACCAGGCCCTCGGTGCCCTTGATCGCGAGACTCTGCGCGGGCGATGCCGCACCTTCCTGCAGGTCGCCGGGCTCGGTCCCTTCCATGCCCACGAGCTGTCGGGCAACCAGCGACGCCATGCGGTTACCGAGCCCGATATCGACCAGGAGGGCATCGAGGTCCGGCAGCTGCATAGCGTCCAGTTGCGTATTCATGCGCCCCGGTGACAGGTTCTTCAGGCTGGCGCCCAGGGTCGCCAGGGCCTTTTCAAGCAGCCGCTGGCCCAGCGCCCGGGCCTCGTCGGTCTGCATCGACTTGAGGCAATGGCGGATGCCGCTGCGGGCCTTGCCGGTGACCACGAACGAGAGCCAGGCCGGGTTCGGGCGCGCGCCCTCGGCGGTGACAATCTCCACCGTCTGCCCGCTCTGCAGCCGGACCGACAGCGGAGCAAGCTGGCGGTCGATTTTTGCTGCCACACAGCGGTTGCCGACATCGGAATGCACCGCATAGGCGAAATCGATGGGCGTTGCGTCGCGCGGCAGGACCAGGATGTCGCCCCCCGGGGTGAAGGTATAGACCTCGTCGGGAAACAGATCGACCTTGACGTTCTCCAGAAACTCGATGGAATTGCCGACGCTGTTCTGGATCTCGAGCACGTCCTTCAGCCACTCGCGCGCGCGACTCTGCGCAGTACGTGTGGATTCGCCTCCGGCCTTGTACTGCCAGTGCGCGGCGATGCCGCTCTCGGCGACACGATCCATCTCGGTGGTGCGGATCTGCACCTCGATCGGTATGCCCTGCGGGCCGAACAGGATGGTATGCAGAGACTGGTAGCCATTGGACTTGGGGATCGCGATGTAGTCCTTGAAGCGCCCCGGGACCGGCTTGTAGAGGTTGTGGATCACGCCGAGCGAGCGATAGCAGGTGTCCACGTCATCCACCACGATGCGGATCGCGAACACGTCGAAGACGTCCTCGAAGGAATGGTGCTTGTCGCGCATCTTGCGGTAGATGCTGTACAGGCTCTTCTCCCGCCCGGAGATGCGGCCGACGATCCCGGAGGCCTCCATGCGTGAGCAGATGGCCTGCTCGATATTTTTCATCGGTTCGCGGCGGTTGCCGCCGGCCTGCTGCACCGCGCGCTCCAGCACGGCCGCCCGCCAGGGATGTCTGGCGACAAAACCGAGCTGCTCCAACTCGCGGCGCATGGCGTTCATGCCCAGGCGTTGCGCGATCGGGGCATAGATCTCGAGGGTCTCGGTGGCAATACGGCGGCGCTTGTCCGGTCGCATCACGCCCAGGGTGCGCATGTTGTGCAGGCGATCGGCCAGCTTGATCAGGATCACCCGGATGTCACGGGTGATCGCCAGCATCATCTTGCGGAAGTTCTCCGCCTGGGCCTCGGCCTTCGACTGGAAATGCAGGTGGGTCAGCTTGGAGACCCCGTCGACCAGCTCCGCGACCTCCTCGCCGAACTCGGCGTGGATGCGGTCCTTGCTGGTCGCGGTGTCCTCCATCACGTCATGCAGGATGGCGGCGCTGATTGCCTGGTGGTCCATCCGCATCTCGGCCATGGTGCGGGCCACGGCAAGCGGGTGATAGATATAGGGTTCCCCGGTCTTGCGGGTCTGACCTTCGTGGGATTCCGCGCCCAGAAGATAGGCACGATAGACTTCCTCGACCTCGGCCGGCTCGAGGTAGGTCTCGAGCTCGGAGCACAGGTCGCTGATCAGGAAACGGGTCGAGTCCCCCGCAGCGGGGGCGACGTTCCCGGGCGCTGGCACGCCAGCGGCCATGCGGGGATCCTCTACCGTTCGTCGGCTTCCAGCTGTTCCAGATGGCGGATGGTGCTGAAGTCCAGCATCTGGGTCTGGGGCCGTTCGTCGTGTTCGTCGAATACTTCGGGTCCGACCAGGCCTTCGGCAATCTCGCGCAGGGCGATCACCGTGGGCTTGTCGTTATCCTCGGAGACGCGGGGCTCCTTGCCGTGAGCGATATGCCGCGCGCGGCGGGCCGCCATCAGTACCAGTTCGAAGCGATTGTCGACATTTTCGAGGCAGTCCTCGACGGTCACGCGTGCCATGGGTTACTCCGGTTCATCAATCGTCTGGAAATGTATGTTACGCCGAGCCCGGCGCACCCGCCAGCAGATCCCGTATGGTGGACGCGGATCGAACCTCCTGCTCCACCGTTCGCAACCGGTTGGCGCGGAAGATGCTGGACAGGTCGCGCACTGCCTGCTCGAAATCGGTGTTCACCACCGTATAGTCGTACTCGCGATAATGCGCGCTATCCGACTCGGCGTCGCGCAAGCGGCGCTGGATCACCTCTTCGCTGTCCTGGCCGCGGCCACGCAGGCGGCGTTCCAGGTCCTCGCGCGACGGCGGCAGGATGAAGATGGAATGGGCATCCGGGACGGCCGCGCGGATCTGGCGCGCCCCCTGCCAGTCGATCTCCAGGATCACGTCCACGCCGGCTTCCAGGCGCCGCTCCACACTGTCACGCGCAGTGCCGTAGAAGTTGTCGAAGACCTTGGCGTGCTCCAGCAACTGCCCGTCCTCGATCATCCCGAGAAAGATCTCCGCCGAGACGAAATGATAGTGCTGACCATCGATCTCTCCGGGGCGCGGCGTGCGCGTGGTATGCGACACCGAGACCTCAATCCCCTCTTCCTGTTCCAGCAGCGCGGCGACCAGGCTGGTCTTTCCCGCACCGGAAGGGGCGGAAACGATATACAGGGTACCGCGAACGGTCGGGTTGGGAGCGGTCATGAATGCGTCCGCAGGACTGAGAGCGCCGGGGGGCCACGCCGGAGGGCGGGGCTGGCGGAAAAACGGAAATGGTCGGAGTGAAAGGATTCGAACCTTCGACCCCTGCCTCCCGAAGGCAGTGCTCTACCAAGCTGAGCTACACTCCGACACCGAGCCCGCTATTTTGCCGCGTTCAACCGGCGTTGTCCATGCCCCGCCGACAAGGAATTGCGCATGCCCTCCCGCAGGCGCGCCGCACGGCATCAGTGGTCGCGAGCCACCGCGAACCGGGCCAGGTCCACCAGGGCCTGGCGATAGGGCGAATCCGGCAGGGCGCGGGCCGCATCGATTGCGCTGGCCGTCTCGGCCTCGGCACGTTCCCGCGCATAGTCCAGCGCACGGGTCGCCTGTATGACCTCCAGCACCTCCGCCACCGTGTCGCGACCCCCGGATTCTATCGCCTGGCGCACCACCGCGCGCTGCCCCTCGTCGCCGACCCGCAGCGCGTGGATGAGCGGCAGCGTGGGCTTGCCCTCCGCGAGATCGTCGCCCATGCGCTTGCCGGTCACCTCGTCATCCGAGGAGTAGTCGAGCACGTCGTCGACCAGCTGGAAGGCGGTTCCCAGGTGCATGCCGTAGTGCGCGAGCGCCTGCTCGTCGGCCTCCGGGCGTTCGCCCAGGATGGCGCCCAGTTGACAGGCGGCCTCGAACAACTTGGCCGTCTTCGACTGGATCACGTGCATATAGCGCTGCTCGTCGACGTCGGCATCGTGGCAGTTCATCAACTGCATCACCTCGCCCTCGGCAATCACGTTGGTCGCATGCGACAGGATCTCCATTACCCGCATCGAGCCGACCTCGACCATCATCTCGAACGCGCGCGAGTACAGGAAGTCGCCCACCAGCACCGCCGCTTCGTTGCCGAAGATGTGGTTGGCGGTCTCGTTACCCCGACGCATCTCCGACGCATCTACCACGTCGTCATGCAACAAGGTGGCGGTGTGGATGAACTCGACCACCGCGGCCAGCACAACCGGGTCCGGCCCGCGCACCCTGCAGGCACGCGCCGAAAGGGTCGCCAGCAACGGGCGCAGTCGTTTGCCACCACTGTGGATGATGTAGTGCCCCAGCTGGTTGATCAGCACCACGGGCGACTGCAGGCGGTCACGGATACACTGATCGACCGCCTGCATGTCGTCGGCAGCCAGATCTCGGATTGCGTCGATGGACATGGGGTTGGGCGGCCTGGCTCGTGGGTCGGGAGCGGGGTGGGGAGGACCGCTCGCATGCTAGGAAGCGGTCAGCGGGGTGTCAAGCGCGAAATGCGCCCGGCTTCGTTGACCCTGCGGCGCCTTGCTGCTAGCATTCCCGCCCTTTCGCGAGACCAGACAGAACCCTGGTCCCGGCCAGGCTATCGCAACGGAGTCCCAAGGAAATGTACGCGATCATCGCAACAGGTGGAAAACAGTACCGTGTCGCCGAAGGCGACGTGATTCGCATCGAGAAGCTCGAAGCCGAAGCCGGCTCCGAGGTCGAGTTCGACCAGGTGCTGATGGTCGGTGCGGGTGACGATGTCCGTGTCGGGGCCCCGCTGGTGGACGGCGGCAGGGTCACCGCCAAGGTCGAGGACCACGGCCGCGGCAAGAAGGTCCGCATCATGAAATTTCGACGGCGCAAGCACTCCCAGAAGCAGATGGGGCACCGTCAGCACTACACCACCGTGCGCATCACCGGCATCGCTGGCTGATCCGCTGCGCGGCACTGCAAGTCATCAGGAGAACTGAAGCATGGCACACAAGAAAGCAGGCGGTAGTACCCGCAATGGGCGCGACTCCGAGAGCAAACGGCTTGGCGTGAAGCGTTTTGGCGGCCAGGTCGTGCGCGCCGGCAACATCCTCGTGCGCCAGCGCGGGACGCAGTATCATCCCGGCGAGAACGTGGGTTGCGGCAAGGACCACACGCTGTTTGCCAAAGTGGATGGCGAGGTCGTGTTCAAGGTAGCAGGCCCGCACAACCGGCGCTTCGTGAGCATTCAGCCGCGCCAGTAAGCGCGCCGAACGCCGTCGCACTGGCCGAAAGCCCCGTTCTGCGGGGCTTTTCTGTTTTCAGGCCCGGACCACTGCACGCGCCGAGAAGAACCCGATTGATGTCTCGCTGGCGACCCGCCGGATCTGGGCGATCGTCGCGAGTGCGGTGGGAGAGCGGGTCCGTTTTTTTCCGGTCTCTCGAAGCGCGTAGTGGGTACTATGTAACGAGGGAGAACGGAAAAGGGCCTCTCTCCCCCGCGTGCAGCAGATCAGCCCCGAGTCCGCCGGGCTGCTAGTCACCCGTTCCGGAAGCAACCGCATGAAATTCATCGACGAGGCAACCATTACCGTGAAGGCCGGCGACGGCGGGAACGGCTGCGTCAGCTTCCGGCGCGAGAAATATATCCCGTTCGGCGGTCCGGATGGCGGTGATGGTGGCGACGGCGGCTCGGTCTGGCTGGTCGGCAGCGAGGGTCTGAATACCCTGGCTGATTTTCGCTACCAGCGCCGCTTCGACGCCCCGCGCGGCCAGAACGGCATGGGGCGCAACCGCACCGGGGCCTCTGGCGAGGATCTCGAGATCGAGGTACCGGTCGGTACCCAGGTGCACGACGCCGACACTGGCGAGCTCCTCGGCGACATCACCGAGCCCGGCCAGCGCCTGCTGGTCGCCCAGGGCGGTTTCCACGGTCTTGGCAACACCCGCTACAAGAGTTCGACCAACCAGGCTCCGCGCCAGAGCAAACCGGGCACCCCGGGCGAGCAGCGGCGCCTGTCGCTGGAACTGATGGTGCTCGCGGACGTTGGCCTTCTGGGGCTGCCGAACGCCGGAAAATCGACACTGCTGGCGCGCGCCTCGGCGGCACGCCCGAAGATTGCCGACTATCCGTTCACCACTTTGATCCCGCAGCTGGGGGTGGTCCGGATCGGCCCCAGCCAGAGTTTCGTGATCGCGGACATCCCGGGCCTGATCGAGGGTGCGGCCGAGGGGGCGGGCCTGGGCACCCGATTCCTCAAGCACCTGGCACGCACCCGGCTGCTCCTGCATGTCGTGGACGTGGCCCCGCCCGACCCCGACGCAGACCCGCTGCACGACATGCAGACCGCGCTCACCGAGCTGGAACGCCACAGCGAACAGCTGGCCGGCCTGCCGCGCTGGGTAGTGCTGAACAAGAAGGAATTGCTGGGTACAGAGACGCTCGCGCAGCTGATCGCACGAGTGCGCGAAGCGGTAGGCCCCGGGCACCCGGTGTTCACCATCTCGGCGGCTACCGGGGACGGTGTCGACGACCTGCTGCAGGCGGTGATGCGCTGGATCGAGGACACCGATTCCGGGGCCCTGCCGCCGGAGGCACCCCGCGAGACCGGAGAAACGCCATGAGCCAGCAGCGACCGGCCCGCGCGCTCCCCCCGGTCCGCCGGGTGGTCATCAAGATCGGCAGTGCGCTGATCACCGCCGACGGCGCCGGACTGGATCGGCCGGCCCTGGAATCCTGGGCCCACCAGATCGCCGCCCTGCGCCGGCGCGGCCTGGAGGTCATCCTGGTTTCCAGCGGGGCGGTCGCCGAGGGCATGCGGCGCCTGGGCATGAATGAACGCCCGCATCAGCTGCATCATCTGCAGGCCGCCGCAGCGGTCGGGCAAATGGGACTGGTGCAGGCCTACGAGCGCGAGTTTGCCGGCCACGACCTGCACGCGGCCCAGGTGCTGCTGACACATGACGACCTGGCCGATCGCAGCCGCTATCTGAATGCGCGCAGCACTATCCAGGCCCTGCTCGAGATGGGCACGATCCCGGTGGTCAACGAGAACGATACGGTCGCATACGAGGAGATCCGGCTGGGCGACAATGATACCCTGGCGGCGCTGGTCGCCAACCTGGTGGTGGCCGATCTGCTGCTGATCCTGACTGACCAGGATGGCCTGTTCGACCGCGACCCGCGCAAGCACGCCGATGCGCGCCTGATCCCCGAGGGTCAGGCGGCCGACCCCGAGCTGCACCGCTTCGTGGCCGCCGATTTCGGGCGCCTGGGGCGCGGCGGCATGGCGACCAAGCTGAATGCCGCGGAGCGCGCCGCGCGTTCCGGCACGCATACCGTGATCGCCTCCGGCCGCGAGGCCGGGGTGATGGCCCGGGTGCTACGGGGCGAGGCCCTCGGCACCTGGCTGAAGCCGGATCGCGAGCCGCTCGCCGCGCGCAAGCGCTGGATCGCCGACCAGCTGCATTCGCGGGGCGCCCTGCGTCTCGACGCAGGCGCCGCGCGCGTGCTGCGCGAGGCCGGGCGCAGCCTGCTGCCGGTAGGGGTGGTAGGCGTGGATGGCGACTTCCGGCGCGGCGAGGTAGTCACCTGCCTGGCCCCGGACGGCACCCCGGTGGCGCGCGGCCTGACCAACTATTCCGCCAGCGAGATCGCTCGGATCCAGGGGCAGCAGGCAGACCGCATCGAGGCGATCCTCGGCTACCAGCTCGAACCCGAGTTGGTCCATCGCGACAACATGGTCCTACTCTGACCAGACCGTCCTGACACGCAAAAAGCCGCCCTTGGGGCGGCTTTTTGCGTGCATTCATTGCACTGCACCCCGCAGGGTGCCGGTGCAGAACTAGCCCTGGGCCAGGTCGCGAATGCGGGCGTTCAGCCGGCTCTTGTGCCGAGCGGCCTTGTTCTTGTGGATCAGCCCCTTGCTGACCGTCTTGTCGATCACCGGCACGGCCTGTTTGAAGGCCTCGTTGGCTGCCTGGGCGTCGCCCTGGTGCAGCGGCTTGAGGACAGCCTTCATGGCCGTGCGAAAGCGCGACCGCAGCGCCATGTTGTGGGCGCGGTTCTTGACCGCCTGGCGGGCCCGCTTGCGGGCAGAAGCAATATTTGCCAAAACTCGTCCCTCGCGATGATTGCGCTAGGCTTCGGAAAGGCTGCGGAGGATACCGGCAGTGCCTCTCGGCGTCAAGCGCAGCCGGGCCGGGTAACGGATGGTATTCAGGCACCCGCGCGTCTATCCTTCAACAAAAACCACCCTAGGAGCCCGTGATGAACTCCCTCTCGTTTGCCCGTCGCACATCGGTCCTGCCCGGTCTCGGCATCGGACTCCTGATGATGGCCCTGCTGGTGTCGAGTCTGGCGCTCGCTCCACGCCTCCAGGCCGCCGAACCCGAGGCGAAGGTGGTCTATCACGCCGATTTTGCCGACCCGCGGCGGTTCTCCGCGATGCTGACCAGCATCAACAATATGATGACGCACTACCAGAACGAGTTCATGGACGTAGACGTGCGCATCGTATTCGTCGCACACGGCATCCGCTTCCTGACCGACGACGACCTCGCGGAAACACCGTTTGCAGCGGATGCCGAACTCAAGGAAGAACGCGATACCCTGCGCGGGCGTCTGCTGAGTCTCAACAGCACGCATGGCGTCAAGCTGGAACTGTGCGAGATCACCCGCAGCCAGATCGGACTGGAACAGGAGAAGGTCTATGATGCCGTCGAGTTCGTGCCTTCCGGCGTAGTGCGCGTGGCGGAACTGCAAAACGAACACGGCTTCGCCTACATCAAGATTGAATAGCGCGACCCGGAACCTGTTTCCGGCAAAACACGTGAAGGCCCCGCAATGCGGGGCCTTTCGGTTTGCAGATGAGGGTCCGCGGCAGCGGTTCATGGCACACCGATCAAACAAGCGGAGGCCGCGAGGCCAAGCAGCCCCCTGCCGGGCACGAGATGAATGCGGTAAGGTTCGCGGATCACCGCAATCCCTGCAGAGGACCCCATGTCGCGCGAGATCATTCAGACCGAAAATGCCCCGGCGGCCATCGGCCCCTATTCGCAGGCCGTGCGCGTGGGCGACACGCTGTACCTCTCCGGCCAGATCCCTCTCGACCCGGCCACCATGGAACTGGTCGTCGGGGGCATCGAGGACCAGATCCGCCAGGTGTTCGCCAACCTCTACGCGGTCCTCGAAGAGGCGGGGGCGGGCACTGCAGACATTGCCAAGCTGAACATCTTCCTGACCGACCTGACCCATTTCCCGCTGGTCAACGAGATCATGAGCGAGGTGTTTGGCGAGCCTTACCCGGCGCGCGCCGCGATCGGCGTGGCCGCACTGCCGAAGGGCGCCCAGGTGGAGATGGACGCCATCGCGTGGTGCCCGCACGGCTGACCACGCCGCGCGGGCCGAACCGGTGGACCTGCAGGCCCCGCTGACCACGTTGAAGGGCGTCGGTCCGGCGGTGGCCGAACGCCTGGAGCGGCTCGGCCTGGTAAAGGCCGGGGACCTGTTGTTCCACCTGCCCCTGCGCTTCGAGGACCGCACCCGGCTGACGCCGATTGCGGCCTTGCGCCCGGGGCTGGCCGCGCTGTTCGAGGGCCGGGTCACCCACGCCGAGGTGATCCACCGCCGCCGGCGCATGCTGGTGGTCACCCTGGCCGACGACCAGGCACAGATCCTGCTGCGCTTCTTCCACTTCGGGGCCAACCAGCAACGACGGCTGAGCCCAGGCACGTGCGTCCGCGCCTTTGGCGAGCCGCGCGGCATGCCCGGCGCGCTGGAATGTGTGCACCCGGAGATACAGACCGTGGGCGACAGCCCGCCGGCGCTGGAATCGCACCTGACCCCGATCTATCCGACCACCGAGGGCATCTCGCAGAAGCTGCTGCGCCAGCTGGTCGCACGCGCCCTCCCGGGCATGCGGGCCCTGCCCGACCTGCTGCCGGAGCTGACGCGACAGGGCCTGCCCGGCCTGCACGCGGCGCTGGAACATCTGCATCAACCGCCCGCACAAGTTGAAACACTGGGGACGCTGGACACCCCGGAGAACCGCAGCCCGGCACGCACGCGGGTGGCACTGGAGGAGCTGTGCGCCCACCAGCTGGCTCGCATGCAGCAAAGCCGCATCCCCCGGGACACTCGCAGCGCCCCGGCAATCCAGCCACCCGGCCGGCTGTGGCAAGAACTGCGCGACCAGCTCCCGTTCGCACCCACCGGCGCACAACAGCGTGTCATCAGAGAAATCCTCGCCGACCTCGCCCGGCCACAACCGATGAATCGGCTGGTCCAGGGCGATGTCGGCTCCGGGAAGACCCTGGTTGCGGTCGCCGCCACCCTGGCGGTGGTGGAGGCCGGCTATCAGGTCGCCTTCATGGCCCCCACCGAGCTGCTGGCCCGCCAGCACGGACGCAATCTCGCCCAGTGGCTCGAACCGCTGGGGGTGGAGATCGCCTGGCTGGGCGGGCGCCAGACGGCGCGCGAACGCGGCCAGCTGCTCGCGGTGCTGGCCAGCGGCCAGCGCCAGGTCGCGATCGGCACCCACGCACTGTTCCAGGACGAGGTCCGGTTCCAGCACCTGGGACTCGCGATCATCGACGAGCAGCATCGCTTCGGCGTGCACCAGCGCATGGCGCTGCGCGACAAAGGCAACGGGTGCATGCCGCACCAGCTGATCATGACCGCCACACCGATCCCGCGCACCCTGGCCATGGCCCTGTATGCGGAACTGGCGAGCTCGGTGATCGACGAGCGCCCACCCGGCCGGCCCCCGGTACGCACCGCGCTGATCAGCCACGCGCGTCGTGACGAGGTGATCGAGCGCATCCGCGCCGCCTGCGGGGCGGGGACGCAGGCCTACTGGGTCTGCCCCTTGGTGGAGGAGTCCGAACAGATGGAGGCGGAATCCGCCGAGGCCACTGCCGAGCGCCTGCGCGAGGCGCTGCCCGAGCTGACCATCGGCCTGGCCCACGGACGCATGAAGGGAACAGAGCGCGACGCGGTGATGGAGCGCTTTCGCGGGGGGGCGATCGACCTGCTGGTAGCGACCACGGTGATCGAGGTCGGCGTGGATGTGCCCAACGCCAGCCTGATGATCATCGAAAACGCCGAACGCATGGGCCTGTCACAGCTGCACCAGCTGCGCGGCCGGGTCGGGCGCGGCAACACGGCCTCCGCCTGCGTGCTGCTCTACCGCCCCCCGCTGGGCGAGACCGCCCGCGAACGCCTGGAGGCGATGCGGCGCACCAACGATGGCTTCGAGATTGCGGAGGTGGACCTCAAGGTGCGCGGTCCCGGCGAGCTGCTGGGCACGCGCCAGACCGGCGATCGCAGCTTTCGCGTCGCCGACTGGACCCGCGACCAGGACCTGCTGGACGCGGCCACGACCCTCGCCCTGCAGCTGCAACGCGACGACCCTGCACGCGCCGGCACTCTGATCGAGCGCTGGCTGGGCACCGCCACCCGCTACGCAACGGTCGGGTAGATGGACAGACAACCCAGGGGGACACTGATCAATGTACGCGTTCGGGTTCGAGTCGCTTTTGCGTGCGAACAAGGCGCTTTGAGCGCCGTGCAGTCACGCTGCTACAGGTGAGCCGCAACGCCGTGCGCACGGCCGTTTTTGATCCACAACGGGCGGCCGAGCCCCTGCATTGAGGGGTTTGTGGGGTTGGCGGCCCAGGTTCCCCGATCCTGCGTTGCGCCCCCTGGCTCAACACGAGGCCGCAGAATGGCTATGGCGCTGCGCGACGCGCCTTGGCTCGGAAAACCTGGGGCGCCAACGCGAGCGTGTACATTGTTCAGTATTTCCTAGCGGGGCTCGGCCGGGTTCGAGTCGAGCCCCAGCTCCTGAATCTTGCGGGTCAGGGTGTTGCGGCCCCAGCCCAGCAAGGCAGCGGCCTGCTGGCGGTGGCCACCGGTGGTCTGCAAGGCCTCGCGGATCAGGGTGCGCTCCAGCTGCGGGATCAGCGAGTCGAGCAGGGCACGGTCACCATGCTGCCAGTGCTGACGGGCGATACGCGCGACCTCCTGGGTCCAGTCGCGGGGTGCGGGCGGTACGGCCTCGCGGCCTTCGGAGGCGGCCTCGACGGCCATCTGATGCAGTTCGGCGGGAAGGTCGTCCAGGTGAACCTCGCGCCCCGAGGCCATCACCGTCAGCCAGCGGCAGGTGTTCTCGAGCTGCCGTACATTGCCCGGCCATGGCAGGCGCCGGAGTTCGGCGATCACCTCCGGGCGCATGGTTTTGGCCTCGACCCCGAGCTCCTGCGCGACCTCGGCCATGAAGTGCTGCACCAGCAACGGGATATCCTCGGTTCGCTCACGCAGCGCGGGCACATGGATGCGGATGACATTCAGACGATGGAACAGGTCCTCGCGGAACAGTCCGGCGCGTACCCGCTCCTCGAGGTCCTGGTGGGTTGCGGCGATGATCCGTACGTCGACCCGGATCGGTGTATGCCCGCCCACCCGGTAAAACGTCCCGTCGGCCAGGACGCGCAGCAGACGCGTTTGCAGATCGAACGGCATGTCCCCGATCTCGTCGAGGAACAGCGTGCCGCCATCGGCCTGCTCGAACCGCCCCTTCCGGCTCTGATTCGCCCCGGTGAATGCCCCGCGCTCGTGTCCGAACAACTCGCTTTCCAGCAGATCTTTGGGGATCGCCGCGGTATTCAGCGCAATCAGCGGCTGCTCGGCACGCGGGCTGTGCTGATGCAGGGCGCGCGCGACCAGTTCCTTACCGGTCCCCGATTCACCATTGATCAGCACCGTGATATTGGAACGCGACAGCCGCCCAATCGCCCGGAACATCTCCTGCATGGCCGGTGCCTCGCCGAGGATCGGGGTCTCCTCAACGGGCTGGCCGGGCACCGCGTCAGCCTGACTGTTGCGCCGTGCCTCCAGCGCACGCTGGACCAGCGCGACCGCCTCGTCGACATCGAACGGCTTTGGCAGATACTCGAAGGCGCCCGTCTGATAGGCGCCGACCGCACTCTCCAGATCGGAGAACGCAGTCATGATAATCACCGGAGGCGGCGCCGGGCGGGTCTGCATGCGGGCCAGGAAATCCAGGCCGTTAAGGCCGGGCATGCGAATATCGGCGACGATGGTGTCGGGTACCTCCGCCTCGTCCAGTGCGGTCCAGGCAGTGTCGGCCGTCTCGAAGCCTCGCACCGCGATCCCGGCACGCTGCAGCGCGCGCTCCAGGACCCAGCGAATGGAATCGTCGTCGTCAATCACCCAGACCGTTGGACTCATGCGCTTGCGGCCTCCGTGGCTTGCGGCGTATCGATGGGAAGGAGGATGTCGAACGAGGTCGCGCCGGGACGCGAGTGGCACTCGATCAGCCCGTCATGCAACTGGATCAGGCTCTGCGCGATCGGCAGCCCCAGGCCGGTGCCGGCGTCGCGCCCGGTCACCATCGGAAAGAAGATCCGTTCGCGGATGTCGTCCGGGATCCCGGGGCCGTTGTCGCGCACGCTCAGCCGCGCGACCAGGCGGTGACGCGTGCCGGAGATGGTGTACTGGCGCAGCACCCGCGAGACCAGGGTAATCTCGCCCGACTCGCCGAGGGCCTGCACCGCGTTCTGCACCAGATTCAGGATCGCCTGCACCAGCATGTCGCGATCCGCCTGGATGTCCGGAATGCTCGGGTCGTAATCGCCACGCAGCTTGAGACCCAGCGGGAGCTGGACGCTGACCAGACCGCGCACGTGTTCCAGGACCTCGTGAAGGTTCACCGGACCACGCTGCGGCAGGTTATTGGGTCCGAGCATGCGGTCGACCAGGCCCCGCAGACGGTCGGCCTCGCGAATGATGATCCGCGTGTATTCGTGTAACGCCGGGTCATCCAGTTCGCTGGCCAGCAACTGGGCCGCCCCGCGCAGCCCACCCAGCGGGTTCTTGATTTCGTGGGCCAGGCCACGGGTGACCGCCCGCGAGATCGCCTGCTGCTTCTGCAGCTGCTCTTCGCGGGTAATCCGCTGGTGGCGATCGATGGCGTTGATCTCGAAAAGCAACTTGCCGGGCGCCTCTGGCGCGCCGCGCAGCGGCGTGATCACCACATCTGCAAGGAAGGCGTCGGCGCGCAGCGGCTCCATCTGACGTGCGCGCAGAGTGATCGGCTGGTCGAGAGTCAGGGCCGAGCGCAGGCGGGTCTCCAGGCTGCGATCGAGCCGCACCCACTGGCCCAGCCCGTGCCCGACGATCCGTTCGCGGCTGAGCCCCAGCAGGACTTCCGCGGCACCATTGAGGCTGACCAGACACAGATCGGCATCGGTGACCAGCACCGCGGTGGAGAGGTCGTCCCACCAGGGCGGAGCCACGGCAGCGGGCATGGAGTCGGGATTGTTCATCAATGGATCCGTAGCAGGAATCGCGCCAAGCTCCCTGGCAGAAATCGCTCTCCGATCCGGCTCGCGCACAGGGTTCGCGACCGTCGGGCATCACCACCGGAGCCGGACTGCGCCATTACGGTGCAATATACGCCCCATCATGGTGCATTTCCAGCACCGTGGCGGTGCAACTCCGGAAGGTGCGAGCGCCCTCGCGGCGAATAAGGAGCGGGTGCGCGGAAACGGCGGGCTCAGCCCCCGCCCTGCGGGATTTGCGGAAACTGCTGTGGGCGCTGACGTTGCTGCTCGGAACGGGGGATGGCGAAGCGCAGGACGTTGAATTCGACCGCCGGTGCGCTGATCAGCACCGCCCCGTCCGGCCCCAGAACATGCGCCTCCAGGGAGTAGGCACCACGATCCAGTGCCTCAAAGGTGGTCTGCGCAGCTGCGCCCTCACCAACCACCTCGCCATCCAGTAGCCAGGCGATCCGGTGTCCAGCCTCGGTATCCAGCGCCGGTTCCAGGTCGACCTCGGCGGTGATGCTTCCATCGTTGGCGCGTACCCCGGTGCCGTCTTCCGGCCGCACGATGGCCATGTTGCGGTAGGGGCTCGCCTCCGCGTCCGCTTCTTCATCGCGCACCGGCCGGTCGAGAATCTCGCGTGCCCCTTCGAACGGGACCCCGCGCATCGGCTCCCGGATATCGACCGGATCGCTGGCGCGATCGGCAGGCGGCCGGTCGCCGAAATGCACGTTGCCCTGCTCATCGACCCAGCGATAAACCTCCGCGGCCAGCACCGACGGCAGGGTCAGGGCAGCCAGCAGCAGGACCAGGGGAAAACTCGCACGAATCATCAGACGGCTCCTTGCGCGGAACACCAGGCAGATCCCGACACGGGACCGATGCCGACGAGTGTAGCCACAAAATTCGGGCACGGCGAAGCCCGTAAAGCGCCTCGCCCGGGCGGATGTCCATCACCGACACCTCAGGGTGCCGACGCACGGCACGCCTGCCCGTTGCTGCCTGCTCCCGGCTTCGCCTCCACTATTCACGCGCCTTCTACTCGGCGGCCTGCCCAGTCTTGGCTGGGCCTTGACCCGGCGCAGGACGCCAGGCCGAACCGGCTTCCAGGCACCGGTCGAACGACCTGCGGCCCGCAGGCCATACAGGATGGCAAACGGCCCTCAGGCCGCCGCGCGTACCCACACCGCCTGCAGCCGATCCGCGTGCGCCTGCAAGCCTTGCAGGCGCACCCGTTCCGCGACACCGTCACCGCCGGCCTCCAGCTGCTCCAGCCAGTCCGCCAGTGCGGCCAGCCGTAGCAGAGTTGGAGCCGCACCGCGCTCGACCGGTACCAGCGCCCGCTGACGGTGGTAGCCGGCGAGCACGGCATGGTAGGCATCGGCCCGCGGCACACCCGCGGCATCCACCGCAACACCGAGCACGATCCGCACGAGCTGCCAGAACGCCGGCACCGGGGCCGGCGGCACCCTCAGGTCGCCCAGCCCCGGGCCCTGGGCATACGCCCGCGCGCCATGCCAGTAACTGCCGGCCAGCGGCAGATCCTCGAAGCGGTACAGCCCCTGGTACCGCAACTCCGCCTCCAGCAGCTCGCGCGCACCGCCGTCCATCCGTTCGACGAGATACTCGGCCTGCTCGCGGATCTGTTGCTGAAGCACCCCGCGGCGATAACCGTCGCTTTCCGGCAGCCCTGCCGCGGAGTGACATTGCTGCCAGTACGCGGCACGCTCGCCCAGCGCCTCGAGGGTGGCAACGTCGAGAAAGTCCGCCGGTAACGGATCACCACGTTCCAGCACCAGACCATGGCGTTCGCGCTCGGGATCGGCGGCCCCCGCATGCAGCACCGCACGCGGGCCCAGCGAATTCGCCGCCGCCGTCCGCAGTGCGTTCTCCAGGGTGGCACCAGGCCCGGCGGGAAGCATCAGACACTGCACCGGGATCCCGTCGAGCTCGGGACCGTTCGCACCCTCCAGGAGAGGCAACCCGACAAGACGCGAACAGTCCGGCAGGGAGTCGGCGCGCATTACCATCGGAACAGGATCCACGACGGGGGCACGAAACCGGGCTCGAGATCGTCGCCCCGGTGGTCGAGGCTGCCGTCGCCGGTGGCGTCGATCAGGTAATAGGCGGGGCCCACCGCCGGGGTGACCTCGACCATCACCACACGCCCGCCGACCCGGTATTCGCGTCGCGTTTCGCCGTCGCGCTCGATAATGACGACATCGGCCTCTTCCAGCGCGCGTTGCTCGCGCGCCCGCTCGTCGAGCACCGGCGGCGCCGGTTGCTGCTCGGCCGCGTCCGGCATCTCGGGAGGTGCAGGGGCATCCGGCCAGTCCTCGCCCTGGGCCAGTACAACGGCCGGGGCCAGAAGGAGGAACGGGATCGTTCGGGTCAGGCGCATTATCACAGCTCCATCATGCGTTTCTTTTCTTCTTCCGAGGGTTCGAAGCTGCGCGCCTCGTAGTATTCGAAGATCACGTCGGCGACCGCCTCCGGGGTATCCACGACTGAGTATAGCTCCAGGTCCGCGCGATCGATGGTGCCCTGCTCGACCAGGGTATCCTCGAACCACTGCAGCAACCCCCGCCAGAAGGTGCTGCCCACCAGCACCACCGGGATGCGACGGGTCTTGCCGGTCTGCACCAGGGTGAGGATCTCGGCGAGCTCGTCCAGCGTCCCGAAGCCGCCCGGGAGGACTACATACGCCGAGGCATACTTCACGAACATAACCTTGCGCGAGAAGAAGTGGCGGAATCCGAGGCCCAGGTCCTGGTAGGGGTTGGCATGCTGTTCGTGCGGCAACTGGATGTTCAGCCCGATGCTCGGCGAACGGCCGGCGTAGGCCCCCTTGTTGGCGGCCTCCATGATGCCCGGACCCCCACCGCTGACCACGGCAAACCCGGCATCCGAGAGCTCGCGCGCAATGGCCTCCCCCAGTTCGTACTGTGGATGGCCCGGCGGGAACCGCGCAGAACCAAAGACACTGACCGAGGGCTTGATATGGGCCAGGCGCTCGAAGCCCTCGACGAACTCCGCCATGATCTGGAAGATCTTCCAGCTCTCGCGGGTCAGGGCCGAGTCGTCAATGGGGCGCAGACCCGGGTGTGCGGCACGTTCGTGATCATTCATGGAAAGAATCCCGGTCGCTCGGTCCGAGTAGCGTAACGGCCGCCCCACCCCCGCACAAATGGCCGCTGTCCCGCTGTAGAATGCCGGACATCGCCTGTCCGGATTCCGTTTCATGTCGCAACCGCCCCTCGTCCTGGTCGATGGCTCGTCCTACCTGTACCGCGCGTTTCATGCCCTGCCGCCGCTGACCGCACCGGATGGTACGCCGACCGGTGCGCTGTACGGGGTGGCCAACATGCTGCGCAAGCTGCGCGCGGACTACGCGCCGGAACAGATGGCGGTCGTGTTCGACGCCAGGGGCAAGACCTTCCGCGACGAGATGTACCCCGAATACAAGGCCACGCGCCCGCCCATGCCGGACGACCTGGCGGCCCAGATCGAGCCGCTGCACGAACTGGTGGAGGCGATGGGGCTGCCGCTGCTGTGCATCCCCGGGGTGGAGGCCGACGACGTCATTGCCACCCTGGCAGACCAGGCCGCGAAGCAGGATCGCGACGTCGTGATCTCCACCGGTGACAAGGACCTGGCCCAGCTGGTCGACGAGCACATCACCCTGGTCAACACCATGAACGGCACCACACTCGACCCCGACGGGGTGCGCGAAAAGTTCGGCGTGGGCCCGGAGCAGATCGTCGACTATCTGGCACTGATGGGTGACAGCGTGGACAACATCCCCGGGGTCGACAAGGTCGGTCCGAAGACAGCCGCCAAGTGGATCGCGCAATATGGTGACCTCGACACCATTCTCGAGGAAGCCGACTCGTTCGGGGGCAAGATCGGCGAGAACCTGCGCGCGGCGGCCGATCGCCTGCCGCTGGCGCGGGAACTGATTACGGTGCGGCGCGATGTAAAGCTGGACGTCAGCCCGGACGATCTGGGCATGCGCGAGGCGGATCACCAGCGGCTGCTCGAACTGGTGCGCCGCTACGGCTTCAGCCGCTGGCGCGCAGAGCTGGAGGGCGACAACCCCGGCGATGCCGAGAAGTCCGCCTCCGGCAAACTCGCGGCCGAGTACCATACGATCCGCTCGGAGGATGCCTTTGCCGAACTGCTGGAACGCCTGGACCGCGCCCGGCGGGTGGCCTTCGATACCGAAACCACCAGCCTCGACGCGATGCGTGCCACCCTCGTAGGGATGTCGTTCGCATTCGAACCGGGCACCGCGTACTACCTTCCACTGGCCCACAGCGGCCCGGACGCCGACCCGCAGCTGCCGCTGGAAGGCAGCCTGAAGCGCCTGGCGCCGTGGCTGGAATCCGCGACCCACGGCAAGCTGGGCCACCACCTGAAATATGACCGCAACGTACTCGGGAACCATGGTATCGAACTGCGCGGGATCGTCGATGACACCCTGCTGCAGTCGTTCTGTCTGGACGCCGGGGCCAATCGGCACGATCTCGACAGCCTTGCGGAGCGCCACCTGGACCACCAGACCACGCATTACGAGGACGTGGCCGGCAAGGGTGCCAAGCAGATCCCGTTCGCAGAGGTGGATATCGGCATCGCCACCGACTATGCCGGCGAAGATGCGGATATCTGCCTGCGCCTGGATGCGGTGTTCCAGCCGCGTCTGGCACAGGCGGAGGGGCCGGCATTCGTGTACCGCGAGATCGAGATGCCGCTGGTGCCGGTGCTGGCCGACATCGAGCGGGCCGGGGTCCGGGTCGACCCGGACCTGCTGGGTCAGCAGAGCCAGGAACTGCTGGCAGAGATGGAGCGCATCGAAAAGCAGGCGTTCGCGGAGGCCGGCAGCGAATTCAACCTCGGTTCGCCCAAGCAGATCCAGGAGATCCTGTTCGAGCGCCTCGGCCTCCCGGTGATCCGGCGCACACCTAAGGGGCAGCCCTCCACGGCCGAGGACGTACTCGAACAGATGGCCGAGGACTACGCCCTGCCCCGCCTGATCCTGGAGCATCGCGGGCTGTCCAAGCTGCGCAGCACCTACACCGAGACGCTGCCGCGGCGTATTCACCCGCAAACCGGGCGGGTGCATACCTCCTACCACCAGGCGGGCGCGGCCACCGGGCGGCTGTCCTCCTCGGAACCCAACCTGCAGAACATCCCGGTACGCACCGAGGCCGGTCGGCGCATCCGCCGGGCATTCATTGCCGACGCGGGCTACCAGCTCCTGGCGGCCGACTATTCGCAGATCGAACTGCGCATCATGGCTCATCTGTCGCAGGATCCGGGCCTGCTCAAGGCCTTCGCCCAGGGGCAGGACATCCACCGCGCAACCGCCGCCGAGGTATTCGGCCTCGAGCCCGACGCGGTGACCGGGGAGCAGCGCCGTGCAGCCAAGGCGATCAACTTCGGTCTGATCTACGGCATGTCGGCCTGGGGGCTGGCCCGCAATCTGGGCATCGAGCAAGGCGAGGCGCGCGACTACATTGACCGCTACTTCAACCGTTATCCGGGCGTGCACGAATACATGGAGCAGGCCCGCGCCAGCGGCCGCGAGCACGGTTACGTAGAGACCCTGTTCGGGCGCCGCCTGTACCTGCCGGAGATCAACAGCCGCAACGGGGCCCGCCGCCAGCAGTCCGAACGGGTCGCGATCAATGCGCCCATGCAGGGTACCGCGGCCGATATCATCAAACGTGCGATGGTGGGGGTCGCCGGCGCGCTCGCGGAGTCGGGGATCGATGCCCGCATGATCATGCAGGTACACGACGAACTGGTGTTCGAGGTGGCCGAAGACGGGACGCAGGACCTGACCCCGCTGGTGCGGCAGACAATGAGCGGTGCGGCCGAACTGGACGTGGAGCTGGTGGTCGATGTCGGGATCGGCCGCAACTGGGACGATGCGCACTAGGTCGCTGCACGCGCTCGCCGCCGGCTTCAACCGCGCAGCCCCCTGGCTGGTCGCCGTGCTGCTGGTGGCCAGCGCCTGGGTTGCCGCGGAACGGTTTCTGGATCCCCGCGCGTCCGAAGGGATCACGGTGATTCAGCCTGCGGACTGCGACCTGAACACGGGGCCCTGCACCGCGAGCCACCCCACGGGCGGCGCGATCACCCTGGACATCACGCCGCGCCCGGTGCCGATGCTGCAACCCCTGCGCTTGGTACTCGAACTGGACCCGGCCGCGCGTGCCAGCCTTGGCAACCCCGACGCGCTGGATCTGGATCTGGCCGGAGTGGAGATGTACATGGGCTTCCAGCGCCCGCGCCTGCGCCGTGTCGGCGACGGGCGCTTCGAGGGGGAGACCACTCTGCCGGTCTGCACCACCGAGGCCATGACCTGGGCGGCAACCGTAATGCCGGCAGACCGCCCGGGCGCCGCGCGCGTCCAGTTCCGCTTTGTCACCCGTCGCGATCACCCGACTCATTAACGAACAAGGAACAACCATGCCTCGCCTTCCCGCAACCACTCTCCTTTGGGGCCTGGCAGTACTCGCAGCCGGTGCGCTGCTGGTGTTCGTGCTGCTGCATCCGGAACCACCGCCCGGCATGCAGGGCGCGGACCACGAGCGCCTGCAGGTGGCCGATGACGTGACAGGCGGTCCGATCGAACTGCCCATCGCCACCCACGGCGAGCGATTCCGGCTGACCGACCTCCGCGGCCAGTATGTGTGGCTTTACTTCGGCTACACTGCCTGCCCCGACGCCTGCCCCACCAGCCTGGGGTGGATCAGCGCCGCACTGCAGCGCCTCCCGGACGAACTCGACGGTCAGGTCAGCGGCGTCATGATCAGTGTCGACCCCGAACGCGATACCGCCGAGCGTCTGGAGCGCTATGTCGGGCACTTCCACCCGGCGATCCAGGGCGCGACCGGCTCGCACGCCGAGCTGCACCCGATTGCCGAACGCTACGGGGTGTTCTATCAGCGCACGGAGCTCGAATCGGCAATGGGCTACGTGGTCGATCACAGCTCGGCGACCTACCTGATCGGTCCGGAGGGCGAGCTGTTGGAGACTCACCCCCATGGGACGCCGGCTGCCGAACTGGTAGCGGCCCTGCTGGAGCATACCCGGCCCAGTAACGAGACTCGATGAAGTCACCCCAGGACTGCCCCGTCCAGGCCACAACGAAATCTGTGAAAAAAGTCGCACTTGAGCGTCGCTCACGCGGAACTTTCCCCGTACCAGTCACTCTTAACAGACAAGCGCTCTAGCCCAGCGCGGCCCGCTTTTCTCCCTGAGCGGGCAACAGGCCTCGCTCCCCCCCTGTCGAGGCCGAAACTTGCCCCGGTCCCACCCCAAGGCCGGGGCATTTTTTTGTTCCGCTTCCGCCGCTACCGCTGTGCGCGATTTTCCCGATCGGAACGCCGCCCCGGGCAACTGGAATCAGCCGGCATCCCCTGCGGGTGACCGGGCGCCCGATACCTCGTTCAGCCAGTCCGAGAGCACCCCGCGCAGATCATCCACCCCCTGGTTCTTGAGCGAAGAGAAGGTCTGCAACGTGGCCTCAATCCCCATACCCTCGAGCTCGCGATGGGCCGTATACAGCTGCTTGTTCGCCTCCTGGCGCGACAGCTTGTCGGCCTTGGTGAGCAGGCAGTGCAGCCGGCAGCGATCCAGGCGCACCCAGTCGAGCAACTGGCGATCGAGCTCGGTCAGCGGGCGCCGAATATCCATGATCAGGACCAGGCCGGCCAGGCTCGCGCGCGACTCCAGGTACCCCCCCAGCAACTGGTCCCATTGCGCCCGCTGTCCCGCGGAGACCCGCGCGAAGCCGTAGCCGGGCAGGTCAACCAACCGCCAGTCCTCGACCGGAGGAAGCCCGAAGACATTGATCTGCTGGGTGCGCCCCGGGGTGCGCCCGACCCGCGCCAGGGCCTTGCGCCCGCACAATGCATTCAGGGCGCTGGATTTGCCGGCGTTCGAGCGCCCGGCGAAGGCGATCTCGACGCCCGAATCCGGCGGCAGCTGGACCAGACTGGCGGCGCCCAGCAGGAAGCGGGCTTCGCGAAATCGGGGCTCGATCAGGCGAGTCGGGGTACCCTCGGTCATCGGCGTGCCCCGCCCAACCAGCAGGCCGGCTGCGCCACCGGCGCGCGCGTGAACATGTCCGTGTACATGGGTTCGGGATCTCCCTGAATGACTTGGCTGAGTGGTGCGGTCGGGAACTTTGAGCGCTAATAAGCATTGTGCTATAAACTGCGCCCCTTATGTGTATTGACCGCCCTGGTACGGGGCACAAGGAACGGGCCAAGGCCCGGCACGCATTTTCAAGCAGGAGAATCTTCCATCATGAACCACAAAGTTTCCGCTCTCTTTGCTGCCCTGTCCGTGTCCCTGCTGCTCCCGCTGTCGGCAGCCCAGGCAGGTGACCCCCAGCGCGGTCAGGAAATCTCGCAGGCCTGCGCCGCCTGTCACCAGGCCGACGGCAACAGTACCAATCCGGAGTGGCCGAAACTGGCCGGCCAGCATCCCAAGTACACGGTGAAGCAGCTCCAGGACTACAAGTCCGCACGCCGCGAAAACAACCTGATGGCCGGGCAGGTCGCGGACCTGGACGAACAGGACATGCATGACCTCGCCGCTTACTTTGCGGAGCAGGAAAAGTCCAGCGCGACCGCCGACGAAACCGTGGTCGAGCGCGGCGAACAGATCTATCGGGGCGGCATCCCGTCGCAGGACGTCGCCGCCTGCGTTGCCTGCCATGGCCCGAACGGCAAGGGCAATCCGGAGGCGATGTTCCCCACGGTGGCCGGTCAGCACGCACAGTACAGCGCCGACCAGCTTCGCTACTTCCGCAGCGGCGAGCGGGCCAACGACAACGGCAGCATGATGCGCACCATTGCACAGAACCTGAGTGACGCCGATATCGAGGCGGTGTCCCAGTACATGGCCGGGCTGCAGCCGAACTGACTGGTCCGGTGAGTGGGTCGCCAGGATGCAGGGCGACGTGACACACCTCGAGAGGGCGGCCTTGCAAGGCCGCCCTTTTTGTTGCGCTTGGCGTCAACGTCCCGGAGGGGGAATACCTCGGAACCCCTGCCCGTCTCCCTTGGCCGGCAGCGACAGACGGCGGAACGAAACCCCGCGCGGCTTGTCCTGAAAATTGATTACCGCGCTGGTCCGTTCGCATAGTCGGGCAGGAAAACACAGGCTTTACCATGGCAAACCACGAACAAGTCGCCGACTCCACCGCCGGTGACAGTCAGGCCCGCGCCTCGCGCAAGCCCCGACGCAGTCGCATCCTGGTCGATTTCCTGGGTTCGATGAACCTGGCCATCACGCTGCTGATCGCGCTGGCAATCGCGTCGGCGATCGGTACCGTGCTGGTGCAGAACCAGCCCTACACCGAATACCTGATGGACTTCGGGCCGTTCTGGCACGAGATCTTTGCCGGGATAGGGCTTTACCAGGTCTATTCCGCCACCTGGTTCCTGCTGGTGGTGGCGTTTCTGGTGGTGTCGACCTCGTTTTGCGTATACCGCCAGACCCCGGGCCTGCTGAAAGATCTGCGTCGCTACAATCTTCAGGTACGGGAAAAATCCCTGCGTTCATTCAAGGCCAGCGCCACGGCAGACCTCGATCAGCCGCGCGAGGACTTCGTCCAGCACGCGCAGCGCGTCCTGAAGGCCCGGGGGTTCCGGGCCCGCGAAAAGGACCTCGACGGGCAGACGGTCATCGCGGCCATGCGGGGGCGCTGGAACCGTCTGGGCTACCTGCTCACCCACGTCGGGATCGTGGTGATCTGCGTCGGCGCGCTGGCCGACGGCACCACCCTGCTGAAGATTAACGAATGGCTGGGCAAGCTGGAGATCGAGACCCGCAGTGTCCCGGTCTCGGAAGTCCCGCCATCGTCCTGGGTTTCGGTGAACAACCCATCCTTCCGCGGCAGCGTGGAGATTCCCGAGGGGGCTTCCGCGGACGTGGTATTCCTGCCGATGCGCGACGGTTACCTGGTACAGCAGTTGCCGTTCCGTATCGAACTGGAAGAGTTCCGCATCGAACGCTTCTCTACCGGCGCAGAACAGTCCTTCGAGAGCGACCTGGTTATTCATGATCCGGAACGCGACGAGCCATTGCGCCGCACCATCTCGGTCAACCACCCGCTGATCTACAACGGCTACGCGATCTTCCAGGCCAGCTTTGCCGATGGCGGGACCCGCCTCGATATCGACGCGATCCCGCTGGGTGCCGAAGCCCTGCGCGAACTGGAAGTACCCGGACGGGTGTTCCAGGAGGTCGAGGTACCGACGCCGGACGACGATACCCGCACCATCGAGTTCATCTCCTTCCAGTCGGAAAACGTGATCCCCCTGCTCAACGAGGAGGGGGAGCGCGAGAACCGGCAGCTGGGGCCAAGCTTCGATTTCCGCCTGATGGACCGCACCGGTCATGGCCTGTATTACCGCAACTACATGCGTCCGGCACTGCAGGAGGGGGCCATGTACTTCCTCAGCGGGGTCCGTCAGAGCCCGGCAGAGGAGTTCAACTACCTGTTCCTGCCGGCGGATGCCGACGATTCGCTCGACCGCTTCCGCACCTTCCTCGCCATGCTGCACAACGCCGAGGTTCGCCAGGCCATCGCCCGCCGGGTGGGTGGCAATGAGGAGATGGACAGCGAACAGGGCACGGCCGCGATTGCGCAGACCACCGCCGAACTGATGCGATTCTTTGCCGAAGGCGGTTACGCCCGGGTGCACCGCGAGATCGAGAACCGGGTCCCGGAAGAAGAGCGCGAACGTGCAACCGAGCTGATGATGAACATCCTGCACGCCGGACTACAAGGCCTGTACATGGAGATCCTGGAGGACGAGGGCGTGGTCTCTATCCAGGCCGAAGAGCAACGCTGGCTGGAAGACGCGGTGTCTGCCATCAACGCGATCACCCTGTACGATTCCCCGTTCTATTTCCACCTGACCGGATTCGAACACCGCGAGGCCTCCGGGCTGCAGATCGCCCGGGCACCGGGGCAGGGCACCGTCTACTCTGGCAGCGTGATGCTGATTGTCGGGATCTTCCTGCTGTTTTACGTGTCCTACCAGCGGCTCTGGATCATCGCGCGTCGGCGCGATGACGGTGACGGGACCCATGTGGTCATGGCCGGAACCAGCAACCGCCATCAGGTGGAATTCGAGAAACGATTCGCGCATCTTAAGCGGTGGATCATCGATCAGAAGCCGGTCGCACCGGCCACGGACCGCGAAGGTCCGCATTCCAGCAAAAACGCATGAACCGCAAGTAGTCGGAGGAGCACACCCATGTCCGTACCCCACGAGGCCCTGGACTTCGAACGCCCCGGTTTCTTCCGGCAACTTCAGCTGCGCGACTGGGCCTACGGCGCCCTGATGCTCGCGGTGGCCGTGATCTCGCTCGGTCTGTATGGCGAGAACATGGACCGCTACGACATCGGTGGCCTGATCCTCGCGGTCGGCACCAGCGCCTGGCTTGGCTGGTTCTGGCGCCCCTGGCAGGTATTCTCGATCGTGGTCGGGGCACTGGCCCTGTTCGGCGTCTGGATGTACGGCGACAGCCTGGCCGCCAGCGAGACCAACTTCTGGCTCAACTACATCGGCTCCGGCCAGGCCGGCGTGATGTGGATGAGCGTATTCCTGTACCTCTCCACCGTGGCCTACCTGGCCGGACTGTTCTCGCAGTCCGACTTCCCCTCAAGGGTGGGCGCGGCGTTCGCCTGGATTGGTGCCGGGGCCGGCGCCATGGCCCTGCTGGTGCGCTGGCGCGAGATCTACCTCACCGATCCGAGCTGGGGCTATATCCCGGTCGCCAACCTCTACGAGGTGTTTATCCTGTTCGCGGCCCTCACCACGCTCATGTACCTGTATTACGAGCAACGAACGGGCTCACGCACCATGGGGGCCTTCGTAATGCTCGTCATTGCGGCTGCGGTGACCTTCCTGCTCTGGTACACGTTCGACCGGGAGGCTCACGTGGTCGAGCCGCTGGTCCCGGCCCTCAACAGCTGGTGGATGAAGATCCACGTACCCACCAACTTCGTCGGCTATGGCGGGTTCGCAATCGCCGCAATGCTGGGCGTCGCATTCCTCATAAGGAACCGCCTGGACCGAACCCGGCCCGATGCGGGAATCACCCGGCGTCTTCCGTCCACCGACACGCTGGAGAGCGTGATGTACAAGGCGATCGCGATCGGCTTCGCGTTCTTCACCATCGCGACGGTGCTGGGTGCAATGTGGGCGGCCGAGGCCTGGGGCGGCTACTGGTCCTGGGATCCGAAAGAGACCTGGGCCCTGATCGTCTGGCTCAACTACGCGGCCTGGCTGCACATGCGCTTTACCAAGGGCTGGCGCGGCCCCACCATGGCTTGGTGGGCGATCGTCGGGTTGATCATCACCACCTTTGCGTTCCTGGGCGTGAACATGTTCCTGTCCGGTCTGCATTCCTACGGAGAACTCTGAATGAAGCGTCGCGATTTTCTCGGCACCATGGCCGGGGCCGGCATCCTGCTGGCCAGCGGCAACACCCTCGCGGCGGAATACCGCGATGGCCGCCATTTCCAGTCCATTGCCCCGCCGGTCGACACCGGTCTCGAAGACGGCAAGCTCCAGGTGATCGAGGTCTTCTGGTATGGCTGTCCGCATTGCTATTCCTTCGAGCCCAAGGTGAAGGAATGGCAGGCGGACCTCCCGGACGACGTCGAATTCGCCTATCTGCCGGCGCCGATGAACGATGTCTGGGCGCTGCACTCCCGGGTGTTCTACACCGCGCAACAGCTCGGAGTGCTGGATGAGCTGCACCAGGCGTTCTTCGACGCCATCCACGACCAGGGCCGCCTGCTGCGTTCGGAAAGCGCGATCCTGCGGTTCGTCGACCAGCTGGGCGTGGACGCGGACGAATTCCGCGAGACCATGCGCTCGGATGCGGTTCGTGCGAAGGTCGGCGAGGCTTCCCAGGACATCCAGGAATACGGCGTGAGTGGCGTGCCCACGCTGGTCATCAACGGCGAGGCCATCGTCTCCGCCAGCATGGCCGGCAGCCACGATGAAATGCTCGAGGTCGCCGACTACCTGCTCGAACGTGCCCGGAACTGATGCCCGGACGGGGCGGGGCCTGACGCGGCACGTCCGCCCTGCCCGGCGATGAGCGTCCCCACTACCGCTCAGCGGCTGGTCGAGTGCCTGGAACAGGAAGGTGTCGAGCGCATCTTCGGTCTTCCGGGCGAAGAGAACATGGCCGTCCTGGATGCACTCGTCGATTCCTCGATCGAGGTGGTCACCACCCGGCATGAACAGGGCGCGGCTTTCATGGCCGATGTCCACGGCCGGCTGTCGGGGCACGCCGGGGTGTGTCTGGCCACCCTGGGCCCCGGTGCCACCAACCTGATCACCGGGGTGGCCGACGCCAACATGGACCATGCCCCGCTGGTCGCGATCGCCGGACAGGCCAGCACCCATCGATTGCACAAGGAGTCCCACCAGGTACTGGATCTTCAGGGCCTGTTCCAGCCAATCACCAAGTACAGCTCGCAGGTCCTCGAACCCGAGATCCTGCCCGAAGTCATGCGCAAGGCCTTCAAATGGGCAGAGGGCGGCAAGCCCGGAGCAAGCTTTATCGAGCTGCCCGAGAACATCGCCTCGATGCCCTGTCCCAACCCGCCACTGCCGGTGCACGCGGGTCCCGGGGCGGTACCCGCCGACGCATCGCTGGAGGCCGCCGCGCGGCTGTTGAACTCGGCCCGCCATCCACTGATCCTGGCCGGCAACGGAGTCATCCGCTCGGGGGCCAGCGGGGCGCTGGCGCATCTGGCCAGCGCCCTCAATATCCCGGTGGCGAATACCTTCATGGCCAAGGGCGTGCTGCCGTTTCGGCATCCCCTCGCGCTCGGCTCGGTCGGATTGCAGAGTCAGGACTTCGTCAACTTCGGTTTCCACAAAGCCGACGTAATCGTGTGTATCGGCTACGACCTGGTCGAATACCCGCCCAGCTTCTGGCATCCCGATGGTGATCGCACGCTGATCCACATCGACTCCGCCCCCGCGGAGATCGACGGTCACTACATCGTGACCGCCGAGGTCCTGGGCGATCTGACGACCTGCCTGCATCGCCTGGCGGAGCAGGTCAGTCCGCGCGAGGAGACGGTCCTGCGCCCGCTGCGCCAGAACCTGATCGAGGACATGAACGAGCACCGCGACGATACCCAGGTGCCGCTCAAGCCGCAGAAGCTGATCTGGGACCTGCGCACCGCCGCCGACCTCGATGCGATCATGATCACCGACGTCGGCGCCCACAAGCTCTGGATGGCGCGCATGTTCCGCTGCGAGCTGCCCAATACCTGCCTGATCTCCAACGGCTTCGCCAGCATGGGGATCGCGCTGCCGGGCGCCATTGCAGCCGCGAAGCTCTACCCCGAACGCCAGGTAGTCGCGGTCACCGGCGATGCCGGCTTCCTGATGAACGTGCAGGAGCTGGAAACGGCCGTGCGCCTGGGCCTGAACTTCGTCGTGCTGATCTGGAACGACAACGCCTACGGACTCATCGAGTGGAAACAGGTACGCGAATACGGCCGCAAGGCCTTTGTCGAATTCGGCAACCCGGACTTCGTGCAGCTCGCCCGCTCATTCGGGGCCCACGGAGTACGGATCGAGCCCGGAGACAGCCTCGAGATGGCCCTGCGCGCAGCCCTGGTGGAGCCGGGCGTTACGGTCATCGACTGCCCCGTGGACTACAGTGAAAACCTGAAACTGACGGAACGTTTGGGCGAACTGGTTTGTCCATTCTGAACACATGGGATTTCTCGTGGCGCGCCGTGCGGAACCCGGGCAGGACCAGAGGAACCAGGGCATGACCGACAACGAGACCGGGGACGCCACGCGGGCGCCGGCGACCGCACATCCCCCCGAGCTCACCTATCAGCACGAGCGTGACAGCCAGCACCTGCGGCTGCTGAGCTTCAATGCCCAGGTCGGGATCCAGTCCTCGCGCCTGCATCACTACCTGACCAACAGCTGGAAACATGTGCTGCCGTATGGCGGGCGCCTTAGCAACCTCGACCGGGTCGCCCGCTTTATCACCGACTTCGACATCGTCGGGGTCCAGGAACTGGACGCCGGGAGCCTGCGCAGCCGGTTTGTCGATCTTTCCTCGTATCTCTCGGAGCGGGCGCACTTTCCACACACCTACACTCGGGTGAACCGCGACCTCGGCCAGTTCGCGAAGCATTCGCTGGCGCTGTTCTCGCGTCTGGAGCCCGAGGGCGTGATCATGCATCGCCTGCCGGGCCCCCTGCCCGGACGCGGCGCGATCGAGGCTCGCTACGCGATGGGCGAAGGCGAGGAACTGGTGCTGTTCCTGCTGCACCTGGCGCTGGGCCGGCGCGCCCGTCAGATGCAACTCGACTACGTGGCGGAGCACATCCAGGGGCTTCGCCACGCGGTGGTGATGGGCGACCTGAACTGCCAGCAGGACAGTCGCGAGATCCGGCGCCTGGTTGCCCGGACCGGCCTGATGGAACCGATGGCCTGCCCGGCCACCTACCCGTCCTGGGACCCGCAGCGGGTCTTCGACCACATCCTGCTGACCCCGGACTTGCACGTCAGTGATGTCCGCGTTTACAACGTGGCGTTGTCGGACCACCTCCCGGTCGGCATCGAGATCGAGATCCCGCAGCGCCAGGCGCTGCACAATGCCCGGCACTAGCAATCCGTCGGATTCGGGCGAGTACAGGCGAGACCACCACCCGAAACGGCCCCGCGGGCCGCCCCGAGCAAGGGACAAGGCATGTCCGAAAGCGAACTGCGCAAGACCATCATCGACCTGGAACGCGCGCTGGAGAGCGAACAGACGCAGCTGCGCTCGATGCGCCGCGTCGCCCTGCGCGCTCTGGCGGTCGTCGCGGCCCGGGTGCCGGCACTGGAAGGCGCCGTCCACGACCTGACGCGCGCCATCGAGGATGATCCCGACGATACCCAGTGGCTGGACCGTCTGAGCGCGCAGCTCGCCGACGCCATTCGCGCCAGCGATCAGCGCCAGGACCTGGCCGAGGGCATCCTGGAGACGGTCCAGCGGGGCCTGACCGGCTTTGCCTTTCTCGACACCGAGCTGGATGCCCTGGTCCGCGCCAACGACCGTCTCGACCTGCCCGAAATCCAGCGCACTCTCGGGCGCCTCTTCCTGGTACTGCACGAGCAATGCGATCAGGCGATCTCGGAACGCGAGGAACTCACCGAAGTCGTCGGCGAGATCTGGAACCGCCTTGAAGATGTCGACTCCGCCCTGTCCGAAGACGAGAGCCGGGGCCAACGCGCGCGCGACGCAATCTCCACCCTGCAAAACGACATCTCGGACGACGTGCAGCACCTGAAAGGTCGGGTGATCGACATCTCCGACATCCAGCTCCTGCGACGCGAGGTCACCAAGGGCCTGGACGCTGTGGTCGACCGTGTCACCACGTTTCGCGACACCCAGGAGGCAGAATTGTTGTCCGCACTCGAGCGCAATCGTGCGCTGCGCGCCAAGGGCCAGCAGCTGGAATCGCAGGTACAGGGCCTGCAGCAGCGTCTGGAACAGGCGCGCGCCGAAGCCGTTCGCGACAGCCTGACCGGGCTGGCCAACCGGCAGGCATTCACCCAGGAGTTCGCCGAGTTGACTGGCCACCTGAGGGCCGGCAATGCGGCCACCCTGGTGGTCTGGGACATCGACCATTTCAAGGCGATCAACGACGAATACGGGCACAGTTCGGGGGACAAGGTCCTGAAGGCCGTCGCGGAAATCCTGGCCGACGGTGTCCGCGAGCCCGATTTCGTGGGTCGCTACGGCGGCGAGGAATTCGTCATGATCCTGTACCAGGATCTGGATGCCGCGCGCGAGCGGGCGGAGGCCACCCGCCAGCAGGTCCGCGAGCTGATCGTGCGCGCCGGAACCACGCGCCTGCAGGTCACGATCTCCGCCGGCCTGGCCCCGGCAGCCCCCGGCAGTGACCCGCAGCGGGCCTTCGATGCTGCCGACCATGCGCTGCTGCAGGCCAAGAAGTGCGGGCGTGACCGGATCGAGATCGCCGCGGAATGACCGCCGCCGGAGACACCATGAAACAGCCCCATCTGATCCTTGGCGAGGCGCTGTTCGACATCTTCCCCGACGGCACGTGCGTGCTCGGCGGGGCCCCCTTCAATGTCGCCTGGAACCTGCATCAGCTCCGCGAACCCGCATGTTTCGTCGGCGGCATCGGGGACGACGCCAACGGGGCCCTGATCCGCCAGCGCATGGAAGCGATCGGCATGCAACGGCGCGGGCTCTATGTACATCCGGAGGCTCCGACCGGGCAGGTACGCGTCACGCTGGAACATGGCGAGCCGAGCTACACCATCGTACCCAACCAGGCCTATGACGACGTCCCGGACCACTGGGCCGACGCCCTGCCCGATACGGCGGCCTTCCTCTATCACGGAACCCTGGCCCTGCGTTCCGGCAACCGCACCTTGCTGGAACGTCTGCGCGCACGGGCCGGCCAGCGCTTCGTCGACGTGAACTTGCGGGCACCCTGGTACGCGATCGACGATGTACTTGAACTGGTACGGGGGGCGAATGTGGTAAAGCTGAACCACGAGGAGGCCGCAGAACTGGCCCCCGATGTGCCGGCGGACCAGCGGGCTGAGGCACTGCTGCAGCGCTGCGCGATCGATTCCGCCCTGATCGTGACCCATGGCAAGGACGGTGCGGCGATCCATACCGCCAGCGGCGAACGCTACCAGGCGCCGGCACCCGCCGTGCCGGATCTGCGTGACGCTGTCGGCGCCGGCGATGCCTTTGCCAGCGTGGCGATTCTCGGGATGCAGCACGGCTGGGACTGGCCCACCCTGCTCGACCGATCGCTTGGCTTTGCCGCCGCGGTTTGCGGCCTGCAGGGGGCGACCACCGAAGATCCCGCCTTCTACCAGCGCGCGACCGCCGCCTGGGACTAACGGCCTATCGGGCTAAGGGCGGATCCGCTGCGCGTGCGGGTACGACGTCATGATATCGGTCACTCTGGACAGTCTGAAGTCTCTGCCCGCATGTCGGGGGCACCATGCTGAAGACCGTCCGTGAGGGCAGTGCCAGGGAGGATGTGGTCCGCGGCCGGGGCGCCGACCGCGTAACCCAAAGGATCGTGGAGACCCCGCCGCAAGGACCTGAGCAGCACCGGGTCCCGACAGCAGAACCTACCCTCTTCCGGGCTGCCCGCGGGAGACCGACATGCCCAAGCGACGCAATTCTTGTCGCTGATCGCCAGGGGAATGAGGTGTCCTTACAGGCTCCGCGCCTTCACTGGGTCCACCCCCGCACGACGCCATCGGGGGCCGGGTGGCTTCGGCCCTGCCTCGGGCAGCACACCTGACGCCATTGTCCCAAGCCTGCCACGGGGACGGGACCCACAGCGGAATGCATCAGTGTTTCCTTGATGGACTCGCGATGCGCAATGCCCCGGGGTAGACTCGTTCCATGCTACCTGTCCCGTTTCCCAGTTGGCCGGCGTGAGCCTGCGCTCCCGCTTTTTGATGCTCGCCGGCGCGCTGGTGCTGCTCGGACTGGCGGGCACCTGGTTCGCCTTCGAGCGCATCGCCGAAGGCATCATTGAGCAGTGGGGCCAGCGCGTGGCCGAGATCCAGGTAGGCTACGACAGTGCCCGCCTGCAGCAACCGCTGGAACGCGAGATCGCCCTGTCACGCCAGCTCGCCGACTCCGGGGTCATCCGCCGCTTCGCACGCACGCCGGACAACACGGAATATGAGGCAGCCGCCATCGAGGAGCTGGAGAGCTTTCGCAACAACTTCCGGGACAATAACTACTTTGTCGCCCTGCGTAACAGCGGCGCGTACTACCACAACAACGCCGCCAACGAGTTCGGGGACGAACTGCTGCGCTATCACCTGAACCCGGACGATCCGGACGACGCCTGGTTTTTCCGCCTGATCGAAGAGGGCCGGGACTTCCACCTGAACGTCAATCCGGATACCGAGCTGGGTGTCACCAAACTGTGGATCGACGTACTGATCCGCGACTCCGATGGCGCCATTCTGGGGATGGCCGGCACCGGCCTCGAACTCGAGGACGTCCTGCGCGATGTCATCGACGTCGACCAGCCTGGAATCACCACCCTGTTTGCCGACTTCAGTGGCGCCATCCAGCTCTATCGCGACCCGGAGTTCATCGAGTTCGCCAGCCTGGTCCAGCCGGAAGGGCAGAAAAGCACCGTCGACCGGCTACTGGACCATGAGCGTGACCGGAGACGTCTTCAGGCAATGATGACGGGGCTGCGCAACCTCCCGAATCCGGAGGGAGAGGTGCGCACCGATTTCGTGCAGGTCGACGGCCAGCGTCAGCTGGCCGGGGTTGCATACCTGCCGTCGCTGGGCTGGTACGAGATCACCCTGCTGGACCTCGACGAGGTCATGCCGGTACGCCACTTCGCACCGGTGCTTGTGGTATTCGGCCTTATCCTGCTGATCGCGCTGATGCTGTTCCATTTCGCGTTGCAGCGTCTGATCCTGCGTCCGGCCACTGCCCTGGAACAGGCGATGGCGCGCATTCAGTCAGGCGACCTGAGGCCGGTGGAGCTGCCCGATGGACGCGACGAAATGGGCCGGCTGATCCGCCACTACCAGGGCATGGCCGACGCCATCCGCGAGCAGACCCGCGATCTCGAGAGCAAGGTGCGCGAACGCACCGAGGCCCTCCACCGACTGGCGCGCAAGGACCCTCTGACCGGGCTGATCAACCGGCGCGGCATGGACGAACTGCTGGACGACCATGTCCAGCAAGCCCGGCATTCGGGCAACCCGTTCGGCGTCATCTATCTCGACCTCGACCACTTCAAGCCCCTGAATGACAACCACGGCCATGCCGCAGGTGACGAGGCCCTGTCGCGGGTCGCCGAGAAACTGCTCGCCGTGCTCGGACCTGGCGACCGCGTCGCCCGCTGGGGCGGGGACGAATTCCTGGTTCTGCTGTCTCCGTGCAACAGCGAACGGCTGAATGCCATGGGGACGGCCTTGGTCGAGGCGGCCGCATCGGTCAACGTGCCTGGCGATACGGCACTGACCTTCAGCGCGGGAGGCCACCTCGCCATGCCGGGCGAATCCCCCGACACCGTCCTCGAGCGCGCCGACCATGCGCTTTATGCGGCCAAGGCTGCCGGTCGCAATCGCTTCCGCCAGGCATGACGCTGACTCGGCATGGCGGGCGTTGACCACCTGCAGGCAGACACGACCGGAACTCAGTCGCCAACCGGGATCATGCGACGATTGACGTCCGGGGGAGTGGCACAGGCACGATCAGCATCCGGGTGAACGGCGCGGAGATATTCGGCCAGGGCGTCCTGTTCGCTGCCTGTCGACGCAAACCCGGCCCGCCCCGGATCCCGGCTGGCAAAGCGCGCCTCGCGAAGCGAGGCGAACCTCGGGGCAGCCAGGCCCTTGAACGGCCAGCCATTGCCACAGTTCGGTGTCGCGCGCTCGTGGCCGGATGGTGCGGCGCAGGCGGCGAGGAAATCGAGCGCTACCACGCGGTAACTGCGGCCCGTGGATTGTGTCACGCCGTCCTTCACCACGGTTTCCCATTGCCCGCCGCAGACACCGGCATTCCAGCTCCCCAGACAGACCTGCAAGTCACGGATACGCCGGCCATCCGTGGATGCCCCGTGGTTGGTGTCCCCGGTGGCACGCGCAGGGAGTTGGCGGTCGAACTCGACTCGCAGGCCGGCCGTATGCCCGAAATCATCCCCGACCAGGGCCTCCGCCAGGTCGCGCAACTCGGCCGCGGTCATATCCACCAGCGAGAGCCCGTTGTTGAATGCCAGCGAGGTCTGGATATCGAGCTGCGAGATCCCCCCTTCGGGCTTGCCCAGATCGTTCCCGGCGGGAGGGCCGGGCACACCCGCCCGATCGTCACCGGAGACCACGACCGTGCCGATGGGCGCGCGAATCCCGCCACCGTTCTTGACCGACACCTGCGGCGGGTGATCGGGGGCGAGACGCTGCGCGTACCACAGGTTGGCATCCGCGGTCAGGTTGCCGAGGTTGGTTTCGCGCATACGTACGGCACTGCGGCGCCCTTCCAGGAACACCGAGGTAATACCGAGGGCCTCGCCATCAAGGTCCTTCAGGATCTTGCGCATGGTCCGGGATACTTCGACCACTTCGGCCACGGGCTTGGCCCCGAGGTCCGCCACCACCTCGGGGAGCGCCGCCCAGGCCCCATTCACCTCCGGATCAAGATCATCGGTGAGGATGACGCCCTCCGCATCGAACCCGACCACCAGGCGACCGAGATAGCGAAAATCCGGGCCCGTATTCACCAGCAGCACCGGCTCCCCGCCAGCACCGGTGCGAATCTCCGGGTAGTCCTCCGCGGCCGAATCTCCGTCGTGCAGCCGGTCGCCGGCATTGGCCAGGAGCCTGCCGGACCCCCCGGCGACAATGATGTCCACATCGCGAAGCCCGGTGGCCAGATGGTGTTCCACCTGAAGACGCTGCATGTGCGCGAGCAGAATAATCTTGTCGACCCCCTGCCCGACGAGACGGTCGACCTCCTCCTGAATGATCGCTGCGAGGGCAGCCATACCGGTCTTGTCCTCGGCGAACGGACGCGGATACACCGCAAGATTCCCGACCGTTGTGATGGCAGGAAGCGTGGGGGTGACCGCACCCACGACGCCGATCGGCTCGCCGTCCACCGGAATCACGACACTGCTTGCCAGCGACCCCGAGGACAGATCAGCGAGCTTCGCGTCCCCGTTCCGCACCAGCGGACGCGTATGCGGATCGGCACGGAAATCGACGTTGGCCGCCAGATACGGCCAGCGCGCCCCCGGGTAGTCGCCATCGGGTGTAATGATTCCCGCCAGGGCGGCCGGGCCGGGATCCAGCTCGTGATTGCCCAGGACCGCCGCGTCCACCCCCATCCGGTTCAGTAGCGCGATCGCCCCACGCCCCGGGCCGGACTCGCCGATCACCGCAGCCATGCGAGGATCATTGGCGGCCTCGAAGATCGGCCCGGGGATGAAATTGTCGCCGGAACTCAGCAGCAGGGTGCGCTTGGCATACCGGGAGCGGAAATGGTCCACCAGGGCGGAGAATTCGTCGACCCTGGAAAGGGCGGCCGTACCGCCGCCATCGACATCTGAAAAGTGCAGGAGTTGAAGCTGAAAAGCCGGCTCCGCAGGGATCGCCGGGCTGCTTCCGCCAACCAGCAGCACCAGTGTCAGTAACGCGGCCCGGCGAGTGCACAAGAGCCTTGCAACGCGACGGCCAACGAACATGCTGCGATCCTCTTCTATTGCGGGATGCGCCCTGCGTCCACTTGGCGACAGACTGCCAGGGGAAACACTGATCAATGTACACGCTCGCGTTGGCGCCCCGGGTTTCCCAAGCCAAGGCGC
>JBNJFQ010000014.1:54038-63095 GCA_051747025.1 Pseudomonadota bacterium
CCGCCCGGGGGAATCACCCACGCCCCCCCGGCCTGATCCGGCGGCAGCTGCATCCAGTGGTCCGGGATGTGGCCCGGCGCCACCTGCTGGCCCGGCATAAAGATCACGCAGCGTTCCACCAGGTTCTTCAGCTCGCGTACATTGCCCGGCCATGGCCACTGGGCGAGCCACTTGCACAGCGCCGGCGTGAAAGTCGGCGGGGTCAGGCCATGATGCTCGGCCAGGGTGGTGCGAAAGTGCTCGGTGAGCAGCGGGATGTCGCCCTGGCGCAGCCGCAATGGCGGCATCTCCAGCGGTACTACCTGCAGGCGGTAGTAGAGATCGGCGCGGAACTGCCCGGCACCAACCCGCGCATGCAGGTCCTGATGGGTCGCCGCGATCACGCGCACATCCACCTGCTGCGTCGCCCCTGCACCCAGCGGCTGGCACTCCCCGGCCTCGAGAAAACGCAGCAGTTTGGCCTGCGCCCCGGCCGGCAGTTCGGCGATCTCGTCCAGGAACAGGGTTCCCCCGGCCGCCTGCTGCACCAGGCCGGTCTGGTGGGCATCGGCGCCGGTAAACGCACCGCGCCGGTGGCCGAACAGTTCCGATTCCACCAGTTCCGCCGGCAGGGCCGCACAGTTCACTGCCATGAACGGCCCGTCCGGGCGCCGGCTCCGGGCATGAATGCGCCGCGCCAGTCGCTCCTTTCCGGTACCGCTCTCGCCGAGGATCAATACCGTGGCATCGGTGGCTCCCACCATGCTGGCCTGACGCAGTACGGCCTGCAACTCCGGCGAATGACCGATGATGTCGGCATCCGCCTGGTCGGGTCTGTTTTCCGTGTCCGCCATGTGTCCTCCGTCCTGCCCGCCTCCAGGCCGACAGGTTCTTTCCGTTGCATTGAATATAGCCTGCCCAACCGTGGCGGCCATGGCAACTTGTGCGACACGCGACTGCGCGAGGACGCACAGTGAGCGTGGCAAATAACACACCACCGCGAAAGGAGAGACTTCGCCGACCGGGGAGGCCCGGCACGGAAAGCCCGGTTAAACAAGGGCCCCGAGTAAAACAGGCGCCAGGGACGCCCACTGGCCTGGTCCTTGCACAGACACAGGGCTCGTACATGCGCATACATACGCAGACTTGAGGAAGATACACATGCTGAAGACGATCCTGCTGCCGGGGCTGGCACTGACCCTGCTGGTCACGTTGACAACGCCTCTTCTCGCCGAGCCGAAGGACACATCCGAGGCGCCCGCCGCCTGCGAATGTCCAGAAGGCATCGAACTCCAGGGGCAGCCCTGGGTGCGCATGATGCCGCCCGGCATGCCCGGCACCGCGGCCTACCTGACCCTGCGCAACCACACTGCCCGCGACGTCGAGATCGTTTCCGGCGGATCGCCGGTGGCGGCCACGACCGAGCTGCACGATCACATCGAGGACGAGCGCGGTGTCATGCGCATGCGCGAGGTTGGCTCGATCACGATCCCCGCCAACGGCCAGGTAGAGCTGCAGCCAGGCGGTCTGCATGTGATGCTGATCGGCCTGCAAGAATCACTGGCAGCCGGCCAGCAGGTACCGATCCGGCTGGAACTCGAGGGTCTTGGCACCCTGCGGCTGCAGGCCGAAGTCCGCGACGCGGAGCAACCCGGCATGGGAGATCATCATCAGCACTGACGCCCCGCAGTCATGGGCATCGATCGGTCCACCGAGGGTCGGGCGACCGATCGAGGACACGGCCTACGGTGGCCCAGGGCCGGTTGCACCCCGCCGCCCGACACGTATGCTGGCCTTCGGGCACCAAAAGGGAGAATATGCATGCGCGTGATGGGTCTGTGGCTGACCGGCCTTGTGTTGATGTTTCCGCTCGTCGTTTCCGCCGACGAACCGCGGCCCCCGGGCTTTGTTGCGGCGGGGAATGTCGTCCCGGGGCTGGTCGAGGAGATCCGGTATTACGGCCGGGACAACTTCGTCGGCGAACCGATCGACGGCTACGACGCGCCGGTCTGTATCCTCACGGTCCCGGCCGCACAGGCCCTGGCCGAGGTGCAGGAGCGGCTGGCGGCATTCGGACTGGGCCTCAAGGTGTTCGACTGCTATCGCCCTCAGCGCGCCGTCGAGCATTTCGTGCGCTGGGCAGAGGACCTGGATGCCACGCAGATGCAGAAACGCTACTACCCCGAAGTCCCCAAGAGCGAACTGTTCGAGCGCGGCTACATCGCCGAGCGCTCCAGCCACTCGCGCGGTTCCACGGTGGATGTCACCGTCATTGACCAGGATACCGGAGAGGAACTGGAAATGGGCACGGACTTCGACCATTTCAGCCCCCGCTCGTGGCCGGATGCGGCCGATGTGCCGGCACAGCAACGCGCCAACCGGGCCCTGCTGCAGCAACGGATGGCAGCGGCAGGGTTCCAGCCCTACGCCCAGGAGTGGTGGCACTTCACGCTGGCGAACGAGCCGTTTCCCGACACCAGCTTCGACTTCCCGGTGGACCACGCGCTCCGCGACTGACCCGCCACGCGAGATGCGGCCCGCATGCCGCATCACAATGGCGTGGGCCGAGCCTGCATATCAACGGTGTGCTGGGCCCCCTTGCAAGGGGAATACAGCTCCACCCCCATGCCCCGTCCGGCTCCACTCACCGGATCGGAGCGCCTGACCCCCGCCAGTCGAGCACGTTTCCGGACACAGTCAGGGTGGGGTCTGGCGAGAACCGTTGCGGGAACCATCGTGCAAGTCTTCATCCTCGGCCTGCGCGAGGGCTGGAGCTGAATCGCGTTCAGGCCGCGGCCCCGTGACGAGAGGCCGACAGCGCGCGCAGGCGGCGGCGCTGCATCTTGAGGCGATACTCCAGCTCCTTGAACTGGGTGCGCAGTTCCGTGCGCAGCCAACGGTCGTTCAGGGCCTCGCGCCCGGCCCGCATGTTGCGCGCATGCACCTCCTGCCACTGGCTGACGGTATCGCGGAATCGCTGATACTCCCGTTCAACGGTTTCGCGCCAGGAGTCGTGCGTTGACCCGGCCTCGTCGGTATTAAGCAGCCGACGAAACTCGGTGTGCAGCCGCGCGCGCAGGATCTTGAAGCGCGGCGTCCAGCGCCGGTCATACACCAGTCCCGTCCAGGCAAAAAGGTTGATCAGCCACTTCGAGGGATCGTACTGCCACCAGCGCACCCCGTTGCGGTAGTCCGCCTGAAAGGCGTGGTGGAAGTTGTGGTACCCCTCGCCCCAGGTGAGCAGGGCGACCAGGCCGTTGTCCACCGCGGTATTCTCGTCGCTGTAGGGACGCCGACCCCACCAGTGCGCAAGGGAGTTGATGAAGAACGTGAAGTGGTGGCTGAGCACCAGGCGCAGGACGCCGGCCAGGAGCAGCATGCCGATCACGTCCCCGAACGCCAGGCCCAGCAGGAGCGGCAGGCCGAGGTTCAGCCCCCATGCGAGCGTCCAGTAATGACAGTGCTGCCACATTACCACCGGGTCCTTCGCCAGGTCCTTCACCCGCGAATAGTCGGGCTCGCTGGTGGGCCAGTTGCGCAGCATCCAGCCCATGTGGGCGTGCCAGAAACCGCGCTTGATCGAATGCGGATCGCGGTCCACGTCATCCACGTAGCGATGATGCACGCGATGCCGCGCGCCCCAGTTGTAGATGCTGTTCTGCAGGGCCAGGGCGCCACTCAGTGCCAGCAGAACGCGCAGGGGCCCGCGCGCCTTGAGGGTGCGGTGCGCCCACAGCCGGTGATAACCAACCGTGACGCCCAGCCCGCTCAGTACCAGGAACAGGCCGAAGAACAGCCAGGCCGCGCCGCTGAAACCCTGGGTGAACCACCACCACGGCACCAGCGTGACTGCGGCCAGGTTGGTCAGTACGAAGAAAACTGCCGGGATCCAGGCAATCGGAGGGGCGCGTTCGGACATCGGGGAGACCTGCTGACGATCGGGGCGAGCGAGGGTGCTCGTCCATTCATACTGCATGAGACCACGGCGGGCGCAAAAAATGCCCTTGTGCCGGAAGGTCGGCCCCAGCGACCGGTCGGATGCGGGGCTTTCTACCGGAGCCGACGCTCGGCGCCGGGGCTTTCCTACCGTGTCGGACCTCCCTGTAAGATGTGACGCTCTTTTCGAAGGTCGGACCGGTCGGCCCCGTGGCCGACTGCCCGCCATTACTGGCCACGTCGAGTCACCGACGACGGCTCGTTACATACAGCGATCAAAGGGAGTGATTGATGGGCCTGGGTGTGGGACTCGTGGTGCTGGCGGCCTTCTTCTGGGGGCTGTCCGGCGGGATCGGCGGCATCCTCATGGCCGAAGGCTGGGACGCCTTCGTGGTGTCGTTCTACCGCGGCGCTATCGGCCTGGTGTTCGTGCTCGCGTGGCTCGCCTGGCGGCCGGGCGGCAGCGGCCTCGGCAGTCCCAAACTCTGGTTCTGGTCCGCCGTGGCCGGATTGGGCGTGGCGGGCAACTTTGCCTTTTACTTCGTGAGTATCGCGAACGGCAGCGTCGCCGTCGCCGCCACGCTGATGTACACCGCGCCAGTGTTTGTCTACCTCGTCTCCTTCGCCCTGAAGCTGGAAAGTCCCACCACGCTCAAGCTGGTGGCGATCGCGCTGGTGATGGTCGGCATCGTGATGCTCACCCAGATCTACGACACCGGCGCGGGCGCTGTGACCCTCATTGGCGCCGGTGCGGGCCTGCTGGCGGGTCTGTCGTACGCCATCTTCATCTTCGGCTTCAAGTACGCCGGCTCGCACGGCAGCCCGCAGGCCGTGCTCTCGATCGCCTTCGGCGTCCTCGTTCTGCTCCTGATGCTGCCGGGGGACAACGCCCAGATGGTCTCCGTACTGACGACCACGGACTGGCCGCTGTTCCTGGCACTCGGCGTGTTCGGGGCGGGCCTGTCGTTCGCCTTCTACATCAACGGGCTCCGGACCACGGCGCCGGCTGTCGCCTCCATCGTCGCGATGATCGAACCGGTCACCGCCACGCTGTTCGGCGTCGTGATCCTGCACGAAAGCCTGGCGCTGGTGCAGATCATTGGCATGGCCCTGATCCTCGTCACCGTCACCGCGCTGAGCGTCAAGTCCCGCGCCACCCCGCCCATTCCCGAGCCGGAGCACGGCCCCGACTAGGCCGCCCGCTGGTACGCGGGTCGTGTGAAGACCCGGAAAGCGGCCCCGCATTCCCGGGACGGCCCGGGGAGCTGGAGCCTGTTTGACGCCGGAGCTGGCTCAGACAGTCGGCCATCCCGACCAGGTCGCGAAGTCGGCCGCCGCCATGGGTTTCGCGTAGTAATAGCCCTGGGCGTAGCGGTAGTTATGTGCGCGCAGGAAGGCCTCGTGCACCGCGTTCTCCACGCCCTCGCCGAGGGCGTGGATGTTTAGGTGGCCGCTCAATTGCGACAGGCTTGCCACAACACCCGCCCCGCGCCCATCAGGCGTCTGCGAGACAAAGCTCCGATCGACCTTGATGATGCTGAACGGCATGTCGATCAGCCGTCTCAGCGACGAATAACCCGTGCCGAAGTCATCCAGGGCGAGGGGAAAGCCCGCGGCCACGAGCGCGTCGATGGCGTGGATTACTTCGTCCAGGCCGTGTTCCAACGCACTCTCGGTAATTTCCAGCTTCACGTGCGCTGGCAAGACGCCCACTTCTCGTACGATGGTGCTGAAGTAGTCGGCGATGTCCGGGTCCCGGAGCGACGTTGACTGACACCCAGAATGCCGCGTTGCCCGGGTGCGCCTGCCAGCAATGCAGTTGGCGGCAGGCATCCTCGAAGACCTGCGTGCCAAGACGACCCATCAGCCCCAGCTCTTCGGCCAGGGGGATGAAGTGGTCCGGCCCGATGGGGGCCTGGCCGTCGGGCTGAGGCCAGCGTGCCAGGGCCTCGGCCCCCACCACCTCGCCGCTGCCCAAATCCACAATGGGTTGGTAGTACAGCACCAGTTCCCGCTCGGTGACGGCACGCTGCAGCCTGCTCTCGAACTTGATCTGCCGGCGCTGTGCCGGCTTGATCGTTTGATCCGCCCAGCGAACGAGCTCCGGGTCGGTGTCGGCCCGACCTTGCGTGACCTCTTCCGCGCGGAGCACAAGCTCCTGTGCGTCGCGGCTGTCGGGCGGCGCGCGGGCGACCCCCGCATAGACCTGGACCTGGAGTAAGTCACCAGCGACCCCGAAACCCGCTTCCATCACGGCGGTGACGAGCGCATGTGCCCGCGCCATCAGGTGACGATCTGCGTCGTCGGCCACGTCGGTGGCCACGGGGATGAGGGCCGCGAAGGTGTGCTCATGGGAACGCGCGAGGGATTCGTTGGCCTCGAGCCGGCTGCCGAGGCGCTCACCGATATCGCTCAACAGCTGATTGATGGCCTCGATGCCGAAGGCCTGATCGACGCGGTCCAGACGCCTGAAGCGCAATGACACGATCCCCGTCACCAAATGTGCGGCTTCCGCCTCGTCAATGAGGCGCTGGAGCCGCAAAAGCATGCCCCGGTGGTTCAGGGCACCGGTAACCGGATCGTGGTTGGTCCCGGCCGCGTTCAGGGTGGCACTCAATCGCCGAGTCTGGGTGGCCAGCCTTTCCTGGGGCGGGTGCCGTTCCGAGACCTCCCGCTGCACAGAAAAGAAATACTCGACCCCTTCGCCCTCCAGGCGCAAAGGCGTAATGGTCCACTCGACCTGGTACGGCGTGCCGTCCTTGCGGTAATTCCAGGTACATCCCTCGAAGGAATCGCCGGCGCGCAAGTTCGCCTTGAGCCGCCTCAGGACCGAACGCTCGGTCGCCTCCCCCTGCAGGATGCGGGGAGAGGCGCCGAGGACCTCTTCGCGCGTATAGCCCGTCATGCGCTCGAAGGCGTCATTGACGTAGACAAATGCCGGTCCGGGCGGGTCCAGCTCGGCGGTGGTGATGACCACCGCATAATCGGTCTGCCCGATGATCGCTTCCAGGATGCGCGACTTGTCACCGGATTCCATTCGTTCCCCCTCAAGGTAACGGTGGTCTTGCAAAGGGGGTCGATGCACCCGCACACAGGAACGCACATCGACTAATGTTCCTTATAGCAGAGTGGATACAACGGCCACCCTTGTCCAGTATGCGCTACAGGTGACCCGTGGGCCTGGTGCCAGCAACAACGGTCCGCCTTCAGACGGAAGGGGGCTACGGCCAGCCTGTGCCCGGCGAGCCGACGATTTCGCGGAACCCGGACATGCCGCTCCGACGTTTACGATCGCAGTTCGGACAGGACGCTCCGGAAACTCTCCAATCCGGACTCCAGGTTCTCGATGATCTCTTCGACGATCTCGTCGGGTTCGGGCAAGTTATCCAGGTCGCCCAGAGACTTGTCGCGGAGCCAGAAGATGTCGAGGCTGGTCTTGTCGCGCTTGAGGATCGCGTCGCGACTGAAGCGGCGCCAGCGGCCCTCCGGGTTCTCCTCGCTCCAGGTCTCCTCGCGCTGGTGGCGCGCGCCCGGCCGGTAGCACTCGACGAACTCGCGCAGGTGCTCGTCGCGCAGCGGCTTCTTCTTCAGGGTGTGGTGGATGTTGGTGCGGTAGTCGTAGAACCAGACCGCGTCGGTCCATGGCTCGGCGCGGCCGGGGCGGCCATCGAAGAAGAGCACGTTGGCCTTGACGCCGTTGGCATAGAAGATGCCGGTGGGCAGGCGCAGGACGGTGTGCAGCTCGGTGGTCTCCAGCAGCTTGCGGCGCACCGTCTCGCCGGCGCCGCCCTCGAACAGCACATTGTCCGGCACCACCACGGCCGCCTGGCCGTTCTCCTTGAGCAGCGCGCGGATGTGCTGGACGAAGTTGAGCTGCTTGTTCGACGTGGTGGCCCAGAAGTCCTGGCGGTTGTACTCGAACTCCTCGCGCTCCTGCTCCCCCGCCTCGTTGGTGATGGTCATCGTGCTCTTCTTGCCGAAGGGCGGATTGGCCAGCACGTAGTCGTGCCGCCTCGGCTGTTCCTCCAGCAGGGCGTCGGTCGGGGAGATGGTGGGCTCGTCGCCCAGGTCGCCGATGTTGTGCAGGAAGAGGTTCATCAGGCACATGCGGCGGGCGGCGGGGACGATCTCGTTGCCGTGGAAGGTGGCGTGCTTGAGCGCCCGCTTCTGCTCGGTGGACATCTCCGCCAAGTGGTGTTCCTTGATGTAGTCGTAGGCGGCGAGGAAGAACCCCCCGGTGCCGCAGGACGGATCGCAGATTGTCCCGCCCGGCCGCGGCTGCACGCATTCCACCATGGCGCGGATCAGCGGGCGCGGGGTGAAGTACTGACCGGCGCCGGACTTGGTGTCCTGAGCGTTGCGCTCCAGCAGCCCCTCGTACAGGTCGCCCTTGACCTCGGCATCGAGCATCACCCAGGTCTCGTTGTCGATGAGGTCGATGAGCCGCGCCAGCTTGGCCGGGTCCTGGATCTTGTTCTGCGCCCTGGTGAAGATCTGGCCCAGCATGCCGCGCTCCCGACCCAGCTCGCGCAGCAGCTCGATGTAGTGACCCTCCAGGTCCGCGCCCTTGCGACAGGTCAGGCTCTGCCAGTCATAGGCGGCGGGGATGCCCACATCCCGGTTCCAGGGCGGCTGGCGGTACTCGTCCGCCATCTTCAGGAAGATCAGGTAGGTGAGCTGTTCCAGATAGTCGCCGTAGCTCACGCCGTCATCGCGGAGCATGTGGCAGAAGTTCCAGACTCTGGAGACGAGGTTTTCGGCGTTCATTCCTGCTCCTCGGTGGCGATGTAGGCTTGATCCGGACGGTTCGGTTCATCGGGGTATTTGCGCTGAAGCCATCCCTTCTCCAAAAGCCGCCTGATATAGTGGATTCTCAGATAGTTCGGGTTGCGGCCGGTGACGGCGGCCAACTCGTGCAGAGAAAAGGGCCGCAGAGTACAAAGAGCAAGAATGGCTGAATCAAGCCGGGTCGTATCACGACTCCTTTGTCCAAGAGCTTCAACCCGCTGACGTAGCGAATCGGGTAGTTCGCTCATGAGGGACTCCGTAGACAACCCCTCGGACTCCGTACATAAGCCCTCGGACTCCGTACATAAGCCCTCGGACTCCGTACATAAGCCCTCGGACTCCGTACATAAGCCC
>JBNJFQ010000014.1:63195-67478 GCA_051747025.1 Pseudomonadota bacterium
CCCTCGGACTCCGTACATAAGCCCTCGGACTCCGTACATAAGCCCTCGGACTCCGTACATAAGCCCTCGGACTCCGTACATAAGCCCCCGGACTCCGTAGACAAGCTGGAGAACAGGTCACCCTCGTCATCGTTCGACGGGCCACCCAGGTCGTCACCGGGAACATAGTAGGTCGCCGCCCCTCGGGGGACCTGATCGATAAGGCCCAGATCCCGCAGGTGGGTCAGGCGCTGACTGGCGGTCAGGGTGTCGGCCCGGTTCAGGTCACGGTAATCGGAGTTGGTGATGCGTCCGGTCTCGCGAACGAAGATCAGTGCCCGCTGCTCGTCCTCGCCCAGCCCGAGATGGCTGAACTGCCCGAGCCAGGCAACATCCTCCTCGCTCAGGAAGTGGTGAAAGAGGTAGGTGGCCGAGAACTGGTCGTTGTAGCGGTCCGACTCGAAACTCGGCGGCGACAGTCCGGCCTGTTCCATCAGTCGACGCATCACACGAATCCCGCTGCCCTTGGTCTCCGCCAGACCCATCTCGTGAAGCACCGAAGCGATCACGGGATTGCGCCACAACGACCCCGCCTCGCCCAACTCCTCCAGCGCCTTGAGAGAATAACCCGGGTTCTGAACCTCAAGCCGATTGCTGTAACGCAGCAGCTGGACGGGTTGTTGCCGCTGGTAATTACGGTGCATCACCGCATTCACCACCGCTTCACGCACCACTTTCTCCGGCAGCACCGTCTTCTCGTCCCGGCGTATCTCCCCTTCCGGGAGCTGGAAGGCGCGCGGCAGATCATCCATGACCGCCGCCGTAGCCCGCTGGATCAGCCGGGGCAGAGTGTCGCGCAGGTCGAGTGTTGTGAAGCGGTCGTCCGGGTCCTCAATCCACTCCTTGCCGGGGATGCGGATGTAATCCACCCGATTGGCCGGAAACAGGCGGCGCAGCGCGCCCCGGCGCCCGAACAACAGCACACCGGCCACCGTCGGCTGCAACTGGCCCGACTCGCGGGACACCGCGCTCAGCGCCTCCAGCAGTTCGTCATCGGAGAAATTCAACTCCTCCGCCGCAGGGTTCACCGCCCTTCGAGCATTGCGGTAGTGGGTGATGGCATCCGGGTCGATGTCATCGAGGGTGGCCCCGGACAGCGGCGACGCATCAAAGCTCAGACCGGCCCGGCCCTGATAGAGCGCCACCAGATCATCCTCATTGCAGCGGTAATCCCCGTTGGGTCCACGGCGCCAAGCACCACGCGGCAGCGGTTTTCTGGCAAAGTGGACCGGCCGGGAGGCCGGTTCGGCCTCCTGCACCTCCACCAGAATCACCGTGCCCTCATCCAGCACCTCAGCACGCGCCTGCACCCGCAGCGGCACATTGAAGACGTTGGCGCACTGCGAGTGCAGATCATTGAGCAACTTGTCCGGATCCTCGATGCCGCACACCCGGTAATCGCCGGGCGCGTCCGATGCCTTCTCCACGCCCAGCAACAGCCAGCCCCCGCCCAGACCCGGCTCGTTGGCGAAGGCGCAGACCGTCTCCATCAGAGACTCGCCAATGTCCGAGGCACGTTTGGCCTCGACGCGGTCCGACTCATCAAGCTGCCGGAGCTGTTCAAGGATGGCTCGTGCCGTAACCTGGCTCATGCCAAGGCCTCCGCTTCTGTTCACTCATGCTTATCTCCAAAACTGCTCCCGCCGCCAAGGGACATCAAAGCTGCAAGTGCTTCTTCGGCTCCAGCCCCATCCGCGCGGCCTGACGCTTTTGCTTGCTACTCGGCAGGATGGCGACTTTCCCGGAGGCAATCCAGTGAAATTCGCTCGACTCCGGACGTTCAAGAGCCTTCCCCTCAAGCCAGCCCATCAGCCACTCCAGCTTCCGCCGCATCTCCTCGACCGCCGAAGTATGCGCCGAGTGAACCTCGATGAAGTGCAATGTCTCGTCGTGGGCGACCACGTAATCCCACCGGGGTTCATTGGGCCGGCTCGCCGCCAGGGCGGCATCGATGTTGGCGCTGCCGTGGCAATTCCTGGGCCGACTCAGTCCGACCCGGCCCTGGTCCACGTTTTCCAGGGCCTGAAGGCCGGGGCGGTAGACCCCCTCCCCCAGCTCGTTCACTACATCACTCGGAAACTCATCCCTGAGACTCATCTACTCGCTCCCTTTGAAGACCTCGCTCACCACCTCGGAAGCCCGGCTACTGAACTGCGTCAGCCCGCCCCAGTCCGCAGTGGCCGTCTCATCGGCCAACGGATCGAGGCTGGAGATATCCCGCGTACAGACCTTTCCGGAACTCGTCGGCTGGAAGTAGTGACACTGGATGGCCTTCTTCCTCAGTACACTCTCGAAGACATCACGCATCCCCGGTGAGTTGGGGATATCGAAGAGGGAAAAGAGCTGATCCGGGTTCGCCCTGTTCTCCTTCAGCGCGCGGATCGCCCAGGCCGCCTCCAGCAACAGCGGGGAATGGGTCGAGATGATCACCTTGTAGCCCCGATGCATCAGCTCCAGGCAGATGAGCAGCACCGACTGGATCGCCTGCGGGTGCAGCCCCATCTCGGGCTCCTCGATGACCACCCAGTTCACCCCCTTGCGCCGCGACGCGCCCCCCGAGGGCATCAACCAGTAGAGCCCGAACAGCAGCGGCATGAACTCCCGCTGGCCGGCCGACCACGCCATGTACGGCAGGGTATCCTCGCCGACATTGATGACGATCCGCTTTTTCAGATCGTGGACCTGCTCGGCGACCCGCGCTCCATGAAAGATGCTTTCATCGATCCGGTCGCGCAGTACCTCCTTGAAACGCCCCTCAATGGGGAAGAGCTGGTTGTCCGCGCCCCCGAGCCCCTGCTCCATCAGCTTGCGCAGGTTCTCGCTGAAGCTCTTGACCACGAAGGGGTCCAGTGCCTCGAAGCTCTCGTAGCTGCGGGGACGGCCCTGCTCCAGGGTCAGCACCCGCTGGGCCGGGATGAAGAAGACCGACTCCTTCTCCTGACCGTTGCTCTCCTTGAGCTGCGCCAGCGTCGACGGCTGACCGTCCAGAGCGATGCGGGTATCGTCGCCCCATATGTGGCCCATGCCCTCGCCGAAGATCAGCGTCAGCAGCGGATCCCCCGCCCTGGACGCCTGCTCGGTGTCGTAGGTGTAGCCGTAGCGCTTCAGGGTCCGCGTAATCGCCTTCTGATCCTGCAACAGCTTGAAGAGCTGAAGGAAGACGCTTTTGCCGCTGGCCTGGGGGCCAACCAGCAGCGTCAGGTCGCCGAAGGTGACATCGGCGTGTTCAAGCTGGGCGAAGTGGTCCACGGTCAGGTGTGTCATGTCGTGCTCTCCTTCCCTCTGAAGTCCGCCGGACTCACCGGCAATGGTCCTGCCGTAACCCAGCTCATGCCGGAGCCACCGCCGACCTGCTCAGAAAACGCGATTTTTGAGCAGGTCGGGCGGGAGCTGCTCAAAACCGGGCATGCGTGAACAGTGGTGTGCCGAACCTGCCGTGGCCCCTCCCGGTGAACGATCCGGAATAGCCGGATGGTTCGCTCCCGGTTCAGGGCGCCCGACGGGTTGTCACGGAATCCTCGGACGGCTGCTGCCCCCTTGGGCGCGGCGCGACCCGTCCCGGAAATATCCCCGACCTTTGCGCTGATCAGGCTCATGCCGTGGCCCTAGCGTCGCGCTTGCCCCGCTTGGATCCTGGGGCATCATCAGCCTGCTCCTGGCGGATGCGCTCCAGCAGAACACTGGCGGGCTCGTCGTCGGGGTCCTGGGAGACGAGCTTGCCTTCAAAGGCGCGTTTGAGGATGGATTGGCGGAGGACTTCAGATTGGTTCAGCGATTGGCCCATCACGCTTTCCAATGCATCCATTTGCGATAGATTCGCCTCAACTTCCTCGACAATCTGGTTTTGCTCCTCCACAGATGGCAGTCCGATATGCACTGACAGCCACTCAGGAAAATAGATCGTCCTGTGTGTTGTACCTTTACTAAATCGAAGCAGGTACTCCTTGTGGGCGCCAAAAACCAAACGGAGCCAAGCTGAGGTCACCGCATCGGAAGGGACCCAGTTCACAAAGTCTTGGCTGGTGGCCATCTCGCATCCCATTTCCACCACATAGCCAACAGATGCTGTACGACTCACACAAACGGTTCCCTCGGGAAGGAGTCTGGCAGCTGAGTTTTGAAGCCCCTCTACGTTTGTGTACTGGGTCGTCTCTGAAATGACCTTGCCATTGTTGGCGCGCGCATCCGAGATCCCTATCCATGGAATATCCCCTCCCCACCATTCCGGACGACGCCGACTTGGG
>JBNJFQ010000015.1:0-65394 GCA_051747025.1 Pseudomonadota bacterium
CGGGCCGGTAGAGGACTTGCACCTCCAAGTCATCCAGTCACCACCACAGTGTCCGGAATAGCGCCAGTCAAGGCGCTGCGCGCCATGCCTGGCGCACCAATAAAAAGGCCCCGGCAGATGCCGGGGCCTTTTTATGGATGGATCAGTGCGAGACGAGTCCTGCGCAGGCCGGAAAAACCTTCGTTGCATGTCGCCGAGCGGCCATGCCTTTCACACCTCCGGTACCGGCATTACTACCCCTGTACGCAGCGGAGTGTGCCTTCTTCGGGCGCCTCCCTGTTCGCTAGTCGGCGAAGGCGGCGCGGATGTGCTTGATGGCGCTGTTCTCGATCTGGCGGATACGCTCGGCGGAGACCCCGTATTCCGCCGCGAGTTCGTGGAGGGTCGCCTTCCGCTCGCTCATGTAGCGTCGGGTCAGGATCGCACGCGCACGGTCGTCGAGTGTCGCCAGCGTCTCGCCCAGGCGCTCCTGGTAGTGCTGATCCCAGTCGGCGTCTTCCGCGATGCGCGCCGGATCGTCGCTCATGTCTTCCAGCGACAGGCGTTCCCCCGGGGACAGGCCGATGCGCTCCTCGTCCTCCGCGGGCGCGGGGTCAAAGCTGGTGTCCTGGCTGGCCAGGCGCCGTTCCATCTCGCGGACATCCTTTTCGGGGACGCCGAGATCGCTGGCGACGGCGGAGACTTCGTCATTGCTGAGCCAGCCGAGGCGCTGCTTGGCGCCGCGCAGGTTGAAGAACAGCTTGCGCTGCGCCTTGGTGGTGGCAACCTTGACGATACGCCAGTTGCGCAGGATGAACTCGTGGATCTCCGCGCGGATCCAGTGCACCGCGAACGAGACCAGGCGGACTCCCTGGTACGGGTCGTAGCGGCGCACAGCCTTCATCAGGCCGACGTTGCCTTCCTGGATCAGATCGCCGAGCGGCAGGCCGTAACCCTGGTAGCCGCGCGCGATATGCACCACGAAGCGCAGATTGTGCAGGATCAACTGCCGGGCGGCCTCAAGGTCGCCGTGCTCCTGCAGCGCGATTGCGAGCTCGTGTTCTTCCTCGGCATCCAGAACCTCGATGCGGCCGATCGCCTGCATGTAGTGGCTCAGATCGCCGACCGGCGTCGGCAGATCGGTGCGTGCCTGGGCAAGGGCTTGATTCATCGAGTCTCGTTCCTCCAGTTCCATATCATATATTTTAGCACTCAAATTCATAGAGTGCTAAACCCCATGAAAGTTCCGGAGATCCCGGCCAAATAAACCCGGATCAATGTACCGATTCGCGCTGTGAACCCCATGCTGTCGGTGACCGGGCGCGTCGGGTCCGGGTGGCGTGTCCGCCGCGCAGGATCAGGGTAGGTTCCAGACCGGGGTTACGGTGCATCACGCAGCGCGTAGTTGCTGCCCAGGCGTGCGCCGCCCCAGCCCAGAATCACCGCGATCGCAACGAGTGCCAAAAGGTCCCCGAAGCCGGGCAGGCGCAGGCTGAACTCCAGCCCGAACGCGGCGGCGGTGGCGTCCAGTGGCGCGCGACTCCACCCGATACCGAGCAGCAGCAGGACGACGGCCACCAGCCCCCCACCCAGACCGGTGATCAACCCTCCGTACAGCGAGGGTCGGCGCAGGAAGCGGTGGGTGGCCCCGCTGATCCGGGAGATCGCGATCTCCTCGCGGCGCTCGCGCAGTTCGGACGCGCTTGCGAGGGCCAGCACCAGCACTGCGCCCAGGCCCAGCAGGATTGCGATCACGCCCAGTATGCGCAGGCCGAGGCCATGCAGACTGTTCAGTTGACGGACCCATTCATCGTCGCTGACCAGCGTGGCCTCCGGTGCCAGTGCCGCGAGGCGCTCGCGCAGTGCCGCAACCCGCTCGGGTGTGGCCGACGCGGGCACGACATCCAGTACGTGCGGCAGCGGGTTCTCGTCCAGCCACTCCAGGAGCGTCGGGTCGCTCAGGCTTGCGCGGTAGTTCGCCAGCGCGGCATCGGCGTCGGTGCGGGTCCAGCGCCGCACGCTGTCCATTTCCGCGAGACGCGCCTCCAGGGCATCCAGGCGTTCGGGTTCTGCTCGGTCGAGATAAAGGGCGATGCGCGGTTCATGGTCGAGATGGGCAGACAGCGCACGGGCATTGTCCAGCAATACCCAGAGATACGCCGGTAGCGTCAGGATGAAGCCCAGCACCGCAATGCTGATCAGGGTCAGCACCGGGGCCTGAAGCCGGCGCTGAAGGCTGCGACGCGCCGCGTCGCGGTGGGCGTCCAGCCAGGCGTGTATCCCGTCCAGGCGGTCGCGGCGCTCCTTCACGCCGGGTTCTCCGGGGCTTCGCGGGCCTCGATACGCCCGTCCTCCAGGTGCAGCACCGGCTTGTGCATGCGTCCCACCAGGTCCAGGTCGTGGCTCGCGATCAGCGCCGTCATGCCGACCCGGTTGAAGTCGGCGAACAGTTCCAGGATCTCGCGCGACAGCGCCGGGTCGAGATTGCCGGTCGGTTCGTCGGCCAGCAGCAGGGCCGGGCGATGCACGATCGCGCGGGCGATCCCGACCCGCTGTTGCTCCCCGGCCGACAGGGTGCGCGGATTCGCATTCTCCTTGTGCAGCAGACCGACCTTGTCGAGGGCTGCGCGTACCCGCTTGCGGATCTCCGGGCGGCGATAGGCCAGGATCTCCAGCGGCAGGGCGACATTGTCGAACACCGGACGGTCGAACAGCAGACGGTGATCCTGGAACACCAGGCCGATGCTGCGCCGAAAGCGAGGGATGGCCTTGGCGGAGAGGTTTTCCAGTTCGTGGCCGTTGACCCGGATCCGCCCGCGGGTCGGGCGCTCAAGCCCGGCAATCAGTCGCAGCAGGGTGCTCTTGCCGGCGCCGGAGGGGCCGGTGACAAACGCCATCGCCCCCGCATCGACCCGCAGGCTGACGTTGGTCAATGCCTCGGCGGCGCTGCCGAATCGCTTGGTGACGCGCTGAAGTCGGATCATGGCCGCGCGTGCACCCCCGTCTAATCTCCGTCGCGTCCCAGCAGGGCGCGGACGAATGCCCGGGCGTCGAAGGTCTGCAGGTCCTCGGCCTGTTCGCCGACCCCGATAAAGCGCACCGGCACTCCGATCTGTTCGGCCAGTGCGAACAGCATCCCGCCCTTGGCCGTGCCGTCCAGTTTGGTGACCACGATTCCGGTCAGGCCCAGCGCTTCGTGGAACTGGCGGGCCTGGTTCAGGGCATTCTGGCCGGTGCCCCCGTCGACCACCAGCAGGACCTCGTCCGGGGCGTGTTCGTCCAGCCGTCCCATCACGCGCTTGACCTTGCGCACCTCGTCCATCAGGTTACTCTGGGTGTGCAGGCGCCCGGCGGTATCCGCGATCATGACGTCGATGCCGCGTGCCCGGGCCGCCTGCAGACCATCGTATACCACCGAGGCGGAGTCGGCCCCGGTGCCCTGGGCAATCACCGGGACGTTGTTGCGCTCGCCCCAGGTCTGGAGCTGTTCCACCGCGGCGGCGCGGAAGGTGTCCCCGGCAGCCAGCAGGACCGAACGGTCGTTGCGCTGCAGGTGGTGTGCGAGCTTGCCGATGGTGGTGGTCTTGCCGGCCCCGTTGATGCCAACCACCAGGATCGAGAACGGCCGCTCCGCAGTCGGGATCTCCAGTGGCTGCGAGACCGGTTCCAGGATCTCCACCATCGCGGCCTCGAGCGCGCCGATCAGCGCCTCGGCATTGTCCAGGTCGCCACGCTTCACCTCGCGGGTGATACGATCCATGATCCGGCGGGTCGCATCCAGACCCACGTCGGCCAGGAGCAGACGTTCCTCCAACTCCTCGAACAGCGCGTCGTCGATGCGGCGCTGGAACAGGGTGCCCAGATCGGTGCCCAGCACCTGGCCGGTCTTGGCCAGGCCCTTGCGCAGGCGCTGGAACCAGCCCTCGCGGGCCGGTCGGGCTGATTCTTCACCGGATGCCTCCGGGGCGGACGCGACGTCCTCTTCGGACTTCTTCTTGCGGAAACCGAACATGTTCGAAATGGTCTGTCAGGAAGGTTGCCAATGCTAGCACGAGGATCGAACCATCATGTGTTCCAGAATATCCGCATTGTTGTTTGCGACGGCCCTGCTGGCCCTGCCGGGCAGCGGCCCGCTCGCGGCCTCCGCACCCGCTGTCGAATCCGAGGTGATCGAGGCCACGTTCGATAACGGTCTGACGGTGCTGGTGCTGGAAGACCGGCGCGCGCCGGTGGTCGCCAACATGGTCTGGTATCGCGTGGGCGCGGCCGACGAGTACAGCGGCGTGACCGGTATTTCGCACATGCTCGAACACATGATGTTCCGCGGCACCGAGCAGTACGAGCCGGGCGAATTCTCGCGCATTGTCTCGCGCCTGGGCGGGCGTTCGAACGCCTTCACCGGGCGCGATTACACCGGCTATTTCCAGGTCATCGCGCGCGATCACTGGGAGACGGTGATGGCGATGGAGGCCGAACGCATGCAGCATCTGAAGCTGCAGGAAGAGGAATTCCAGCCGGAACGCAATGTGGTCGCAGAGGAGCGCCGCCTGCGGGTGGAGGACCAGCCCAACGCCCTGCTGCGCGAGCAGTTCATGGCGACCGGGTTTCTGAATCATCCCTATGGTCAGCCCGTCGTGGGCTGGATGACCGATATCCAGTCCTACACGCTGGCAGATCTCCAGGATTGGTACGAGCGCTTCTATTCCCCGGGCAATGCGGTGATCGTGGTGGTCGGCGACATCGATGCCGAGCGGGTGATCGACGCGGCCCGCGAGCACTTCGGAGACATCCCGGCCGGGGATCTCCCCGAGGCGAAGCCGCGCGCCGAGACCCCACAGAAGGGCGAGCGCCGCATTACCGTGGAGGCGCCCGCCGAATTGCCCTACCTGATGATGGGCTGGAAGACGCCGGTGCTGAACACCGCGGACGATCCTGTGGATGCCTACGCCCTGATGGTGGCGGCGGGGATCCTGGACTCTGGTGAGGCCTCGCGCTTCGCCCGCGAGATCGTGCGCGGCGACGAACTGGCCGGTTCAACCTCGGCCCGCTACAGCCCGTTCAGCCGGCTGGATGACCTGTTCCTCATCGCCGCCGTGCCCACGGCGGATACCGACGTGGAGACCCTGGAGGCCGCGCTGCTGGAGCAGTTGGAGCGGCTGAAGGACGAGCCGGTCAGCGACAGCGAGCTGGAGCGGGTGCAGGCGCAGGTCATCGCCTCCGAGGTCTACCAGCGCGATTCGGTGCGCTCGCAGGCCTTCCAGCTGGGCATGCTGGAGACCATCGGGGTCGGCTGGCAGGAGGGCGATCGCTTCGTCGAGCGCGTCCGGGCGGTCACCGCCGAGGATGTGCAGCGTGTGGCCCGCGAATACCTGGTGCCACAGCGGCGCACGGTCGGCATCCTCGACCCGCAGTCCCTGGATGGCGAGGACCCGCCCGATCCAGGTGCGGTGCAACCCCATGGCGATACCGCGGGGGGCATGTGATGATCGGAAACAAGATGATGCGTGCGGGATGGCTGACGGCAGTTGTGTGGCTGCTGACGCTGGCGCTGCCGGCCCAGGCGGTCGAGATCGAGGAATGGGAGACCGACGAGGGGCTGCGGGTCTTGTATGTGGCGGCGCCGGACCTGCCGATGGTAGACCTGCGCCTCACGTTCGACGGCGGTGCCTCGCGGGATGGTGATCAGAGCGGTCTGGCCTCGCTGACCAGCAGCGCCCTGCGACATGGCACGGCGGAAATGGACTCGGACGAACTGGCCGAGCGTTTCGAGTCGGTGGGGGCGCAGTTCAGCACCAACTCGCTGCGCGACATGGCCATCGTCAGCCTGCGCAGCCTGACCGAACCGGACTGGCTGGATGCGGCGCTGGAGACCCTGACCGCGGTGCTGGCCGCGCCGGCCTTCCCGGAGGCCGACTTCGAGCGGGCTCGGCGCCAGGCGCTCCAGGGCCTGCAGCGCGAGCGTCAGGACCCGGGCAGTGTCGCCACCCGGCGCTTCTACGCCCTGATGTATGGCGATCACCCCTACGCCAACTGGCCGGGCGGCGAGCGCGAGACTCTGGAGGCCCTGGAGCCGGCGGATGCGCGTGCGTTCTACCAGCGCTTCTACACCACCGGCAACGGTGCCCTGGCGATTACGGGCGGGCTGAGCCGCGCGGAGGCCGAGGCCGTTGCCGCGCGTATCTCCGAGGCCCTGCCGCAGGGTCCGGCGGCGAAACCGCTGCCGACGGTCGAGCTGCCCCGGGAGCCGGTGGAGGAGCGGATCGACTTTCCTTCCGAGCAGGCCCATATCTATATGGGTGCCCCGGTCCTGCGGCGCGGGGATGAGGATCACTACGCCCTGACCCTGGCCAATCATGCCTTCGGAGGCGGAGGGTTCACCTCGCGCCTGTTCCAGGAGATCCGCAGTGCGCGTGGTCTGGCCTATTCGGTGAGCAGTCGTCTGCAGCCGATGGCGGTTGAGGGGCCCTTCCGGATCGGGATGCAGACCGGCGTGGATCAGGCGGGCGAGGCGGTCACGGCGCTGCGCGAGGAGCTAACGCGCTGGCACGCCGAAGGGATCGATGCCGACGAGCTGGAGGCCTCGCGCGCAAACGTCGTCAACAGCTTTCCGCTGTCGCTGGCCTCGAACAGCGACATTGTCGGCCTGCTCGGCATGATGGCGTTCTACGACCTGCCGCTGGACTATCTGGAGCGCTATGTCGAGCGCATGGAGGCCGTGGAGCTAAACGAGCTGAATGTCCGCCTGCGCGAGCGCATCAATCCGGATGCGATGGTCACGGTGATCGTGGGTGGGCAGGAGTAGGCGCACCCCCGCCGGGCGCCCGGCACGCATCCGCATCATTGGCGGGGCCTGGCGCCGCCGATGGTTGCCGGTACCCGGGGTGGGTGGGCTCCGCCCCACCGCTGACGCCCTGCGCGAGACGCTGTTCAACTGGCTGCAGCCCCGGTTGTCGGGGGCGCGGGTGCTGGATCTGTTCGCCGGCACCGGGGCCCTCGGGCTGGAGGCGGCCTCGCGCGGGGCCGATACCGTGCTGTTGGTCGAACGCGATGCGCGTGCCGCAGCGCAGCTCCAGGCGAACTGCGAGACCCTGGGCGCCGGGCAGGTTACCGTGCGTCAGGACGACGCCCGGCGCCTGCTGGCAGGGCCGCCGTCCGACGGCCTCGCCTACGACCTCGTGCTGGTGGATCCGCCGTTCGGCAAGGGACATGTGCCGCCGGTGCTGGAGGCCCTGCTGGCGCAGGGCTGGCTGCACGCCGACAGCCGGGTGTATGTCGAGATCGAGTCCGAGGCGGATCTGGCCTTCCTCGCCGCACACGGCTGGCGGATCGAACGCGAACGCCAGGGCGGGCAGGCGCGCGGATTGCTGCTGGCCCCGGAGTGACAGGGATTTCCGACACGAAATGCACACGCCGAGGCCCGCGGTCGTTGCCGTCGGTTGCGGTTCGCGACAGGTTGTGTACCCGCGCATGCCTTTTGCAGTTTCCGGGGGCATTCGCTACGGTGACAGGGTCCGCTCCGGGCTTGCCTCTCCCGTTTGCGCAGCCGTCCGGCCCCGGTTTCGGTCTGCCGGACATCCTGCCTCCGCGCCGCTGTGCGACATCCGCCCGAGCGGCTCATAACAAGGGGAAACCGAATGGATGAGCAGTCCACCCACGGTCTGACGCAAACCCGCCTTAGCGGCTTTGGCGTGATCTGCAGCCCGGTCTTCTATAGCTCCACCCTGGTGATTGCGGCTTTCGTGCTGTTCGGGGCGATCTTTCCGGATCGCGCCGAGACGATCTTCAACCAGTTGCAAGGCGGTATCGGGGAGTATCTCGGCTGGTACTACATGCTGGTCGTGACCGTGTTCCTGGTGTTCTCCCTGTACCTGATGTTCAGCCGCTATGGCGGCGTGCGCCTGGGTGACCAGTTCGAGACCCCGCGTTTCAGCTACGCCGCGTGGTTCGCGATGCTGTTCTCCGCGGGTATGGGCATCGGGTTGTTGTTCTGGAGCATCGCCGAGCCGATGTACCACTACCTGAGCCCGCCGCATGCGGATGGCGAGAGCAGCGCGGCGGCCACCGAGGCAATGCGCTACACGTTCTTCCACTGGGGCCTGCATGCCTGGGCGATCTATATCGTCGTCGGCCTTTCGCTGGCGTACTACGCCTATCGCCACAACCTCCCGCTGCTGATCCGTTCCTCCCTGTATCCCTTTATCGGAGACCGGATCTACGGCCCGTGGGGACATCTTGTGGATGTGGTGGCGTTGTTCGGCACCATGTTCGGGGTCGCGACGTCGCTGGGGCTCGGCGTCATGCAGATCAACTCGGGCCTGAACTTCGTGTTCGGGATCGAGGAATCCACCTTCATGCAGATTGTCCTGGTGGCGATCATTACCCTGATTGCCGTCGTGTCGGTTGCGCTGGGTGTCGACAAGGGCATCAAGCGCCTGTCCAATTTCAATATTGGCCTGGCTGTGATCCTGATCGCGTTGCTGCTGGTCATGGGGCCGACCCTCTTCATCCTGCGCATTCTGGTGGAAAGCACCGGTGTCTACGTTCAGTTTCTGCCCGAGATGAGCCTTTGGGCCGACACGATCGAGGATTCCGGCTGGGCGACCTCCTGGACTATCTTCTACTGGGGCTGGTGGATCTCCTGGGCCCCGTACGTCGGCATGTTCATCGCGCGGGTCTCGCGCGGGCGTACCATTCGCGAGTTCGTCGCCGGAGTGCTACTGGCTCCGACCGCCGCGGCCTTCGTCTGGCTGGCCGTATTCGGTGGTACCGCGATGAGCTACGAGCTGGACGGTGTGGCCGACCTGTCCGGTGCCGTGTCCGAGAACATGTCCACCGCGCTGTTCGTCACCCTCGAGGCCCTGCCGCTTTGGGACTGGTTGTCTCTGGGCGTGATGGCGGCCGCGACGGTGCTGATCGTCACCTTCTTCGTGACCTCCTCGGACTCCGGCTCGCTGGTCATCGACACCCTGGCCTCCGGTGACGTGCACAACCCTACCGTCACCCAGCGCGTGTATTGGGCCCTCCTCGAGGGGGTCGTCGCATCCATCCTGCTGCTGGCGGGCGGTCTCGGCGCGTTGCAGGCGGCCGCGATCAGTGTCGGGCTGCCGTTCTCGGCCATCATGCTGATCATGGTGTTCGGCTTGTGGAGAAGCCTGCACCAGACCGAGGCGATCACGCCGAGCAAGTACCAGAGAGAGGCCCCGCCGCCGCATACGATGTTGGGGTATACGGATGATCTGGATGACAAGATCAAGTAGGGGGTGACGATGGCTGCGTCCCGAGTGGCGCTGCTGGGATGCGGGCTCATGGGGCAACCCATGGGCCTGCGTCTTTTGCAGGCCGGATTTCCCGTGGTGGCCTACAACCGCACGGTCGCGCGCGCGAGCGAACTGGCGGCCGAGGGGGTTGCGGTTCACAGTGATCCTGCCGCAGCCGTCGCCGAGGCGGACGCGCTGGTGCTGATGCTCAGTGATGCCGCTGCCATCAATGCCGTGCTGGACGGCCTGCCAGCCGGCGCGCTGGATGGCCGTTGTGTGATCCAGATGGCGACCATCCTGCCGGCCGAGAGCCGGACCCTGGCAGAGCGGGTGCGCACGGCCGGGGCCTGCTACCTGGAGGCCCCGGTGCTGGGTTCCATCCCGGAGGCTCGCGATGGCCGCCTGCTGATCATGGCGGGCGCCGACCACGAGGCGGACTTTGTCCGGGCACAGCCGGTGCTGGCCGCACTGGGCGAGACGCCTCGGCATGTCGGAGCCGTGGGGCAGGGGGCGGCCCTGAAGCTCGCGTTCAACCAGCTGATCGCGAGCCTGACCGCCGCGTTCTCGCTGAGCCTGGGCCTGGTGCGGCGCGAGGGTGTGGACGTCGAGACCTTTATGGGCATCCTGCGTGACTCGGCGCTGTATGCGCCGACCTTCGACAAGAAGCTGGGCAAGATGCTCTCCGGCGATTTTGGTACCGCCAATTTTCCGGTCAAGCATCTGCTCAAGGATGTGCGACTGGCCGAGCGTGCGGTGGCGGATGCCCGGCTGGCGGGGCCATGGTTGCCGCTCCTGGCGGAGCTGCTTGACCAGGCGGTCGCGCGTGGCTTGGAGGATGCCGACTATTCCGCGATTTACACGGCGATCGTGCCCGACCACCCCTGACCCGCCCCGCGCCCTGCCTGGTGGGAGCGGGGCACGGGCTGGCGCTCGTTCGGCATCCGGTGTTTCCGTGCTTTCGTCCTGGCCGCCTGCCACGTATTGGCTAGGCCTGGAGCTGGCCTTCGTGTTTACGGGGACGGAGCCCCCGTAAACACCGACCCCGATCCAGACCGAGCCACCACCGACGCAGGGCGCGTCGCCTGCGCGGGCGCGCTAGCCGAGTTCGGCGAGGAGTTGGCGGATGATCCGTTCCGCCTGGGACCCGTAGCCGCCACCAAACAGGTGGTCGTGGTTCAAAATGTGATAGAGGTTGTAGAGCGTGCGTCGCACCGTATAGCCGGGATCGATTGGCCACACGGCCTCGTAGGCGTCGAAAAAGTCCTGCCCCGGGTGCCCGAACAGCTCCATCATCGCCAGGTCTGCCTCGCGGTCGCCATAGTAGGTCGCGGGGTCGAACAGGGTGGGTCGATCATCGGCGAGAAAGCCCCAGTTGCCGCTCCACAGGTCACCGTGCAGCAGTGACGGGGCCGGTCGGTAGTCGCTGAAGAAGCCGCCCAGGTCCTGTTCCAGACGAGCCAGGGCGTCGATCAGGGAGCGCGCCGCCCCACGCTCGGCGGCGAGCTTGCGCTGGAAGCCCAGGCGTTCCTCGCGGTAGAAGTCGACCCAGGTGTCGTGCTCGGTGTTGGGCTGCGGAGTGCTGCCGATGTAGTTATCCATGTCCAGCCCGAAACGCGCGCGGGCCTTGCGATGCATGTCTGCGATCCCCTGCCCCAGGGCGACCGCATCGCGGCGGCCGCCGAGGTCGAGGTCCTCCAGCACCAGAAAGCTGCGACCGCCGGCCTGGCCGGTGCCGATGACTTCCGGGATGTACAGTTTCTGGGCGCGCTGCAGTTCCTCCAGGCCGCGCGCCTCGGCCTGGAACATCCCGAGCCCCTCGGGGCGGTTCAGCTTGACGAAGAAATGGCGGCCGTCGGTCCCGGTGAGACGCAGGGCCTGGTTGATGGAGCCCCCGGAGCGAGCCTGCTCACTCGCCGGCGTGAACGCGGTTCCGGTATGGTCCTGGATACACTGAGCGATGGCCGTGACCACACGGTCGTCGCCACCCTGGAGGGATCGTCGCATGCCTGGTCCTTCGGTTGTCCGGGCCGGGACAGGGTACCGGTCCAAACACATTCTTTCAGGAGGGCCCGCGATGGCCTATCGCCAACTGATTCCGCTTTGCGACAAGATCGGCGCGGAGCGCATCCGTGCGGTGATCGACGATTTCTACCGCCGCCTGGCCGCCGATCCCGATATCGGGCATCACTTCGTGCGGATCCGGGACTTCGAGGACCATGTGAACCGGATTGCCGATTTCTGGTACATGAATCTTGGCGGGCGCCTGGATGCGCCGCCGACCATCGACATGGTGGGCAAGCACGCGCCGCTCAAGCTCACCGCGACGGATCTGGAGACCTGGCTGCGACACTTCCGCGCGACCACCGAGGCACATCTCGAGGCGCCGCTGGCGGCGGAATGGCAGCAACTGGCGGAGGGCATTGCCAGCCGGATGCGCGAGGACATCATCCAGGGGTGAGGCCCCGGGGGCGCGGACACGCGCGGCACATGCCGCGCGAGCGTTCAGCAGGGACTGTCGGCGTAGCCGGGGGCGTCACAGAAGGCGCGGCCGAGGACCAGGGCGTCCTCCGTGTCGTGCAAGGCTTGCAGGTGATCATGGCGGCTTTGTGCGAGGTGGGCCTCGGGGGTGACCGGGAACAGCAGCGAGGACAGCGACGGCGGTTCCTGGCCCAGACGTGCGGCATAGATGATGCGGTAGGCGAACACCCGGCGGACGTATTCGCGGGTCTCGGAAAACGGGATCAGCTCGGCCCAGATATCCGGATCCATCTGCCCTTCCTCGGGCAGCCAGGAGCGCACGCGGTGTGCGCCTGCGTTGTAGGCCGCGGTCGACAGCAGGCTGTGGCCGCCGAAACGGTCGAGGTTGCGCTTCAGGTAGTAGGTGCCAAGGCGGGTATTGGTGGCCGGGTCGAGGATGTCCCAATCGGAGTTCACCTGCACCCCGGCGGCGCGCGCGATCGAGCGGCCGGTCGCAGGCATCACCTGCATCACACCCAGCGCGCCGGCGCCGGAGCGCACGTCGTGCAGGAACGCGCTCTCCTGGCGCGCGATCGCCATCGCCCAGGCCGGGTCGATCCCCTGGTCACGCGCCCCGGACACGATCAGCCGGTCGAAGGCCAGCGGGAATCGCAGCTCGATGTCGTCCCAGTGCCGGGCGCGCGCGACCGTGAAGATCGCACGGTCGTGCCAGCCCCAGTCGGCGAATTCGCGCGCGGCTGCCTCAAGCTCGTCCGGCTCCATCTGCGCGATAGCGTGGTGCCATTCGCGGCGTGCCTCGGAATAACGATCCAGCCGGATCAGTTCCCGCATCCGCCGCATGCTGTCGCGGGTGCGGACGGCCTCGTACTGGTCGGCATCCGGTTCCAGCGGCACATGCGCGATGCGGTAAGGCCTGCCCAGGCGGTCGGCGGCGAGAAAGCCGTGGAAGTTGCGTTCGCGCGCGGCGCGTTCGTAGAAGGGGCGCGCCGCTGCAATGGAGTCGAGCTGCTCCAGGGCGCGTGCGTACCAGTACTGCCACTGGGCCTTGCCACGTTCGTCCCGGTTCAGCATCTGGATCGCGTCGCGCACGGTCTCCCAGTCGCGCGCATGCAGCGCGGCGCGGACTTGCCACTGACGCAACTGGGTGTCGAACACCGCCGGGTCCAGGCTGGCCAGGTAGTCCAGCGCCTCGGGACGGTAGCGCAGTGCCAGGCGCAGGCCCAGGGCGTGCTGGATCTGGCGTGTGGTGTCGGAATCGAGGCCCAGGCGATCGCTGTGGCGCTCCCAGCCTTCCAGCGCCGCGTCCAGGTCCTGCCGGATCCAGCGGCTGAAGGCCCGCTGGATCAGTGCGGGTGCGGAGCGGTGTTCCTCGGCACGGAAGTCAGCGTGCGCCACCCGCTCCGGTCGTTGCTCGAGCGCGAGCCAGTGTTCGGCCCAGCCCCGGTCGGCCGTGTCCAGATAGCGGCGCAGGTAGCGGGCCAGGCCGGTCTGGCCTGCCTGCATCGCGAGGACGAAGCGGTCCCAGGCCAGTTCACCGCTCAGTCCGTCGGCCGAGCGCCACGCGTCCAGGGCCGGGTCGCAGGCCCCGGGGCGCGAATGGCCGTGCAGCCAGACCGGTACGATATCCCGCAGGGCCGCATCCGGCTCGCCGGTCTCGAGCAGTGCCTGGCGCCGCATGCAGTCCTGTTCGACCGACAGCGGCCGGCTGTTGTCGGCCAGCTCCAGAAAATCCTCCCAGCGCTCCTCGCGGCCCAGGAAGCCGAGATAGCTGGCGTGCAGGCGGTCGGCCAGCGGCGTGTCGGGGTGGCTGGCGAGGAAGCCGCGGACCGCGTCGGGGTCCGCGCGCCCGAGGTTGCGGGCCAGCTCGCGGTAATCGAGATACGGGGCAAGCGGGTATCCGTCCAGGGTCGAGCGCGCGGTGCGGTACGCGGCCGTGTCGCCGTTGTTCAGGGCGCGCTCGGCGAGCAGGAACAGGCTGCGCTCGAACGCGAGCTCGCTGTCGGTTTCGGCGCCGGAGGGGCCGGTGCCCAGCACCAGCGCGGCAAGGCCGAGGATGATCATCAGGGAGTGGCGCATGCCGGTCCTGTTTTGCTGTCCGCTACGTCTTCATCATTGCCAAGGGCGGGGCGCCGGGCAAGGGGCAACGCGGGGATTCGCGGCCCTTTCGGGGCAGTTTCGACCACCGACTTCGGGGCTGGCTTGCGACGGCTGGTGTGGCCGGCCGGATTGGCCGGCCGGGTCAGTCCTGCACGAGCCGCCATTTGCCACGCGCCAGGCCGTCCAGGGTCCAGGAGGCCACTCGGTAGCGGATCAGGCGCAGCGTCGGGTGCCCGACGGCAGCGGTCATGCGCCGGACCTGGCGGTTGCGGCCTTCTTCGAGGGTGATCGCCAGCCAGCAGGTCGGGATGTGCCGGCGAAAACGCACGGGCGGGTCACGTTCGGGCAGGTCCGGCGGCTCCATGTCTTCCACCCGGGCCGGGCGGGTGCGTCCGTCGCGCAGGTCCACGCCGGCCCGCAGGGTATCCAGTGCGGTCGCATCGGGCGCGCCCTCGACCTGCACCCAGTAGGTCTTGCCGGTCTTGTGGCGAGGCTGGGTCAGGCGAGCATTGAGACGGCCGTCGTCGGTCAGCACCATCAGGCCCTCGCTGTCGCGGTCCAGGCGGCCGGCCGGATAGACACCGGGGAGGTCGATGTAGTCGGCGAGCGTCGGGCGGCCTTCCGGGTCGGTGAACTGCGGCAGCACGCCCCAGGGCTTGTGGAACAGGACAATCCGGGTCATTCGTCGCAGCGCACGCGGACCTGCTCGGCGAAATGCCGCCCAAGGTCGTGTTCGGCAGTGGCGCCGTAGTCCAGGGCCATCGAGCGGGCAACCATTGCCGGGTCGGGGCGCGGCTGTGTCAGCTTGACCCGGCAGCCGGGCGCTGCAAGCCCCCCGGGGCCGAGGATCCGGGCGCCGTGCGGTCGCCGGTGCAGGTTCTCGATGAAATCGGTCGGATCGTAGACCTTGTAGTGCAGCGGCGTCACCGTCGGGTCCACCGGTTGCTCCAGCGCCAGCCGGAAGTGCAGGAACAGCGTGCGGTCCTCGTGGATCATCTCAGGCTCGGCCGGCCGGTTCCACCGCGACGGGCTCGCCGTCTGCCTCGACATGGCTGTACCAGTGGTATTCGCTCAGCTTCGCATGGATCTCGCGGGTCATGCCCTGCAACTGTTGCGCCGGGTTGTCGTCCGGCTGGTGTTCCTGGGCGTCCTTGTACAGATGCTGGCCGTATGTGAGGTCGAAGCGCCAGCCGTGGTGCATGTGGGTGATGTGCCCGTGGCGGTCGCGCTCCAGGGTGATGGCCAGGCCGATCCAGGCATGCGGGTGGGCCGGGAGGGAGGAGGGCAGTCCCGCCAGACCGATCAGCGAGGCCAGCAGCAGAAGGCGCAGGTGGGTCATACGGTTACCTCGGTCGCGGCCGGCCATGCGCGGGCTGCGGCGAGCAAAGGACCATGATAGGCCGGGGCGACGCCCAGGGCGTGCAGGGCGCGGTCGGCATCCGCGGCCGGTCCGGCGGGCTGCAGCCGGTCGGGATCGGGCAGGTCCGGGATGCGATCCGCGAGGCCGGTCAGGCGGCGGGCGCGACGCAGCGCGTCGGCCTGCGCCGCGATGGTTGCAGCGACCGCCGGGGCGCGGCGGATGTTGCAGCGGGTGACCGCCTGCGGGTCGGCCAGCACGGTGTCCAGGTCGTGCAGTCGGCGCAGGATGCGTGCGGCACTCTTCGGGCCAACCCCGTCGATGCCGGGGATGTTGTCGCTGGCGTCACCGGCCAGCGCCAGCATGTCCGCGACCTGCTCGGGGCGGAGGCGAAAGCGCTTCTCGATCGCGCGGCGATCGAGGCTGACATCGCGTTCGGGGTCATGCAGGCGGTCGTGCTCGCCGAGGATCACCTGGGTCAGGTCCTTGTCGGCACTTTTGACGTCGATCCGATAACCGGCCGTGCGTCCCGCGCGGGCCAGGCTCGCAATCAGATCGTCGGCCTCGTATTCGGGATCGGCCAGGGTGGCGAACCCAAGCCGCTCCAGCAGTTCGCGGATGCGCTCGAACTGTGCCCGCAGTTCCGGCGGGGCCGGCGGCCGGTGGGCCTTGTATGCGGGGTCGATGCGGTGACGAAAGCCGCTGCGCAGGCTGGTGTCGAGGCAGAATGCGACAGGGCCTGGTGCGCAGGCCGGCAGCCATTGACACAGCGAGTGGACCAGGCCGTGCAGCGCGCCCCCGGGCCGCCCTTGCGGGTCCGGGTCCAGGCCACGCGCGAACCACGCGCGGAACACGAAGATACTGGTGTCGACCAGGGTCAGGGCCGGCGCCCGCAGGACGGTTTCAGGCGAGGCGTTCAATGTCGCTCCGGACACCAACGATCGACTGTCCGAACGCGGCCTGCTCGGCCGCGGTCAGTTCCAGTTCGATCACGCGTTCCATGCCTGCCTGGCCGAGGATGCAGGGGACTCCCATTGCCACGTTGCGCTCGCCGTATTCGCCGTCCAGTAGCGCGACCGTGGGCAGTACGCGCCGGCGATCCAGGGCGACGGCCTCGACCATCGCGGCGATCGCGGCGGCCGGGGCGCCGTAGGCGCTGGAGGTCTGCTTCAGTGCCAGGATTTCGGCCCCGCCATGGCGGGTGCGCTCGACGATCCGGTCGAGCGTGGCCGTGTCCATGAAGTGATGCAGCGGCACGCCGTTGACGCTGGAATAGCGCAGCATCGGTACCATTGCGTCGCCATGTCCACCCAGCACCAGGGCCTGGATGTCGTGGGTGGACAGCCCGGTTTCCAGGGCAATGAACGCGGCCATGCGCGAGGTATCCAGTACGCCGGCCTGGCCGAATACGCGGTCGCGGCTCCAGCCGGTCTTCTGCCAGGCCCGATAGGTCAGTACGTCCACCGGGTTGGAAACCACCAGGATGCGGCTTTGCGGGGCGTGCACCAGGATGTCCTGCACGATCTGGTCGAGGATGCCGACGTTGGTATCCAGTACGTCGGAGCGCGACATGCCCGGCTTGCGCGGCACGCCGGCGGTGACGATTGCCAGTTCCGCTCCGGCGATCACGGCGGGTTCGTGGCTGCCGGTCACGCGGGTGTCGAAGCGCATCAGCGGGGCGGTCTCCTGGATATCCAGCGCGGCCCCGGCCGCGGCACCCTCGCGCACGTCCAGCAGGGCAATCTCGCGGGCGACGTCGCGCCGGGCGAGGAACTGGGCGGTGGATTCACCGACACGCCCGGCGCCAATGATCGCGATCTTCTGCATGTTGCCTCCCGGGAACGTGGATACAGTTACAGGCGCGCCACCCCGCTGTCGCGCGCGGCACGTGCGATCGCCGGCGGCACGGTATCGATCAGGCGAGGATCGAACGGGGTGGGCAAGATGTAGTTCGGGCCGAATTCCAGAGTCTCCAGGCCGTAGGCCTCCAGCACCGAACGGGGTACCGGTTCGCGTGCCAGCCGGGCCAGAGCGTGCACCGCGGCCACCAGCATCTCGTCATTGATACGCCGCGCGCGCACATCCAGGGCGCCGCGGAAGATGAACGGAAATCCGAGCACGTTGTTGACCTGGTTCGGGTAGTCCGAGCGGCCGGTGGCCATCACCAGGTCGGAGCGGGTGGCCAGCGCCAGTTCCGGACGGATCTCCGGATCCGGGTTGGACAGCGCGAACACGATTGGCCGGGGCGCCATGGAGTTCAGCATCTTGGGGGTCAGCAGGTCCGGCCCCGACAGGCCGATGAACACGTCGGCCTCGCGGCAGGCGTCCTCCAGACTGCGCGCCTCGGTGTCCAGCGCGAAGAGCTGCTTGTATTCGTTGAGATCTTCGCGGTGGGTGTGAATCACGCCCTTGCGATCGACCATGCACAGGTTGTTCTTGCTCGCGCCCAGGCGCAGCAGCAACTTCATCGAGGCGATCCCCGCGGCCCCGGCACCGACGCAAACGATGCGCGCGTCGGTCAGGGACTTGCCCTGGATCTCCAGCGCGTTGACCAGCCCGGCCGCGGTGATGACCGCGGTCCCGTGCTGGTCGTCATGGAACACCGGGATGTCCAGGCGTTCGCTCAGGCGCCGCTCGATCTCGAAGCAGTGGGGGGAGGCGATGTCCTCCAAGTTGATGCCGCCGAATCCCCCGGCGATACGCGCAACGGTGTTGATGAAGTCTTCCGGTTCGAGCGCGTCCACCTCGATGTCGAACACATCGATATTTGCGAATGACTTGAACAGTACCCCCTTGCCCTCCATCACCGGCTTGGAGGCGAGCGCGCCGACATTGCCCAGCCCCAGTACCGCCGTGCCGTCGGTGATCACCGCGACCAGGTTGCCCTTGCCGGTGTAGCGATAGGCCAGTTCCGGGTCCTTGGCGATTGCCCGCACGGGCGCGGCGACGCCGGGCGAATAGGCCAGCGACAGGTCATCCTGGGTCGCGGTGGGCTTGGTGACATGGATCGCCAGCTTTCCGGCCGGCGATTGTTCGTGATAGTCGAGGGCGCGCTGATTGAAGTCCTTGGACATGTTGTTTCGGGCCTTTATGGGGCGTGGGGTCCGGGGCCGTCCCCGGACGCGGATGGTTCAGTTCACCGGATGCGTGGGGACCGCGGTGTCACGGGCCTCGTCGTAAACGGGGCGGAATTTCCCGGCCAGTCGGGTCAGCTCGCGCTGGCGCGACTCCGGCGCCGGATGGGTGCTGAGCAGGGCCGGCGGGCGTCCGTTCGACAGGCTGGCCATCTTCTGCCACAGCGCGGGCGCGGCGTCCGGGTTGTAGCCGGCGCGCGCGGCAAGCTCGATGCCGATCGCGTCGGCCTCCGACTCCATGTGTCGGCTGTGAGGCAGCTGGATTGCAAGGACCGCGCCCAGCATTGCACCGGTCAGGGCGAGTTCGGAACGATCGCCGCTCAAGGCGTAGCCGGTCAGGGCCAGGTCACTGGCGAGCGCCACCGACATCTTTTCGGCGGTGTGCGCCGACAACGCATGCGCGATCTCGTGTCCGATGATCTGGGCCAGTTCGTCGTCGGTCAGTTCGAGTTGGGTGATGATGCCGGAGTAGACCGCCATCTTGCCGCCGGCCATGGCGAAGGCGTTGGCTGTGTCGGGATCGTCGATGACTGCGATCTCCCAATCCCAGTCGGCGGTCTCCGGGCGGAACTTGACGGCCTGGGCAACCACACGTTCGGTAATGATCTGCACACGTGCCGTCATTCCCGGATCGGCATTGATTCGGCCTTCCTCGCGTGCCGGGGCCAGCATCTCCACGTACGCGCTGCGCGAGGCATCGATCGACATGCTCTCGGAGACCAGCATCAGCTGGGAGCGGCCGGTGACCGGATTTGTGGTGCAACCGGGGATTGCGACTGCCAGGCCGAGCGCGAGCAGGCCGGTCACGGCGAACGTGGTCAGCTGACGGCGCAGGCCGGGGGTGCCGGAGCGAACTGGAAGACGCAAGCGGGTCATCAAAGGGTTCCCTCGAAACCGCCCGGCTGTCGGGAACGGCAGCCGGAGACATACCCCAAGGATACACCCGGGACGGGGGTGCCCGCGCATGCCACCGCACTGCATGCGCGGTCGGCAGGTGGGAGCCCATACAAACGAGGGCGCCCCGTGGGACGCCCTCGATGGGCCGCGGGATGGCTGCGCCACCCCGCTGGATCGTGGTTCCGCGCCTGCAGGCGCCCCGGCTTCAGAATGCGAAGCGGCGGTTGAACTTGTCGACCTGGCCGGCGGTATCGACGATCTTCTGCTTGCCGGTATAGAACGGATGGCACTGCGAACAGACGTCCACATGCATCTCCTCGCCGGAGAAGGTGGAACGGGTCTGGAACTGCTCGCCGCAGCTGCAGATGACCTTGACTTCGTGGTAGTTCGGATGGATGTCGGCTTTCATGGTCGGCTCATGCGTGTTCTGGCGAAAAGTGGGTTAGCATAGCCGCCCGTCCCGTATTGTTGCAAGCGCTCGGCGGTGTCGCGGCGTTTTCGGGCCGGGCCATGGCGCCGGGTGCGCACCGGGCTCCGGACGTGGCTGGGATTGTGCGGAGTCCGGAATTCAAGTGGATCTTTGTTTCCTAGAAAGGGCGGGCACGCCCGGCACGGCTTGCAGTAAGGCGGTCGGCTGCGCAGGGCGGGCCCCGAATGCCGAGGCGAACGTTTCGTGAACGACACCCATTCGAGATCAAGCCCGGGACCCCGGATCGGCTTTGTCAGCCTGGGTTGCCCGAAGGCACTGGTGGATTCCGAACGCATCCTCACCCGGCTGCGGGCCGAGGGCTACGGGGTCGCGGGCGATTATGCCGGTGCCGACCTGGTGGTGGTGAATACCTGCGGGTTTATCGATGCCGCAGTCACCGAGTCGCTGGAAGCGGTCGGCGAGGCAGTGGAAGCGAATGGCCGGGTGATCGTGACCGGGTGCCTGGGCAAGGACGCGGCGCGTATCGAGGGGGCCCACCCGGACGTGCTGGCGGTCACCGGTCCGCATGCCTACGAGGCAGTGATGGATGCGGTGCACACCCATTTGCCGGCCCCGGCCGCCCCGTTCGAGGCGCTGGTCCCGCCGGAGGGGATCCGCCTGACTCCGCGGCATTACGCGTATCTGAAGATCTCCGAGGGCTGTAATCACCGTTGCAGCTTCTGCATCATCCCCGATCTGCGTGGTGATCTGGTGTCGCGCCCGATCGGCGAAGTGCTGGGCGAGGCCGAACGCCTGGCCGAGGCGGGGGTGCGCGAGATCCTGGTGATCTCGCAGGACACTTCGGCCTACGGGGTCGACGTGAAATGTCGAACCGGCTTCCATGGCGGGCGCCCGCTCCGTTCGGATATCGCCCATCTCGCCGAGGCCCTGGGGCAGCTGGGGATCTGGGTGCGGCTGCATTATGTCTACCCCTATCCGCATGTCGACCGCCTGATTCCGCTGATGGGCTCGGACCGCGAGGGCGGGATCCTGCCCTATCTGGACATGCCGCTGCAGCACGGGGATCCGCGCGTGCTGAAGGCGATGCGCCGGCCCGCCGCGGCGGAGCGTGTGCTGGAGCGTATCGCCGGATGGCGCGAGCAGGTCCCGGAACTGACCCTGCGTTCGACCTTCATCGTCGGTTTTCCGGGCGAGACCGAGGCCGAGTTCGAGACCCTGCTGCAGTTCCTGCGCGAGGCTCGCCTCGACCGCGTCGGGGCGTTTGCCTACTCGCCGGTGGAGGGGGCGGCGGCCAACGCACTGCCGGACCCGGTGCCGGAGGCCCTGCGCGAGGAGCGTCTGGCGCGGTTCATGGAGGTGCAGGCGGGGATCAGCGCCGAGCGTCTGCGTGCCCGGGTCGGCACCCGCCCGGTGGTGCTGGTGGATACGGTGGGCGACGACGGGACCCTGGTCGTGCGGTCGGTGGCGGAGGCCCCGGAGGTGGATGGGGTGATCCGGGTCGCCGGGGTGGACCCGAGTTCGGTGGACCCCGGCGATTTCATCGAGGTCGTGATCACCGCAACCGATGACCACGACCTGATCGCGGAGCTTCCCTGACGGCGCAGCGCAGGGTCAGAGCCCGCCGTTTTTGCGTGATGGCGAGACTGGTTCCGGTTCGACCTCCCAGATGTGTTCGGCATATTCCCGTACCGTTCGGTCGATCGAGAAAAAGCCCATGCGCGCGACGTTGAGGATCGCGGCCTCGGCCCACGCGGCAGGGTCGGCGTACAGTGTGTCGGCGCGGTCGCAGGCCTCGGCGTAGGCGGCGTAGTCGGCGAGCACGAAGAACGGGTCCTCTTCGCGCAGATAGCGGCCCAGCTCGTGATGCGTGGCCGGGTCGGCGCAGGCAAACACGCCGCTCTCGATCATTTCCAGGCTGGCGGCCAGACCCGGCTGGTCCGCGAGGTGGGCCGCCGGGATCTGGCCGCGACGGCGGTGCTCCACGACGTCGTCGGTGGTCATTCCGAAGATGAAGATATTCTCGTCGCCAACCGCATCGCGGATCTCGATGTTGGCGCCGTCGAGGGTGCCGATGGTCAGGGCGCCGTTCAGGGCCAGCTTCATGTTGCCGGTGCCGGAGGCCTCGAAGCCGGCGGTGGATATCTGCTCGGAGAGGTCTGCGGCCGGGATGATGATGCTGGCGGAGCTGACCTCGTAGTTGGGGAAGAACACGCACTTCAGCCGGTCGCCCACGGCGGGATCGTTGTTGATGATGTCGGCGACCTCGTTGATCACCTGGATGATTGCCTTGGCGCGGGTATAGCCGGGTGCCGCCTTGCCGCCGAACAGGACCACCCGTGGCGGGACGTCCTCGCCGTCGCGGATACGTCGGTACAGGTCCACCACGTGCAGGAGCTTCAGGAGCTGGCGCTTGTACTCGTGGATGCGCTTGATCTGGACGTCGAACATGACCTCCGGATTCAGCTCGACCCCGATGCGTTCGTGCACCAGTTCGGCCAGGCGCTGTTTGTTGGCGCGCTTGACCGCCATGAATTCCTGCTGGAACGCGGTGTCGAAGGCATAGGGCCCCAGCGCCTGCAGGCGTTCCAGGTCGTACTGCCAGTCGTGCCCGATGCGCTGGCCGATGAGATCGGTCAGGGCCGGATTGGACTGGATGATCCACAGGCGCGGAGTGACGCCATTGGTCACGTTGACGAAGCGCTCCGGCCACAGCTCGAAGAAGTCGGCGAACAGCGTGCACTGCAACAGGCGGGTATGCAGGGCCGCCACCCCGTTGATGCGGTGCGAGCCGATCACTGCCAGATGCGCCATGCGAACGTGCCGTCCGCCGGTTTCGTCGATGATCGACAGCCGTGCCAGGCGCGCGTTGTCACCCGGATAGCGGTGACGGACCTCGTCCAGGAATTCGTGGTTGATGCGGTAGATGATGCCCATGTGGCGTGGCAACACCCGTTCCATCAGTTCTACCGGCCAGGTCTCCAGCGCCTCTGGCATCAGGGTGTGATTGGTGTAGGCGAATACCCGGCGCGAGATGTCCCAGGCGCGTTCCCAGCGCAGGTGATGCACGTCCACCAGCAGACGCATCAGCTCGGCGACCGCGATGGCCGGGTGGGTATCGTTTAACTGCACCGCGACCTTGTCGGCCAGGACCTCCAGGCCGTATCCTAGGCCCTGGTGGCGGTCGAGGATGTCCTGCAGCGACGCGGAGACGAAGAAGTACTCCTGCTTCAGGCGCAATTCCTTGCCGATCGCGGTGGCGTCGTTCGGGTACAGCACCATGGAGATGCTTTCCGATTCGTTCTTGTCGGCGACCGAACTGACGTAGTCGCCCTTGTTGAAGTAGTCGAGGTCGAAGTCGCGAGTGGCCTTGGCCGCCCACAGGCGCAGGTTGTTTACGTTGCGCCGGCCGTAGCCCGCAGTGGGGTAGTCGTAGGCCATGGCCAGGACTTCCTCGCCGTCTTCCCAGGTGTAGCGGGTCTCGCCGTCGGGTTCGTGGTGCTCGACCACGTAGCCGCAAAAATGGATCGGGTACTTGCGTTCGGCGCACGGGAACTCCCAGGGGTTGCCGTAGCGCAGCCAGTTGTCCGGGTGCTCCACCTGGCGGAATGGCTCGAATTGCTGACGGAACATGCCGTATTCGTAGCGGATGCCGTAGCCGTAGCCGGGATAGCCTTGGGTGGCCAGCGATTCGAGGATGCAGGCGGCCAGGCGTCCGAGTCCCCCATTGCCCAGCGCGGCGTCGTCCTCCAGGCCACAGATGGTGTCGTAGTCGACGCCGAGACCGGCGAGCGCTTCGCGGGCCTCGTCGAGAATACCCATGTTGCGCAGATTGGCCTCGAGCATGCGCCCGATCAGGTACTCCATGGAGAGGTAGTAGACCCGTTTGACGTCCTCGTCGGCGAACTGACGCCGGGTCAGGATGCGGCGTTCGCTCATGCGTTCGCGGACCGCGAATGCCAGGGCGTCCAGCCAGTCGCGATCGCTGGCCACCGTCGGGTCGCGCCCTACCACCCGCACCATCGCGTCGCGGATGGAGCGGCGCAGGCCCTCGCTGTCGTACGGCAGGTGAGTCAGCGTGGTGGTTTCGGTGGCCGGGACGGACATGCAGGATCTCCAGGGGGCGGGTGCCCGCGGTCGCACCCCGGGCAGTCAGGGGTTGCGGGCGATGGCGCGGTGCCCGATATCACCGCGCCAGTATATACCTTCGAAGTGAATCTGTTGTGTCGCGGCATAGGCCTTTTTCTGTGCCGCTGCGACGTCCCGGCCGAGGCCGACCACGCACAGTACGCGCCCGCCGGCGGTAACGATCGCGCCGTCGTCGCGAGTCGCGGTTCCGGCATGGAAGACATGTGCCTCCGGGTCCTGCTCGACGGCCTCCAGCCCGGTAATCACGTCGCCCTTGCGGTAGCGGTCGGGGTAGCCCCCGGCGGCGAGCACCACGCCCAGGGCCACACGCGGGTCCCAGCGCGCCTCGACATCGTCGAGGCGGCCATCCAGGGCGGCCTCGACCAGTTCGGACAGGTCGGACTCCAGGCGGCTCAGGATCGGCTGGGTCTCGGGGTCGCCGAACCGGCAGTTGAACTCCAGCACCTTCGGGTTGCCATCAGCATCAATCATCACGCCGGCGTACAGGAACCCGGTATAGCGTTCGCCGTCCGCCGCCATGCCGCGCACGGTCGGCTCGATGACCTCGGTCAGCAGCCGCGCATGCAGTGTGTCGGTGACCACCGGTGCAGGGGAGTAGGCCCCCATGCCGCCGGTGTTCGGTCCGCGGTCGCCATCGTCGCGGGGCTTGTGATCCTGGGACGAGGCCAGGGGCAGCACGTGCTCGCCATCCACCATGCAGATGAAGCTGGCCTCCTCGCCGGTCAGGAATTCCTCGATCACGACCCGGTGGCCGGCCGCCCCGAAGGCGTTGCCGGCCAGCATGTCGTGTACTGCGGCGCGTGCCTGGTCTTCGGTCTGTGCCAGGATCACACCCTTGCCGGCGGCCAGGCCATCCGCCTTGACCACGATCGGCGCCCCGTGTGCGGCAATGAATTCCAGTGCACTGTCCTCGTCCTCGAAACTGCCGTAGGCTGCGGTGGGGATGCCGTGGCGCTGCATGAAGTCCTTGGCGAAGCTCTTTGAGCCCTCCAGCTGTGCCGCCCTGGCCGTGGGGCCGAAACAGCGCCGCCCGGCGGCACGGAACGCATCCACTACCCCGGCGACCAGCGGGGCCTCGGGGCCGACCACGGTGAATGCGACATCCTCGCGTTCGGCCAGCGCCAGCAGCCCGTCGATGTCGGTGGCCCCCACCTCGACGTTCTCGCATTTGGCCTCGCGCGCGGTGCCGGCGTTGCCGGGCGCGACCAGTACGCGCGCGACCCGCGGGGACTGTGCCAGTTTCCAGGCGAGGGCGTGCTCGCGGCCGCCGTTGCCGATGACCAGTACGTTCATCCCGCGCTCCGGATCAATGACGGAAGTGGCGCATGCTGGTGAACAGCATGGCGATGTCGTGTTCGTTGGCCGCGGCGATGACCTCCTCGTCGCGCATCGAGCCGCCGGGCTGGATGACGGCGGTAATCCCGGCCTGGGCAGCCGCATCGATACCGTCGCGGAACGGGAAGAAGGCATCCGAGGCCATCACCGAACCGGCCACCTGCAGGCCCTCGTCGGCGGCCTTGATGCCGGCGATCCGTGCGGAGTACACGCGGCTCATCTGGCCGGCGCCGACGCCGATGGTCTGCTCGTCCCGTGCATACACGATTGCGTTCGACTTCACGTACTTGGCCACCTGCCAGGCAAAACGCAGGTCCTTCAGCTCCTGTTGCGTCGGCGGGCGGCGGCTGACGGTCTGCAGTTCGACATCGGCCAGTGAGCCGCGGTCGGCGTCTTGTACCAGCAACCCGCCGCCGATCCGCTTGAAATCGAGCCCCGGTGTCGTTTCGGCTGGCGGGATCTCGAGCACGCGCACGTTCTTTTTGTCCGCCAGTGCACGCTGCGCGCCGGGCGTGATCTCCGGGGCGATCACCACCTCGACGAACTGGCGATCGACGATTGCCCGGGCCGTGTCGCCCTCGAGCGGGCGATTGAACGCAATGATGCCGCCGAACGCCGAGGTGGGGTCGGTCTGGAAGGCACGTTCGTAGGCCATCAGCTGGGTCGGGGCAACGGCGACGCCACAGGGGTTGGCGTGCTTGACGATCACGCAGGCCCCGGCCTCGAACTGGCGCACGCACTCCCAGGCGGCATCGGCATCCGCCAGGTTGTTGTAGGACAGGGCCTTGCCCTGATGCTGGTGGTAGCTGGCCAGGGTACCGGCGGTGGGCTGCGGGTCGCGGTAGAACGCGGCGCGCTGGTGCGGGTTCTCGCCGTAGCGCAGGGTCTCCACCCGCTCGAAGGTGGCGTTCAGTTGCCCGGGGAAGGGCGCCGTCTCGCCGTCCTCGTCCAGGCCCGACAGGTAGTTGCTGATCGCGGCATCGTAGCGCGCCACGTGATCGAAGGCCGCCACCGCCAGACGGAAGCGCAGCGACTGCGGGACCTCGCCCTGGTCACCGATGGCCGCCGCGATCTCGCTGTACTGGTCGGGGCTGGTGGCCACGGCCACGTCACGATAGTTCTTCGCTGCCGCGCGCAGCATGGCCGGGCCGCCGATGTCGATGTTCTCGATGGCGTCCTCCAGGCTGCAGCCGGGACGGGCTACCGTCGCCTCGAACGGGTAGAGGTTGACCACCAGCAGGTCGATCGGCGGGATGTCCTGCTCGGCCATCACCGCAGAGTCGATGTCGCGCCGGCCCAGCAGCCCGCCATGGATGCGCGGGTGCAGGGTCTTGACCCGGCCGTCCATGATCTCGGGGAAGCCCGTGTGCGCGGAAACCTCGGTGACCGGAAGGTTGTTCTCGGCCAGCAGGCGGGCAGTCCCGCCGGTGGACAGAAGTTCGACGCCGCGTTCGTGCAGGGCGCGGGCGAGCTCCACGACGCCGGTCTTCTCGGAGACCGACAAAAGGGCGCGCTGGATGGGACGGCTGGGGGTCATGCGGGGCCTCGCAATCGGGTCAAAAGCGCCATTATATCGAACGCGCGGCGCGGATGGACGGGCCTCGAAAGGCGCCGGGCCGGAGCCGGCGGGGCGGGCCTCAACTTGTAATTTTTGCGCAAAACCTTCAGGGTATAAAAACGATTTCGGACACAACGCCCGCGTTCAGACGCAGCGCGCGGCGCCGCAAGCGATCCCCGAGCCAGGCGGGATGGGCCCGCCAGACCACGGCTCGGCATCCGGGTAATGAAGAGCCCTCCGGATGTGCAGGATGAACCGGCCAGGCCGGTGCCGGGTGCTGCGAACAACGCACCGGGCGCATTGATACCCGAACACCAGGTGACCATCGCCTGGCGCGATCGGGCTGCTGGCGAGACCGCCGAGGAATGCGGGGGTCGCGGTTCACTGCGTTTGCAGGGTGTTGTGCCGACGGATCGGCCCCGGGCCTGTCCGTTCACGCTTACAACAGCAGCAAAAGCCAAGAGGAACCAGCATGGCAGCGAACATCAAGAATGATCAGGACTTCGGTGACAAGCCGACCGAACGTCGCGATACCGAGAACTACCACAATGAATACACCACCGGCTTTGTCGACAAGTGGGATGACCTGATCGACTGGGACAGTCGCGCCAAGAGCGAGGGCACCTTCTTCATCGAGGAACTGAAGAAGCGCGGTGCCAAGCGGGTGCTCGATGTGGCCGCCGGGACCGGTTTTCACTCGGTACAGCTGCGGGAGGCCGGTTTCGACGTTGTGACGGCCGACGGCAGTCACGAGATGCTGGTCAAGGCCTTCGAGAACGGGCGCAAGCGCGGCCATATCCTGCGCACCGTGCAGGCCGACTGGCGCATGCTCAACCGCGATATTTACGGCCGCTACGACGCCGTGGTCTGCCTGGGTAACTCGTTCACCCACCTGTTCAACGAACATGATCGCCGCAAGGCCCTGGCCGAGTTCTACTCCGCACTGAATCATGACGGGGTGCTGATCCTCGACCAGCGCAACTATGACGCGATCCTGGATCACGGCTATTCGTCCAAGCATACCTACTACTACTGTGGCGATGACGTGCAGGTGCAGCCGGCCCATGTGGACGAAGGCCTGGCGCGGTTCCAGTACCGCTTCCCGGACGGCTCCGAGTACTTCCTGAACATGTTCCCGCTGCGCAAGGCATATGTCCGCCGCCTGATGCGCGAGGTCGGCTTCCAGAAGATCGAGACCTACGGCGACTTCCAGGAGACCTACCGCGAGGCGGACCCGGACTTCTTCATTCACGTTGCCGACAAGCAGTACATCGAGGACGAGAACTGATGAGCGAGAACTACTCCGACGTCGTCGAGACCGCTCGCGACTACTACAACAGCGAGGACGCCGACACCTTCTACAAGATGGTGTGGGGCGGTGAAGACCTCCACATTGGGCTGTACGAGTACCAGGACGAGCCGATCGGCGACGCCAGTCGTCGCACGGTCGCGCACATGTCCGACCTCCTGGGCGAGCCGCAGCCGGAATGGCGCGTGCTCGACATGGGTGCTGGCTACGGCGGTGTCGCCCGCTACCTGGTGGAGAACTACGGTTGTGATGTCACCGCGCTGAATCTGTCCGAGAAGGAAAACGAGCGCGACCGCGAGATCAACAAGGCGCGCCACCTCGACGACAAGATCACCGTGGTCGATGGCTCCTTCGAGAAAGTCGACGAGCCGGACGCGTCCTATGACGTCGTCTGGTCGGAGGACTCCTTCCTGCACAGCCAGAACGAGGACAAGAAGAAGGTGATCCGGGAGGCCGCGCGCCTGCTGAAGCCGGGTGGCTGGCTGATCTTCACCGATCCGATGCAGACCGACGACTGCCCGGACGGCGTACTGGATCCGATCCTGGCCCGCATCCATCTGGATTCGCTAGCGAGCCCGTCGCTGTACCGCGAGGCCGCGCAGGCGGCGGGCCTGGAAGAGGTCGGTTTCGAGGAGCACTCCAGTCAGATCGCGACCCACTACGGCCGCGTGAAGCAGGAGCTCGAGTCCCGCGAGGACGAGTTGAAGCACTACATCTCGCAGGACTATATCGACCGCATGAAGCAGGGCCTGCAGCACTGGGTCGACGGCGGCAACTCGGGCTACCTGACCTGGGGTATCTTCCGCTTCCGCAAGCCGGCTCGCTAGGCCGCACGCCGCGCGGAGGACCGAGGGGCTGGTCGCCGTCAGGCGGGCAGCCGCCTCCAGACCCCGTCCACGCGGCCTTCGAGCGGTTGGAACCGGGTCTTGTATTCCATCTTCGGCGCCTGGTCGATCCAGTAGCCGAGGTAGACATGGGGCAGACCCAGGCGGTGCGCATGCGCCACCTGGGTCAGGATCGCGAGGGTGCCCAGACCGCGGTGCGGCTGGTCCGGATCGAAGAAGCTGTACATCGCCGACAGCCCCTGCGGGGTGCGGTCGGTGACGGCGACCGCCGCCAGCGCACCGGCCTGGCGGAATTCGATCAGATCCACCGGGCCGTTGCGGTGGGCGAGCATCCCCGCGTATTCCTCGTGCCCCATCTGCTCCATGCCGCCGCCCGCGTGGCGGCTGGCCTGGTAGCGCGAAAACAGCGGCATGTGCTCGTCGAGGTCGGCGGCGGGCCCTGGCCCGGGCTGCTCCGGCGGGCGCCGGATGGCAACCGCGAGATCGTGGTTGCGATTCAGGCAGCGGCGCTGGCTCCGGTTCGGGCGGAAACTCGCCACCGGGATGCGCACCGGCACGCAGGCGGTGCACTCGGGGCAGTGATGCCGATAGACAAACTGACCGCTCCGGCGGAAGCCCTCGGCCAGCAGCTGGCCGAAGCGCGCGCCGCCCAGGCTGACCGCGGGGTCGACCAGCAGACTCTGCATCTCGCGGTCGTCCAGGTACGGGCAGGCCTGTGGGGCGGTGATGAACCAGCGGATCGGGTATTCCTGCATACCGCTATCGTGACATGTCCGGTCGCGGACGCAACAGGCGTATCCGGGCCGTTCGAGAATTCCGGGGAGGCCGTATTTTGTGTCTCCCAAGAGCCCGCCAATCGGGTGGGCTCCGCGACCGGGCCGCGCGCCCGGCGTGTACACTGAGCCCATTCGAAACCAATGGTGTACCGCACATGACGGCAACGCGAAACGATATCGAGAAGGCGCTGCAAGAGCGCATCCTGATCCTGGACGGCGGCATGGGGACGACCATCCAGCTGTACAAGCTGGAGGAGGCCGACTACCGCGGCGAGCGCTTCAAGGACTGGGAGTCCGACCTGAAGGGCAACAACGACCTGTTGTCGCTGACCCGTCCGGACATCATCGAGCAGATCCACAACGACTATCTCGAGGCCGGTGCCGACATCATCGAGGCCAACACCTTCAACGGTACCCGCATCGCGATGGCGGACTACCACATGGAGGACCTGGTCCCCGAGCTGAACCGTGAATCCGCGAAGCTCGCGCGCAAGGCCGCCGATGCCTGGACCGAGAAGACCCCGGACACGCCGCGCTACGTCGCTGGCATCCTCGGTCCGACCAACCGCACCGCGTCGATCTCCCCGGACGTGAACGATCCCGGCGCGCGCAACGTCGATTTCGACACTCTGGTCGAGTCCTACAAGGAAGCGGCCGGGGCTCTGGTCGAGGGCGGCGTGGATCTGCTGCTGATCGAGACGGTGTTCGACACCCTGAACGCCAAGGCCGCGATCTTCGCGGTGAAGACGCTGGAAGACGAGCTCGGGAAGGAACTCCCGATCATGATCTCCGGCACCATCACCGACGCCTCCGGCCGTACTCTGTCCGGCCAGACCACCGAGGCGTTCTGGAACTCCGTGCGGCATGCGAACCCGATCTCCATCGGCCTGAACTGCGCGCTGGGCGCGAAGGAAATGCGCCAGTACGTGGCCGAACTGGCGCGCATCGCCGATACCTTCGTCTCCGCGCACCCGAACGCCGGTCTGCCGAACGAGTTCGGTGATTACGACGAGAGCCCGGAACAGATGGCCGAGGACGTTGGCCCCTGGGCCGAATCGGGTCTTCTGAACATCATCGGCGGCTGCTGCGGCACGCTGCCGGAGCACATCCGGGCCATGCGCGAGGCGGTCGAGAAGCATCCCCCGCGCAAGGTGCCGGAGGTCGAGCCGGCCTGCCGCCTGTCCGGTCTGGAACCGTGTAACATCACCGACGACTCCCTGTTCGTGAACGTCGGCGAGCGCACCAACGTGACCGGTTCGCGCAAGTTCCTGCGCCTGATCCAGAACGAGGAGTTCGACGTTGCGCTGGAAGTCGCGCTGAACCAGGTCGAGGGCGGTGCCCAGATCATCGACATCAACATGGACGAGGGCATGCTCGAGTCGCAGGAGGCGATGGTCCGCTTCCTCAACCTGCTGGCCGGCGAGCCCGACATCGCCCGCGTGCCGGTGATGATCGACTCCTCGAAGTTCGAGATCATCGAGGCGGGCCTGAAGTGCGTGCAGGGCAAGCCGGTGGTCAACTCGATCTCCATGAAGGAGGGCGAGGAAAACTTCATCAAGCAGGCCCAGCTGTGCCGCCGCTATGGTGCCGCGATTGTGGTCATGGCCTTCGACGAGGACGGCCAGGCGGATGACGAGCAACGTCGTGTCGAGATCTGTACCCGGGCCTACAAGCTGCTGACCGAGAAGGTCGGCTTCCCGGCCGAGGACATCATTTTCGACCCGAACATCTTCGCGGTCGCGACCGGCATCGAGGAGCACAACAACTACGGCGTCGACTTTATCGAGGCCACCCGTCGCATCAAGAATGACCTGCCGCATGCGCTGATCTCCGGCGGCGTGTCCAACGTGTCGTTCTCGTTCCGTGGCAATGAGCCGGTGCGCGAGGCGATCCACGCGGTGTTCCTGTACCACGCCATCAAGGCGGGCATGGACATGGGGATCGTCAACGCCGGCCAGCTGGCGGTCTACGACGATATCGACGAGAAGCTGAAGGAAGCGGTCGAGGACGTCGTCCTGAACCGCCGCGACGACGCGACCGACCGGCTGCTCGAGCTGTCCGAGGAATACAAGGGCCAGGGCGGCGGCAAGAAGGAAGAGAACCTGGAGTGGCGCGAATGGGAAGTCTCCAAGCGCCTCGAGCACTCGCTGGTCAAGGGCATCGACACCTACGTGGTCGACGACACCGAAGAGGCGCGCCTGGCCTACGACCGCCCGATCCAGGTGATCGAGGGTCCGTTGATGGACGGCATGAACGTGGTTGGGGACCTGTTCGGCGAGGGCAAGATGTTCCTGCCGCAGGTGGTCAAGTCCGCGCGCGTGATGAAGAAGGCCGTGGCCCACCTGATCCCCTACATCGAGGCCGAGAAGACCGGCACCGAGAACAACGGCAAGATCCTGATGGCCACGGTGAAGGGCGACGTCCATGACATCGGCAAGAACATCGTCGGCGTGGTCCTGCAGTGCAACAACTTCGAGGTCATCGACATCGGCGTGATGCAGCCGGGTGCCGATATCCTGAAGGCGGCCAAGGAGCATGACGTCGACGTCATCGGCCTGTCCGGCCTGATTACGCCCTCGCTGGAGGAGATGGCCAACTTCGCCGCCGACCTCGAGCGCGAGGGCATGACCACGCCGCTGATGATTGGTGGCGCGACCACCTCGCGTGCCCACACCGCGGTGAAGATCGAACCGAACTACTCCGGTCCGGTGGTCTGGGTGAAGGACGCCTCGCGCGCCGTGGGCGTGGCCCAGAGCCTGATCAGTCCCGAGCTGCGCGAGAAGTACGCCGCCGAGATCCGCGAGGAATACGAAAAGCTGCGCGTACAGAACGCCGGGCGCAAGAAGAAGACCCAGTGGGTCACCCTCGAGAAGGCGCGTGCCAACAAGCCGCGGATCGACTGGTCCGATTACGCGCCACCGAAGCCGAAGGCGCTGGAGACCGAGGACCTGCCGGGCCAGCCCAAGGTGCTGCATCCGCATGGCGAAGGCTCCGTGCTGCTGCGCTTCGACGACTACGATCTCAATGAGGTCGCCGAGTACATCGACTGGACGCCGTTCTTCCACTCCTGGCAGTTGCACGCCGCCTACCCGCGCATCCTGGATGACGAGAAGGTCGGCGAAGAGGCGCGCAAGCTGTTCAAGGACGCCCAGGACATGCTGAAGCGGATGATCGACGAGAAGTGGGTCACCCTGCGCGGCGTGGTTGGCTTCTTCCCGGCGAACACCGTCGATGACGACGACATCGAGGTGTACACGGACGACAGCCGCTCCAAGGTGCTGAAGAAGCTGCACCACCTGCGTCAGCAGACCGAGAAGCGTCGCGGCCAGCCGAGCCATTCCCTGGCCGACTTCGTGATGCCCAGGGAAGCCGGCGGCCCGGACTATATCGGGGCCTTCGCGGTCAGCGCCGGCGGCGATGTCGACGCCAAGGCCAGGGAATATGAAAAGGCCAACGACGACTACCACGCCATCCTCGTGAAGAGCCTGGCCGATCGCCTGGCCGAGGCCTTCGCCGAGTGCATGCACCAGCATGTGCGCCGCGAGTACTGGGGCTATGTGCCGGACGAGTCGCTGGCCAACGAGGACCTGATCGAGGAGAAGTACCAGGGTATCCGTCCGGCGCCGGGCTACCCGGCCTGCCCGGAGCACACCGAGAAGTCCACCCTGTGGGAGCTCCTGCAGCCGGAAGAGAACGCGGACATGACGCTCACCGAGAGCTACGCCATGTTGCCGGTCTCGGCCGTGTCCGGCTGGTACTTCGCGCATCCGGAGTCGCGCTATTTCGGCCTCGGCAAGGTCAACCGCGACCAGGTCGAGGACTACGCGAAACGCAAGGGCATGTCGTTCGAGGAGGCCGAGCGCTGGCTCGCGCCGAACATCGGCTACGACGACAGCGACGAGGCCAAGGCGGAAGCCAAGGCCGAGCGCGAGGCCCGGACCGTGTAAGTCCGCGATCCTGCTTCCGGGTGGGCCGGGTGTCCGGAACCGACCTGGCAAACTGCGAGCCCCGCCCCGTGCGGGGCTCGCTTTGTTTGGGGTACCGCGCCACACTGGGCGCGTCCGTCCCGTTTCGGATGGGCTTGGCCCCAACCGGAGTCCGCGTATGTCCGCCCATGAACCCGCGATCGACGCTCGACCGGCGATGTTCCGCAATCATCCGTTCGGCTTCATCCTGAGCCTGGTACTGATCCCGGCCTTCGGCCTGGGCCTGCTGATCCTGCTGTGGTGGTATCTGCAGACCCGCTCGGTGCGGTTGCGGATCGACGCCGACCAGGTGCATCTCGAACGCGGCCTGTTGTCGAAGTCGCACGTGGACCTCGATATCGGCCAGATCCGCACGGTGAAGGTGGACCAGAGCTTTTTCGACCGGATCTTCCGTGTTGGCCGCATCGCGGTGTACACCACGGGGGACAACCCGGAGTTCCGGGTCACCGGCATCCCGGATCCTCACCGCGTACGCGAATACGTGCGGGGGCGCCGCGAGGCCGTGGCATGAGCCGCTCCGACCGCCGCGACAGCCGCCTGGCGCTGCGTATCCTGCTCGGCACCTCGGCGCTCGTGGCCCTGCTCGTCGCCCTGCTGGTGCTGGCGGCGGCCGTGTCCCTCCCGGGGCTGTCGGACTGGGTCGCACTGACCTTCGATGACGGGATGGGCCTGAAGAACGCGGCGCTGGTTGCGGCCATCGTCTCGGTGCTGGTCTCGATCGTGTTCGCCCTCGCCGCCGGCGAGGGTCTGATCGGGGAGCTGCAGTTTATGATCCCCGGTTTCTTCCTGTTCTTCGTGTTCTTCTGGCTGATGCTGGCCTGGATCTTTTGATCCGGGCCCGTTCGCCGTGCATCCTTGCCCTCCCCGACAAGCCCCGGAGCCCCCAGCGTGACCACCGACGCGGACAACGAAGCGAATCCCCAGCACCATCTGACCCTGCGTCCGACACGGATCGAGGACTACGAGGACATCCGCGAGATCATGGAGCGGGTCTACCACGACCTCGACGGCGCCTGGAGCGAGGCACAGTTCCGCTCCCAGGTGATGCGCTTCCCCGAGGGGCAGATCTGCATCGAGGACAACGGCAAGGTGGTCGCAGCGGCCATCAGCCTGATCGTCGAGTACAAGCGCTTCGGCGATCACCACAACTACTGGCAGATCACCGGCAACGGCTTCCTGACCACCCACGACCCGGACGGTGACACGCTCTACGGAGTCGATATCTTCGTGCACCCGGACTATCGGGGCCTGCGCCTGGGCCGGCGCCTGTACGACGCGCGCAAGGAGTTGTGCGAGAAGCTGAACCTGCGGGCGATCGTTGCCGGTGGGCGCATCCCCGGCTACGAGCAGTACCGCGACGAGCTCACGCCGCAGCAGTATGTGCGCCGGGTGAAGAACCACGAGATCACCGACCCGATCCTGACGTTCCAGCTGGCGAACGATTTCCACGTCCGGAAGATCATCACCAACTACCTGCCGGATGACGAGAAGTCCGGGGCCTACGCGACCCTGATCGAGTGGCTGAACATCTACTACGAGGAGAAGGAGAAGCTGATCGGCGGCAGTCGCTCGGATGTCCGCATCGGCGTGGTCCAGTGGCAGATGCGTCCGACGGTGGACCTGGATGCCCTGTTCCAGCAGGTCGAGTACTTCGTGGACGCCGTCTCCGGCTACCGTTCGGATTGCGTGCTGTTCCCGGAGTTCTTCAACGGCCCGCTGATGGGTGCGTTCAACCAGGACTACCCGGCCGAGGCCGTGCGCCGCCTGGCCGAGTATACCGAGGCGGTCCGCGAGGAGATGGTGCGCCTGGCGCTGGCTTACAACATCAATATCGTGGCCGGCTCGATGCCCGAGTACACCGACGACGTGCTGCGCAATGTCTCCTACCTGTGCCGCCGTGACGGGACCTGGGATCGCCAGTACAAGATCCATGTGACCCCCGACGAGGTCTCCTACTGGGGCCTGCAGGGCGGCGACGAGGTGCATGTCTTCGATACCGACTTTGGCAAGATCGGCATCCTGATCTGCTACGACGTGGAGTTCCCAGAGCTGCCGCGGGTGATGGCCGATCACGGCCTGCAGATCCTGTTTGTCCCCTACTGGACCGACACCAAGAATGCCTACCTGCGAGTGCGGCGCTGCGCCCAGGCCCGCGCCATCGAGAACGAGTGCTACGTGGTCATGTCCGGCTCGGTGGGCAACCTGCCCAAGGTCGAAAACATGGACATGCAGTATTCCCAGGCTGCGGTGTTTACGCCGTCGGACTTCGCTTTCCCGCATGATGCGGTGGCAGCGGAGGCGACCCCCAACACCGAGATGACCCTGATCGTGGACCTCGACCTCGACAACCTGAAGGAACTGCGCAACCACGGTTCGGTGCGCAACCTGCGCGACCGCCGGCGCGACCTCTACTCGGTCAAGTGGAAGTCCAAGCCGGTGTAGCCGTTGGTCGGACCTGCGCGTTTCCAGCCGTTTGGCCTGGCCACCTTCCCCCCCTCGGGTGTTTACGCTGCCTTCGCTCCGACCGCCCGCCACCTATTGGCTAGGCCTGGATCGCGGTTCGGTGTTTACGGTGGTTCCGTCCTGGCCTAGCCATCACTCGGCAGGCGGCCAGGCCGAAGGCACGTGAACACCAGCGCGCAATCCACCAGGACTAGCCAGGCGGGGCGCCAGCGCCAAGCTCCGATAGGCACCCAAGTGCAACAGACTGCTCGGGAGACCCTGCTCAATACGCATGTTTGTGTCCGATTCAATCTCGCGGGCTGACAGGGCGCTACGAGCGAGGTGCAACCGCCCTGCGTTCCCGAGCCCCACCGCGATCAGCAGGCAAGATCGACGCGCACTGGAACGCCGGGTTCGTTCAGAGCCGACCTGCCTGGGTGGGCGAAAACGTGAACCGGTTCGGGTTGCCCCGTGCACCCCACTAGCGTTGCGGCCCCGGGCCTCGTAGTCTGATGGGTACAGGACGTACCGGGCCAAGAGGGCCGACCCGTCGCCGGTCGGCGCGATATCCTCGCCGCGATGCCCGGGTGTCACTCAGGGGGGAACATGAGCGAGCAGATACCGGATCCGAAACGCAGCGCGATCCTGGTGGTGGATGACTCCAGGGTCATCCGTATCGCATTGCAGAGGATCCTGCAGGGGTCATATACGGTCTACGAGGCGTCCGACGGCGAGCAGGCCCTGGAGCAGCTGCAGGGGCGAGACGATATCGGCCTGGTGCTGACCGACCTGTCCATGCCGGGCATGGATGGGCAGGACCTCCTGATGCGCATCCGCGAGGGAGCGGCCGGGGTGCCCGCCGAGTTGCCGGTGGCGATTGTGACCGGCCAGGAAGGCGACGAGCAGGCCAGCGAGGGCTGGGCACAGCTGGGTGCCAGCGCAGTCCTGATGAAGCCGTTTGTCCCCGGTCGGGTACGCGAGGTGGTGAGCCAGTTCATGCCCGACCCGTCCACCGAGACGGCCCCCGACGGCGGCCTCTCGGCCGAGCAGGCCCAGGGCCTGCGCGACGAGATCGAACGCTTGCGACGCGAACTGATGCTGCGCCAGCAATCGACCAGCGAGCGTGACACCCAGCGCGAACTGGAACGGCTGCATGCGGCGCTGGGCGAATCGCGCGACGATGCGACGGCCGCCTATCAACGGGCCGAAGAGGCGGAGCAGGCGCTGGAGGAGCTCCGCGAGCGCCTGGAGCGTGCCGAGTCCAGCCTGGCAGACGCAGGCGCGGAGGATGCCGGGGCCGCGGATTCCCCGCCGGCTGCGGTGCCGTCGGAGGAACAGGCGGCGTTCCACGAGGAACAGGCGACGCTCCAGGAAGAGCTGAAGGGCCGGATCCGGGAACTGGAGGGCGAGACCGTTCGCCTGGAACACGAACTGATCGAACTGGAGCGCGACCGTGACAAGGTCCGGGCGCGGGTCCAGGAAGTGGAGGGCGAGGTCGAGCGGCTGCGCCGCGAGCGCAATCAGCAAAGCGAGCGGGCAGCGAAGTCCGAGGCGGCGCGGGCAGAACTGGAGGCGCAATGCGCGGAGCGCGACGGGTCGGCCTCGGCGCTGAACGAGCGTCTGGCCGAGCGCGAACGCCAGCTCGCGGAAACGGTCGAGCGCAACAAGGCGCTGCGCGCACGGGTGCGGGATCTCGAACGGGAATTGAGCGGAGGGCCGGCGGCAGCGCCGGATCCCGCTGCTGTGCAGGCGATGTCGCGGGAGGCCGAGGTATTGGAAGCGGCCGGGCAGGCCTCGTTGCGGTCAGCGGCCAAGGCCGGCACGGATTCGTCGGCCCCTCGTACGCGCAGCAGGGTGCCCTGGCTGCGCGTGGCACTGGTCCTGAGTGTCGTGGTGGTGGTCGCGCTCGGTGTAATGATCGTGGTGCGCGGCCTGTAGAGGGGCTTTCCCTCCTGCGGGGATGACCGCCAGGCCCGGTCCGGGCCTGGCGGTTCATGCGTCAGCGCTGCAGGCGGTCGTCCAACACGCCCAGCAGATGCTTCCACGAGTCGTGGTCGGCGCGTTCATCATAGCCGACCGGCATGCCGAACTCCTCGGCAACGGCATCGGCTGCCGGGTTGGTGAAGCTGTGCATTACCCCGGAAAATTCCACCACGGTATAGCGCGCGTCGGCGTTCTGCATCTCCTGATGGAAGTCGGCGATCTGCTCCGATGGGATCATCGGGTCGGCGGTGCCGGTAAACGACAGGATCTCCGCGCTGACTTCCCCGGGTTGCGCGGGGTGATCGGTGCCGAGACCGCCGTGGAAGCTGGCCACCACCGACAGATCCATGCCGGCCCGTGCGGCCTCCAGTGCGACCGTGCCACCGAAGCAGTAGCCGACGGCGGCCAGCGGGGTGGCGGCGGCCCGCTCGTGCCCCTGCAGCCAGTCATGTGCGGCCTGGAAGCGACCGAGAAGAAGCTCGCGGTTCTCGCGGATGCGACCGGCGAATTCACCCGCCTCCGACGGATGGTCCGCCACCTGGCCGGAGCCATACATGTCTAGGGCGAACGCGGTATAGCCCTCGCGGGCCAGCTGCTCGGCGCGGTCGCGGGCGTATTCGTTGTGGCCCCACCACTCGTGGATAACGAGCACTGCGGGATGTGGGCCCTCGGCTGCCGGATGCGCGAGATAGCCGGTCATTTCATCGCCATCGTGCTGGTAGCTGACCTCCTGGGTCTGGATGTCGGCGAGCGCCAGGCCGGGTAGCGCGAACAGCAGTACGGCCAGGGTGTTGCGTATCACCATCGATCGTTCCTCCGGTTGCCAGTGGTAAAAGCAGTGACCTGCCGGTCGCAGTTTGGTTCGCGGCCGCCAGGGTTGCAATGGACCTCGGCAGTTGCCGGGGTAGGCGTGGAGCAAGCACCCGGAGCGGAAACAGCCGGGGCGTGCACGCGAACGTGCACATGGATCATTGTTTCCCTAAGCTAGTAAGTGTCTGGCGGGAGTCCCCGATACCGGGCGACCCTGGAGCGAGAGGAGCAGGTGATGCCCGAGATACCGGCAAGCGAGACCCTGGAAGGCCGGGTTCGCTCGGCCAATCAGTTGCTGGCCATGCCCCGGGTGCTGTCCGAGGTGACGGCACTGCTGGACGCCGAAGACTCCAACTCGGCCCGCATTGCCGCCAGTCTTGGGCGCGACCCGGGACTGGTGGCCCTGGTGCTGCGCATCGCCAACAGCCCTGCCTATGCGCAGGCACGGAAGGTGGACAGCGTGGAGCGTGCGATTACTTTGCTCGGGCGCGAGACACTTCGGCGCCTGGTGGTGGCGGGCGCGATCACTCGTGCCACTGGTGGTATCCCCGATCAGGAGCGTCTGCCGCTGGAGGTGTTCTGGCGCCATTCTGCGTATTGCGCCGTGATTGCGCGTCAGCTTGCGGACCGGGTCCTGCCTGCTCAGGCGGGAAGCGTTTTTCTGGCCGGGCTTCTGCATGACCTTGGCAAGCTGCTGCTGTTCACCCAGTCTCCGGAAGCGGCGCATCGCGCGTTCCTCTCCAGTCTGGATGTCGGTCATGCCCTCACGCCGCAGGCGGCCGAGCGCGAACAACTCGGCTTCGATCATGCGCAGCTGGGCGGGGCACTGGCCGGCCACTGGGGTCTTCCGGAGAACCTGGTCGCCTGTGTCGCCGGCCACCATATGCCGGTGGCGGCCCCGGAGGAACACCGCGTGGCCGTGACGCTGGTCCATCTGGCCAACACCGGGGCGCACTTGGCGGAACTCGATTCGCGGGACTGGAACGACGCCCCGCCGGTGGACCCGGACGCATGGGAAAGGGTGGGGCTGGCCCCGGAAGCGCTGCTGGCGGCGGTCGAACAGTCCCAGCACGAGGTCCTCGACGTCGAGGCACTGTGTGCCCCGGACGAGACGCAGCCCGGACGGTCAGGACAGCGCTGACCGGTGACGGACGGGGAAACAAGCCCCGCGTCGACTTCCCATGGCGGGCACCAGGTCATACGAACCAGGGCGCTGATTCAGGGTCGGAACAGATATGAATCGACATGGCCTTCAGCAGGTCTGGCGCGTCGGGGCGCTGATGGCAGCCGCCCTGCTGGCGGGCTGTGCCGGCATCCCGGAGACGATTGCCCCGCTTCCGCAGGAAATGCCGAGTCGTGCGGAAGTGCTCGCAGACCCCGAGGCGGCACGTGGCACGACCGTGGTCTGGGGTGGCGTCATTGCTGCGATCGATAACCGTGAGGACGGGACCCGGCTCGAACTCGTGGCCCGCAGCCTGGACCGCTCGGGTCGCCCGCGTGACAGTGACCGTTCGGAGGGACGTTTCCGTGCCTGGACCCCCGAGTTCCTGGATCCGCAAATCCATGCCCCGGGTCGCGAGGTGACCGTGCGCGGGGAGGTGGAGGGCGTGGAGCGCGACGCCATCGGCGATTATCCCTATACCTACGTGACGCTGCGTGCGACCGGCGTACACCTGTGGCCGGTGCGCGAGCCGCCTCGCGATCCGCTGTATCACGATCCCTGGTTCTGGCCGGGATTCTATGACCCGTACTGGCGTCACCACCCGCATCCATTGCGTCATGCTCCGGGATACTGAGCGCGTGGTCCCGCGGTGGTCGGGGAACGTTCTGGTGCTGGTGGGTCTGGCGCTGCTTGCTGGTTGCGCAACCGCGCCCCTGGAGGTGCCGGACAGGGCCCCCGATCCGGTGGCCCCGCGCGCGGTGACGGACGCCATGCTGCCGCTTGCAGACCAGTTGTGGGGCGGGGTCATCGCCCGGGTCGACAATCGTTCCGAGGCCACAGTGATCGAAGTGCTCGGCTACCCGCTGCGCGCTCAGGAGCCGCAGACCGGACGGCCGAACCTGGGCCGGTTCCGCCTGTGGGTCGACGGTTTTGCCGATCCAGTGGACTATCGCGCCGGGCGCCGGATCACGGCGCTGGGCGAAGTCACCGGCATCGAGGACGGCCGGATTGGCGAACGCGCCTACGCCTTCCCGGTACTGGAGGCGTCTTCCGTGTACCTCTGGCCGGAGCCGGGAGCGGATCGGCGGGACGCCGGCCGGGTCCGCTTCGGAATTGGCATCGGGATTGGACTGTAATCGTTCCGGGGTGCCGAAAGCGCCTTTCGCTGCTCCCGGAGCGAACGTGTACATTGATCAGTGTTTCCTGGAGTGGGGAGGGCAGAATGCAAGCCATTGTCTTTGACGAACCCGGCGATGCCGGACATCTGCACCTTAGGGAGGTTCCCGAACCCGCCATCAGCGAGCCCGACCACGTACGCATTCGGCTGCTGGCGGCTGGCGTGAACCCTGTGGATACCAAGGTCCGCGGTCGCGGCATGCTGGTGCCGGGTGCGCCGCGCAACACCCCCGGTTGCGACGGAGTCGGGGTGATCGAGGAATGCGGCGCCAGCGTGCATCATGCGCGACCGGGCCAACGGGTGGCGTTCTGTTTCGGTGGGGTCGGTGCCGATCCTGGTACCTATGCTGAACAGGTAGTGGTCCCCGAGGCTGCGGTGGTGCCGGTGCCGGCGGCAGTTCCGGATGCCCAGGCCGCGGCGCTGCCACTCACCTGGCTGACTGCCTGGGAGGCACTGTTCGAGCGCGCTGACCTGCAGCGCAACCAGAGCGTACTGGTGTATGCAGCGGCAGGGGGGGTCGGCCAGATGGCTGTGCAGATCGCACGCGCGGCCGGTGCCCGCGTCCTGGGGGTCGTGCGCAGCGACCCGGCCGTGTCGGTGGTGACCGCACTGGGTGTCGACACGGCCGACCTGCGCAAGCCGGAGGCAGCACAGGCGATCGCCGACTATGCCGAGGGGAGGGGCTTCGATATTGTCCTCGATACGGTCGGTGGCGAGGTATTTCGCGAAGGGCTGACGCGGGTTGCGCACGGTGGCGATCTGGTGACGATGCTGTCCCCGCCGGACGACGTGGACTGGAATGCTGCACGCCTGCGCAACCCGAGCATCAGCCTGGAACTGATGCTGACGCCGATGCTGGAGGGTGACCGGCGTCGTCTCAAGCACCAGGGGACCCTGGTCGCCGAGGGCCTGGCACGCCTGGCGAGCGGCCGGTTGCAGGTTAATGTCGAGGATGTGCTGCCCCTGGCCGAGGCGGCCGAGGCGCATCGGAGGATCGAGGCGGGAGGACGGCGTGGCAAGCTGGTCCTGCGTATTTCGGAGTGATCGCCCGTGTTGCCGGGGGCTGCCGCCCGGCCGCCGGTCTCGCGTCGGCCAGGCCGAAGGCACATAAACACCAGAGTTTGAACCTGGTAGGCGGCCGGGCCGCGCAGTCAAGGAGGACACGAGCGTCCGCTTCAGGGGTCGGGCGTGACCGGCGCGAGCGTTCAGGCGGAGGCCACCGGTCCTCCCCCGCTCAGACCGGCGGCTAGCGCTCGATACGGTAGATCAGATCGACCGCCTGGCCGGTGGTACCGGAGGAGGTCTCCAGGCTCAGCGAACGGGTCAGCTCGTAGCGCAGCAGAACGCGCGAGGTATTGTCGAACAGCCCGATGGAATAGCGCAGCAGTAGACGCGGCGAGAGGTAGAGGCCCAGGGTCAGGGCACTTTCGTCCAGTCCGCCCTCGGCGTCCAGCGCCACTTCGTCCAGGCCCAGTTCGCGACCGATGCGTTCGGTAATCACCGCCCCCTGCTCCAGGCCGTAGGCGGCCGCGGCAGCCGCGATCATGCTTCCGTCCGACTGCGATGCACCGGACAGCGGGCGCCCGGTCAGCAGGAACGCCATCGCCTCGGTCTCATCCATTGGCGGTTCCGAGATGACTCGGGAGCGCAGGTTCTCCGGTGTGCCGCGGATCTCCAGTCCGACCGTCACGTTGTATTCGCGCACGGTGCGTACCGCGCGCAGGTCCAGTTCCGGGGTCTGCGCCGGACCCTGGAAGATCAGGCTGCCGCGTTCCACCCGCAGATCCTGGCCGTAGTCGCTGTACTGCCCCTCGGGGATCGTGATCTCGCCAAACAGCTGGGTCGGCTGTCCGGTGATCTCCTCGACATCCAGCTCCCCGGCGAAGCGTGCGGTCAGGCCGAAGCCGTCAAATCGCACATCGTCGCCAAGGCGGATGCGGATGCGGATATCGGTCTTGAGCCCCTGCGCCTCCTCGATCTCCTCGCCGAGGATTACCTCATCGTCGGAGACCCGGATGGCCCCGGGTGGCAGTTCCGGTGGCCGGATACGTGCCCAGGGCAGGGCCACCTCGCCGCGCACGCGTATGCCGTCGTCGGGGGTGAAGACCAGTTGCAGGTCCGGCGTGATGCGTGCCTCCGCGTCTACGCGGTTGACCACCAGGAAATCCTCGCCGGCCAGATTCAATTCGGCGCGCGGGCCGTCTTCCCCGAGGTCCATGCGGCCCTCGAACTGGATGCCGCCACTCTCGGACTCCAGGCGTCCGGCCAGCATCAGCTGTTCGGCCGAGACCACCTGTGCCGTGATCTCGGGAATGACGATGTCGATCCCGGCCTCGGGGATCAGGACGCCGCCGTCGCGAAACGCGACCTCGCCTTCCACCAGTGGCGCGTCCAGGCGTCCCCCGAACTCCAGCCTGGCGTCCAGCGCGCCGTGCAGACGCTGGATCTCCGGGCTCAGGGCGGCCAGCCAGGCCAGGTCGTCCAGGCGGGCGGTCAGATCCCCGTCGAGTCGCAGCTCGTCGCCATCCGGGCGCAGGCGGAGTTCGCTGCGGGCCGTCCCCCGGTCCAGGAAGTCGAGCCGCAGGGCGGCGTCCACGTCGCGGTCGCGCACGCGAGCGGTAAAACGCACGTCGCGGTAGGCGACTTCCCCGAGCTGCCCGTTTTCGTCGCGCACGATCAGGTGGCCGTCGGTCGGCGTGACGCCCAAGTCGGCTGTCAGGGTGCCGTCGGTATCCATGTCGCCGCTGGCCTCGGCATTCAGGTGGCCCGCGATGGCGAGTTCGGGGGGCAGAAAGGGTTTCAGCCAGGCCAGATCCACGTCCCGGATATCGCCCCGGAATGCCGCCCCCGTCGCCGTGTCCCAGTGGCCCTCGGCGCACAACCGTGCGTCGTCCCGCGCCAGACACAGTCGCTGCAGGCGTGCCTGTTCGGGGCCGCCCTCCAGTCCGACCGGCCCGGTCAGGCGCCAGGGACCGGCGGCGGGCTGATCCAGCTCCAGTTGTGCGAGTTGCCCGCGCCAGTGCAGGGTGTCCGGATCCAGGGCGCCCCGCAGCGACAGATCCAGCGAGCCCAGGTCGGCGGCGTCCGCGACCAGCGTCAGGCGGTGTTCGTCGATGCGTCCGACAGCGCCCAGGCGCAGGCGCTCGATGCGTGTGCCGTCGCCCAGTGCTAGCCCCGTCAGCCGCAGGTCAAGTGCGGCGGGGGCGGCGACCGCGAGGCCGGCATCGGCGGCGAGTTCCAGTTTCTCCAGCGTGATGTCCGCCAGTCGCAGGCCGGCGCCGCTGCCCTGCGCGGCGATGTGCGGACGCTCGGGGTCCCCCGTGATGTGTGCCTCCAGTTCCAGCCGGCCGCCCAGCTCGGGCCAGGTCCGTTCCAGCTCCGGGGCGTCCAGGTGCAGGTCGAAGTCGAGGCTTTCGGACCACTCGCCACGGGCCGTCAGGGTATTGCGGCCCACTGCCAGGTCGAGTCGGTCCACGCGCAGTTCCCGGCCGTCCATTGCCAGTTGCGCCTGGCCGGAGACGGACTGGTTGCGCAGCGTGCCTTGCAGGCGCTGCACCCGCGCCTCCAGCCGCGCGCGGCCATCGGCATCCAGGCGCCCTTCGCTCGTCAGGGCCAGTGCGAGCTGGCCGGGCGCCTCGGCGACCACTAGTGACGGGTCCAGCCCTTCGCCTTCCAGCGCGAGATCCCAGTCGAGACCCTCGGACCAGTCGAGATCACCGGAGAGAGCGAGCCGGGCGCCGGTGTCGGTGGCCAGGTGCAGGCGTTCGATCTGACCCCCGGTCTCGGTCAGCGCGATTCGGCCATCCCCGGTCAGGCTGATCCCGCGCAGGCGGGCTCGCAGCGGTTCCAGGCCGAGCCGGGCAGTGACGGCGCCACTGGCCGGGGCGTAGTCGCCGTTCAGTGCGAGCCGCAGTTGTTCGATCCCGCCTTCCAGTTCTGCGTGCAGGTGCGCCAGCTCCGGGGCCTCAAGGTCGAGTCCGAGGTCGAACACAATGCGGTGATCGGGGTTGGCCCAGTCCCCCGCCAGGCCGGTGGCCGAGCCCGCCAGATCCAGTCGCGCGGTATCGCGCACGGTCAGGCGGGTGTCCTCGATGCCGGCCCGGCCATCGGCCAGCCAGGCGTTCAGGCTGCCGGTGACCGGATGGCCTTCAACGTGGCCGGTCAGTTCGTGCAGGGTGGCGCGCGCCTCCAGGGCCGCCAGCGGCGGGGCGCCGGTGTCCAGAGGCAGGCGCCCCTGCAGCTGCGCCTTCAGGTGTTCAAGCCCGGCGTCCACGCCCTGGCCCGGAGGCGCTGTGGCGAGCTCGTCGGCCTCCAGGGTCAGGTCCCACTCCAGGGCGCCGGCGAAGCGGACGGGGCCGGACAGGGCGATCCGACCGGCCTCGGAGTCGATCGCCAGGGTCTGGAGGTGCAGCGCCTCGCGGCCCCCCTGTGCCCGGGCATTCAGTGCAGTGCGGGGCCAGGGCGCGAGGGTGGCGGCGGTCTCGAGACTCAGTGCCCAGGCCTCCGGCGTGCCCTGCAGGTCGAGGGTCCCGGCCTCCAGGGCGATGTCCTGTTGCGGGCCGAGGTGATAGGCGAAGGGCTGCCACTGCGCTGCCAGTTCGAACTCCGGCTCGGCGAACAGCTCGCGGACGCTGGCCTGAAGATTCAGTTCGATGCCGGCGGTCAGCACATGCTCCAGCTGTATGCGTTTCTGCAGGGCGCCGGTGACCATGAGTTCACCGTGCGCCCTGTCGGTCCCCAGGCCTTCGGCGGCCGCTGCGGGCAGCGGCGCCTGCCACTGGCCGCGCAGTTCGGTCGGATAGTTGCCGTCGGTCTTGACCTTGCCGGCCAGACGGGCCCGGATCTCCGGCATGTCCAGTTCCAGCGTGTGCAGTTCGAGCCGCGTGCCATCGGCCCGGGCGCTGGCGGCGAGGCGTGTGACCGAAGCCAGGGATGCACCGGCCTGAAAAATCTCCAGGTCTTCGACCCGTAGACGACCCAGGCGTACGGCCAGCGGTATCCGGATGGATGCGGGCAGGGCGAAAGGCTCTTCGGCGCGCGGCGCATCCGGGTCGGATGGCGGCAGGTCGATGCGCATCCCGGTTGCGCCCAGCCTGCGGACGTTCAGCTCGCCACGCAGCAGGCTGCGCGCGTTGATGCCGACGTGGCCCTCGTCCAGGTCGATCACCGGGCCGTCGGGCAGGGCCAGGTGCAGCCCGTACAGCTGCAGCTCGGTGAACAGCGTTCCCTCGATCCGATCGATGCGCAGCTCGACCGGTGCCAGGCGTTCACCCAGCTCGGCCAGCCAGCGGTTTCCGGATTCGGTGGCCAGCAGCGCGCCCAGGGTACCCAGCAGGATGAATACCAGGGTGAGGAGGATGGACAGCCCCCAGAGGGTGGCGCGCAGCAGCGGCTTCACAGGTCCGGGCCCATGGAGAAATGAATGCGGAAGTCGTCTCGCGAATCCGGCCCGTGGGCCAGGTCCACCCGGATCGGTCCGACCGGCGAGCGCCAGCGCACCCCGATCCCGGCACCGTAGACCGCGTCGAAGTCGCTGAAATCGTCGAAGGCGTTGCCGGCGTCGATGAACGCGGCCGCACTCCAGTTGCCGGCCACCGGGTAGTCGAGTTCGATGCTGCCGACCAGCTTGTGTCGCCCGCCGACGAGCTCGCCGTCGTCGCTGCGCGGACCCAGCCTCTGGTAGCCGTAGCCGCGGATGCTGGCGTCACCCCCGGCGAAGAAGCGCAGCGAGCTGGGCAGTTTGCGCACCGAGTCGACATCCGTCACGCCGGTATCGGCGCGCGCCAGTATGCGTCCGCGGCCCAGCCCGTGGATGATCTTGCCGCTGGCCAGGACCTGGGCGAACGACGTGGTGGAGACCAGCTCCTTGCGGGCGCCCTGGACGGTGGCCTCGAAGCGGTAGCCGCGGCGCGGCGTCATCGGATCATCGGCGTCCATGCGGCTGATTCGGTAGGACGGGATCAGCAGCGAGGTCCGGTCGGTCTGGTCGCCGACCGTGAAGTCCTCGCGTTCGTAGCGCAGGCCCTCGGTGGTCTGCCACCCACCTCTGCGCTGGAGGATTCGATTCGCACCGATCTGGAAGCGGTCGGACTGCTGCGAGTCGGTCTCCTCGGTGCGATAGTTGGTGAACAGGTTCAGGCGCTCGCGCAGCGGGTCGCGCAACGGGATCTCGTAGTTGTACCCGAGGCCCGAGCGTACTGGCGAGGCCTCGATCTCGAACTGGTAGCGGTGCCCGTGCCGGGTGGCATAGCGGTGTTCGTGACGCAGCCGGATGCGCGGGCCCACGTCGGTCGAATAGCCCAGGCCGGCCTCGTAGCTGTGGCGGGGCCGCGGTTCCAGCTCGACGGTGATCGGTACGCGCCGGTCCTCGGCAGCCTCGCGCCGGGGACGCACGCGTACGCCGGAGAAGTACCCGCTGTCATTCAGGTTGCGCTGCAATGCGATGATCTGCGAGGACTGGTAGGGCTCCCCTTGCGCAAACGGCACCATGCGCTGCACGAATTCCGGGCGCAGGAAGTCCTGCTCGATGGTGACCGGGCCCAGTTGATAACGCTCGCCGCTGTCCATGTGCAGACGGAGGGTCGCGGTGCGGGTATCGCGGTCCACTTCGATGCGCCGGGTATGCAGATCGGCGTCGAAGTAGCCCCGGTCGGCCGCGATCCGGGTCAGCCGGTTGCGCAGGTCCTCGTAGCGGTCATGCCGCAGTATGTCGCCGGTGCGGATCTCGCGCTGGGCGCGCACCGGTTCGAATCCGGGGTCATCTGCGGCGGCGCCGGTAATGCGGACATCCACGTCGGCGATGGTGGTTGCGGGGCCGGGTTCGAGGTCGATATGCAGGGTCCAGCAGTTCTCGGCGTGTTCCACGCGCAGTTCCAGTTCGGCATCGTAGAAGCCGATCGCGCGCAGCGCCTTGCGGGCACGCGTCTCGCTGTCCCGCAGCAGACGGCGTTCTCGGAAGGAGGGAAGATCGCAGGGATGGGCCGCCAGGTCGAGGCTGTTGCGGATATTGGTTTTTTGCTCCTCGATGCCGCCGGCGATCTGCAGTCCGGGCACGGGATCCTCGCTCGCCGGGCTTGGGGCGGGGAGGCTCGCCAGCGCGAGAAGGACCACTGCGACCGCACCCGTCCCGGTGCGGTGTGGGCAGCAGACATCGGGGGCGCGGGGGGGGATCATGGAACGATAATAGCGGTTGCGGAAGGGCGTGCGTGTGGCATCGGAACACGCGACGTCGGGGGAGTTCCCGGCGGTCTCCCGGGGGGCGTGCCGGTCAGGTGGTCGGGCAGTCCACACCGCTGCCGCGCGAGAACACCACCAGATGCGAGAAGTCCAGGCGCAGGCGGACATGGTCGCCGATCGCGAAATTGTCGTGGCTGGGTGCCATGCACAGCACGCTTAGCCCGTCCGGGAGTTTCAGGGTGTACAGGAAGTCGGCGCCACGGAACGCCTTGTCGAGGACCTCGGTGCGTACCGTGCCCGCCTCGTTGTCGATCGCGATGTCGTCGGGGCGTACCAGGACGTCGACAGCGGTCCCGGGGGGCAGGGATTGCGACAGCGCACCGTCGAGTTCGCCCAGGGCGGTGTCCACATGCTCGTCGGGCAGGACCATGCCCGGGATCAGCGTCCCGTCGCCGACAAAGTCGGCCACGAACCGGTCGGCGGGCCGATGATAGAGGTTGTATGCCGAGTCCCACTGCGATACCCGCCCTTGGTTGAGTACCGCGATACGGTCGGCGAATGCGAACGCCTCATGCTGGTCATGGGTCACTAGGATGGCCGTGGTGTTCTCGGCACGCAGGATGCGCCGGACCTCGCGGGCCAGTTCCCCCCGCAGGTCCATGTCCATGCTGGAGAAGGGCTCGTCCAGCAGCAGCAGCTTGGGCCGGGGTGCCAGCGCGCGCGCCAGGGCAATGCGCTGCTGCTGGCCTCCCGACAGCTCGTGGGGATAGGCATTGCCATAGCCCTGCAGTCCGACCAGACGCAGCAACTGCTTGACCCGGGTATCCCGGGCCGCATTGCCCCAGCCCCGGATCCCGAACCCGATATTAGCCGCCACGTCGAGATGCGGAAACAGGGCGAAGTCCTGGAACACCATGCCGATCCCGCGCCGTTCCGGGGGGACAGTGAACTGCGGGCGGCTGACGGCACCGCCGTTGAAGCGGATCTCGCCCTGCATCAGCGGTTCGAAGCCCGCGATGGCGCGCAGCAGTGTGGTCTTGCCGCACCCGGACGGACCCAGCAGACAGCCGATCTGCCCCTCGCGCAGTTCCAGCGAGACCTGATGGACCACGGCCTCGTGGTCGTAGCCGACATCCACGTGGTCGAGGGCGAGGAGGGGAGGCTGGGGTTCCGGCATATCGCTTGCTGTCCGTTGATTCGGGGCCGGGTCAAGTCGTGCCGGCCGGCATGGCCAGAGGCCTGGACGAGGTTCGGGCATCGTGGTCGCCGCCGGGACGCTCGGCGTCGCGGCCCCGCTGACCGGGTCGCGAACGACCGATGGTGACCGACAGCAGGATAACCGGTAGCAGGCCGACCAGCACGATGGCCAGGGCCGCGCTGGACGATTCGGCCAGACGCTCGTCGCCGGCCAGCTCGAACGCGCGCACCGCGAGGGTGTTGAAGTCGAACGGACGCAGGATCAGGGTGGCCGGAAGTTCCTTGAGCACGTCCACAAATACCAGCAGCAGGGCAGTGACCAGGGTGCCGCGCATGATCGGAAGATGCACCCGGGCCAGGGTCTGAAACGGGCGCATGCCGAGCGAGCGCGCGGCGTCGTCCATGCTCGGCTGGATCTTGCCGAGCCCGGCTTCCACGGTTTGCAAAGAAACAGCAAGGAAACGCACGGCATAGGCGAACAGCAGCGCGAACACCGTTCCCGAAAGCAGCAGGCCGGTGGACACCCCGACGGTGTCACGCATAAAGCTGTCTACAGCGTTGTCGAGCGCGGCAAACGGGATCATGACCCCGATGGCGATTACCGTACCCGGGACCGCATAGCCCATTCCGGCCACGCGTACTGCGGCTGCGGTGAAACGGCCACCTTCCAGGCGGCGGGCATAGGCCAGAATCAGGGCCAGCACGACGGCGATGACCGCAGCAACGATCGCAAGCCAGAAGCTGTTGAATACCAGTTCGGCAAAGTCCGCATTCATCCAGTGGTCGGCGGTCTGCAGGGCCCACAGCCCGAGCTGAAAAGCGGGCAGCAGGAACCCCAGGAAAAACGGCAGCAGGCAGGCCAGGAAGGCTGCGAGGGCCTTCCAGCCCCGCAGCCGATAGCGCGGCAGGGTGGAGTAGCGGCGGCTGGTGTGATGGAACCGAGCCTTTGCCCGCGACCAGCGCTCCAGCATGATCAGCACGAACACGAAGGTCAGCAATACGGCCGAGAGCTGGGCGGCGGCTGCCGGATCGCCGAGCCCGTACCAGGTGCGAAAGACGCCTGTGGTAAACGTACTCACGCCGAAATATGCGACGGTACCGTAGTCCGCCAGTACTTCCATCAAGGCCAGGGTGAGGCCCGCGATGATCGCTGGACGTGCCAGCGGCAGGGCGACGCGACGGAATCCGCCGAATGGCCCGGCGCCCAGGGTGCGGGAGACTTCGAGTACACAGATCGACTGTTCGAGGAAGGTCGCGCGGCTCAGCAGGTAGACGTAGGGGTACAGCACCAGGGTCAGCATCGCCATGGCGCCGCCCAGTGAGCGGATCTGGGGAAACCAGTATTCGCCGTAGCCCAGACCGGTGAGGTCGCGAATCAGGCTTTGTACCGGGCCACTGAATTCCAGCATCCCGGTATAGGTGTAGGCGATGATGTAGGCAGGCATGGCGAGCGGCAGCATGAGGGCCCACTGGAAAACTCCGCGCCCCGGGAACTCGCACATGCTCACGAGCCATGCGACCGTCACCCCGATCAGCAGGACGCCGATGCCGACGCCGACCAGCAGGGCCAGCGAGTTGGCCACATAGTCGGCGAGCACGGTTTCGCGCAGGTGGGTCCAGACCTCGCCGGCCGGGACGAAGACGTGCCCGAAGATCACCAGGACCGGAAGGGCCAGGATCAGGGCGACGACCAGCGCGACAGCGGTCCAGGGGCTGACTGCCCCGCGTATCCATCCGGGAGCAGCGGTGCTGCGGTCGCTCGTTGTGTCCGGTGAAAGAGAGGTCATTGCCCGCGAATAGTAAACGTTCTTGTTTCGAATACCACTCTTTCCCGGTGCCGAGTGCGCGAAAACGGCACGCCCCCGGCGGGGCCGGGGGCGTGCAGAAGGGGTACGTCAAAAGGACAGGTTTAACGCCACCGGGCGCGGTCCATGATGCGCACAGCCTCGGCATTGTTGTCCCCCAGCAGGTAGAGATCAATGTCGTCGGACTGGAACTCGCCGAATCCCTGGAGGATGTCGCTGGACGGTACGTCGTCCCGGATCGGATATTCCTGATTGGCCTCGGCGTACCACTGCTGGGCCTCGGCGGAACTCAGGAATTCGATCAGGCGGATCGCGTTATCGCGGTTGGGGGCGTTTGCGGCAACACCGGCACCACTGACGTTGACGTGGGTGCCGCGACCGTCCTGGTTTGGCCAGAACACACCAATCTGTTCGGCCGCTTCGCGGTCGCGTCCCTCCCCGGCGAGCATGATCCCGAGGTAGTAGGTATTGGCGATTGCAACGTCGCACACCCCATCCGCGACCGCGCGGATCTGATCCCGATCACCGCCATGCGGGGGGCGTGCCATGTTGGCCACGATGCCGTTTGCCCAATCCTGAGCCGCTTCCTTGCCTTCAGTGACGATCATCGAGGCGACCAGGGACTGGTTGTAGACGTTGCCGGAAGACCGGATACAGATTCGGCCTTCCCATTCTGGGCCGGTCAGGGCCTCGTAGGTCGACAATTCGGAAGGATCGACGCGGTCCTTGTGGTACATGATCGGCCGGGCGCGCATGGACAGTCCGAACCACTCGCCTTCCGGATGGCGGTAGCGCGCGGGGACGTTGGCGCTCAGGGTTTCGGACTCGACGGCTTGCAGTACGCCGGCCTCCCGGGCCTGATGCAGGCGCCCGGCGTCAGTGGTGATGAAGACGTCGGCCGGCGAGTTGCGACCTTCCTGACGCAGTCGTTGCAGGAGGCTGTCGGCTTTTCCGGTCAACAGCCGGACGTCGATTCCGGTCTCCTTGGTGAAGTCATCCAGCAGTGGCTTGATCAGGGGCTCCTGGCGGGCCGAATAGAGGTTGACCTCTTCGGCTGCAAGGCTGGAACTCATCACCGGCATGCTCACGGCGATGGCTGCGGTGGCGCCAATAAGCCAGGAAAGTGGGCGGCGTATCATCGTGTGGATCTCCTTGTGGCTGTGGTGAATGATTTAAGAGGTAAGAACGATTATTATTACTGTTCGTATCCAAGTCAAGTCTCTGCAGCTGGTGATGGCCTGCAGATGCAAGGCTGGTAGGCTTGGCGCATGAACCATCCTGTCCCTGATATCCCGCAGACCCTGCCCCCCGCGCTGGAGAAGGAAGTCCAGACGGTGCTCGACGAGTTGCGTGCCGCGGCGCCCGAGCCGGCGTGGCTGGGTGCAGGTGCGCCGTTACCGCTGGCCTTCAGCCACTATCTGGTGCAGACGGTGCGCCGGCACCCGGAATACCTGTTCGATCGGCTGGATGCCGACGGGCGGGTGCCCGCACTGGACGACGCGGTGTTTGCGGCCGAACTGGATGCACGGCTGGCGCTGGTAGAGGACGAGCCGGGATTGCGTGGCGCGCTGCGCGAGATGCGTCACCGCGAGCTGATCCGCATCGCCTGGCGGGACCTGGAGGGCGCGGCCACACTCGACCAGACCATGCATGACCTCAGCCGGTTGGCAGAATCGCTGATTGCCGCCGCGTTGGGTTGGCTCGACGCACATCTGCAGCAGCGCTACGGGCGGCCGCGCAGTGCCGCAGGCGAGGCGCAGTCACTGGTGGTCCTCGGACTCGGCAAGCTGGGCGGCGGCGAGCTCAACTTTTCCTCCGATATCGATCTGATCTTCGCCTACGAGGAGGCCGGGCAGACCGATGGCGGACGACCCCTCGACAACCAGGCGTATTTTCAGCGTCTCGGGCAGGCGCTGATTGCGGCGCTGTCGGAGATGACGGCAGACGGTTTCTGCTACCGCGTCGACATGCGGCTGCGCCCGTTCGGCGACTCTGGCCCGCTGGTGATGCATTTCGACGCGATAGAGGACTACTACCAGGCCCACGGGCGCGAATGGGAGCGCTATGCATTGATCAAGGCGCGCCCGCTGGCGGGTGATGCCGAGGCGGGGGTGCGCCTGATGCGGCGCCTGCGTCCGTTTATCTATCGTCGTTATCTCGACTACGGAACCCTGGCGAACCTGCGCGAGCTCAAGCAGATGATCAACGAGGAATCGGCCCGCAAGGGGCGGTTTGAGGACGTGAAGCATGGCGAGGGCGGGATCCGCGAGATCGAATTTATCGCGCAGTCGTTCCAGCTGATCCGGGGCGGGCGCGACCAGGCTTTGCAGCGCCGCGACCTGCTGGGCGTGCTCGGGGTGCTGCGCGAACGCGATCTGCTGCCGGTCTACGCAGTGGATCAGCTCGAGCATGGCTACCGCTTCCTGCGTCGGGTCGAGAACCGCCTGCAGATGCTCAACGATCAGCAGACCCACCGTCTGCCCCGTTCGGGTGACGACCGGGCGCGCCTCGCGCTGTCGCTCGGGTTTGCCGACGAGGTGGCCTTCGAGGCCGCGCTGCTGCACGAGCAACGCCGGGTGCATGCGCAGTTCGAGCAGGTCTTCAGTGCACCGCAGCGCGAGGACGGGCAATCGATGGAGGATGCCCCGGAGGCGGACCGCGAGCATCAGATCCAGCGCCTCTGGCTGGGAAAGCTCGCCGAGGACGAGGCCCGCGAGTGCCTGCAGGATCTGGGCTTCGCCGATCCGGAGGCGGCCCTCGGCGGGATCGTCGATCTGCGCGACAGCCCCGGGGTGCGTGCGATGAGTGTGACCGGGCGTCAGCGTCTGGATCGTCTGATGCCGTTGCTGATCGGGGCGCTGGCCGAGTTCGATGCGCCCGACGCGGTCCTGCCGCGGGCACTCAAGCTGATCCGTACCATCGCCCGCCGCTCGGTGTACCTGTCGCTGCTGGTGGAGAACCCGCTGGCCCTGTCGCAACTGGCCAAGCTGGTGGCCGCAAGCCCCTGGATTGCCGACCAGCTGGCGCAGCATCCGCTGTTGCTGGACGAACTGCTGGACCCGCGCGCGCTGTACGCCCCCCCGGATCGCGCCGGTCTGTCGGAGGAGCTGGACGATGAACTGGCGCGTTTCCCGGGGCAGGATCACGAACAGATGCTGGATCGGCTGCGCCAGTTCAAGCAGGTGCAGACCCTGCGCGTCGCGGCGGCGGACATCATGGGATTTTTGCCACTGATGAAGATCTCGGACCACCTGACCTGGCTGGCCGAGGTGCTGCTGGAACGTGTCCTGCAGCTCGCCTGGGACAAGATGGTGGAGCGTCACGGGGTACCGCAGTGCGGCGAGGAAGGCTGCGGAACCCGACCCGCACGCTTCGCGGTGATCGGTTACGGCAAGCTGGGTGGATTCGAACTGGGCTACGGGTCCGATCTGGACGTGGTCTTCCTGCATGACTCCGAGGGTGACGAGGCCCGGACCGGCGGGCCGAAGGTGATCGACAACACCGAATTCTTTGCGCGGGTGGCCCAGCGGGTCGTGCACCTGCTGGGGGCCTACACTGCGGCGGGACGGCTGTACGAGGTGGACACCCGCCTGCGGCCCTCCGGAACGGCCGGACTGCTGGTCAGCGGCCTGCGGGCGTTTCGCCGTTATCAGGACGAATCCGCCTGGACCTGGGAGCACCAGGCCCTGGTGCGTGCGCGTTTTGTTGCCGGTGACAGCGATCTTGGCGAGCGTTTTGCCACGCTGCGCCGCGAGGTGCTGACCCGGCCGCGTGATGCCGCCGCCCTGCGCGCCGAGGTGGTCGAGATGCGTCAGCGGATGCTGGCCGAGCACGCCTCCCGGCCGGGGCGCGGGTTCCATCTCAAGCGCGACCGTGGCGGTATCACTGATATCGAATTCATGGTTCAATACTGGGTTTTGGTGTCTGCGCACGAGCACCCGGCCGTCTGCGACTTCCCGGACAAGATCCGGACCCTCGAGGCGCTGGGTCGGGAAGGGGTGATCGGTGCCGGGCTCAGCAGTGATCTGGCCGGTGCCTACCGGGATCTGCGCAACCGCATCCACCGCCTGACCCTGGCCGGGACCGATGCCCGGGTCGACGAGCCGGACGCGGAGCTGGAGGCCGTTCGCGAGCAGGTAATCGCGGCCTGGAACGAATTGTTCGGCGACCTGGATACGGGCACCGACGGACGCAACTGAACAAGAGGAAAACCGCAATGTCGATGGCCGACCGCGACGGGGTGATCTGGCTGGACGGGCAGATGGTGCCCTGGCGCGACGCCAAGACCCACGTCCTCACCCATACCCTGCACTACGGCATGGGGGTATTCGAGGGCGTGCGCGCCTACCAGACCGAGCGTGGTCCTGCGATCTTTCGGCTCGAAGACCACACCCGGCGCCTGTTCAACTCGGCCAAGATCCTCGGCATGACCCTGCCGTATTCGGCGGACGAACTGAACGCGGCGCAGCTCGCCTCGGTGCGCGACAATCACCTGCAGAGCGCCTACCTGCGGCCGATGGCGTTTCTCGGCTCCGAGGGGATGGGGCTGCGCGCCGACAACCTGAAGGTCCACGTGATGGTGGCGGCCTGGGAGTGGGGCAGCTATCTCGGCGACGATGGTATCGAGCGCGGGATCCGTATTCGCACGTCGTCCTACAGCCGGCACCATGTGAACGCGACCATGTGCAAGGCCAAGGCCAACGGCAACTACATCAACTCGATGCTGGCGCTGCAGGAGGCCACCCGTTGCGGCTACGACGAGGCGATGCTGCTGGATACCGAGGGGTATGTGGCCGAAGGCAGTGGCGAGAACATCTTCCTGGTGCGCGACGGCATTCTGTATACCCCCGACATTACCTCGGCGCTGGACGGTATCACCCGGCGCACGGTGATGGAGCTGGCGGCCGAGGAAGGCCTGCGCGTGGTGGAGAAGCGCATCACCCGTGACGAGGTCTATATTGCTGACGAGGCCTTCTTTACCGGCACCGCCGCCGAGGTGACCCCGATCCGCGAGGTTGACGACCGCCCGATCGGTGACGGCACCCGCGGACCGATTACCGAACGGCTGCAGACACGCTACTTTGACGTGGTCCAGGGGCGCGACAGCCGCCACCAGGGCTGGCTTTCCTATCTCTGAGCCCGGATGCCCGCGCTCACGCACGCGAGACGAACACCATGGTGAATCCCGATACCGCCCATCATCAGGATCAGTACCGGACCGCCAATGCCGAACCGACGGTGACGGTCACGCGCAAGGACCTGCCCCTGCACTGCCCGATGCCGGGCACCGCGCTGTGGGCATCGCACCCGCGCGTGTTCCTGCCGATCGACGAGACCGACGACGGCCGCTACCAGTGCCCCTATTGCGGTACCTGGTTTGTCCTGGAGGACGAGGCCTGACGGTGTGTTTCGGGGCAGGTTCGGTGCTCCGGGAACGATGCGGGCCCGACTGGCCGCAGCACGCACTGCATCCGGGGGCCCCTCCCTTGCGCCACGCCGAATGATGCGTCCTGCACCTTCCCGATGAAGCTTTCCCTGCCCTCGTTCGATCAGGCCCGGGTGCTGGTTGCCGGCGACCTGATGCTGGACCGCTACTGGCACGGCGGCACCGACCGAATCTCGCCGGAGGCCCCGGTCCCGGTGGTCCACGTGCGCGACATCGAACAGCGCCCGGGCGGGGCTGGCAACGTCGCCCTGAACCTTGCGGCGCTTGGCGCTCACGCGGATCTCGTTGGGGTGACCGGCGAGGACGAGGCCGCCTCCGAACTGGCCGCTCTGCTCGAGCATGCTGGTGTCGTTTGCCACTTCCACCGCCAGCCGGGCGCGGCCACCATCACCAAACTGCGCGTGATCAGTCGTCACCAGCAACTGATCCGTCTCGACTTCGAAGACGGGTTTCCCGGTGCCCGCAGCGCCGATCTTTTGCCTCGGCTCGACCCGCTACTTGCGCAGCTCGACCTGGTCGTGCTGTCCGACTACGCGAAGGGTGCCCTGCGCGACCCGCAGCCCCTGATCCAGGCCGCTCGTGCCGCGGGCAAGCCCGTGCTGGTGGATCCGAAGGGGCGGGATTTCTCGGTCTATCGCGGGGCGAGTCTGGTCACGCCGAACCTGGCCGAGCTCGAAGGCGTGACGGGTCCCTGCCCGGACGATGCCAGTCTGGAGCGCGCCGCCCGGAAAATCCTGAACGAGTGCGGCATCGGGGCGCTGCTGGTGACGCGTGGCGCGGCCGGCATGACCCTTTACCGGCCGGATCAGCCTGCCGTGCATCAGTCGGCCCGGGCGCGCGAGGTCTTCGACGTCACCGGCGCTGGTGACACGGTGATCGCCACGCTCGCGGCGGCTCTGGCCGCGGGTGCCTCGCTGGAGGAGGCGATGCAGCTTTCCAACCTCGCGGCCGGGATTGTGGTGGGCAAGCTGGGTACGGCCACCGTCTCGCTGTCCGAGCTGCAGCGCACGCTGTATGCGCCGGAGGCGGCCGGGCGCGGCGTGCTGACGCGTGCCGAGCTGCCCGGGGTGCTGCGCCACGCGCGCGCGGCGGGCGAGCACGTCGTGATGACCAACGGCTGTTTCGACATCCTCCATGCCGGGCATGTGGCCTATCTCGCCCAAGCGCGCGCCCTGGGTGACCGTCTGCTGGTAGCCGTGAACGACGATGCCTCGGTGCACCGCCTGAAGGGCGAAGGGCGTCCGGTCAACCCCCTGGATCAGCGCATGGCCGTGCTGGCCGCCCTGGGTGCGGTCGACTGGGTGGTCCCGTTCAGCGAGGACACTCCGGCGGACCTGGTCGCCGAGGCCCTGCCGGACGTGCTGGTGAAGGGCGGCGACTATCGCCCGGAAGACATCGCCGGGCACGATGTCGTGACTGCCCGCGGCGGTCGCGTGGAGGTGCTGGAATTCCTCGATGGGTGCTCCACCAGCGGCATGCTGGAGCGTGTGCGGGCGAAGCCGGAAGAAAGGTGAACGTGCTCTCGCCTGCGGGCGTGGCGATCAATTGCGTCGGTGGGGGCAGCGCCTCGCCGGCTGGCCTCGATCGCGTGCCCGGTATTCGCGGTAATCGTGACTTCACTGGCTGGGCGGGGCCAGGCGACGTTCTCTTTGCGGTCCATCGCCGGGGCGGTGTCGAAGGGCGCGCGGGGGGCTGGAGGTCGTGTTTCCGTCCATCAGGCCGGTTATCGCGGTGCCTGGATGGTCACGGGCCTTCGGTGTCCAAGGGGCCATCAGGGGGTATCGGGTCGAAATGGTAGCCCAGCAGGTCGAGGTCGCGCCGGTAATGCTCTGCGACCAGTTCCGCCAGTGTGTCGTCGTAGTACCGGCGATAGTCCTCGCGTTCGGCGGCGCGGCGCAGATGCGGTAGTTCCGGAGTGGGGATTCCGATCCTGCGGCAGATGGTGTCGAAATCCTTGTTCAGGTTCTCGTAGCGACCAATGAAGTCGATGATCACGCGCCCCTGTAGATCCACGATGTATTCGTGCTGCAGTTCGGCCGAGGTGTCCAGCATGTAGTTGTACGGACGCTCCGGATCAAATTTCAGGCGCAGGAAGTCCCCGAATGTCTTGATCCCCTCGAGCACCTCGGGCTTTTCGCGCCGAATGTGGTGCCAGGAACTTACCTGCAGATCCCAGGGGTTGCGCACGATGGCGCACTTGAACAAGTCGCTGTAGACCGGCTCCGGCAACATCTCCTTGGCCGCGATTGCCTTGGCGTGGCGCGGGAACTTCAGCCCCAGCTTGTGTCGGGGGCGGGTCAGCTGGCTGACCTGGCTGGCCGCCCACAACGGGATGCTGTACCAGCCGCCCCAGCGATACGGCCGCAATGCCGCGCGGATGCTGGTTCCGCCCGTTTTGGCAATGTGCACGAACAGGAACCTTTTGCGGTACGAGATCAGCATGGCTCTATGGAAAGGGGCGGGCAGGTTCTGCGGCTTGCCGACGGTGCCGGGCAGCCTACCGTGACGCCTTTACGTGCTCTCTCTCTCCCGCCGGTAGGTGCCGGTCCCGCGTCGGAGTTTTCCTGCGTGTCTCCCACTGCAGCCGGTCCCTGTTCGAGGATGATCCCCGCAATGCGGTTCAGTTCGGCGTTCTCCTCACGGTAGTGTGCATCGATCCGGGCGCGCATTTCGTGTCGCTGCAGGAGATCCCAGTCCCTGTAAACAATCCTGTCGAAGCCATACTGGATCAGTGGCCGGCGCAGTTTGCGCAAGCGCCCGGCAAGGTGCTGGCTCCAGTGGTCCGTGCGCCCGGCGTCGCTGCCTTGCGGCCGCGGGTACTGTCGGTGAACACCGGGATAGAACAGGCTGATGGCGAGTGCCGAGTAGCTGCGGTTTTGCTGGCGTTCGCGCGGCGGTTCGGGCAGGGTCGGTATCGCCAGTGCCTCCGCGAGTCGCTGCTTGACGGCCCCGGAGCGTTGTTTCAGGTCCTCTTGCTGGAAGAGGTACACATTCTCGCTACCGTAGGCCTGCGCGTAGGCCCGGTAGATCTCCAGAAACCGCAGGCCCAGGGCTTCCACATTCCTGACCCCGTGTGCCCAGCGTCCGACGCGTGGACGAAAATCCCCCTCATACCAGTTGAGAAAGACTTCGATAGGCCGACCCGGGTCTTTTACCAGTTGCTGGCGGTAGGCCGACTGCAGCCAGTCCGCCTGGTTGCGGATGAAGAAGATGATGGTGGCTTCCGGAAACAGCTCCCGGAGAAGCGTCAGATTCCTGGCAAAATCGTGGTGGGAGCCGTACATGTCTCCCGAGATGTGAGGCTCCGAGAGGAGCAGGTGTCGCGAATCCCCCGACGCACGCCACTCGCGCACCACCTCGCGTGCCTGTTCCGCCAGCGTTGAGTCCTCTGGATTGCGGAAAGCAGCGCGGACCGTTCGCCACAATCGACGTGGATTATAATTAAACGATTCACTGTCGATCTGCCCGAAAACCATCGGCTGCAGGAATCGGGTTCCGGTCTGGTGCAGCCCGATATGAATGATTACCCGGGGGGGGCGTTGTTTCTGCAGCATGGAGCGGAGCTCGCTGGTATCAAGGATGCAATGAACGGAACGATGTAGGGCGAGCGGGCCTGCGTCGGTTGCAGGAAAATCCATTCGGGCACCAAGGGGTGCGGGTGACAAACATTGGCGTGAAATGGGCGGATACTGTACCCGAGCCCAGGCGAACGCCCGGTTCTGCAGGCGTTGTACCGGTTTCCGGACAATGCGTCCGAGATCTACTGGACCCACCGTCGGTCGACCGTCGGCCGCGTGAGTATCGACGAACAGTCGTTCCTGATCAAGCGCTACGAGGCGCCGAAGTGGTCGACCCGGATACGCCGCGTGTTCGGGGTCAGCCCGGCGGGCAGGGCCTGGAAGAATGCTGCCCGCGCACAGTTGATCGGCATTGCTACCCCCCGTGTGATCGGTCTGGGAACAGTGGGTTTGTGGACAGGCCGGCACTCGGGAACCTTTCTGATCACGGAGCACCTGTCGGGCCAGACAGCTGATGTCTTTTTGAACGCCACGCACGTCCCGCTTGTGCGCAAGCGTATGGTCGTGGCCCGCATTCTGGAAGCGGTTTCTGTCTTGACCATGGGGTCCGCTTTAAGAGTGGGGAAACGGAGCTGGCTTGGGATAGAATTACACATGGGCGGTCTCGTTTAAGCTTCGTCCGAAGCGTTATTGGCGTAACCCCAATTATATTAATGGGTTAAACGAGATTCGCCCCCCTTTTATGAAAAATCCGGGTTAGCACGCTGGCCGTCATTATACCGAACCGCCGTACCCGATCGCACCCGAGTTACCGCCGTGGAATCGATACTCATCATCCGCCTTTCCGCCATGGGCGACGTGGTCATGGCGTCGCCGCTGATCCGGGCGTTGCACCGCTGCTATCCCGGAGCGCGGGTGGCCTGGCTGGTGCAGCCGGAGTTCGCTGCGCTGCTGGACGCCAATCCCGAACTCGACGCGGTCATCACCTGGCCGCGCAAGGAGTGGGAGGACCTGTGGCGCCGGCGGCGCTACCTGCGTCTGGCGCGGGAGGTGTGGCGCTTCCGCCGGCGCCTGCGGCGCGAGGGATTCGACATGGTCCTCGACGTCCACAGCCTCATGAAGAGCGGCCTGCTCGCCCGGCTCACGGGGGCGCGCCGCCGCGTCGGCCTCGGCTCCAAGGAGGGCAGCGGCGCCCTCATGACCGAGGTCATCCCCAAGCCGCAGAGCCCGCGGATCGGCTCTGAGTACCTGCACCTGATCGAGCATCTCGGCTGCGACCTCGGCGATTTCGAGATGGACGTGGCGCTGACCGCCTCCGACCGTGTCTTCGCCAGCAACCTCATGCGCGGCGGGCGGCTGGAGGACGGCTTCGTAGCCTTCACGCCCTACACCACGCGGCCGCAGAAGCACTGGTTCGACGACGACTGGGCGCGCCTCGCCCGGCTGGTGCACGAGCGGCTGGGCCTGCCGGTGGTGATCCTGGGCGGGCCGGCGGACCGCGACCGGGCCGACACCATCGTACGCCGGGCCGGTGACGCGGCGCGGGTGATCAACCTCGCCGGCGACACCTCGCTGCGCGAGGCGGCGGCGGTGCTCGAACGGGCCTCGCTGGCGGTGGGCGTGGATACCGGGCTGACCCACATGGCCATCGCCATGGACGCGCCCACCATCGCCCTGTTCGGCTCCACCTGCCCCTACACCGATACCGGCAAGACCAACACCCGGGTCATCTATAAGGCCCTGCCCTGCTCGCCCTGCCGCCGCCGGCCCACCTGCGACGGCCGCTACGACTGTATGCGCGAGATCACCCCCGACGAGGTCATCGCCGCCGCCGGGGAGCTGGCACGTTGAGCGCCACCGGCCACATCCTCCACGTGGAGACGGGCAAGCACCTCTACGGCGGCGCCCTGCAGGTGGACTACCTGGCGCACGGCCTGGCCGCACGCGGCTGGCGCAACACCCTGGTCTGCACCGAGGGCAGCGCCATCGCCGAGAGCGCCGCCGACGCCGCCGAGGTCCGGCCCATGACCATGCGCGGCGATCTCGACATCGGTTTCGTGCGGCGTCTGCGCCGGCTCATCCGCGCGACCCGCCCCGACCTGGTCCACTTGCACAGCCGCCGTGGCGCCGATGTCCTCGGCGCCATCGCCGCCCGCCTCGAGGGCGTGCCGGTCATCCTCTCGCGCCGGGTCGACAACCCCGAGGCGCGCTGGTGGGCGCGGCTCAAGTACCGCCTCTACGACCGCGTCGTCACCATCTCGGACGGTATTCGCTACGTGCTCGAGGAGGAGGGCGTGCCCGCCGGGTCGATCACCTGCGTGCCGAGCGCGGTGGACACGGAACGCTTTAGCCCCGGTTGCGACGGCGATTGGTTCCGCAACGAGTTCGCTCTGGTGTCGGCACAGCCGGTGATCGCCATCGCCGCCCAGCTCATCCGCCGCAAGGGCCACCGTTACCTACTCGAGGCGCTGCCCGGCGTGCTCGAACGCTTCCCGGACCTGCGAGTGCTCGTCTTCGGCCAGGGCCCGCTGGAGGCCGAGCTGCGTGAGGAGATCGCCGCGCGCAGCCTGTCCGAAAACGTCTGGATGGCCGGTTTCCGCGACGACCTCGATCACGTCCTGCCGTGCCTCGACGTGGTGGTGCACCCCGCCGACATGGAGGGCCTTGGCGTCGCCCTGCTGCAGGCCGCCGCCTGCGGCGTGCCCATCGTCGCCACGGCCGCCGGCGGCATCCCCGAGATCGTCGTCGACCACGAGACCGGCCGCCTCCTGCCGCCGGGCGACGTCGACGGTATCCGCGACGCCCTCATCGCCCTGCTGGACGACCCGGAGGGCGCCCGCGCGCTGGGCGCGGCCGGCCGCCGGCGGGTGGAGGAACACTTCTCCATCCCGGCCATGGTCGAGGGCAACATCGCCGTCTACCGCGCGCTGCTCGCCGCGTCCTGATGCGCCGCGGGCGCTCTGTTACGATGCCGCTTCCCTCGAAACGCCGACCCGGCTCCGTGCGCCATCTCTATACGACCCTGCTCCGCCTCCTGACCCCCGTGGTCCTGGTGCGCCTCGCCTGGCGCGGCGTGCGCAACCGCGGCTACTGGTCGCGCTGGCCCGAGCGCTTCGGCCGCTTCCCGGCGCCGTCGCTGCGCGCACCCATCTGGCTGCACGCCGTCTCCGTGGGCGAGACCATCGCCGCCGCGCCCATCGTGCGCGCCCTGCGCGCCCGCTACCCGGAGCGCGACGTGGTGGTCACCACCACCACGCCCACGGGCTCGGAGCGGGTCCGCGCCCTGTTCGGCGACGACGTCTTCCACGTCTACCTGCCCTACGACCTGCCCGGTGCGGTGAAGCGCTTCCTCGACCGTGTACGGCCGACGCTGGCGGTGATCATGGAGACGGAGATCTGGCCCAACCTGTTTGCCGCCTGCCACCGGCGCGAGGTGCCGCTCATCGTCGCCAACGCCCGCCTGTCCGCGCGCAGCGCCTCGGGTTACGGGCGCATCGGCCCGCTGGTGCGCGAGGCGCTGTCGGCCGTCGACGTCATCGCCGCCCAGGGCGAGGCCGACGCCGGGCGCTTCCGCGAGCTGGGCGCACCCGCCGAACGGGTGACCGTGGCGGGCAACATCAAGTTCGACCTGGACCTGCCGTCGGGGCTGGCGGAGCAGGCGGCGGCCCTGCGCGAGGCCTGGGGCGCGGACCGGCCCGTGCTGGTCGCCGGCAGCACCCACGCGGGCGAGGACGAGCAGGTGCTCGACGCCTTCGAGCGCGTTGGCGGCGTGGCACGCGACGCCCTGCTGGTGATGGTGCCGCGCCATCCCGAGCGCTTCGGCCGCCTGGCCGAGCTGTGTCGGGGCCGCGGCCACAGCGTGGTGCGCCGCTCCGAGGGCACGCCGCCGCGGCCCACCACGGACGTCTATCTCGCCGACACCATGGGCGAGCTGGCGCTGATGTATGCCGCCGCCGACATCGCCTTCCTCGGCGGCAGCCTGGTGCCGACCGGCGGCCATAACATGCTCGAGGCCGCGGTACAGGGCGTGCCCGTCGTCACGGGCCCGCACCTGCACAACTTCCGCGAGATCGCCGGCGAGCTGGAGGCGGCCGGCGGCATGGTGGTGGTGGACGACGCCGACGGCCTCGCCGACACCGCCATCGCCCTGTTCAACGACGACGCGCGCCGGCGCACGATGGGCGCGAAGGGCCGCGCCATGGTCGAGGCCAACCGCGGCACCCTGGAACGACTGCTGGCGATCATCGACGCGCGCCTCGACGGCGGCGGGACTCAGTAGAGGCGGGGCTCGCCCGGCGGCCGCGTGCGGAAGCGGCGGTGCAGCCACAGGTACTGGTCCGGCGTACGCCGCACCTGTTGCTCGATGGTGGCGTTGACGATGGCGGCGTCCTGCTCGTCGTCGCCGGTGGGGAAGCCTTTCAGCGCCGGGGCCAGCCTCAGTACCCAACCGGTCATGTCCGGCGTGCGCTAGGAATAGGGCGGCACGAACGGCGCGCCCGACACCTTCGCCAGGCGCGAGGTCTGGGTCAGGGTCGCCGTCTGCACCCCCATGAAGGGCGCGAACACCGAGCGCTTGCGGCCGAAGTCCTGGTCCGGCGCGTACCACACCACCTTGCCCTTGCGCAGGCTATACGTGGCCCCCGAAATCAAGACACGGGCTTGAGATACGCGGTGGCCGATTTCGAGGGTTTCAGAGATGTCGAAGCAGAAGCGTAGTACCCACTCGCCGGAGCTGAAGGCCAAGGTGGCCCTGGAAGCGGTGCGTGGGCTGAAGACGGCCAACGAAATCGCGCAGGAATTCGGTGTTCACCCGGTGCAGGTCAGCCAGTGGAAGAAGGCCCTGTTGGCGGACTCCGCCACGTTGTTCGACAAGAAGCGGGGGCCGAAGCCCAAGCCCGAGTACCAGTCTGAAGAGAAGCTTTACGGAGAAATCGGCCGTTTGAAGATGGAGCTCGACTGGTTGAAAAAAAAGTCCGGGATCAGCCTGCCATGACGCGCCGCGGCTTCCGAGTCAATCGCAAGCGCGTGCAGCGGTTGATGCGGCGCATGGGGCTGGCGGGCATGGCGCCGGGCCCCCACACCAGCCATGCGCAC
>JBNJFQ010000016.1:0-64517 GCA_051747025.1 Pseudomonadota bacterium
TGGTGGAGGCGGCGGGAATCGAACCCGCGTCCGCAGGACCTCCGCCCTCGGCTCTACATGCTTATTCTGTCTTTGCGTTTAACCAGCTACTACCCGACAGGCAGGGAAAATAGCTGGCGATCCCGGTTGAGTTTTAATGGATCCGCGCCGGGCACGCTTCACCACGAGCTTGCGAGAGTCGACGCCCGATACTGGACGCACAAGCACGGCTCCAGTCGGACGGCATCTACCGGTTTTTAAGCGGCGAGTGCGTAGTTGTCGTCGTTGGCAACTATTTTTTTGCAGCGGTTTTTACGAGGTCCACTACAGCCTCGGCATGCACCTCAGGTTTCGCGACCCGCGTCGAAGCCAAGTCGCCCCCTTCATGTACAGGGACAGTCTAGCGCATCGCGAGTTCCGTTACACGGGGGAGTGGTGCCTCGCGGGCAGGGATCCTCGGGTACAGGGCATCCCGGGAACGGGCCGGGTTCGGTACAATGCCGCCCTTTGCGAATGGCGCATCGGCGATGCGCCTGGCGGGGGTCGCGGTCGCCGGCACGGGGCGAGCGGCACGGTTTGCCATTTTGGGCTCAAAGGGATGCGCGATGCGGGTTGTAGAAGGGGGCAAGGCGGTTTCGCCATTTCGGCTGCGGGCGCTGGAGGCAGAGTTGCGGCAGCGGCTGCCGGGGGCGACGTCCCTGGCCGCTCGGTATGTGTATTTCGTCAGCCTGCACCGACCGCTCCAGGGCGAGGAGGCAGCCATCCTGGAGCGCCTGTTGCGCGAGGGCGATCCCTGGCAGGGGGCTGGTTTCGAGGTGGCGCGCGAGCTGGTGGTGATACCTCGGTTCGGGACGATCAGCCCCTGGTCCTCAAAGGCCACGGAGATTGCCCATCATGCCGGGCTGGAGCATGCGGTCGAACGCATCGAGCGCGGGGTGCATTGGCAGATTGGTGGCGAGGCGAGCGCCGGGGCGGACGCGGGCGCACTGGCCGAGGCACTGCATGACCGGATGACAGAAACGGTCATCGAGGATCCGGCGCTGGCGGCCGGGCTGTTTCACAGCGAGACACCGCGGTCTCTGCTGCGGGTCGAGCTGGGGAATGATCCCCGCGCGGCGCTGGCGCAGGCCAATCGTGATCTCGGGCTGGCGCTCTCCCCCGGCGAGATCGATTACCTGGCCGAGGGCTTCGCGGCCCTGGGCCGGGCGCCTACCGATGCCGAGCTGATGATGTTCGCGCAGGCGAACTCCGAGCACTGTCGTCACAAGATCTTCAATGCCGCCTGGGTGCTGGATGGCGAGCCCGACGAGCGCACCCTGTTCGGCATGATCCGCGAGACCCATGCAAGGCATCCGGAAGGCGTGCTGTCGGCCTACAGCGACAATGCCTCGGTGATTACCGGGCATTCGGGTACGCGGTTGGTGCCGGCCGAGGATGGGGAGTACCGGCGGGAGTCGCTGGAGCTGCCGATCCTGATGAAGGTGGAGACCCACAACCACCCGACCGCGATCTCGCCGTTTCCCGGGGCCGCGACCGGTTCCGGGGGCGAGATCCGGGATGAAGGGGCCACCGGTCAGGGTTCGAAACCGAAGGCGGGGCTGACCGGTTTCAGCGTGTCCAACCTGCAGCTCCCGGATTTCCCGCAGCCCTGGGAACGCGATTTTGGACGGCCCGGGCGGATCGAACATGCGCGCGACATCATGCTGGAGGGGCCGATCGGGGCGGCGGCATTCAACAACGAGTTCGGGCGGCCGGCGATCTGCGGCTATTTCCGTACGCTGGAGATGGCCTTGCCGGCCCCGGACGGCTCCGGCGAAACCCTGTATGGCTACCACAAGCCCATCATGCTGGCCGGCGGGATGGGGTCGATCCGCGAGGAGCACGTACACAAGCGGGAGGTGCCGGTCGGGACCCCGATCGTGGTGCTGGGCGGTCCGGCGATGCTGATCGGCCTCGGCGGTGGTGCGGCGTCGTCGATGGCCAGCGGGGCGAGCTCCGAGCAACTTGACTTCGCTTCGGTGCAGCGCGGCAACCCGGAGATGGAGCGGCGTTGCCAGGAGGTGATTGACCGCTGCACGGCGCTGGGTGTGCAGAACCCGATCCTGTCCATCCACGATGTCGGAGCAGGCGGCCTGTCGAACGCGATCCCGGAGATCCTCGACGATGCCGGCCGGGGCGGCGAGATTGAACTGCGCGAGATCCCCTCGGCAGAGGCCGGCCTGGCGCCGGTCGAACTGTGGTGCAACGAGGCGCAGGAGCGCTATGTCCTGGCGATCGATGCCGAGCAGCTTGGGCGGTTCCGACGGATCGCCGACCGCGAGCGGGCGCCGTTTGCGGTGGTGGGGCGGGCCACCGCCGATGGCCATCTGCGGGTGGATGACCGGCTGTTCCACGATCCGCCGGTGGACATGCCGATGGCGATGCTGCTGGGCAAGACCCCGCGGATGACGCGCGAGGATCGACGCCAGCCACCGCCGATGACTCCGTTCGACCCCGCCAGCGTGCCGTTGGACGAGGCCCTGGGCCGGGTGCTGCGGTTGCCGGCGGTGGCCTCCAAGCATTTCCTGATCCATATCGGCGACCGTACGGTCGGGGGGCTGGTGGCCCGCGATCCGCTGGTCGGTCCGTGGCAGGTTCCGGTGGCGGACTGCGCGGTGACCCTGACCGATTTCGACAGCTACACCGGCGAGGCGATGGCGATGGGCGAGCGGACTCCGCTGGCGATTCTGTCGGCCCCGGCCTCGGGGCGTATGGCGGTGGGCGAGGTGATCACCAACCTGGCGGGTTGCGATATTGCCGGGACCGAGCAGATCCGGCTGTCCGCCAACTGGATGGCGGCGGCCGGTGTTCCCGGCGAGGATGCTGCGCTGTTCGATACCGTACGGGCGGTGGCCGAGGACATGTGTCCGGCCCTCGGGATCTCGATCCCGGTGGGGAAGGATTCGCTGTCGATGCGCACGGTATGGGAGACGCCGGAGGGCGAGGCGAGGGACATGCATGCCCCGGTGTCGCTAATTGTGTCGGGTTTTGCGCCGGTCGCGGATGCGCGATCGAGCGTGACCCCGGAGCCGGATCCCGCAGCCGATCCGACGCTGTGGCTGATCGACCTGGGGGAGGGGCATGCGCGCCTGGGTGGATCGGCGCTGGCGCAGGTCTACGGGCATGTCGGGCAGGCGTGCCCGGATGTGGTGGATACCGGGCGCCTGCGCGCATTCTTCGATGCACTGGGTACGCTGCGCCGCGACGGGTTGCTGCGGGCCTATCACGATCGCTCGGATGGTGGCCTGGTCACGACCCTGCTGGAGATGGCGTTTGCCGGGCGTTGCGGGCTGGATATCGAGGTCCCGGCGCGGGCCGAGGCTCGCGCGTGGCTGTTCAACGAGGAGCTCGGGGCGGTCGTGCAGGTCGTGGCGGGTGCCGAGGCGGCGCTGCGGGATGCGCTGGCGGTGGCAGGACTCGCCGACCACCTGCATCCGGTCGCGCGTCTGCGCGATGATCAGCAGGTTCAGGTGCAACAGGGTGCGCAGGAATGGCTGACGAGCAGCCGTGCGGCTCTGCAGCGGCAGTGGCAGGAGACCTCGTATCACATGCAGCGCCTGCGCGACGATCCGGAATGCGCGGCCGAGGAACTCGCGGCGGTGGACCGGGCCGGTGGGCTGAGCGTGCGTTCGAGCTTCGATCCGGCCGAGGATGTGGCCGCGCCGATGATTGCCCGCGGCGAGCGCCCGCGGGTCGCAGTGCTGCGCGAGCAGGGGGTGAACGGACAACTGGAGATGGCGGCCGCATTCGAGCGCGCCGGTTTCACCCCGGTGGATGTGCATATGACCGATTTGCTGTCCGGTGAGCGTGATCTGCGGGGCATGCAGGGTCTCGCGGTGTGCGGGGGATTCTCCTACGGCGACGTGCTCGGGGCGGGACGCGGATGGGCCCAGACGATCCTCAACCATGCCGGATTGCGGGACGCCTTTCAGGCGTTCTTCGAGCGTTCCGATACCTTTGCGCTGGGGGTGTGCAACGGCTGCCAGATGCTGTCGCATCTGGCGCCATTGATCCCGGGTACCGCACACTGGCCGCGCTTTGTGCGTAACCGGTCCGAGCAGTTCGAGGCACGCTTGTCGCTGGTACGCATCGAGTCGGCGGGCTCGGCTCTGCTGGAAGGTATGGAGGGGTCGGTGCTGCCGGTGGCGGTATCCCACGGCGAGGGTCGAGCGACCTGGAACGATGCAGACCCGGAACCGGCGCGTGCCGTACTTCGGTACGTCGACGCCGATCACCGGGTGGCGAGCTACTATCCCGAAAACCCCAACGGTTCGCCCGAGGGTGCAACCGGCTTCACCAGTGACGATGGTCGTGTGACCATCATGATGCCGCACCCGGAGCGGGTGTTCCGCAGTGTACAGCACAGCTGGCATCCGCCGGAGTGGGGCGAGGATGGCCCGTGGATGCGATTGTTCCGCAATGCGCGCCGGTTCGTGGCCTGAGCCGGTCGGGTACGCATGGATGGTCTGTAGCCTGGCTTGTGTTCTACGGGGAGTCCCGGGCAAAGTTTCCTTGAGCGCAGCTGCACGGAGGAGACCCGGATGACGCAAGAGGACTGGCGCCCGATGCTTGGTGACGGCCTGAGTGTGACCACGGAATTGTCCCTGGGGCCGTCGAGCCGGCCGTTGACCGATCCCGGGCTTGCGCAGCGGCTGATCGAGGGTCTGGATCTGTTCGATGATATGCATGGACTGTCGCGCGGTTCACCGCACGAGGACGAGAGCTACGCGGACATCCAGCGCCTGGAGCACAAGCTCGACCTGCTGCTGCATCTGGTGGCGGACTCCCTGCACCCGCAGCGCCCCCCGCCGATCGAGGTCACCCTCAGCGAGAGGGGGCTGGTGGTTCCGGACGGCACGCTGCCGGAGGGCTGTGACCGGGTCGAGGTGTATCTCAGTCGTTTGCTGCCGCAGCCCTGTGTACTGGGTGTCGAGTCCCCGACGCGGGTGAATTCGGCGCAGGTCGCGCGCTGGCGGGGCGTCGATGGGGCGCTGACCGAGGCATTGGGGCGCTGGGTGTTTCGACTCCATCGGCGCGAGGTGGCAGAAAAACGCCAGAAAGTTGACGGGGCCTAGAAGCGGGCCCGATACTGCCGACTCGTTCACGAAGTTGCGGTCGGGGCAGGCGGAGCAGTCCGCCGATTCCGAGCCCACAAGGGATGCGAGATGGCAGACGCCGGTGACGGCAATAACGAACTTCGGATAGCGCTGGCCGGCGAACCGGATGCCGCCAGGGAGACCCGGGCGATCCTGAATTGTCTGGGCTGCGAGGCCGAGGCGCATGCTGATCCCGGCGCACTGGACGATGAAGCCGCCTCGCATGCGGCGGTCTGGATCTGCGGAACGGCCTCCGAGGTGGACGCGCATCTGCGCGGGCGCGACGCACGCCTTCCGGTGGTGGTGCAGCCTACCGATGGCGGGGCCATCGAACATGCCGGGGTGGATTGTGTGGTCGATCACCCGCTGTCGATCGCGCGGGTGAGCCAGGTCCTGCAATGGCTGCGATTCGGGCGCGAACCCGGGTATGACGATATGCCGGGGCTGGTGGGAAGCCATCCCGCGATGCAGGCAGTCAAGCGGCTGGTGTCGCAGGTCGCGCGTACTGATGCAACCGCGCTGATCCTGGGCGAGACCGGCTCCGGCAAGGAAGTGGTGGCGCGTGCGATCCACGCGGCGTCGGATCGCGCGGACAAACCGTTTGTCGCCGTCAATTGCGGCGCGATCCCGGGCGACCTGCTGGAGAGCGAACTGTTCGGTCACGAAAAGGGAGCGTTTACCGGCGCCTTCACCGCCCGCACCGGGCGTTTCGAACTTGCCGAGGACGGTACTCTGTTTCTGGACGAGATCGGGGACATGCCGCTCCCGATGCAGGTCAAGTTGCTGCGGGTGCTGCAGGAACGCGTGTTCGAGCGGGTCGGTTCCAACAAGTCGATCCCTACTCAGGCCCGAATCATTGCCGCCACCCACCGCGACCTCGATCAGGCGGTAGCCGAGGGGCAGTTTCGCCAGGATCTGTTCTTCCGTCTGAATGTGTTCCCGATCGAATTGCCGCCGCTGCGCGAGCGGGCCAGCGATCTCCCGCCGTTGATCCAGGCACTGGAGGACCGTCTGCGCGAACAGGGTGCGCAACCGGCGCACCTGACCCCGGCGGTGCTCGCCCACCTGGGGCAGCTGCACTGGGCGGGTAACATCCGGGAACTGGCCAATCTGCTGGAACAGCTCTCGATTATGTATCCCGATCTTCCGGTGGATCTGAACCAGCTGCCGCCCCGGGTGCGCCCCGAAGGGATCGAGGATTTGTCGCTGCCGCCAGCCGGTTTGGGGCGCAGCGGGGAGGCTGTCGAACCTGCGGGCGGACGCACCACCCTGCCGCCGGAGGGTGTGGATCTGCGTGATTACCTGAATGATCTCGAACGCGAGATGATCACCGCGGCGCTGAACGAGACCCAGCATGTGGTCGCGCGCGCCGCGCGGCGTCTGGGGATGCGCCGGACCACACTGGTCGAGCGGATGCGCAAGTTCGGCCTGGGACGGGAATCCGACACCTGATCCGGGCCGATTCGGGGGAAGGACTGTCGATCTGTTGACGGGTTGTCGCTTGTCGGGCCATATGAACCCGGTAAAACAGTGACTTGATAGTTATGGCTTGCTTCTTGCTGAGGCTTTGTCGAGCCCCTGAAGGAAGCAAGACATGTCGCGATCTTCCATTCTGCTGGTCGATGCCGAGCCCGCGCTCCGCGAGGCGGTGGTGGGCGTCCTCGCGACCATCCCGCGGGTCCGCCTGGAGAGCTGTGCCGCGCAGGAACTCGGTTCCCGGGCAGCAAGCCCGGGGCCGGTGGCGGTCCTGGTGGGACGGCCGGAGGCGCTGGGGACGGATATCCCGATCGCCGACGACGTAGCAGTGGCAGCGGTTAGCCTCGAGGCGAGCCGGGAACGCGAGCTTGCCGCGTTGCGCCATGGCCTGGATGTGCATTTTGGCTTGCCGGAGATGGCGGAGGCGCTGGCGCAGTGGTTGCGCCCGCTGGTTCGCCCGGCGCCTGCCGTCGCACGGCCGGGCATGGTCGCGGAGAGTACCGCAATGCGCGGCCTGGATGCGTTTGTGTCGCGGATTGCACCGAGCAGAGCGACGGTATTCGTGACCGGAGAATCCGGCGTGGGCAAGGAGGTCCTGGCCCGCGAGATTCACTGGCGCTCGCCACGCCGCACCGGCCCGTTCGAGGCGGTGAACTGCGCAGCACTGCCGGAAACCATGCTGGAGGCGTTGTTGTTCGGACATGCCAAGGGAGCGTTTACCGGGGCTATCGAGTCACGTCCCGGGAAGTTCGTGCAGGCTGACGGGGGCACCCTTTTGCTGGACGAGGTGACCGAGATCCCGGTCGGGCTGCAGGCGAAGCTCCTGCGGGTGTTGCAGGAACGCGAGGTCGAACCACTGGGGGGCCGCCGTACGCGAACGATCGATGTGCGCGTGATCGCTACGTCGAACCGCGACCCGGGCTCCGCGGTCCGCGACGGACTGCTGCGCGAGGACCTCTACTATCGGCTCAACGTCTTCCCGGTCTCCATCCCGCCGTTGCGCGAACGCCCGGAGGACGTTGTCCCGCTGGCCATCACTCTGCTCCGGCGAGCCAGCGGCGGCAGGCTGGAGCGGCTGGATGCGGCCGCACAGGCACGCCTGCGCGACCACGACTGGCCGGGCAATGTCCGCGAGCTGGCGAACGTGATGGAGCGTACCGCGACCCTGCATAATGCGGCGTCGAAGCTCGAGGTAGGGCTGGAATCGATCTGGCTGGATGCGGATTTGCTGGCACCGTGGACGGGGCGGCTCGAGAACGCCGGAGATCGGGAGGTCGCGGTCGACGGCGGCGAAACCGACGAGAATCCGTCACCGATGCTGGAACAGACGCTGCAGCAGCAGGAAAGCCGGGTGATCCTGAATGTGCTGCGCGAAGCCGGCGGGAAACGCAAGGAAGCCGCGCAGCGGCTGGGGATCAGTCCGCGCACGCTGCGTTACAAGATTGCCCGTCTGCGCGAGTCGGGTATCGCGGTACCCGCCTCGTGAGTGAATGGCACAAGGCTTGCTTTGCCTGAAGAGAACAATGACAGGTGGTGGCCCTGAATGGTCCGCGAGCGGACACCGACGGGCGCTGGATTAATGAAGGGATGGTCGTGAACCGATCGAGAGGTTGCGCAGCATGAGCGAGATGCAGATTCAGAACGTGTTGCAGCAGATGCGCCAGTTGACCCAGACGAACGGGGTCGAGGGTATTCAGGGCGGCAATCAGCCGCCCAAGGTCGGTGGCACGGATTTCCAGAATGTGCTGCGTGAATCCCTGCGCGGGGTGAACGAGGTGCAGCAGCAGGCCAGCGATCTGCAGACGCGTTTCGAACTGGGGGACGAGAACGTCAGCCTGCCACAGGTCATGGTCGCGATGAGCAAGTCCAGCATTGCCTTCGAGGCTACCAACCAGGTACGCAACCGGTTGCTGAATGCCTACCAGGAAATCATGCGGATGCAGGTGTAGGCCTGCGAACGGTATCAGGAATGACTGACGGAGAACTTCGCTAATGGCCGATACATCGCAATCCCTGCCGGCGGTGGTTTCGGACGGTATCCGCGAGATCGGCGGTATGCCAGCCGGGCGTCAGCTCACGCTGATTGCCATGCTCGCCGGTGCGATCGTGCTGGTGGTGGCACTGGTGTACTGGGCGGTCCGCCCGACCTTCGTGCCATTGTTTCCGCAACTGGAGAGCGAAGAAGCCGCAGAGGTGGTACAGGCCCTGTCGCAGGCCGGCATCGAATACAAGGTTGATTCGGCAACCGGACAGGTGAAGGTGCCGCAGGGCGAGGTCGCCGAGGCGCGTTTGCAACTAGCGGGGCAGGGTCTGCCGCGCTCCGGCGATCTGGGCTTCGAACTGTTGCAGGAAGATACCGGCCTCGGCACCAGTCGTCTGATGGAGGGCGCGCGTTTTCAGCGCGCCATGGAGGGCGAACTGGCGCGTACCGTGGCGTCGCTGGACGCTGTGGAACGCGCCCGCGTGCACATTGCCGAGGGCGAGCAATCGGTATTCATTCGCGATCGCCAGCCGGCCTCGGCGTCGGTCGTGGTGCACCTGCGCGGAGGGCGTTCCCTGAACGAGCAGCAAGTGGGCGCGATCGTGCACCTGGTGGCCTCCAGTACGTCGGATCTGGATCCCGAACGGGTCACGGTGGTGGATCATCGCGGCAATTTGTTGACGGCGGACGGGATGGACTCGGACATGGCGGGTGCGAGCAGTGACCGGCTCTCGTATACCCGCCAGGTGGAGAATCGTTATGCCGAGCGGATCCGCGATCTGATCGCACCGATCGTGGGAAAGGAACAGGTGCGTGTACAGGTGGCGGCGGATGTGGATTTTTCGCGCGTGGAACGGACCGAGGAGCTGTATGACCCGGATCGGGTCACCCTGCGTTCGGAACAGACGCGCGAAGACGAACGCATCGGGGATCCCGCGGGCGCGGGTGGCGTCCCGGGTGCACTGACCAACCAGCCGCCCGATGCCGGGGTGGTGGATAATGGTGACGAGGAGAACGAAGCCCCGGGACGGGTGCTGAACCGCACCCGCTCCGATACCCGTAACTACGAGGTGGACCGGCGCATCGCCCATATCCGCGAGGCGCCCGGCGAGGTGCAGCGGGTATCGACCGCGGTGGTGGTCGATTTCCGCGAGGTGGTCGGGGATGACGGCGAGACCGAGCGGGTCGCCCGGGATGCCGAGGAGCTCGACCGGATCGAGGCCCTGGTGCGGGAGGCAATGGGGTTCAGCGAGGATCGTGGTGACACGCTGAACGTGGTCAGCGCTCCGTTCGAGGCCCCGGAGGAGGTGATCGAGGAGGAGCCGGTACCGTTCTGGTCGCAGCCGTGGTTTCTGGAGCTGATGAAGACGGCGGCGGGTCTGCTGGTGGCTCTGATTGTGCTGCTGACCGTGGTCCGCCCGACGCTGAAGCATTTGATGAGTCGTCCGGCCGCGCCTGCGCGCCGCCGCGAGGAGGAAGAACAGCCCGGTCTTCCCGGCGGCGAATCCGGCGGGGCAGGCGGTGTCCAACATCAGGGCGGGTCTGCGATCGCGGCGCTGACCGGACCTCAGGGGCCGGATCAGCAGGAGATGGATCTGGAGACCGTTCGCGATATGGTCCGCGAGGACCCTAAACGTGTGGCCCAGGTGATGAAGACGTGGGTGGGCGAAGATGGCCGATAACAAATCCGCTCTGGACGGCCCGGAACGTGCGGCCGTGTTCATGATGAGCCTCGGCGAGGATGCGGCCGCCGAGGTAATGCGCCATATGGGGCCCAAGGAGGTCCAGAAGATCGGTTCGGCGATGGCATCGATGGACCGGATCTCGCGCACCGACGTGAATGCGGTGCTCAAGGAGTTCTCCACCCATGTCCAGGAGCAGACCTCCTTGGGGGTAGGGGCCGACGAGTATGTCCGCAGCGTGCTGCAGAATGCACTGGGCGACGACAAGGCCGGCGGGCTGATTGACCGCATCCTGCTGGGCCGCAATTCCAAGGGCATTGATGCCCTGAAATGGATGGACCCCCGGGCGATCGCGGACATGCTGCGCAACGAGCATCCGCAGATCGTCGCCATCGTGCTGTCGCACCTGGATCCCGACCAGTCTGCGGAGACCCTGGAATTTCTGCCCTCGCGGGTGCAGGCGGACATCATGATGCGGATCGCGACCCTGGACGGCATCCAGCCCTCCGCATTGCAGGAGCTGGACGAGATCCTCGACCGTCAGTTGTCGGGTAATAGTTCGAGTCAGACCTCGATGGTGGGGGGGCTGAAGACGGCGGCAAACATCATGAATCTGATGGATGGTTCGCGCGAGGCCGAGATCATGGAGTCGATCAAGGACAATGACGCTGATCTCAGCGGCAAGATCGAGGAACTGATGTTCGTTTTCGAGAACCTGATCGATGTCGACGATCGCGGTATCCAGACCCTGCTGCGCGAGATCTCCACCGAATCGCTGGTGCTGGCACTCAAGGGCGCGGACGACGAACTCAAGGACAAGATCTTCCGCAACATGTCCAAGCGTGCTGCAGAGATGCTGCGCGAGGATCTGGAGGCCAAGGGTCCGGTTCGGGTCAGCGAGGTTGAAGGCGCGCAGAAGGAAATCCTCGCGGTCGCCCGGCGGCTGGCCGAGAACGGCGAGATCGTGCTTGGCGGTCAGGGTGGGGAGGCGATGCTGTGACCCGGGCCTCCGGTGCCGATTCCCTGGACCACGATGCGGATGCGGCACGCTGGGAGCCGCCGGTCATTGGCGAGAACGGCGTGCAGCCGGTGCGCCGGCTGCCCACCGCTGCAGAGATCGAGGCGATCGAGGAGGAGGCCCGGCAGAACGGCTTTGAAAGCGGCTATGCCGAGGGACATGCGCTGGGCAAGCAGGAGGCCGAGAAGGCCGCCAGGGCGCGCAGCGACAAGACGCTGCGCGAAGCGGTCGCGGCCCTGGAGTCCGTAGCCCGTGGCCTGAACGACCCGCTGGCGGATGCCGCCGAGGCCCTGGAACCGGAGCTGCTGGCGCTGGTGACCGCACTGGCGCGGCAGGTATTGCGGGTCGAGCTGGAAACCCGGCCGACGGTGATCGAGTCGGTCCTGCACGAGGCGCTGCAGCAGCTTCCGGGGCGGGATCGGCCGGTGCGGATTCACCTGCATCCGGAGGACCAGGGCCTGGTCGAGCAATTTGAGAAACGCACTGATCGCGAGATCTCCTGGGTGGCCGATGCGTCGCTGGCCCGCGGGGGGTGCCGGGTGGAATCCGGCGCGGCGGTGGTCGACGCCAGCCTGGAACGTCGGCTCCAGCATGCGATCGAGGCGCTGTGGAACAACGCATATCCGGGGGATGATTCCGCGGGTGGCGAACCGGACGATGGCGAGTTGACGGATTCGGAAGGAAGGCATGAGCGCACGGATTGACAAGCTGCAGCAGGAGGGCCAGGAACGCCTGACCCATGGGCTGCTGGATCGTCTCCAGCAATCGCGGGGGCGTCTGGCGCGGGTCAATGGTCCGCAATCCGAAGGCTCCCTGTCGCGGCTGACCGGGCTGACCCTCGAGGCCGAGGGGCTGCGCCTGCCGATTGGCGGTCGCGCCCTGATCCATGGCGAGAACGGCGCGCCGGTAGCGGCCGAGGTGGTCGGGTTTCAGAACGACCGAACCTTCCTGATGCCGGAGGAGGCCGCCGCCGGGCTGACGCCCGGGGCGCGTATCGAGCCGGTCGATACGCAGCGGGAGATCCCGGTCGGGGACGGCCTGCTGGGCCGGGTGATCGATGCCAACGGGCGCCCGCTGGATGGCCAGGGCCCGATTCGCACCCATGAACACAGCTCCCTGACGGGCCGGCCGATCAACCCGCTGGAACGCGCGCCGGTGCGCGAGCCGCTGGATGTCGGGGTGCGCTCGATCAATGGTCTGCTGTCAGTGGGGCGTGGCCAGCGTCTGGGCCTGTTTGCCGGCAGCGGGGTCGGGAAATCCGTGTTGCTGGGGATGATGACCCGGCATACCGGGGCCGACGTGATCGTGGTTGGACTGATTGGCGAGCGCGGTCGCGAAGTGAACGAATTTATCCACGAGATCCTGGACGAGGAGTCACGGCGACGGACCGTGGTGGTGGCGGTGCCGGCGGATCAGTCGCCGTTGTTGCGCCAGCACGGGGCCTGGGTGGCCACCACGGTGGCGGAGTCGTTTCGCGACCGGGGCCTGCATGTATTGTTGCTGATGGATTCGCTGACCCGGTTCGCCCAGGGCGCACGCGAAATTGCGATGGCGATTGGCGAGCCGCCGGCCTCCAAGGGGTATGCGGCCTCGGTGTTCGCGCGCCTGCCGCAACTGGTGGAGCGTGCCGGCAATGGGGATGCCGGGGGCGGGTCGATCACCGCGTTCTACACCGTGCTGGCGGAGGGTGACGACCAGAACGACCCGATCGTGGATGCAGCCCGCGCGATCCTCGACGGGCATGTGGTGCTGTCGCGCGAGGTGGCCGAGACCGGACGCTATCCGGCGGTGGATGTCGGGGCGTCGATCTCGCGCGTGATGTCGGCGCTGGTGTCGCCGGAACACGAGAAGGCGGCGCGTCGGTTCCGGGACCTGGCGTCGACCTACGCACGCAACCGTGACCTGATCGCGGTCGGCGCCTATCGCAAGGGTGCGGATCCGCATCTGGACGAGGCGGTGGCGATGCATGATCGCCTGGAGGCCTATCTGGCCCAGGGCCGCGAGGAGGCAATCGGTTTCCATCAGGCGCGCGACGAGTTGCTGGCGCTGATCGGGGCTCGGGCATGAACCCGGAACGCCTGGAACGGCTTTTGCGGCTGCGCCGGATCGAGGAGAGCGAGGCGACACGCGAACTGGGTGAGCGGCTGCAGCAGGTGGATGCGATGGATGCCCAGCGCGACAAGCTCGAGGCGTATCAGCGGGAGTACCTGCAGGCATCCTTGCCGGAAAATGCCAACGAACTGAAGTGGCTGGCGGGGATGCGGGAGCAGCTCTCCCGCGCACTGGAACAGCAGGACTTGCGCCTCCAGGCGGCCAACACGCGCGTGGAAGAGGCACGTCAGGCCTGGCTGGAGCGCCATCGTCACTGTCTGTCGCTGGAGAAGCTTCTGGAGCGCCATCATGCGCAGGCCCGCTACCGCGAAACGCGGCGACAACAGAACGAGCAGGATCTGTGGGCAACGCGACAGATGCACGCAAGCGCCGCCAAGCAGACCTGGCAGGAATCTTGAATGAAGCTGTAACCGACAGCGCATGGGACCGGGCGGCAAGGCCGGGTCAAGACAACCGAGGTGTGCACGATGATCGCGACACAGAACACGGGCCAGGGCATGCAGCCCCTGCTGCAACTGCTGGGCGGCGAGGCCGGGGACCTGAAGGCCCTGGAAGGCTTGCAGGGCCTGGATGCTCAAGGGCTGCTGTCGGGCCAGGCCGAGGGGGGCGCGAGCTTCCTGGATGTGCTGGAGCCCCAGATCCGGGCGTTGCTGTCCGGTCTGGGGACCCCCGGGGAAGAGCTCGAGGGGATGGACCTGGGGGAGATGCTGGCGCGCCTGCGCGAGCTGCTGGAGGGGAGCGACCTGGCCACCGGTGCGGATGCCGGCGGCAAGGAATTGCCGCTTGCCGCGTTGATCGGCCACCAAGCGAACGCCCCTTCCGCCGACCCGCGGGCGGAGGGGGGCGGCCGGCTACCCGCCGCGAACGTCCCGGCAGATTCACAGGCCGCGGAGGCCGGGCGCGAGGGGATGAAGCCGCTGCCGGCGGCCTTGTTGCGCCTGTTTGTCGAGGCCAGCCAGGGTTCCCGCGAGGATGTCCGCGGGGCCCTTTCCGAACGTCAGGCAGGGGGCGGCATGCCCGGGGCCCCGGGCCGCGATGCGGTGACCGAGGTCCTGGCGCAGTGGTTGACTCAGGCGGCGGAGTCCGGTCGCGGTCGCAGCGAATCGGGCGGCAGTAGTGTCGCGCAGACTGGCCAGGCCGGTGAGCCGGAGGCCGGTCGCGCGCTGCGCCTGGATATGACCCGGTTGCTGCAGTCGGGCGGCGATCGCGAACTCGCCGACCGGGTGCGCATGCTCGCGCAGGCCCAGGGAGGACGTACCGAGCTCAAGCTGCATCCCCCGCAACTGGGCACCCTGGATGTTCGCGTCTCGGTGGACGGAGATCGCGCGACCGTGCAGTTCGTCAGCGCCAATCCGGTGACCCGCGAGGTCCTGGAGGCCGCGCTCCCAAGGTTGCGCGACTCCCTGGCCGAGGGGGGCCTCAAGCTGGATGACGCGACGGTGTCGGATCAGGCAGCCGATGAACAGCCCGATCAGCAGGACAGCGAGTCCGGGTTCGGCGATGCGAGCGTGGCGGAGGAACAGGAGTCTGCCGCACAGGAGGGAACCCGCGCGGAGGGGAGCACGTTGTCGATCCTGAACCGTCGACTGGATCTGTTTGCCTGACCCCGGTCCGCGGGTCCGTGGGTCCGCGGGTCCGCGGGTCCGTGGGTCCGCGGGTCCGCGGGTCCGCGGGTCCGCGGGTTCGGGGGGAGGCCCTTCAGTACCACGGATCGCGGGCGCCCGACGGCGAACCGCTTCATCCTGTTCCGGGGCTGACGCCTGTCGGCCCCGGTGTCCGCCGGAATTTCGACTCCCGTTTGCCAGGGAGTGGCCGAATCTTGACGTTATTGCGACGCGGGGCCCCTTCCCGTGCCGCTCCGCATTCGCCGGTATATCCATAAACATTTGAAAACAAAGGAGATGCCGAGGGTGGCATCAGCCTTGCAGTCCCGTTGTGCGAGAATCCCGGCTGGATCCATTACACAACGGGTGAGACATGGCGGAACGCGAAGTCAATCTGGACGAAGGACAGGAAGGGGAACAGGAACAGGAGCCCGGCAAGGGCGGAGGCCGCAAGTGGCTGGTCCTGATCCTGCTGCTGCTGATCGTGGCCGGCGGGGCGGGAGCCGGTGCCTGGTTCTTCCTGCTGGGTGACGAAGCCGGGGAGGAAGAAGCAGAGGCGGGTCCGCCCCAGCGCTTCTATCACGGCATGGAGCCGATGACAGTGAATATCGAGGGGCCCGGGCGTATCCAGTATCTGCGTGTGGAGCTGGGGCTGGTGACGCATGACCCCGAGGTCATCGATGCCGTGCAGACGCATCTTCCGGCGGTTCGCAACGACGTGCTCGGGCTGCTGGCGGAACAACGCTACGAAGACCTGAATACCCGCGAGGGCAAGGATGCCCTGGCCGAGGCCCTGCGCGAGGCGATCCGCACTACGTTACGGCAGCGCGAGGCGCCCGATTCGGTCGAGGCGGTCCTGTTCCACGAACTGGTGATGCAGTAGACCGGTCATGGCACAGCAAACCGACATACTGAGCCAGGACGAAATCGACGCGCTCTTGCATGGCGTCGATGAAGGGGCCGTCGAGACCGAGGACCCGTATCCGAGTGACGGCCAGGCGCGCGAGTTCAACTTCGCGACTCAGGATCGCATCGTGCGTGGGCGCATGCCCACGCTGGAAATGATCAACGAGCGCTTTGCCCGTGCCTTGCGGGTGCGCCTGTTCAACATGCTGCGGCGATCGGCGGAGATCTCGGTGGTCGGGACTCGGGTCACCAAGTTCTCCGAGTACATGCACTCGCTGTTTGTGCCGACCAGCCTGAACCTGGTGCGGGCGCATCCACTGCACGGCACGGGGCTGTTCGTGTTCGACCCCAAGCTGGTATTCATCCTGGTCGACAACTTCTTTGGCGGGGACGGGCGTTTCTACACGCGTATCGAAGGGCGTGATTTCACGCCCATGGAGATGCGGGTGATTCACAGCATCCTCGAAGGTGCATTCGAGGATATGCAGAAGGCCTGGAAGCCGGTGATGGAGCTCCAGTTCGAGTTCCTGAACTCCGAGGTCAATCCGCAGTTCGCCAATATCGTCTCGCCGACCGAGATCGTGGTGATCAACGAATTCCATATCGAGCTCGACGGGGGAGGCGGCAACCTGCACGTGACTCTGCCGTATTCGATGATCGAGCCGATCCGCGAGCAGCTGGATACCGGGCTGCAGTCGGATCGTACGGATGTCGACCATCGCTGGATGAACGCGTTGCAGGAAGAACTGCAGGACGCGGAGGTCGAGGTCAGCGCAACCCTGGGTGAGGTCACCGTGACCGTTCAGGAACTGCTGGATATCCAGCCGGGCGACATCATCCCGTTCGAGCTCCCGGATCACCAGAATCTGATTGTCGAGGACGTCCCGCTGTTCCGCGGGCGGTTCGGCGTGTCCAACGGCATCAATGCGCTCCAGATCCTGGACCGTATTACCAAGCGATAGAGGGCCTCATCATGGCAGACACCGACAACCCGAATCAGGACCCGAATGCGCCCGAGGAAGAAGCCGCCGAGGAGATCACGGCAGCTGAAGCGGACGATCACGACGCCGCGGAGGCCGAGGGTGGCGTCGACGACGAGGCACTGGCCGACGAGTGGGCGGCTGCGCTGGCCGAGCAGAAGGAGTCCGGCGGGGAAGAGCCCGCGGATCCGGATGCGTTGCTGAACGAGGCCCAGGGCGGAGATGACAGTGCCGCCGGCGCGTCAGCGACGGAGGCCGGCGTCACGAGCGAAGAGGCGGAGCCGCGTGAACGCCGCCACAAGCCGGATCCCGCGGCCGAGCCGATGCAGCCCCAGGAACTCGATCCGGCCTCGGCCCAGGCCGGACGGGGCCCGGCCGACGGGGACGATCTCAACCTGCAGATGGTGCTGGATGTCCCGGTCACCATGGCGATGGAGATCGGGCGCACACGGATCCCGATCCGCAATCTGCTGCAGCTCAATCAGGGCTCGGTGGTGGAACTCGACCGGCTGGCTGGGGAGCCGCTGGACGTGCTGGTCAACGGTACGCTGATCGCGCATGGCGAGGTCGTGGTGGTCAACGACAAGTTCGGTATCCGGCTGACCGACGTGATCAGCCCCAGCGAACGCATCCGCAAGCTGAAGTAGACATGAAAGTTCTTCTCTCTCGCAGCATGATTCTCGCAGTGTCAGCCGGGGGCGGGTTTCTCTGGCCGATGACGGCCCTTGCCGAAGAAGGCGGCGCCGAGGCCGCAGCCTACCTGGCGCAACTGATTGGCGGGCTGGCGCTGGTAGTCGGGGCAATCGTGATCCTGGGTTGGGTGCTGCGCCGGACCCAGGGGGGGCTCAATCGGGGTTCGCAGGCCATCGAGATCGTGGCCGCGCGCTCCGTGGGCACGCGCGAGCGCCTGATGCTGATACAGGTCGGTAACGAGCAGGTGCTGGTGGGGGTCGCACCATCCGGTATGCGTACCCTCCACACCCTGGCGCAGCCGCTGGCCGCCGAGGAGGTCGAGAATGTCGACTTCTCGAGTGCATTGAAACGCGCCGTCACGAGGCGGGTGGATTCCGGCGTCGAGCGGAGATCGTCGTAATGGCCGGGTTGCTGCGTATTGGCCTGATTCTGGGCCTGCTGGGCCTGCCGGGGCTGGCGGGCGCACAGGTGGAGCAAGGTATCGAGGCCCTGACAGTAACCACGAACGGGGACGGAGGCGAAACGTACTCTGTCACGTTACAGATCATCCTGTTGATGACGGTACTGACGCTCCTGCCGTCAATCCTGATCATGATGACCTCCTTTACCCGAATCATCGTGGTACTGGCAATTCTGCGCCAGGGGCTGGGGACGACACAGACGCCGTCGAATCAGATCCTGATCGGTCTCGCCTTCTTCCTGACGCTGTTTGTGATGGCCCCGGTGATCGAGGAGATCCACGAGACGGCGCTGGTGCCGTACATGGACGAGGAGATCGGCACCGAGGACTTCCTGGTCCAGGGCGTGCAGCCGCTGCGCGAATTCATGCTCGCGCATACGCGCGAAAGCGATATCGCGATGTTCGCCGAGATCAATGGCATTGAAGGGTTCGAGGAGGCCGCCGATATCCCGCTCAGCCTGCTGGTCCCGGCGTTCATCACCAGCGAGCTGAAGACGGCTTTCCAGATCGGTTTCCTGATCCTGATCCCGTTCCTGGTCATCGACCTTGTGGTGGCATCGGTGCTGATGTCGATGGGGATGGTGATGCTCTCGCCGCTGATCATTTCGCTGCCGTTCAAGGTGATGCTGTTCGTGCTTGTGGACGGGTGGGCGCTACTGATGAACACGCTTGCCACCAGTTTCTATGTGTAGGAGGTCGAAATGACGCCCGAGCTCGTTGTGGACGTTGGTCAGGAGACCTTGATGGTTGTTGTGCTGCTTTCGGCACCGCCTCTCCTGACTGCGCTTGCGGTCGGTCTGGCGATTGGCATGCTGCAGGCGGCTACCCAAGTCCAGGAGATGACGCTGTCGTTTATCCCCAAGCTGTTGGCGATGTTCGCAGCGTTGCTGATTGCCGGGCACTGGATGCTGCAATTGCTGATTGAATTTACCGAGCGACTCTATGAGGGCGCGCCGGGGATGGTCGGGTAGCGGGTAGTGGACCTGGCGGCGGAACAGCTGGTGCTGTGGGTGGGGGCGGTCCTGTGGCCGTTCGCGCGCATTGGCGCGATGCTCGTGGCCATGCCGATCTTTGGTGCGGATTCGGTGAATGCGCGTGCGCGTATGGGGCTGGCACTGATGTTGGCGATCTTCGTTGCGATGCAGGGGCCGGTCCTGCCCGACATCGATCCACTGAGCCTGGAGGGGGTGATCGTGACCGTTCATCAGGTCGCAATCGGTGTATTCATGGGCTTTATCCTGCAAATGGTCTTCTCGGCAGTCACCCAGGCGGGTGAGGTGATCGCGCTGGGCATGGGGCTCGGTTTTGCGTCGATCATGGACCCGGCTCAAGGGGTCCAGGTCCCGGTGGTAGCCACGATATTCGTGATTTTCTCGACGCTGCTGTTCCTGGCAATGAACGGTCACCTGGTGGCGCTGGAACTGGTCTTGACCAGCTTCGAAACCATGCCCGTTGCGCCTAGCGGGCTGAATGCAGAGGCGTTTTACGCCCTGGTCGCATTCGGATCCACCATGTTTGTCGGGGCGGTGCTGGTATCGCTTCCGGCGGTCGCGTCGCTGTTGCTGGTTAATATCTCCATGGGGGTGATCACCCGCGCCTCGCCGCAACTCAATATCTTTGCGGTCGGTTTCCCGATGATGATCTTGATCGGTTTCTTTCTGCTGATGTTCACGCTGCCCGGCCTGCCGGAACGTTTCGGCGAACTGATGCTTGAGGCTTTCATCGTGATTCAGACGCAGTTGGGGTTCTGAAATGGCGGAGAACGAGAACGGGCAGGAGAAAACCGAGGATCCCACCCCGAAACGGTTGCGCGAATCGAGGGAGAAGGGGCAGGTCCCGCGCTCGCGCGAACTGAGCACGTTCCTGGTGCTGATGGCCGCCGGCAGTTTCCTCCTGATGTTCGGGCCGAATATGGGAGCGCAACTGGCGGAACAGATGAGCAACCGCTTCGAATTCGAGCGCGACCTGATCTATGACTCGTCGTTGTTGTTGCCCTATCTGAGCAACGAGATCTTTCGTACGTTGCGTACCCTGCTGCCGCTGTTCGGTGTTCTGATCGTGGCCGCGGTCACGGCCCCCGTCGTCATTGGTGGCGCCAACTTCTCGTGGAAGGCGGCGGCTCCGAAGATGTCGAAGCTGGACCCCCTGAAGGGGCTGAAGCGGATTTTCTCCTGGCAAGGACTGATGGAGTTTGGCAAGACCTTCGCCAAATTCGTACTGGTGGCAAGTGTGGCGGTCGCGGTGCTGGGTACCTTTTCGGGCCGACTGCTGATGCTGGGGTATGAACCGGTCCATCAGGGAATCATCCACGCGGCGCGGCTTGTTCTGGGTACATTTATGGCCGTCTCGGCGGCCCTTATCGTCGTGGCCGCAATCGATGCCCCGTTCCAGATGTGGAACCACCAGAAGCAGTTGCGCATGACCCGCCAGGAGGTCAAGGACGAATACAAGGAGACCGACGGCAAGCCGGAGGTGAAGCAGAAAGTTCGCCAGATGCAGCAGGAGATGGCGCAGCGCCGGATGATGGAGGAAGTGCCGAAGGCCGATGTGGTGATCACCAATCCGACGCATTATGCGGTGGCAATCGTCTACGAGGCCTCGCGTATGGCCGCGCCGCGCGTGGTCGCCAAGGGGGTGGATCAGGTCGCCGCCAACATCCGTGCGGTGGCCGACGAGCATCGCGTGATCCGGGTCGAGGCGCCGCGGGTCGCGCGCGCGATCTATTTCACCACGGACCTGAATCAGGAAATCCCCAACGGCCTGTTCGTCGCCGTCGCGCGCATTCTCGCCTACGTCTACCAGCTCAAGCGTGCCGATCAGGAAGTCGAGATGCCGGGTGATCTGCCGGTGCCCGAGGACTACCTCGACCCGGCTCAACAGCGCGCCAGGAGGAGGCCCGACGCATGAGCTTCCTTGATCGACTGGGAACGGCCGGAAAGCTGGGCCTGGGGGCCCCGATCCTGCTGATCGCGATGCTCTCGATGATGGTGCTGCCACTGCCGCCCATCGCGCTGGACGTGCTGTTCACCTTCAACATTGCGCTCTCGCTGGTGGTTATCATGGTGGCGGTGTATACGCCGCGTCCGCTGGAGTTCGCGGTGTTTCCCACCGTGTTGCTGGTGGCTACGCTGCTGCGTCTGGCGCTCAATGTCGCCTCCACCCGGGTCATTCTGCTCGAGGGACATACCGGCACCGAGGCTGCCGGCCAGGTGATCCAGGCGTTCGGCGACTTTGTGGTGGGCGGCAACTACGCCGTGGGTCTGGTGGTGTTCGCGATCCTGATCATCATCAACTTCGTGGTGGTCACCAAGGGGGCGGGGCGCGTTTCCGAGGTCAGCGCACGCTTTACCCTCGACTCGATGCCCGGCAAGCAGATGGCGATCGACGCCGACCTGAATGCCGGTCTGCTGACCCAGGAAGAGGCGCGCCGGCGGCGTGACGAGATCGCGCAGGAGGCGGATTTCTACGGCTCCATGGACGGTGCCTCGAAGTTTGTGCGCGGCGACGCGATTGCCGGGATCCTGATCCTGTTCGTGAACATCATTGGCGGGCTCGTCATCGGCATGGTGCAGCACGGCATGTCGCTGGGCGACGCCGCTACCAACTATGTCCTGTTGACGATCGGCGATGGGCTGGTCGCACAGATCCCGTCGCTGGTGTTGTCCTCGGCGACCGCGATCATCGTGACGCGCGTGTCTTCCACCCAGGATATGGGGCAGCAGGTATTCGGGCAGATGTTCTCGCGGCCCCGGGTGCTGTACGTGGCCGGCGGGGTGATCGCGGCCCTGGGCCTGGTGCCGGGCATGCCGAATACGGTATTCCTGAGCCTGGCCGGTATCATCGTCGGCAATGCCTACCTGATGTCACGGCGCAGCGCGGAGGAGGAAGCGGCTGCCGAGATCGAACGCCTGCCGGAGGAAGAGGCTGCGCCAAGCGGCGAGAACCGCGAGCTTACCTGGGACGATGTCCCGCCGGTGGACCTGGTGTCGCTGGAAGTGGGATATCGCCTGATTCCGCTGGTGGATCGCACCCAGGACGGCCAGCTGATGGGCCGGATCAAGGGCGTGCGCCGCAAACTGTCGCAGGAGCTCGGGTTCCTGCTGCAGCCGGTGCATATCCGCGACAATCTCGAACTGGGCCCGAATACCTATCGGATCAGCCTGCTCGGGGTGACCATGGCGGAGGCCGAGGTGTTCCCGGATCGCGAGCTGGCGATCAATCCGGGCGAGGTGTTCGGCACCGTGCCCGGCACCCCGACCAAGGACCCCACCTTCAACCTGGATGCCCTCTGGATCGACCCGGCCGACCGCGACCAGGCGCAGGGGGCGGGTTACACAGTGGTGGACTGCTCGACGGTCATTGCCACCCATCTGTCCCAGGTGTTCCGTGAAAATGCCCATCGGCTGATCGGACACGAAGAGGCGCAGCACCTGCTCGACCAGCTGGCGCAGCATTCGCCGAAACTGGTCGAGAACCTCATGCCGAAGACCCTGTCGCTGTCGGTCATCCTGAAGGTCCTGCAAAACCTGCTGGCCGAGCAGGTCTCGATCCGTGACCTGCGGACGATCGCCGAAACTCTGGCGGAGGAGGGTGTGAAGAGCCAGGATCCCGGCACTTTGACCGCTGCGGTACGTGTTGCGCTGTCCCGCTCGATCGTCCAGGACCTGATCGGACCGGAGGATGAGCTGCCTTTGATCGCCCTGGACCCCTCCTTGGAACAGCTTTTGCATAAGTCCCTGCAGGGCAGCAATGGCGACGCCGTCGGACTCGAGCCGGGCCTGGCGGAGCGCCTGCAGCGGTCGGTGGCCGATGCCGCCCGGCGCCAGGAGATGGCGGGACAACCCGCGATCCTGGTGGTGGCGCCGGAGATTCGGTCCTGGGTCGCCGGCTGGCTGCGCGGGGCGGTACGCAACCTGACCGTGCTTGCGTTCACCGAGATCCCGGACAACCGCCGGATCCGCGTGGTGGCGACGGTGGGCCAGGACGACACGGCCAGGACCTCCGCCTGAGGGTATGCCCCCGGCAAGTGGGACAGGAGACGAAACGATGAATGTCAGACGATATCGGGCCCGTGACATGCGTGATGCCATGCGCCAGGTGCGCGAACAGCAGGGAGAGGATGCGGTAATTCTTTCCAGTCGCCGGGTGGACGGCATGCTCGAGGTCGTGGCCGCGCTCGAGGATGGCAGCCCGGGCGAGGAAACCCGCCATCAGGAGGCCGTCATGGAAGCCGGCCTCCGCGATCGGGCCCCGGCCGCCAGCAGTACAGCCTGGCCGACGGATCCGGAGATCGGCGCGATGCGCCAGGAACTGCGGGATCTGCGCAGCCTGCTGACTCGCCAGCATGCGGACAACGAGGCCGCGCGCTGGGCGGCGCGGCATCCGCTGGCGGCCGAATGCAAGGCGCGTCTGGTGGATTGCGGGTTCAGCGAGGCCCTGGCACGCAGCCTGGCCGGCAGTATCTTCGACGACAACACGCCGGAGCAGGCCTGGGATCGACTGCGCGCGCGGCTGTCCGGGGCGATTGCGACCGCGACCCCGTCGATTCTGGACGAGGGCGGTCTGCTCGCCATGGTCGGTCCGACCGGGGTCGGCAAGACCACTACCCTGGCACGGATCGCGCTGCGTCAGATCCGGCGCATGGGGGCCGATTCGGTAACCTTGGTGACCCTGGACAGTCAGCGGATCGGTGCGACCCGGCAGTTGCAGGCATTTGCACAGATGGCGGGTACCCAGCTCCGGGTAGTGAATCATCGGCGCGAACTGCGCGAGCTGGCGGCACGCGCCGAGACCGGACATCTGATCCTGGTGGATACCGCCGGGCAAGCCCCGCGGGCGGTCACCGACGAGCCGCTGTTTCAGGGCATGCCCGAGGGGACTCGCGCCGAGGCCTGGCTGGTGGTCTCGGCCGCGACCCAGGGCATGGCGATGCGGCGGGTACTGGACGCTTTTCGGGCGACCGATCCGGCGGCACTGGTCCTGACCAAGCTGGACGAGAGCGAACAGCTGGGCGAGACGCTCTCGGTGTTGCTCGACCAGCATCTGGGGCTGACCTTTGTCAGCGACGGGCAGCGGATCGCAGAGGATTTTCACCGGGTCGATACGGGTTATTTGACACGACTGGCACTGCAGGAGCACACGAGTCCGCCAGTCGAGGCCGGCCAGGAGGCGCGCGGGACGCGGAGCCAGGGGTCGCGCGCGACGGCCGCAGGTCGTATGGTTCCGGGAACGGGGCAGCACGGCGACAATGCCGCCCTGGAAATGATTCGGCCGGTCGGAAAGGGACGCTATGCCACGCACTAACAAACCGCTGAAGGTCATTGCGGTCGCCTCCGGCAAGGGGGGGGTCGGCAAGACCAATGTCTCGGTGAACCTCTCGGTGGCCCTGGCGCGGCTGGGGCGCGAGGTGATGCTGTTCGATGCCGACCTGGGGCTGGCCAACGTCGATGTGTTGCTGGGGCTGCGCCCGGAACGGACCCTGCATGACCTGGTCAGCGGAGCCGTTGACGGTCTGGAAGACATTCTTGTCGAGGGGCCGGAGGGGGTACAGGTAGTACCCTCCGCTTCCGGGATCGCGACCATGGCCAATCTGACGCCGGCCGAGCATACCGGCCTGATCCATGCCTTCAGTGCCTATTCGCGGCCGCTGGATGTGCTGGTCGTGGACACCGCCGCCGGGGTTCAGGAGTCGGTGACGACCTTCTGCCAGGCGGTGCAGGAAACGCTGGTGGTGGTGTGTGACGAGCCGGCCTCGATTACCGATGCCTATGCCCTGATCAAGGTGCTGAACCGGGATCATGGCATGCACCGTTTCCGGCTGGTAGCCAACATGGTCGCCGATCGCACCGGTGCCGATCGCGTGCTCAAGAAGCTGAGAACCGTGTGCGCGAACTATCTGCCCGAGGTGGTGCTGGATCTGGTCGGCTTCGTGCCGCTGGACGAGCATTTGCGCAAGGCGGTACAGAAACGTGCGCCGGTGGTGGGGGAGTATCCCGGCAGTCCGGCGGGCAAGGCATTCACGGAGCTCGCGCGCGCGGTGGATCGCTGGCCGGTGGGTGGCCAGGCCCACGGCGGCGTGGGCTTTTTCGTCGAACGCATGCTGCGGAGTGCATGATGACACCGCGCAATCGACTTTCCGGGTACCAGGCCGCGGCCGGCGGCCACGAGCAGCTGATCGCCGACCATGTGGAGCTGGTACATCGCATCGCGCATCATCTGATGGCGCGCCTGCCCTCCTCGGTGCAGGTCGACGATCTGGTTCAGGCCGGCATGATCGGCCTGCTGGAGGCCGCGCGGCAGTTCGAAGGGGGGCAGGGCGCGACCTTTGCCACCTATGCCGGGATCCGTATCCGGGGCGCGATGATCGATGAACTGCGACGTTCCGACTGGACTCCGCGCTCGGTGCATCGCAACAGCCGCAGGATCGCCGAGGCGATCCAGACAGTGGAGGCACGCGAGGGCCGGGCAGCGCGCGGCAGCGAGGTGGCGGAGGCACTCGGTGTCTCCATCGATCAGTATTACGAAATGCTGCAGGATCACGCCGGTGCCCATTTGTTTGCCCTGGACGACCTGGGCGGGGAAGGCGGGGACGCGGACCGGATCATCGAGGGCCAGGAGGTATCGCCGGCCGGCCAGATGGAGGCCGGCGAGTTCCGCGAAGAACTGGCCACGGCGCTGGGCGATCTGCCGGAACGCGAGCGTCTGGTCCTCTCGTTGTACTACATCGAGGAATTGAACCTGCGCGAGATTGGCGCGGTGCTCGGCGTGACCGAGTCGCGCGTCAGCCAGATACGCAGTCAGGCGGTGATCCGCCTGCGCGCCCGCATGGGCTCGTGGCTCGAAGACGGGACTGCTTTGCAGTTATTCTAGACATACCATCGACCCCGGAGTTTAGCGTGGACAAGGGAATGAAAATCCTCATCGTGGACGACTTTTCCACGATGCGGCGCATCATCAAGAATCTTCTGCGGGACCTCGGCTTCAACAATACTCAGGAAGCCGATGACGGCAGTACGGCGCTGCCGATGCTGCAGAATGGAGATTTCGACTTCCTGATTACCGACTGGAACATGCCGAACATGCCCGGCATCGATCTGCTCAAGGCGGTGCGTGCGGACGACAAGCTCAAGACCCTGCCGGTGCTGATGGTGACGGCTGAGGCGAAACGGGATCAGATCGTCGAGGCGGCGGAAGCTGGCGTAAACGGATACGTGGTGAAGCCTTTTACGGCCGAGACGCTGAGAGAGAAGATCGAAAAGATCTTCGAACGTATTGAAGCGCAGGGCTGAATGCCGGAAACGGGACGGGCGCGGGGGCAGCCGGTTGCTGCGGCAACCGGCCGCCGTCCGTCCGGGGCGCGAGGACAGCGGGCATCGAGAGGCTGCAAATGACTGAACAGGAATATCCGCCGACACAGGGCCAGCTGGATCTGGCCCGCGAGCTGGTCGCGAGCCTGGAGGCGGGCGACGACGTCACGGCCCGCGGGCTGGTGCAGCAATTGTCGTTGCCATACGAACGCGAGCTGTTCGAGGAGGTTGGCAAGCTGACCCGCGACCTGCATGAGGCACTGCAGAGCTTCCGCGGCGATTCGCGGCTGGTGGAACTGACCCAGGCCGAGATCCCGGACGCGAAGGAACGCCTCCACTATGTGGTGACTATGACCGAAAAGGCAGCCCACGACACCCTGAACGCGATCGAATCCAGTCTTCCGATCGCCGAGGAATTCAGCAAGCAGGCCGGGGCCCTGACCACGCAGTGGACCCGGTTCCGCAACCGCCAGCTGTCGGTGGAGGAATTCCGCGACTTCGCACGCGAGCTGGACGGGTTCTTTGCACGCGCCGGCGAGGACACCGAAGAGTTGCGCCGGCTGCTCTCGGAAGTCCTGATGGCACAGAGCTATCAGGATATTACCGGGCAGGTGATTCGCCGGGTGATCCAGCTGGTGACCGACCTGGAGGAAAGCCTGGTCAGCCTGATCCGGCTGTCGAGTGGCCGGATGGAGGTCATGGAAGTGGCGGAGGGCGTCAGCTCGGCCGAGGAGGCGCAGGAGGCCGATCGTCGCGGGCATGGTCCCAGCGTGCCGAAGACTCAAGATTCCGCGGCCGAGGTCGTTCAAGGTCAGGACGAGGTGGATGATCTGCTGTCCAGCCTGGGCTTCTAGATACGCACCCCGAGACCGAACGGCAAGCGTCACCGGAATCAAGCGTCACCGGAATGGAGAGACCGAATGGCCATCGACCCCAACGACGAAATCCTCCAGGACTTCCTGATCGAGGCCGGAGAACTGCTCGAAGGGCTCAACGAACAGTTGATCGACCTGGAGCAGAACCCGGACGACCGTGATCTGCTGAACGCGGTTTTCCGCAGCTTTCATACCATCAAGGGCGGGGCCGGCTTCCTGAGCCTTGACCCGCTGGTGACGGTCTGTCATCACGCCGAGGACGTCTTCAACCTGCTGCGCAATGGCGAACGCCGGGTGGATGGCCACCTGATGGATACCATGCTGCGCGTGCTGGACACGCTGAACGTGATGTTCGGAGACCTGCGTTCCGGCGTGGATCCGACACCGGCCGAGGCCGATCTGGTCGAGAATCTGCGGCGCATGGCCAACAACGAGGAGGTCTCGGCGGAGGCCGCGCCATCCCCGGAGCCTGAACCGGAGCCGGAGCCGGAGGCACCAGCGCCCGAACCCCCCGAACCCGAAGTGAAGGAGGGCGCCGGCGACCGGGTCGGTGCAGATGACGAGATCACCGACGACGAATTCGAGGCTCTGCTGGATACCCTGCACGGGGATGCGGCGCCTGCCCCGGTGACAGGGGATACCGATTCGGCGGATACCGATTCGGGGGATGCCGATTCGGCGGATACGGGGGATACCGGCGCGGACGCCGCCCAGGGCAGCGGTGACGATCTAATCACCGACGACGAGTTCGAGAACCTGCTTGACGAGTTGCAGGCGAAGGGGGCAGGGCCCGCCGCTACCGGCGCTGTGCCGCCCAGCGGCGCGGGCAGTTCCGGGGATGCCGCCGCGGCCGGCGAGGCGCCGGCGGAACCGGCGCCTGCCGAGCCGGAGAAGGCAACCGCGTCCGCTCGCGCGGCACCGGCCCCGGCCGCGGGCGGCGGGGCCGGTGACGGTGCGCGCGCCGGCGGCGGCGCGGCGGGTGGCGACGGTGCCCAGCGCGCGGCGCCGCAGGGCGAGACCTCGGTGCGTGTGGATACCGAGCGCCTGGACGAGATCATGAACCTGGTCGGTGAACTGGTCCTGGTACGCAACCGCCTGAGCATGCTGCGCTCGCAGAACGTCGACGATGAACTGGGCAAAGCCATCAGTTCCCTGGCGCTGGTGACGTCGGATCTGCAGACCTCGGTGATGAAGACCCGGATGCAGCCGGTGAAAAAGGTGTTCAACCGGTTCCCGCGCGTGATCCGGGACTTGTCGCGCAACCTGGGCAAGGAGATCGAGCTGGAGATCTTCGGCGAGGACACCGACCTCGACAAGAATCTGGTCGAGGCACTGTCCGACCCGCTGGTCCACCTGGTTCGCAATGCGGTGGATCACGGGATCGAGATGCCGGATGTGCGCGAGGCGGCGGGCAAGCCGCGCAAGGGCACGGTGGTGCTGGGCGCGGCACAGGAGGGTGATCACATCGCCCTGGTGATCAAGGACGATGGCGGTGGCATGGACCCGCAGGCGCTGCGGCGCAAGGCGGTGGAAAAGGGCCTGATGGAGCCGGCCATGGCCGAGCGCATGACCGATCGCGAGGCCTTCAACGTGATCTTTATGGCCGGATTCTCGACCAAGACGGAGATCTCCGACGTTTCCGGCCGTGGCGTCGGGATGGATGTCGTGAAGACCAAGATCTCCCAGCTCAACGGGACCGTCGACATCGATTCCGAGATCGGTGTGGGGACCACCCTGCGGGTGAAGCTGCCGCTGACGCTGGCGATCCTCCCGGCGTTGATGGTGATCCTGGACGGGCGCCGCTTTGCGATCCCGCTGGCAGCGGTTTCGGAGATCCTGGATCTGGACCTCACCAAGACCCATTACGTGGATGAACAGGAAGTGATCGTGGTGCGCAACCAGGCATTGCCGATCCACTATCTGCTGCGCTGGCTGAAGCCCGGCCACGTCCCCGAAGCGCGCAAGGAGGCCCATGTGGTCGTCGTTCATACCGCCGACCGCAAGGTGGGCCTGGTCGTCGACGGCCTGGTGGGTCAGGAAGAAGTGGTCATCAAGCCACTGGGTCAGAACCTTCAGGGGGTCAAGGGGCTCGCCGGAGCGACGATTACCGGGGATGGCGGCATTGCGCTGATCCTGGACGTCTCGGATCTGGTGACCCTGTTGACGCGTCAATTGCAGATGGGCGGGCGGCAGGTCCGTGCCACACGGCCAAGCGAGGGTTGAGGATGCCGGTAAAGGTTCTGGTTGTCGACGATTCGGGTTTTTTCCGACGTCGGATCGCGGAACTCCTGAACGCGGATGCCGGTATCGAGGTCGTCGGGACCGCCGAGAACGGCGAACAGGCCATCCAGGCGGTGCGCGAGCTGGACCCCGATGTGGTGACCATGGACATCGAGATGCCAGTGATGGACGGCATCACCGCGGTGCGCCGGATCATGGCCGAGAATCCACGGCCGATCCTGATGTTCTCCAGCCTGACCACCGAGGGCGCGCAGGCGACCCTTGACGCCCTGGAAGCCGGCGCGGTGGACTTTCTGCCCAAGCGCTTCAGCGACATGGCGGGCGACGAGGACAGTGCACGCATGCTTCTGCGGCGCCGTGTCCGGAGCCTGTCGCGCAGTCGTGCGCGTTCGGCCAGTGCGCCGGGCGAGCATGCCCCGGCGGCCGAAGCGAAGCCCTCCGAACGCCGTGCGGAGGCGGACCGGAAGGCGGTGCAACATGCACCGCCGCCACCCGCGGTCGGCACGACCCCGCTACGGTCACTGCGGGCAGTGCTGATCGGTACTTCCACCGGTGGGCCCGTCGCGCTGCAGGAGGTGCTGAAGTGCCTGCCGGCCAGTTTTCCGCTGCCGCTTCTGCTGGTGCAGCACATGCCGGCCAGCTTTACCCCGGCGTTCGCCGAACGCCTCGACAGTATGTGCCAGATCCGGGTGAAGCAGGCCGCGGACGGCGACGTGTTGCGCCCCGGGATAGCACTGCTGGCCCCCGGCGGGATGCAGACGACGCTGGAACGCGGAAGTCAGACCCGCGTCCGGATCTCCGAGAGTCCGTCCGGGACCATCTACAAGCCGAGCGTGGATGCGGCGTTTTCCTCTGCAGTGGAGGCGATGCGCGGGCAGGTGCTGGCGGTGGTGCTGACCGGCATGGGTGCCGACGGACGCGACGGTGCCCGGGCGCTGAAGGCGGCGGGTGCCCAGGTCTGGGCGCAGGATGCGGCCACCTCGGTGGTGTACGGGATGCCCGCGGCAGTGGCGGAAGCGGGACTGACCGACCAGATCTATCCGCTTCAGGAAGTCGGTCCGGCCCTGGTGAAGGGGTTTTGCTGAATGGATTTCCTCAGCCTCATCGGGATTACGCTGGGGCTGATAGCGGTGCTGGGCGGCAGCATTGCGAAGGGCAGTGGTCTGGGTGCGCTGTGGAACGGGGCTGCATTCGTGATCGTGGTACTGGGTACGCTGGGTGCCGCGCTGGTGCAGGCGCGCATGAGCGTGTTCATGCACGGGATGCGCATACTGCGCTGGGCCTTCAAGCCGCCGGCGATTGACAACGCAGCCATGGTGGAGCGCATCGTCGAATGGTCGAACGTGGCGCGCAAGGAGGGCCTGCTGGGTCTTGAGACACTGGCCGAGGAAGAGCCGGACGACTTTGCGCGCAAGGGCCTGCAATTGCTGGTGGACGGGAGTGAACCCCAGACCATCCGCCAGATCCTGGAAACGGATCTGGAGAATCGGGAACACTTCGATATCCAGGGTGCGAAGGTCTTCGAAAGCATGGGGATCTATGCCCCGACGCTTGGAATCGTGGGCGCGGTCATGGGGCTGATGGCGGTGATGCAGAACCTCGCCGATCCGAGCAAGCTGGGAGCCGGTATTGCGGCCGCCTTCGTGGCCACGATCTACGGGATCGCGTCCGCCAACCTGCTGTTCCTGCCGGTCGCCAACAAACTGAAATCGACGATCCAGAAACGTTCCCAGTACCAGCAGATGCTGATGGAGGGTCTGATCGCCATTGCCGAAGGCGAGAATCCGCGCAACATCGAAAGCAAGCTGAGTGGCTTTGTCCACGAGTGAGGTGGCATGGCGCGACGTCGACACGTCGAAGAGGAAGGCAACCACGAAGCGTGGGCGATCCCCTACGGGGATCTGGTCACGTTGTTGCTCGCCTTCTTCGTGGTGATGTACGCGATGTCCTCGGTGGATGACGGCAAGTACCGGGTGCTCTCGAACTCGCTGGTGGATGCCTTCCGGTCACCGGTCCATACCGACCCGATCCAGGTTGGCGACCCCACGATGGCCCGAGAGCGTCCGCTCGAGGATCTGCGCGCCCTGGTGCCGATCGAGATCCAGCCCGGGATCGTGGAGGAGGGGGCTCGTCCCATGGACATGGCCCTGGGCGGGATGATCGAGGACTCGGTCGAGGAACAGGGCATGGAACGCATCCTCGACGAGATCGCGGAGATGGCCGAGGAGATCGAGTCGGCGATGGCCCCGTTGATCGAGGACGGCGACCTGCGGGTGAGCCGCGAGGCCTACTGGCTGGAGATCGAGATTACCAGCCGCTTGCTGTTTCCCAGCGGTTCCGCCACGCTGAACCCGGAGGCCGTGGGCCTGCTTGAGGATGTGGCGGAAATCCTGGGGTCGCGGGTGTCCCGGATCCATGTGGAGGGCCACACCGACAATGTACCGATTCAGACACCGGTCTATCCTTCCAACTGGGAGCTCTCGTCGGGCCGTGCGGCTGCGGTGGTAAGCGTTTTCGAGCAGAACGGGGTGGACCCGGGCAGTCTGGTGGCGCTCGGGTATGGCGAGCACCGGCCGATCGCGGACAATGCGACACCGGAGGGCCGCGCCGAAAACCGGCGGGTGGCTATCGTGGTCCTGCCGGGGCCGCGGCCGCGCGCCGAGGATGCGCAGGAACCGGAACGGCTGCGCGAGGACTTGCCGCTCTCGATCGAGGGTGATGGAGAAACACCATGAAGACATGGGCAGTCGCGAACCAGAAGGGCGGGGTCGGCAAGACCACGACCACTGTGACCCTGGGTGGATTGCTGTCCGGCCCGGAACAGCGCGTGTTGCTGGTGGATGTGGATCCGCACGGTTCCCTGACCGCCTATTTCGGGCATGACCCGGAGACCGCGACCCGTGGCGTGTACGAGTTGTTCAGCCAGTGCGCGGAGGGCGAGCGTCCGGACCCGCGCGGACTGATCCGCGAAACGCGATTCCCCGGACTGGACCTGTTGACGGCGAGCACTGCCCTGGCGACGCTGGACCGGCAGCTGGGGACGCGCTCCGGGATGGGGCTGGTGCTTCGCCAGGCCCTGGAACAGGTCGCCGATCAGTACGATTACGTGCTGATGGACTGCCCGCCGATGCTGGGTGTATTGATGGTCAATGCACTGGCCTCCTGTGACGAACTGCTGGTCCCGGTGCAAACGGAGTTTCTGGCGCTGAAGGGGCTCGAGCGCATGATCAACACCCTGAAGATGGTGCAGAAGTCGCGCAAGTCGGAACTCAAGTACCGCATCATTCCGACCCTGTTCGATCGGCGCACCAAAGCGGCCCACGAGGCGCTGGCCGAGCTGCGCCGGCTCTACGGCGAGGATGTCTGGCCCGGGGTGATCCCGGTGGATACCAAGTTCCGCGACGCCTCCAGTGCCGGTCAGCCGCTTTGCTTCATGATCCCGGACGCGCGCGGGGTGCTGGCCTACTCGGACCTGCTGGAGTCGATTGGCGGGCGTCTGTCCGAGCCCCATGGCCGGAGGCAACGAGGATGAATCGATTACGCTCGAATACGGCGGCACTGAAGGCCGAACCCGAGGCGCTGCCGGACTATTTCGGCAGCCTGCTGGAAGAAGATCCGGCGCCGCTGGCGGAGCCGGTGCCCGCCCATCTGCTGCGTGAGAACCTGCTCGAACCTGCCCCGGTGGCGCCGGAGGCGGCCCCTGTGGAGCCGGTTCAGGCGCCGCCGAATGCGCCGTCACCGCCGCCGACAGAGGCAGAGTTTCCGCGTCCCCGAGAGCGGTTCTCGGCATTGGTGATCGAGGCCGGAAATCTGACCCTGCTGGCCCCGCTGACGGCGCTGGGCGGCGTGGCTCCGCTGGACAGCCTGGAGGTTCGGCCCACCCCGAATCATTCTTCCTGGTACCTGGGGATCGCGGATTCGAAGCAGGGTCGGGTGCAGCTGGTGGACCTGGCCGCGATCGTGACCCCGGAGGATCGCGACTACGAGCCCGATACCGCTCGCCAGGTGGTGTTTCTGGCGGGATCGCGATTTGCTCTGGCGTGCCGGGCGGTACATGGCACCCGCGTGATCGAGCCGGACGCCCTGCGTTGGCGCAGTCGGCGCCGGCGGCTGCCATGGCTGGCTGGCGTGGAGCGCGAGAACATGGCGACCCTGCTGGACCTGGGGGCCCTGGACCGGACCCTGGACGCGGGAGACTGGCAGGTGGCCGGGGGCCTCGATTCAAGCCCGGAGGAGTCCGGCCGATAACCCGGCTACAGGCTCGCGGCGAGGCGTCCGCAGGCACGGGAATGCAAGATCGACGAGGATGACATGAGCGCACAAGACGTAGAAGCCCTGGCAAAGGCGGATTCCGCCCCGTACGTGACCTTCAGCCTCGCGGACGAGACGTATGCGATCGACGTCCTCCAGGTTCAGGAGGTGCTGAAGGTGACCGAGATCGCCCCGGTACCGGGGGTACCCGACTACATCCTCGGGATCATCAACCTGCGGGGCAATGTGGTCACCGTGATCGACGCGCGGCGCCGCATGGGACTGGAGGACCGCGAGCCCGACGAGGCCTCGCGGATCGTGATTATCGATGTTGACAACCAGAATGTCGGTATCCTGGTCGATTCGGTATCCGAGGTCGTCCGGATTTCGCCGGATACCGTGGAGCCAGCCCCGGAGGTCGGTAACGACGACAGCAGTCGGTTCATCCAGGGTGTAACCAGTACGGACGCCGGGCTGACCATCCTGGTCGATCTGAACAAGCTGCTGTCCGACGAAGAGTGGGCGCAATTGCGCGAGTTGTAGTAACCGGGGAACTCCGGGCCGTACAGCCGGGGTCAAAGCCAGTATCCCCGTGGTGCGGATCTCCGCACGGGAGGTGACCCCGATGGTGGACGAGATTCGGCCGGACCGCCCGGTCAGACCGGTGCATACCAGTGTTCGCGGTCGTGCCCTCAGCGACGATCACGATCGCGACCCTTTGCTGCGGCCGGCGGTGAAGCCCGCTCAGCAGCGGCCCCCGCGTCAGGAAGAGCGGCAGCGGCGCAGGGAGGGCTTGATCGATGACTACGCCTGAGGGCGTCCGTCCCGGGCGACACAGGGCGGTGCATTGGTCGGTGTTCCCCCGGCAGTCTGTCGGGTCCGGGCGTTCGTCGCAGGCGGGAAAGTAGGACGGAAAAAGGGACTCGCTCTGCCGCACGCGAGCGGATTCGTCCCGGATCCGACTGATGGCCAGTTTGCGGTATCTGGCCGTGCGGCTGGTCAAGGTGACAGGGTTCGCGCGACAATCGTGCCCGAACAGCCGGGAGCCGCGAGTGATGGGAGAGGGATTGCTGGTCTGGATTGCCGCATTGATTGCCCTGGTGGCGAGCCTGGTCGCGGGTTTTGCCTTCGCCCTGGTGATCCTGCTGCGCCGGCAGTTGTCGGCACTGCGCCAGGACTATCAGCGCCAGGCGACCTCGGTGATGGCCCTGCAGGGAGCGATGAAGGCCCTGTCGGAGGGGGTGGTGAATCACAGTCAGGCACAAGCCTCGGTGCAGCGTGCGCTGGAACGCCTGCATGACGAGCACAGCGAGCTGCGCGCGCGTGGCGGTGATGACGGGGCCTACGAGCAGGCGATTCGCCTGATTCGCGAAGGCCAGGGACGCGAGGAGGTGCGGCGTCTGTGCGGCCTGAGTCAGACCGAGCTCGACCTGCTGTTTACCCTGCATGGCCCGGGCAGCGCCACCGGACCGCACGGCGGGAGCCGCTGAGGGAAACACTGATCAATGTACACGCTCGCGTTGGTGCCCCGGGTTTTCCGAGACAAGGCGCATCGTGCAGCGGGTAGTGGTGCTACCCGCCCGTTTTTTATGGATTCGGGGCGCAACGCAGGATCGGGGAACCTGGGGCGCCAACCCCCACAAGTTATTGAATGAAGGGGATCGGCCGCCCGTTGTTGACGAAAACGGGCGCGCGCACGGCGTTGCGGCTCACCTGTAGCAGAGTGACTGCACGGCAGTCACCGCGCCTTGTTCGCACGCAAAAGCGACTCGAGCGCGAACGTGTACATTGATCAGTATTTCCCTGAGCCCCGGCCTTCCTGCCCGCAGTCTGCGGGATCGCGATCGGTATGCCGGCGAGGGATGGGTGTGGGGCCGATCGGTTGCGCGTACGGGAGAGCGCCCGCTTGTTCCGCGCTCGGCCGCGAATCGGTACGCTATTCCGTGTTGCGCCTGTGGTCCTCCGGGGTGATGCCGGCAAGCATAAACACGAATGCCAGCACCTCCGCGACCGCGACATAGAGCTGCTCGGGGATCTCGTCGCCGATCGGGATCTGGGCAAGCGCCTCGGTCAGTCCCGGGTCCTGGTGCAGCGGGATATCGTTCTCCTCGGCGATGCGCAGGATCTGTTCCGCGGTCAGACCGCTTCCGCTGGCGGTGATTCTGGGGGCCCGTTGCCGGTCCCACTCCAGCGCAACCGCCTGCGGTTGGTCGTTGCCGGGAGGGCCTGTGAGCGTCGTGCGGTGGTCGTTGGTGCGACGTTTCCCGGTGGTCATGGCTGCTCCTCAGGCGCGTTCATCGAGCATCCCGTGAGGTGCGGTGGCCGGCGGATCGGGCTCTGGATCGACTGTCCCCTCGCGTACGGACATGGAGGCCACGCTCAGGTCGCGCGCGGCCAGGCGTTCCTGCAGCCAGGCGGTTTCGCTGCGCAACTGCTCGGCCGTGCCCGGATCCTCCGCGATGAAATGCACGCTCAGGCGTTGCCGAACCCACCCCAGAGCGATCTGCACCGGACCCAGCTCCTGGAGATCGAATTTCAGGACGAGGGACCAGTGGCTTTCCGGGTCGGTGGGGTTGTGACGCTCGCGTTGCAGCTGGCCAATGATGGATTCGACCCCCTGGTGGGTGCGGAACGGCAGTTCGAAACTCCAGCGTACCGGGCCGTCCTCATCGCCGGCGGTCGCCTGGAGGGACTGCAGCTGCAACGTGGTGATGCGCTTGATCATGCCCTCGATCAGCCCGCCCAGACCGGTCGCCGTGCCCGTCGGCAGGGTTGTGCCTGCGCCGGATGGCGTGGAACTGCCGCGCGGGTCGGGCACGACGCGAAGCTGCTCGGCGGCGCGCAACAACTGGCCTTTGAGGTCCAGGCTCGGGTTGCCGGCGGGTGGGGGGGCGCCGTGTGCGATCTGGCCCAGCATCGCCTCCAGCCAGATCCCCGATTGCAGAATTCGGCCGCGCAGCGCGTCGCTTTGCAGGAGCTGGGCGGGAGGGGGCAACAGATCCAGCAGGGTGCCCGCGGGCCCGGTATTGCCCGGAGCTGCGCCGGCGGGAGTGCCACTGCTCGCACCGGTTGTGGCGGACTGCAGGGCCTGCAGGGATGTACCCAGCGGCCGCGCGCCGGGCAACTGCTGACGTAGTTCGAGCGCAAGCCACTGGGCTGGGCCCGGTGGGGTGGCGGTCGGCCCGCGTGCTGCTCCCCCTGGCGGGTTGCGTGCGCTGTCGGGCGCAAGCAGACGGACTTCCAGTTGCGGTTGGGTGCGCACGATCTCGGCCATGACCGGGCGGTCCGCAATGCGCCCCGTGGCGGTAGTCAGGGCTTCCGGGATCGAGCCCGCCAGTTGCGCGACGAGGATCGGGGCGGGCCGCGGCGAACCGGCGCTGGCGTTGGTCGCGCCGGTCGTGGCGGAGGCGAGTGGTTGCAACTGAATCCCGCGTTCGGCGAGCATGCCGATCACGCGCACCTGGAGCCGGGTGCCGGGTTGCAGGACAGGCAGTTCGCGGCGGGAGGATCGCAGCCCGCCATCGCCGGTTCCCGGAAAGAGCCCCGGGGAGCGCGGGCCATTGAATTCCGACATCAGCGGCTCCCGTGTTGTGAGACGGCGGTGACCGTCCGTTTAGGTCTCAGCATCGCATACACCGAGTCCGGTCTGCAGGTCTGACGGGCGGCCTGTCGTACTGGCCGGTTTGTTATCCTTGGCCACCATGCAAACGAGGGTCACGCTACGCCATGCGCAAGATACGCGTGCTGATGGTCTGTCTGGGCAATATCTGTCGCTCGCCGATGGCCCACGGTGTGTTCGAGGCCCGGGTGCGCGAACAGGGGCTGGGGCATTTGATCGAGGTGGATTCGGCCGGTACGGCGGGTTATCACGTCGGGGCGCGTCCGGATCCGCGGGCGCGCGAGGAAGCGAGCAGTCGGGGTTATGACCTGGGCCACTTGCGGGCGCGGCAACTCGAGCCCGAGGACTTCCATGCGTTCGATTACATCCTGACCATGGACGAGGCGAACTATCGTACGGCGGAGCGAATCCGTCCGCCGGACGGTCGCGCGCAGTTGCGGCGGTTTACGGAGTTCGCGGCGGACCGTGCGGAACGTGAAGTCCCCGACCCGTACTATGGCGGCGAGGACGGTTTTGTCCACGTGATGGATCTGGTGGAGGCCGCCGCCGATGGCCTGCTGGAGCATCTGCGCGAGCAGCATGCCCTGAAGGCATCCTGAGTCTGGTGTTCGGGGGCATCACTGCGAGGCCCCGCAGGGGCCGTGGCAACCTTCGGGCGCAACCCCCGACGTTCGTCCCGGCCGGGGAGGTTGTCGGGGTGCCGCGCGCCTCGCGGTGATGGTGCGCGGGGAGGGTTACTCGCCGCCGGACGGGCGCTGCGGCCGTTCCCGCAGGCGCGTGGTTCGGGCCTCGTCACGGTCGAGGATGGCGATGGTTTGCGCCTCGTCGGGTTCCTCGGTCAGCGCCTGGTCACCCTCGATCGAGGGCGGAGGGCTTTGCGGCCGCATTTCCATCACCTGGGTCGGGCTCGAGTATTCGATACTGGACAGCAGCTCGGCCGTGGAGTCCTGCACCTGCGGCCCCTGCAGGACAAGGACGACCCCGCTTGCGAACATCAGCAGCGAAAACGTGAACTGATGGTCGCGGCTGGCGTGCTGCAGGCGGAGTTTGCGAAACATGTACGGGTCCCGGGCGGTTTTGCAATCAGACATTACGCGCGGCCCGGGGTTCGATCAAGCCTCCTGTCGCATGGCCGCGAATTGCGGTCCTGGTTGCAGGGGAGCGGGCCGGGTATGGACATTTGGCTGGCGGGATGCATTGATGGGAGGACATCAATGAATGGCCGCATCCGCGCGGCGACAAGGACCCGTAATGGCTGCTGCCCAGAATCCGACGGTTCGCAAGATCCTGCGTGGTCTGCGATCGCGCTATCCGGTGTACTACCTGCTCGGGTGGGACGAGGATCGCATGCAGCGCCTGCTGGCCCAGGTGGCGCACTCCTACTTCGGGGCCGAGGATCGGCTCCGGGTCTGGTCGGCTACCCACGGTTTCGGCGAAGATGATCCGCCACAGACCGCGACCCTGGATCCGCGATCGGCGGTCGCAAGGATTGCGAATGAGTCCGGCGGTCCGCCGTGTTTGTATCTCCTGAAGGACCTCCCGGAATGGTTCGACAGCGACCCGGCGCTGGTGCGCGCGCTGCGGGATCTTTACTACCAGCTGAAGGGCGGCGGGCATGTGGTGTTTGTCAGCCATCCTCTGCTCAAGCTGCCGGAGACGCTGAAGAAGGAAATCTTCCTGGTCGAGATGGACCTGCCTTCCGAGGAGGAGGTACTCGCGTACCTCGAACGTCTGAAGGGGACCAGCGAAGTTCCGCGCGATCTGTTGTTCCGGCTCGCGGCCGGCATGCGCGGCCTGTCGCTGAGCGAGGTGGGGCACCTCTCGGCACGGCTGTTTCGGGGCAAGCCCCTGCCGGAGGACGCCATGCTGGCGGAGGTGCAGGAGGAGAAGGCCCAGATCCTGCGCAAGGAGAGCGTACTGGAGTTCTACCCGTCACAGCCGTCGCTGGATGACATCGGCGGGCTGGAAAACCTGAAGGAGTGGGTGCAAACCCGGGCTGCGCTGTTTTCCGAGCAGGCCTATCGCGACGGGGTGCCGTTGCCTGCGGGGATCCTGTTCATGGGGGTGAGTGGCTGCGGCAAGAGCATGGCGGCGAAGGCGATTGCCTCGGCCTGGCACCTGCCGCTGGTGAGGCTGGACATGAGTCTGGTGCTGTCGGGCAGCTTCGGCACACCGGAATATGCCTTCGCGCGCGCCACCCGCATGGCGGAAGAGATTGCACCGATGGTGCTGTGGGTGGACGAGCTGGAAAACGCATTCGGTTACGACACGCAGGCGCACGGCAGTGGCGGCAACGTGAATATCTTCTCCAGCTTTCTTACCTGGCTGCAGGAGAAATCGTCCAAGGTATTCGTGGCTGCCACTGCCAACCGGATCCAGCAACTGCCGGCAGAACTGATGCGCAAGGGGCGTTTTGACCAGCTCTTCTTCCTCGACCTCCCCACCGCCGAAGAACGCAAGGCGATCCTGCGGATCCACATCGCCGGCAACGGGGGCGATCCGGAGGCCTTCAACCTGAATTATCTGGCGGCGAGTACCGAGGACTGGAGTGGCGCCGAGATCGAACAGGCAGTGAAATCCGCGCGTATCGATGCCTATCGTGACGGACGCCTATTCGACCAGCGTGACGTGATCAACAACTGTATTGCCACGGTCCCGCTGTCGCGCACCATGGGCGAGCAGATCCGCGCCATTCGTGAATGGTCGTTCCGGCGCGCGGTGAATGCCTCGCGACCCGAGAAGAAGGACGGCTGAGTGCCGGTGCGTGGCTCCATGTTGAAGCCGTTCGGAGTCCGCAGTAGCGTGGGATTCAGGTCCGCACCGGAGTGTCAGCGATTGGACCACCGGGCGGGGACGCGCCATCGTCAGGCGGACAGCAGGGAGGAACCAAAGGGCGATGGATGACACCGAGCGCTTCTATTCGCGAATCATCGACAACGCGGCGGTCTGGATTAACACCCTGGATCGCGCGGGCCGGGTGACGCTCTGGAACAAGGCCGCCGAGGCGATCAGTGGCTACGCCCGTGACGAGGTGCTGGGGGGCACCGAGATCTGGGAGTGGCTGTATCCCGATGCGACCTATCGCCAGGAGGTCTTCGCGCGCGCGGCCGCGATTCTGGAACAAGGCGACGGCGTGGCCGATTTCGAAACCACCATCCGGACGCGTGCCGGAGAGTACCGCACGCTGTCCTGGTACTCGCAGCAGTTGTTCGGGTCGGATGGAGAAGCGCTGGGATCCAGTGCGATCGCCCAGGACGTGACCGAACGCCGGAAGGTGGAGGAAAGCCACCGCCGGCAGTACCGCCTGCAGGAGATGATCGCGGAGATCTCGGCGGAGCTGATCAACCTGGTTTCCGACGAGGTGGATCGAGTGGTGCAGCATGCCCTGCAGCGCCTGGGATCGTTTTTCGAGGTTGGGCGCGCCTATGTGTTTCGCTTCGACTGCGATCATCACGTGATGGACAACGTGAATGAGTGGTGCGCGGAGGGCGTCGAGCCGCATCGGCAACGCCTGCAGGGCATTCCGCTGGAGGCTCATCCGTGGGTGACCTCGCGGATCCGCGAGGGGCGGGTGATCCATGAGCCGGATATCGAGGCGCTGCCTGCGGAGGCGGCGGTGGAACAGGACGAGTTCCGGAGACAGGATATCCGGTCACTGTTGCTGATTCCGCTGATCAGTGACCAGCAGGTATTCGGGTTCGTTGGTTACGACTCGGTAGGCAGGCCACGTACCTGGACTGACGAGCAGATCACTACGCTGCGGGTGGCAGCCGACATCCTGGCCGGAACCTTCGCGCGTAAGCAGGCAGAGGCGGAACTCTCGCGCCAGGCGCGGGTGGATGGCTTGACCGGGCTGGCCAACCGGCGCGAGTTCGATAGCGCGCTGGAGCGCGAGTGCGCGGCGCGCCGGAAACGCTCGCTGGCGCTGCTGATGATCGATATCGACCACTTCAAGCCGTTCAACGATGCCTACGGGCATCAGCGCGGGGATGACTGCCTGCGGCAGGTGGCCAGGGTGCTGCGCGACGCCACCCAGCGGCCGGCCGACACCGTGGCGCGCTATGGCGGGGAGGAGTTCACCTGCATCCTCCCCGATACGACCCTGGAAGGGGCGGAGGTCGTCGCCGAGCGTATCCGTGAACGTATCGAGGCCTTGAAGATTGCGCATGCGGCCAGCGAGCGGGGTGTGGTGACCGTCAGCGTCGGCGTCTGTGCGGTACACACCAGTTGGCCACTGGAACCGTCGGTACTGTTGCAGCGTGCCGACGATCTGCTGTATCAGGGCAAGCGCGCCGGGAGGAACCAGGTCTGTGCAGCCCCGGTGCAGCCGGGTCGGCCCTGATCAGGGTGCGTACTGGTGCGGGCGTCACCGTTGCAAGGCCTTCGGGGACTCAGGGCAGCTCGATATGCACGTCCCCGGCGACCCGTAATGCCCGGGCCCGCGCCTCGTCCAGGCTGGCGCCGCGTGCCAGCGCGACGCCCAGCCGGCGCCGACCGTGCACCTCCGGCTTGCCAAACAGGCGCAGCTGGGTGTCGGGTTCGCGCAGTGCCAGTTCCAGAGCCCCGAAACGGATATCGGAGGAGTCGCCTTGCGCGAGCAGGGCGACCGAGGCCGATGGGCCCAGATTGCGGATTGTCGGGACCGGCAGTCCGAGGATGGCACGCAGGTGCAGTGCGAACTCGGACAGTTCCTGCGAGATCAGGGTTACCATCCCGGTGTCGTGGGGGCGAGGCGAGACCTCGCTGAAAAACACCTCGTCGCCACGCACGAACAGCTCGACGCCGAACAGGCCGTGGCCCCCGAGGCGGGTGGTGATCGCGCGGGCGATGTCCTGCGCCTGGCGCAGCGCGGCCTCGCTCATCGGATGCGGTTGCCAGGATTCGCGATAGTCGCCGTCCTCCTGGCGGTGCCCGATCGGCTCGCAGAAGCTGGTGTGCTCGGCGTGGCGCAACGTGAGCAGGGTGATCTCGTAGTCGAAGTCGACGAATCCCTCCACGATCACGCGGCCGGCACCCGCGCGTCCGCCCTGCTGGGAATACCTCCAGGCGGCGGGGATATCGTCGCGAGTGCGGACCAGGCTCTGGCCCTTGCCGGAGGAGCTCATGACCGGCTTGACCACGCAGGGCAGGCCGATCTGTTCGACGGCGGCCAGATAGCCGGCCTCGTCCTCGGCAAAGCGGTAGGGCGAGGTGGGCAGACCCAGTTCCTCGGCCGCCAGGCGGCGGATGCCTTCGCGGTTCATGGTCAGTTGCGTCGCCTGCGCGGTGGGGACCACGTGGTAGCCGCGCTGCTCGAGTTTCACCAGGGCATCAGTGGCAATGGCCTCGACTTCGGGCACGATCAACGCCGGGTCCTCGCGCTCCACGACAGCGGTCAGCGCCGCACCATCGAGCATGTCGATCACGTGTGCGCGGTGCGCGACCTGCATCGCGGGTGCCCCGGCGTAGGCATCCACCGCGATGACCTCGAGCCCGAGCCGCTGGGCCTCGATCGCGACTTCCTTGCCCAGTTCGCCGGCGCCCAGCAGCATCAGGCGGGTGGCGCCAGGGGCGCCGGGTGTTCCGATTTGCATGGGGGCTCCTGAAGGGAGTGTGGGACCCTGATCATACCGAATGGTCGGGTGGAGCGCGGGCGGTGTTCGACGGGCTGTGGTCGAACAGACGGGGGTATCGGGGGTCAAAATCGGAAACGGCAACAAACCCGGGTCGACAGCTTGCGGCCCGGGTCCGTACCGGACCCTCAGGAGGCGATCATGAACGAGCGATTTGCAGCGATCCCCATGCATCCGGTCCCGGCGGGCACCCCGATCCTGCGCAGCGACGCGGAAGGTGTACGCCGGGTGGATCTCGACGACCCGGCCAGCACCGTGATGACCGATCTGCGCCAGGTGCCCGCGCGCACGGTGATGCCCCGGGTGCTGGCCGACGACGCCCTGGCGAGCATGATCCACGCGGGGGTGCGGCTGTTGCTGGTGGTGGACGAGGAGGATGCGATCCAGGGCGTGGTGACCGCACGCGATATCCTCGGCGAGAAGCCGGTGCAGGCGGCGCAGGCCGAGGGGATCCCGCGCCATGCGGTCCAGGTGGCGCATGTGATGACGCCGCGCGAACAGCTCGAGGCCCTGGCGCTGTCGGCGGTCGAGCAGGCGCGTGTCGGCGATGTCCTGCAGACGCTGAAACGCTCGGGGCGGCAGCATACCCTGGTCGTTGCGCACGGCGCGCAGGGCGAAACGGTCTGTGGGCTGTTCTCGGCAACCCAGGTCGGGCGGCAACTGGGGGTGGAGATTCCGCCGGAGGGTCCGGCGCAGTCGTTCGCGGAGATCGAGCAGTTGCTGCAACCCTGAGTCGTCACCTCTGGCCTGCGCAAGCCTGGCACGCGACCGCTATCGGGCCCGGGCGAACCTTCAGCGTGTCGCGGGATCGCCAGCCGCGCCCGGTTCCGACGGGGCATCATCCAGAGACAGCGAAACCACGCGGTCGCGCCCGCTGGCCTTGGCGCGATAGACGGCCTCGTCGGCGACCCGGAACAGGTCGTTCATCTCGACCTGGCGGCCTGGTGGTCGACTGGTGACGCCAAAGCTGGCGGTGATGGACAGGCCCGCGGGGTTGAGCGCGGCGAGTTGCCGACGCAGGTCTTCAGCACGGGTGCAGGCGTCGAACTGGTCGCAGTGGGGCAGGACCAGCAACAGTTCCTCGCCGCCAAAGCGGACTGCGACGTCTTCCTTGCGCACGGTGTTGCGCAGCAGATCCCCAATGCAGACCAGCACCTCGTCGCCGACCAGGTGCCCGTGGTCGTCGTTGACCTGCTTGAAGTGGTCGAGGTCGAGCAGGATCAGGCTCACCGGATGGTCATGCCGATTGGCCTCGGCCAGCAGACGGGCGACGTAGTCGTCCAGGACGTGGCGGTTGCTCAGTCCAGTCAGCGGATCGATCATCGCCATGTCATAGAGCTTCTGACGCTGGTTCTGGACCTCCTGGAGCAGCCGCTTGTTGGCCAGCAGGTTGCCGATCCGGGCGCAGACCTCGTCTTCCAGGACCGGCTTGGTGACAAAATCATTGATGCCGAGGCGAAACAGTTCGGCACGACGGTTTTCGTCGTCCAGGCCGGACATCGCGACGATCGGCAGGCTGGTCTTGTCGGGATAGCGGTGACGCAGGCGGCTCATCAGCCCCATACCGCTGATCTCGCCCTCGACCAGGATATCGCTCAGTACGAGGTCGAATGTGTCGGGTTCAAAATGCGCGAGTGCATCGTCGGCACTCTTGAAGTGCACCACCTCGAGCCCCATGCGCTCGAGGATGCGGGTCATGACGCGGGCCACCGTCGGGGAGTCTTCGACGTACAGCACCCGGCCCTCGTGGCCCCGGTCGATCTCGCGGCCGAAGCGCGCAGTCTGATGAAACAGTTCACGGATATTGGCCTTGCCGTGCACGTCGGTGGCCCCGGCCTCGAAGGCCTCGCGGCGTACATCGTGGTCCTGGGAGGATGTGAGCAGGATCAGCGGCAGTTCGCGGCCCGCCGGCATGGCCCGTGCCTGGCGACAGAACTCGACCCCGTTCATGTCCGGCAGGGTAAGGGACGCACAGATCATGTCCACGTCGACCTCTTCGAGCTGACGCAGACCCTCCGCCCCCGAACTCGCCAGGACCGCCTGTTCGCCGGCCCCGGCGACCATGCGGCTCCACAGGGCGCGGAAGACCCTCGAGTGCTCGACTACCAGGATGTTCACGGGTTGTCTCGCCGAGTGCAGTTCATGGTGTCGCTCGAGGCGGAAGGGGGGATGTAACGCGGCCACATGTGCATGTGCGATCCTGACTCCATTCAGCGATCCGGAGAGTGCCTCTGAAGGCATCGTGCATGATGCGCATGTTTGGCTGCAGCGGCAATCGGGGGGTACTGGACAGTGCCGCCGGCGACCCGAAAGAATGGGCCCCGCAGCCACCCATGGAGATCGCCACGGCGCTACGCGCCTCGCGATCACGGCACTCTGTTCCCTGTCATGGCAGGCCCCGCCTGGGACCGTTCGGGCGTGCCGAGGTGTTCGCGCGGATCGAGCGTCTGGTCGAGGCGGGGCGATTGCCGGAACGTCCCCGGACGTTCGCCGGTTGATCGCAGTGGCGCGCGCGTCTTTGCCGATGTACCGGTCGAGCCTCAGTGCGGCGGTGCGGCGGCTTGCGGAGCTTCATCCGCGACCACGCGATTGCGTCCCTCCGCCTTGCCGCGGTAGAGCAGGCGGTCGGCGCGTCCTACCAGGCTGTCGAGGGTGTCGTCGGAGTGAAAGCGTGTGACTCCGAATGTGGCGGTAACCCGTATGCCGTCGATCCCGGCCTCGGCCAGTGCCGTCCGGTAGCGTTCGGCAAGATGCACGGCCTCGTCCAGGTCGGTCTCCGGCGCGATGATCAGGAATTCCTCCCCGCCCCAGCGGGCAACCAGGTCGGCCTCGCGGGCCGCGGCGGTGAACCGCTGCGCGACCTCCCGGATTACTGCATCTCCTGCGTTGTGGCCATGGGTATCGTTGATCCGCTTGAAGTGGTCAATATCGGCGATCATCACCGAGAGGGGGCGCTGGTAGCGCCGTGCGCTGGCGATTTCGCGATTCAGGAAGGCATCGGCCGCACGTCGGTTGGCGAGCCCGGTCAGCATGTCGGTGCGTGCCCAGTGGTCCAGCATCTCGGCGCGCACCAGGGCGTGATGGAGGCGGTCGCGCAGGCCGGCGACGGCCGCGACCAGGATGAGCAGCAGAAGCAGGAACACGTGGACGCGCACGAGGTACAGCAGCGCCTCGGCGGAGGCCTCGTCGCGCAGGATCTCGGGGCCGGCGCCGGTGGCGGCGATCGCGGCCGACACCAGCAGGATCACCGCGCCCGCCAGCAGGCCGCGGCGCCGGTCGAGCATCACGAAGGCCCCCACGATCAGTGCCCCGACGGCCCAGTAATGCCCGCCGACCAGGACCAGCAGGTGCTGATCGATCGCGCCACCCGCGTGGTGGTGCCAGCCCAGGCGGCCGAGGACCAGCCCCCCGGCGACCAGCATCATCAGGGCTTCGGTGCGCGGCAGTGCCAGCAGCTCGAACCACAGCACCAGCACCAGCATGCCAAGCAGGCCCGCAAACAGGGGGTAGAGGTAGGTCAAAAACGGGTCGCCCGGTGCGCGGAATACCCAGCTCAGCAGGATGATCGCGACGCCGCAGAGCAGCGCCCCGATATACAGGCGGCGCTTGCGCTGTTCCAGGCGCTCAAGCTCCTGGCGCGGGTTCTGATTGGCATCCGCTTCCATGGCCGGTCTCGCTACGGGGCTGAAGGGCGGGAGGGAGAGTCACGTACGCTTGAATCAGCCAGCGCACCGGGCCGTATGGTAATACACCAGTGGCCGCTGGCGATCGTGGTTTCGGGATACTGGCCGGTGTTTTCCTGGCCGTGCAGCGGCCGGGTGGTCGAGGACACGCATATCACCTACAGGGTGCCGTGGATCTCAAGGGCTTCGTAGCGCCAAGTCTCCAGCGAATCGGACCAGGCATCGGGCGGCAAACCGGCCTTCTGCAGCAGGGCGGCGATGAAGGCCTCCGGGTCCGGCAGATTCTCCCATACTGCGGGCAGAAACGTTGCACGCCGCCCGGCGGCATGCAGAATCAGCCCATCGCGGTGCGGCCTCAGGGTCTCCAGGAGTCCGCTACGGTCGGTCACCGGCAGGGCCTCGGGCGGGGTGAGTACGGCGACCGTGCAGGTCATCCCTGCGATCTCGCCCGGCGCGAGTGGCGGGAAACGCGGATCCCGGATCGCGGCGGCATGCGCATTGTGGCAGACGTCCTCGGCCAGACGTCGGCGGCGCTCCAGGCTGCCAATGCAGCCGCGCAGCCGGCCGGCGCGTTTCAGGGTGACGAAACTGGCGCCCGGCTCGCCGAGCGGGTCCGGTTCCGTGGTGTCCGGCGCGGGTGGCGTCACCCCTTCCCCGCAGGTCGCGGCACGCACAGCTTCGCGGGTCAGTTCGAGCAGCCGGTCGCGCGCGGCATCGCTCAGCGCCGGCACGTCATGGTCGACGCTGTTCACTGGAACGTCCATGCCCCGTAACCCACGACCTGGTCGCGTGGCCCGGCGGTATCGCCGGAATTGCGCTGATCAAGCGTCCGGACCTGCAGGTGATGGTGGCGTGCCGCACGCAGCAGGCCGGCCAGCGGCCGGCAGCCACAGGCGCGTTCGGGCACCATCGCGGTTTCGTCGAATGCCTCGATTGCGCGAGTCGTCTCCTGGTCAAGCCGGCACGCGGTGTCATAATCATGGAAATGGGAAAGGTCCGAGCTGACCACGATCAGGGTCTCCGGGCCGCCCCACAGCCGCTCGAGTACCGCCTCGACCTGTGCAGGCGAGGCGTCGCCGATCACCAGTGGCACGAGCCGGAATGCGCCGAGTACCACCTGCAGGAACGGTAGGTGGGCCTCCAGGCTGTGTTCCGGGGTATGCGCCAGATCGAGTTCCCGGACACCGTTCAGATCGCGGATGGCGTCCAGGGCCTCGCGGTCGACCGGCAGGGTGCCCAGTGGGGTGCGCCAGGCGCTGCTGGCGGGCATGGCGACCCCGCGAAACGGGACGCGGTGCGAGGGTCCGAGCAGCACCACGCGCCGGATCCGGCCCGCAATCCCGCGCAGTTGCGCATACGCGGTCGCTGCCACCGGGCCGGAGTACGGGTAACCGGCATGCGGCGCGACGATGGCCTTGGGCGCCGCGGCAGCCGGAGAGACCGGCGTTGCGGCGTCCAGGAGTGCCCGTACCGTCCGGTCCAGCTCCTCCGGGTCACCGGGGTAGAAGTGTCCGGCAATCGCCGGTTCGCGTACGCCGGGGATGGTCTCGTTCAAGTGCAACCTCGTTGCCGCCGGTTCTTGGCGGCGATTTCCTGTGTTCGTCATTGAAGTTATGGGTGGTTGCCACCACATTCAAGGTGGAGAAGGCAACGAGAGACCCACTGCGAGAATGTCCGACGAACTGACCCGGGACCGCTATACGGTCCCGACCCGCTACTGGCACCGACTGGAAGACGGCCGGGTGCAATGCGACCTGTGTCCGCGCTATTGCAAGCTGCAGGCCGGCCAGCGCGGTGCCTGTTTTGTGCGCGCGAACCTGGACGACCAGATCGTGCTGACCAGCTACGGGCGTTCGTCCGGCTATTGCGTGGATCCGATCGAGAAAAAGCCCCTGAACCATTTTCTCCCGGGTACGCCGGTGCTGTCGTTCGGGACCGCCGGTTGCAATCTGGCCTGCAAGTTCTGCCAGAACTGGGATATCAGCAAGTCGCGCGAGATCGATACCCTGGCGGACCGGGCGGAGCCGGAGGCGATCGCGCGTGCCGCGCAGGAGCTGGGGTGCCGGGCCGTGGCGTTCACCTACAACGACCCGGTGATCTTTCACGAGTATGCGGTGGATGTGGCCGCTGCGTGCCGGGCGCGGGAAATTCGGACTGTGGCCGTCACTGCCGGTTACATGGCCGAGCTGGCCCGCGCGGAATTCTTTGCCGATATGGATGCGGCGAATGTGGATCTGAAGGCGTTTACCGATCGCTTCTATCACAAGCTGACCGGGGCGCACTTGCAGCCGGTCCTGGACACCGTCGAATGGCTGGTCAACGAGACCGATGTGTGGGTGGAGCTGACCACGCTGCTGATCCCCGGGGAGAACGACAGTGGCGCGGAGATCGAGGCCATGGCGCGCTGGGTGGTGGATCACCTGGGACCCGATGTCCCGCTGCACTTTACCGCGTTTCACCCGGATTTCCGGATGACCGAACACCCGCGTACGCCCCCCGAGACCCTGCAGCGCGCCCGCCGGATTGCGCGGGAGCAGGGAGTCCATTACGCCTACACCGGCAACGTGCACGACGGGCAGGGCCAGAGTACCTGGTGTCCGGGTTGTGGCCAGCGCCTGATCGGGCGCGACGGGTATCGGCTTTCGGACTGGAACCTGACCCGTGATGGCTGCTGCAACCAGTGTGGGCGTTCGGTCGCCGGTGTGTTCGAGGCCCGTCCCGGCAACTGGGGGGCGCGCCGTCAGCCGGTGCGGCTGATGGACTTCGCCGACTGATCCGCGCGGGCGTATCCGTCCGGTGTCAGTCGGCGTGCGGCCCGGGGGATTGTGCCGCGCGCCACTGACCAATCTCTTCCTCCAGGCGCTGGCGCGAGGGGGTGTCGAGGAACGCCCCCTCGACCGCATTGCGCGCGAGCCGCTCCAGGTCGTCCAGTGACAGGCCCAGCGCCTCCATGGTGGCACGATAGTTCTCGCCGATGTAGCCGCCGAAGTAGGCGGGGTCGTCGGAATGGATACTGACGCACAGATCGGCGTCCAGCAGCCGCTTGAGGTTGTGGTCTTCCAGGCGGTCGAACACGCAGAGACGTACGTTGGACAGCGGGCAGACCGTCAGCGGAACCCGTTCGGTGGCCAGCCGCTGCATCAGCCCCGGGTCCTGCTCGGTCTGGACCCCGTGGTCGATGCGCGCGACTTCCAGCAGGTCCAGTGCCTGCCGGATGTATTCCGGCGGGCCCTCCTCGCCGGCATGGGCGACGCTCGGGAATCCCTCGGCCCGTGCGCGTTCGAACACCGCTCGGAATTTTTCCGGGGGGTGTCCGACTTCCGCCGAATCCAGCCCGACCGCGTGGATGTGCGCGCGCCAGGGCAGGGCCTGCTCCAGGGTGGCCATCGCGGCATCGGCACTCTGGTCGCGCAGAAAACACAGGATTAGCCGGCTGGAGATGCCGAGCTCATGCTCGGCATCGGCGAGCGCGCCGGTGAGTCCGCGGACGACAGTATCGAACGGGATGCCGCGCGCGGTATGTGTCTGCGGGTCGAAAAAGATCTCGGTGTGACGGACCTGGTCTGCATGGCAGCGGCGCAGGTAGGCCGCGGCCAGGTCATGAAAGTCCTCCTCGGTCTGTAGTACCCGGGCGCCGGCGTAATAGATGTCGAGGAAGGACTGCAGGTTGTGGAAGGCATAGGCCTGGCGCACCTCGTCCACGCTGGCATAGGGCAGCGCGACCCCGTTGCGCTCGGCCAGGGCAAACATCAGTTCGGGCTCGAGGGTCCCCTCGATATGGACGTGCAGCTCGACCTTCGGCAGGTGGGCGATCGCGTCGTGCATGGCGGGCTCGTGGCTGGGCATGCGGGCACTCTACGCAGGCGCGTGGGCCCTGTTCAACCGGCCAGGGCCGGTCAGCCGCCCAGCGGCGCCACCAGTTCGCGCAGGAAATGGCCGGCAAGCGCCGGTTCCAGACCGAGCATGAAGATGACCCCCCAGGCCCCGCCCCACAGGTGAGCGGCGTGATTGATGTTGTCGCGCCCCCGGCGCTGTGCCCAGAAGGAAAAGCCGACGTACAGGGCGGCGAACACGATCGCGGGTACGGGGACGAAGAACACGAACAGCAGCGACCATGGCTGCAGCAGGATGTAGGCGAACAGCACCGCAGACACCGCACCGGAGGCGCCCAGACTGCGGTAACGCGGGTTGCCGCGCTGGTGCAGGTGGCCGGGCAGCATCGCCAGCACGATCCCGGCCAGGTAGAACAGCACAAAACCGGCACTGCCGACCCGTTCGACCAGTACCGGCTCCATCGCGGAGCCGAAGAAGAACAGGGTGATCATGTTGAAGGACAGATGGGTGCCGTCCGCATGGATGAAGCCATGCGTCAGCAGGCGCCAGTATTCGCCGCGCTGGACCCCGGGGGGCCAGTAGATCAGGCGGTCCAGCCAGCGCCGCTGCTGCCACGCGAACAGCGATACCGCGACGGTCAGCACGATCAGGCTCAGGGTGACGGGCATGGGGCGGGTTTTCCGGTCGGGGGCGTGCTGCGGCCCGGCGCGTCTTGAAGCCGGCAGGCGATACCCCAGATTGTAAACGGGTCTATGTACAAGATGGCAGTACCACTGGGAGGTAGCCAATGGATTTACAGAAACTCAAACCCTGGAACTGGTTCAAGCGCGAGGAACAACAGGCCGGCGAGGTGCTCCCGGCACGGCGTCCGGCGGATCCGCTAGCGCGGATGCACCAGGAGATGGACCGGCTGTTTGCGGACTTCCTGGGAAGCGCCGGTTTTCCGAGTGTGGCCGGCGACTTGATACTCAAGCCAAGCGTGGACATCTCGGAGACCCGCAAGGCCTACAAGATCTCGGTCGAAATGCCGGGGATCAGCGAAGACGAGATGAGTCTGACGGTGGACGGGCGTGAACTGATCATCGCCGGGGAAAAGCGCCAGGAAACGGAAGATAAAGAGGAAGGCTTCCATCGCGTCGAGCGCTCGTACGGGCGTTTTCGCCGGATCCTGAGCCTGCCGGAGGATGCGGACCCGGATGGAATCAGTGCGCGATTCCGCGACGGCGTTCTGAAGATCCAGGTCCCGCGTAGTGGTGAGCGGCAGGGACCCGGTGGTCGCCGGATCGAGATCGGGCGCTAACCGGCTGCTGCCAAAGGCGAGCCCCGGTTTCGGGTGCATCCGGGTGCGCCCGTTTTTGTGTCCGCTGTGGTGACTGGATGGGCTGTCTTTCGGGCAGCCACCCACGGAGGGGACATGACGCGGCGGATCGTGGTGTGCGCGGACGGAACCTGGAACCGTCTCGAAGAGGATGTCGAGTTGGACGTGCCGACCAACGTACTGCGTCTGACTCGGGCGATTGCCCCGTTCGATCAGCACGTGGATTCGCAACAGGTGTTTTATGACTGGGGTGTGGGGCCCTATCACGCGCGGGTCAGCGGTGGCGTGACCGGACGCGGCACTGATCGAGACAGCCTTTCGGCATTACAAGAAGCCGGGAGCAACGGATGCACCGAACGGAGAGGCCTCCCGTACGTTCCGTGCGCGGCATGCCCCCGCGATCGACGAGACCGGTGCGGATTTTGAGCCCACGTTGTGGCAGCCGCGTATCGGGCTGGATTTGCGTCAGGTCAGGTTTTCGGGGGGCATGCGGATGTCGGCGGAGGTTGCGCCCCGAATGCCGATGGCCGGTTGGCGGCCGATGTGCCCCTGCAGTGGATGCCTGACGAGGCCGCTGGCGCGGGACTGGCACTGGAGGTGCATCTGGGCGACGCCCTGCACCCTGACCCGCTGGCACCCCTGCACCGCTCGCGCCGGCATAGCTACCGGCTGCGGTGACCCTATCGCCGTCCCCTGAGCGTAGAGGGACTCGACCTCGAACTGCACCCGTCGGTGTACGAGCGCGATGCGCAGGACTCGGGCTGCCGGCCGGCCAATCTGAGGGCGTATCTCGCGGATCGCGCAAGCCAGGACCGTCCCGGTTAATCGATTCAGTGCAAGGATGAATCGCATGCAGTCGGACAAGCGTACGCACCGTATGATGGGATGCGGCCTGTGCAACTGTGAGCCGGCTCCTGCCATGGCAGTAATTTTCCGCGGGGGCACAGGTGCACGAAGCAGGCCCTTGCGATGCCGTCGTTCCGGTCAGGCAGCCAGCATTTCCGGAGAACGGGCGGACGGGGCCGGTGATCTGCGAGAATGGTGCCCATGAATCAGGGAGGAACGGGGATGGACCGGAGGTTTTGTCCGCGGCCAGGGAAGCCCGAGCGGGCCGGGCACGCGCGGTGGAGAAGGCATGGCTCGGCAGAGTGATCACATGGAGATCGAACGCTTCCGGATCCTCGAGACCCTGAGGGAGGGGCTCCAGGATGCATTGTACCTCGGGCATGACCCGCTGCTCGATCGGCGGGTCGCGATCCGCACCCTGAGCGGCGAGGCGGTGGCGGACGCGGCGACGCGTGACGCACTGATGGAGGAGGCCCGCGGGCTGAGCCGCTTCCGCCATCCGCATATTGCCCCGATCTTCGAGGCGGGACGCTATGCGGAGGGGGTGTACCTGGTGTTCGAGTATGTCGAGGGCGAGACCCTCGACCAGGTCCTGACCCGCGGTGCGCTGCCCATCGAGCGCGCGCTGGCGCTGATGCGCGAACTGCTGGATGCGCTGGCCAGCGCGCACGAGCAGGGGATTCTGCATCGCGCACTGCAGCCCGCCAATGTGACCATCGGGACGGACGGTCATGCCCGCATTACCGGGCTGGGGATGCTGATCCCGGGCATGCTGAACGGAGGCGCCAGTCATTTGCGCGACAGCATGCACTATCTCGCCCCGGAACAATTGCGCGGCGAGGCCGCGAGCGCGGCGTCGGATGTGTTCGCGCTGGGGGCGTTGTTCCACGAAATGCTCACCGGGCAAAAGGCGTTTGCGGGCGAGAGTGACGCTGCGGTCCTGGAATCGATGACCCAGGGGACGCGCGAGCCGCCGTCGCGGGTTTCCGGGGACGGCGACGAGCGTTTCGATGCCCTGATCCTGCGTGCGACCCGCGCGGACCCGCGCGAGCGATTCGGCTCGGCAAGCGAGTTTCGCGATGCGCTGGTGCAGGCGATCGGGACGGGCGAGGGCGGTGGCGAGGGATCGCAGGATTTCATCCTGCGCCGGATCCGCCGCAAACCGGATTTTCCCGGGATCTCTGCGCATATTCGCGAGATCACCCAATGCTCTGACGATACGCAGAAGCGTTCGGTGGCGGAATTGTCGAACGCAGTCCTTAAGGACTATGCCACCACGCAGAAACTGCTGCGGCTGGCGAATTCCCCGTTCTACAGCAATTTCGGGGGCAATATTCGTACGATTTCGCGGGCGATTGTGCTGCTTGGGTTCGAACAGGTCCGGACAGCAGCGCTGGGCCTGGTGCTGTTCGAGAACCTGAAGGGTGGCAAGCAGTCCGGGCGTCTGATGGAGGCGCTGGTGCGCACCCTGTTCAGTGCGATGCTGGCACGCAATCTGTCGGAGCAGGTCGGCGGCGTCGAGAGTGAGCGCGCATTCGTGTGTGCGCTGTTCCATGATATCGGGCGCATGCTGCTGCTGTACTACCTGCCGGAGGAGGCAGACGAGATCCAGATCCAGGTCGCGCAGGGCGAATCGGAGGAGGCGGCCGCGCGGCGGGTGCTGGGCGTTTCTCTGGAAGGACTGGCGCGCAGTGTGCTGGGCGACTGGAATTTTCCGCAGGAGATCGTGGCATCGGTGGAGAAGGCGCCGGAAGGCACGCTGCCGCCCGCCCGCGACCCCGATCAGCGGCTGCACCGCATCGTGACCATGGCCTCCGAAATGGCAGCATGCATTACCGGTGCGTCGCCGGAGGAACAGGGGCCCCGGCTGGCGGCACTGCAAAAGCGCTATGACCGGGCCCTGGGTATCGAGCCAAAGGCGATCCGGCAGGCGATCCGGCAGGGTCGCGATCATCTCGATCAGTTCCTCACGGTAGTGAAGCTGCCGGCGGAAGGCCGCGAACCCCTGCGGCAACTGAAGGCGAATCTGGGCGTCCAGGAGTGTGGCACCGAGAGTACGTCGCTCGAGGAGCTGGTTGACAGCGAGGCGGGCGAGGCGGCAGAAGGTGGGGGACCCGGCGACCCGACGGCGCAGGCCGCCGAGCTGATGGAAACCCTGACCGAGATGCTCGACCAGATGGTTGGCGGGTTCGATCTGAATGCGTTGATGCAGACCACCCTGGAGAACGTCTACCAGACGCTGCGTCTGCGCCGGGCGGTCCTGCTGCTGGCCGACAGCACGCAACGGGTGCTGGTTGCGCACACCGCGTTCGGGAGGGATGCGGATTCGCTGGCGGGGCGCCTGCGTCTGACCCTGAACGGGGCCGGGGACATCCTGTCGCTGGCCATGCAGCAACGCAAGGATCTGGTGATTACTGACAGTCACGAGGCCTCGATCCGCAAGTACATCCCCGAACAGTTTCGCCGTGAGCTCGATGCACGCAGCTTCCTGTTGCTGCCCCTGGCGGTGGGCGAGCAATGTGTGGGACTGTTGTATCTGGAACTGCCGGAAGGGGTTGCACTGGACCCGCAGGTGCTGCGCGCGTTGAAGGCGGTGCGTAACCAGACTGCACTCGCGATTTGCCAGGGCCGGGCATGACCCTCCGGTGGATCGGCGAGCGTTCGGGACCCTGGATTCTGGGACAGACGGGAGTGAGACGATGAAGCCTTTTGCCTCGCGCAATGTGTTCGGTGGCGAGCTCGAGGTCTGCGGGAACGATCCGGTGGCCGGCTTCTACCGCGACGGGCGGTGTACCACCGGCTATGACGATACCGGCATCCACTCCGTCTGTGCCGAGATTACGGAGGGGTTCCTCGAGTTTTCCCGGGCCTGCGGGAACGACTTGACCAGCCCGGTGCCGGAAGCGGGATTCCCGGGGCTGAAGCAGGGCGATCGCTGGTGTCTGTGCGCCAGCCGCTGGCTGGAGGCCTACCGCGCCGGCGTGGCCCCCGGAGTGTTTCTGCGCGCGACCCACGAGGAGACCCTGGCGATCATCCCGATCGACATTCTCCGCGAGCATGCGCGCGATCGCGCCGACTAGGAAAACACTGATCCATGTACACGTTCGCGCTCGAGCCGTTTTTGCGTGCGAACAGGGCACGGTGACTGCCGTGCAGTCACTCTGCTACCGGTGAGCCGCAACGCCGTGCGCGCGCCCGTTTTGGATCGACAACGGGCGGCCGAGCCCCTTCATTCAATGACGTGTGGGGTGGGTGCCCCGGGTACCCCGATCCAGCGTTGCGCCCCATCGATCAACACGGGGCCGTAGAATGGCTACGGCGCTGCGCGACGCGCCTTGTCTCGGAAAACCTGGGGCGCCAACGCGAACGTGTACATGGACCTGTGTTTCCCTGGCCCGGATGTTTCATGAATTGCACGCGCCCTCGCTGGTCTCTTGTCCGCACAGGGAATTTTTCTCAGTCGGCCGTATCGCCCAATACGGCACCCCTTCGGAAAATCCCCTGTGCGGCCAATATTCTGCGCGATCATCACGCGAATTCATGAAACATCCGGGCTAGCTGTCTGTCGGGAGAGAGGTCACGGGGAGCGCGGCTGGCGGAGATAGAGGCGGATCACGATCCAGTCGTAGATGGCGTGCGCCACGGCAACGACCAGCAGATTGTCGGTCAGGTGATAAACCCATCCGAGGTAAAGGCCGATCAGTGTTGCAAACACGAAATAGAGCCGACTGATGGCATGTGCGAGGCCGAAGACGAGGGCAGCGGCCAGGATCGCCCACTCGGCGGGCCAGTGCCCCGCGAGCCAGCCCTGCAACACGCCCCGCACCAGCAGTTCTTCCCCCACCCCGGCCAGCAACGAAATGAGCAGTACCGCACCGGGCAGAGACCGGGCGAACAGGGTGTGCACGAACCCCCGAACCTGATCGGAGAGCTCGCGAAACGGGGCCCAGCCACTCAGGCTCAGGCTCGCCACCAGGGCCAGCATGGGCAGCGCGGCGAGGACGCCGAGGGCGAACGCCTCGGCACTCCATGCCAACCGCGCGTGCAGGGTGATACCCGTGGGGACCGCGAGCAGGAAGGCCAGCGGGATCAGGGCCGCCTGGAACAGGATCCCGGCGAGCAGGGGGTGGCGTGTAACGAATTCGCGCATCGCGTTCAGCGGGTTCCGCAATGGGGCCGGTACGGTTGCATGGTGGGCAGCATGCCTGATTCGGGTCGTTGCTGTCCCCCTGCCCCGGGCGAAGGGTCGCCCGGAAACGAAAAACGCCCCGCCACCGAGGGGTGACGAGGCGTCGAACGATCCGGCCCGTCACTCCGCAAGGAGAGACAGGCCCGTGAGGCCAGGCTAGGCCTTGGCCTCCTCGATGCGGATCAGTGCCAGCTCGTGGTAGAGCCCCTTCATCAGGCTGATGCACATCAGCAGCAGCACGATGACGAACGGGAGGCCGGTACTGACGGCCCCCGCCTGCAGGGCGTTCAGGGCTGCGGCACCGCCGACCGCGAGCAATACACCGGCGACCACGCCCTCGGTGGTGGCCCAGAACAGGCGCTGGGACTGCGGGGCATCGGTCTTGCCGCCGGAGGTGATGCTGTCGATCACCAGCGAGCCGGAATCCGACGAGGTGATGAAGAACACCAGCACCAGGGCGATGGCCAGGAACGAGGTGATTGCGGTAAACGGCATGTTCTCCAGCATCTGGAACAGTGCCAGGGAGGAGTCGGAGATGCCGCCCGCCAGGGCGCCGACGTCGTCACGAACCTGTTCCAGGCCGGAACCACCAAACGCGCTCATCCACACCACCGTGACCAGGGTGGGCACCAGCAGTACTGCGGTGACGAACTGACGCACCGTGCGTCCGCGCGATACCCGCGCAATGAACATGCCAACGAACGGCGACCAGGAGATCCACCAGGCCCAGAAGAAGATGGTCCAGCTGTGGTAGAAGACATCGTCTTCGCGGCCAACCGGGTTACTGAGCGGCAGGAAGTACTGGGCGTAGCCTGCCAGGGTGGTCCCGGCGTTGGCGAGGAACGCGAGCCCTCCCCCGGCGATCATCACGAACAGCAGCAGCAGTGCGGCAAACATCAGATTGATATTGCTGAGCAGCTTCACTCCGCCGTGGATGCCGCGCATGACCGAGATCAGCGCCACAATCGTCACGCCAATGATGATTGCGACCTGGGTATTGAGTCCGCCGTCGATGTCGAACAGGAATTCCAGGCCGGAAGCTGCCTGCTGGGCGCCGAGGCCAAGCGATGTGGCCAGACCGAACATGGTGGCAAGCACCGCGAGGATATCGATCAGGTGTCCGATCGGCCCCCATACGCGCGCACCCAGGATCGGATAGAACGCGGAGCGAATGGTCAGCGGCATGCCCTTGTTGAAGGCGAAAAACGCCAGGGCAAGGCCGACCACGGAATAGATCGCCCAGGGGTGCAGGCCCCAGTGGTACATGGTGGCCCCCAGCGCGGCACGATGGGACTCCGCGGTGCCGCCCTCGATACCCAGCGGCGTACCGAACCATTCGGTGAAATAGCCGACCGGTTCCGCGACGCTCCAGAACATCAGCCCGATGCCCATGCCGGCGGCGAACAGCATCGAGAACCACGACATTACCGAGAATTCGGGCTTCGCGTCCTGGCCTCCAATCCGGATCCGCCCGATCGGCAGGATAATCAATGCCAGGCAGAACAGAACGAATATATTGCCGGCGGACAGGAACAGCCAGTCGAACGTGCTTCCGATCCATTTCCGTGTTGCATCCAGGTTCTCGTTCGCTGTTTCCGGGAAGACCAGCGAAAGCAGGACGAACACGATGATCAGCAGGGCACTGATCACGAACACCGGGTTGTGCAGGTCCAGACCCAGCGGGTTGATGTTCTGTTCGCCAATCTCGTGTTCGGTGTCGTACTCGGCTTCCAGTTCCTTGCGTTTCCTCTCAAGCTCTTCCTGATTGTCGGTCACCCTTGCCTCCTTGTGTGCAATGATTCAACAGGACGGTATCCGGGCGGTAGGCACGTTGCCTACCAGCGGTTCGGATGCTCGTCGGCTCGGGAGGGGAAGGATGCGGTTGCATGCACCGGACAAGAACGGCCCGACCATACGGCTGCGTACTCACCCGTATTGCGGGGCGTGACCTGTTGCATGCCGCTCGATTCCCCCTGATCAAACCCCGTAGTGGGCCCGGTCGGCTGGATTCCGTCCGGCCCGGAACGGGGAGGGCGCACCGCGCGCCCATTGCTCCTTACTGTGGCCCTTCTGCGTGGCTCACCGCTGGAGTAAAGACGCTCCATGACTGAAATGCAATGGGCTGGCCGACGGAACGCGCCAAAAGCGTCGTCGCGATCGCCAGCGAGGACCGGTGTGACCGCCGCCTCGGGGGTGCCCGTAACATGCGGGGCAGTCGAGCTGGCTCAACCGTGGCCGAATTCGCGGGCGACGTAGTCGATGTCCTTGTCGCCGCGGCCCGAGAGGTTTACCAGGATCGTGGCGCCAGGGTTCTCGCGCCCGTACTGCATTGCCCAGGCGACGGCGTGGGCGCTCTCCAGCGCCGGGATGATCCCCTCCGTGCGCGAGAGCTGGTAGAAGGCATCCAGGGTGTCGTCGTCGTTGATGGCGTGGTAGGCGACGCGGTTGGTGGCCTTGAGGAAGGAGTGTTCTGGCCCCACGCCGGGGTAGTCGAGCCCGGAGGCGATCGAGTGTACCGGTGCGGGATTGCCGTCCTCGTCGGCCAGCAGCATGCACTTGAAGCCGTGGATCATGCCCGGCTTGCCGTAGGTCATGGTCGCGGAATGCTCGCCGAGCTTCGTCCCGCGGCCAAGCGGTTCGACACCGTTGAGGCCGACCTCCGGGTCGTCAAGGAAGCCGGCGAACAGGCCCATTGCGTTGGAGCCGCCCCCGACACAGGCAGCCACTTGTTCCGGTAGCTGGCCACCGGTCATTTCCAGGTATTGTTCACGCGCCTCGGTCCCCACGACCGACTGGAAGTTGCGCACCATCAGCGGGAACGGATGCGGGCCGACCACCGATCCAATCGCGAACAGGGCCGTGTCTGCCTGCGAGAGGTAGGACTGGAACGCGGAGTCCACGGCCTCCTTGAGGCTGCGTCCGCCAAACGACACCGGCACCACATTGGCGCCCATCAGCTTCATGCGCGTGACGTTGGGGGCTTCCTTTTCAATGTCGATCTCGCCCATGTGGATCTCGCAGTCCATGCCGAAATAGGCCGCTGCGGTCGCCAGCGCGACACCGTGCTGGCCCGCGCCGGTCTCGGCGATCAGCTTCGTCTTGCCCATGTGCTTGGCGAGCAGGGCCTCGCCCATGCAGTGGTTCAGCTTGTGGGCACCGGAGTGGTTCAGGTCTTCGCGCTTGAGGTAGATGTGTGCGCCGGCCGCGCGACTGAGATTGTGCGCGTAGTACACCGGAGTGGGGCGACCCTGGTAGTGCTTGCGGATGTAGCGCAGTTCGTTCAGGAAGTCGCCGGACAGGGCGAGGCTGCGGTAGGCGCGGTTGATCTCCTCGAAATGCGGTTCCAGTTCCGGTGGCAGGAACGCTCCGCCGAATTCGCCAAAATAGCCTTCCTGGTTCGGGTAATCCTTGAGATACGGCATGGGCAGCCCCCGGATGCACGTGAATGGATCGGGGCCCGGTATCCGGGGCCCCGCGTACGGGTGACGTTCGCGGTACGCCACTGGCCAGGCGTTATCATCCAGCGGAATGGCCCGGCTGCCAAGGGAACGCCCCGAGTGCGTTTCGTGGGACGGGCCACGGGTCAGTCGGAGCGTTGCGGAATCTCCAGGTGCTTGAAGCACAGTACGCGGTCGATCTGTTCCGGGGCGAGCTCCAGACCATAGTCTTGTTTCAGGCGCTCGCGCAGCTCCGCGTGATCCCGGGGTGGCGGGTCCATGTCCTGCACGAACTGGCCGGCATCTTCCACGACCGCCCAGGGGTACAGGCACCAGTGCCAGGCCTGGAGGCGTTCACAACAGAAGTCGGCGGGACAGCGGGTCGTGTCCTTTTCGTGCAGGACTGCGGTGCGTACCGCCGCCGGCCCGTGTTCCTCGAGGTGCGGGCGCGCGACCTCCAGGGTGTCTCCGCTGTCGTTGACATCGTCCACCAGCAGGACGTTTTCTCCCCGGATACGTCCGGCGAGCGGCACGGTGACCTCCGCTGCGCGTTGCGCGCGCGCGCCGGAGGTGTAGTGCTCGACCTTGACGCTCAGCAGCTGGTGGATGCCGAGGAAGTCGCACAGGAAGCGTGCGGGCATGAAACCGCCGCGCGCGATGGCGACGATGGTATCGGGCCGGAAGCCACTGTCCAGGATCCGGCGTGCCAGCCGGTCGGTGGCCGACACGACCTCCTCGACCCCGATCAGGCGGACCGGCATCTTGCGCGGTTCAGTCATCGCCGGGGATTTCCACACCGGCATCGCGCATGCGTTGCAGGGCCTCGCGCCCGCCCTCTGCGGACACGGGACGGGTGGCCCCGGGAATCAGGGTGACCTCGAATCCTTCCCGGCGCGCCTCGAGCGCGCTGGCGGCGACGCACACGTCCTGCGCCAGTCCACCAATCCAGAGCCGTTGGACGCCGCGGCGGCGCAATTCGGTGGCCAGACCGGTCTGGTCGAACGCCGAGTACTGGTCGCAATCGAAGCGTACCCCCTTGGTCACCTTGATGACGGCGTCGGGCAGGCCGAGGTTTGGGGAAAATCGTGCGCCCGGGGTGTCCTGTACGCAGTGAGGCGGCCAGCGGCCGCCCTGTTCCTTGAAACTCAAGTGGCCGAGTGGATGCCAGTCGCGGGATGCGATGATCGGTACACCCGTGCGTTGCGCGGCGTCGATCCATCGATTCAGTGGCTGGATCACCTGGTCGCCCTGGTCGATCGCCAGTGCGCCCCCGGGGCAGAAGTCGACCTGAACATCGACCATCAGCAGCGCGTCTCCGGGTTCCAGCGCGGAAAGCGAGTCGGACATCGTCATGACCTCCAGTGCAATCGGATTATGTGGCCGTCGGATGCCGGACGTGGTGCGCGCGAACCTCCCGGGCCACCGCCTCCTGCCGCGCCTGCAGCGTGGCGCTGACGGCCACGGGATAGGGCGTGGCCGCAGGCGCAATTGTGCGAATCGCGGTCGGAAGCCGCTGCAACTCTGCGGTGGTGAATGCGCGCATCTGATCGAGGTCGCGCACGTGTCCGCTGTAGCGGCGCCCGTCCTGCATCACGGTGTGCAGCAGCGGCTCGCCAGGCAGGTGCTCGTCGGCAGCGGCGATGGTGTCGCCAGCGTAGTATCCTGCCTGTGTCAGCCGGAAGACCTGCTTGGGGCCGGGCAGGATCGGCTTCCCGCTGGAGAGCTTGAGCCGTCCGTGGCCGGCGTATTCCGCAAGCTTGTAGGCAATGTCGAGGTCCGGGACATCGCTGGACACCCCCATGCGGGTGCCGACCCCGAAGGCGTCAATCGGGGCCTGGCTGGCGAGGAGTTCGGCAATGGAATCCTCGTCCAGGCCGCCGCTGGCAAAGATCTCGACCTGCGTCAGCCCGGCGGCGTCAAGCATCGCACGGGCCTCCCTTGCCAGTTGTGCGAGGTCGCCGGAGTCCAGCCGAATCGCGCGTACCCGGAATGCGTCGCCCAGCGACTCGGCCAGGGCAATCACCTTGCGCACCCCTGCGAGCGTGTCGTAGGTGTCCACCAGCAAAACGGTATCGGGGTAGAGCCGGGCATACGCCGCGAAGGCCTCGGCTTCGTCGTCATGTGCCTGGATATAGCTGTGGGCCATGGTGCCGCTGACCGGTACGCCGTACAGACGCCCGGCCAGCACGTTCGATGTGCTGGCGACCCCGGCCACGTGGAATGCCCGTGCGCCCTTGAGCGCGGCATCGATCCCGTGCATGCGGCGCGCGCCGAAATCCACCACGGCGCGTCCATCGGCGGCGGTTACCAGGCGCGCGGCCTTGGTCGCCTGGACCGTCTGCAGGTGGATCTGGTTCATCACCAGGGTCTCGATCAACTGCGCTTCCGGCAATGGGGCGCTGACTTCAAGGATCGGCTCGTTGGCGAATACCGGGGTACCTTCGGACACTGCGCGGATGCTGCCGGTGAAGCGGAAATCCTGCAGCCAGGCCAGAAAATCGTCCGAGAACCGTTCCAGGGAGGCGAGATAGGCCAGGTCCTCGTCCGTGAATCGCAAGTCTTCCAGCTGCTCCAGAAGGGTGTCCAGCCCGCAGGCCAGCAGGTAGTTGCGGCGATGCGGCAGGCGTCGCACGAACAGGCTGAATACCGCAGGCTCGTGCATGCGTTCGGCATGGTAGGCCTGGAGCATGGAGAGTTCGTACAGGTCGGTGAACAGGGCCAGGTCGTGGGTCACGGTGCTTGGGTCATTCGGTCAGCTCCGCGAGAATCTGCTCGTACAGTGCCAGGTCGTCGTCGCTGTGCAGGACGAACCGGATGTGCCGCACCGACTCGAGTTGCGGGATCTCGTGTACCACAGTGGACAGCGCGACCCGCGCCGCTGGTTCGGCCGGATACCCGAATGCCCCGGTCGATATGGCCGGGAACGCGATGTTCGGGATGCCGGCCTCTTCCGCGCGCGCCAGGGCATTGCGATAACAGTCCGCGAGCAGGCGGTCAGAGGGGTTGTCGCGGCCATAAACCGGGCCCAGGCAATGGATCACAAAGCGGTTGGGGAGACGGTGGCCGTGGGTCAGTACCGCCTGACCGGGTTCGATCGGTGCGAGTGGCTGGGTCTCGCGTTCGAGTTCGTCCCCGGCCGCGTGGTGGATCGCGCCGGCCACTCCGCCGCCCGGGCGTAGCCAGGCATTGGCGGCGTTGACGATTGCGTCCATGTCGGACTGGCGCACGATGTCGCCGGTTACGCACTCGATCAAAATACCGCGTACGCGGGTTCGCATCGACGGGATCTCCTTGCCTTTCTCCTCAGCATAGGCGCATCGGGGGCCTGCGTGAAGAATTGACGCACCTGCGCCGATCACGCCTGGCCTGTCAGGGTCTACACTCGGGACAGGGCAAGTGGTGGGAGCGTGCCATGGCGATCAGCAAGACCCTTCGGACATTCCTCGACGGGCGCGGCGTAGAGTACGCCGTGGTACCGCATCCGCGAACGGCGTCGGCCAATCGTTCGGCGGAGGCCGCCCATCTCCCCGGCGACCGAATTGCCAAGGCGGTGCTGCTGGCCGATGCGGATGCGTTTCACCTGGCGGTAGTGCCAGCGACCCGCCGGTTGCGCCTGGGTCGGTTGCACCACCTGCTGGGCGAACACGTGGGGTTGGCGACCGAGGACGATGTGGCCGCGCAATTTCCCGACTGTGAGCGGGGAGCGGTGCCGGCCCTGGGGCCGCCGTACGGGCTGGATTCGCTGGTGGACGAGAGTCTGCTGGCGGGTGATACGGTCTACCTGGAAGGGGGCGATCACGAGTCCCTGATCCGGCTCAACGGTTCGGATTTCACCCACCTGCTGGCGCAGGCGCGCCATGGGCAGTTTTCCGTCCATATTTGACGACACGCGCTGCTGCGGGTTTTTGTCGAATCTGGCGGGAGGCGCCGCGGGAGTATTGACGCGCACGCTGTCCTTGGTAGAATACGCGGCGTTACAGCAAGCGGGAATAGCTCAGCTGGTAGAGCACAACCTTGCCAAGGTTGGGGTCGCGAGTTCGAATCTCGTTTCCCGCTCCAAAAGATTCCGAAACCCCGGGTCTGCCGGGGTTTTCTGTTTCGGCCACCAGTGATCCAATGGGGCGCTGACGAAGGCCGGACACACCCGACAGGGCTGGGTGGCAGAGTGGTTATGCAGCGGACTGCAAATCCGTGTACGCCGGTTCGATTCCGACCCCAGCCTCCAATTTCCTGTTCTACGATGTTCCGGGGCGTCTCAGGCGCCCCTTTTTTTGGCTTCA
>JBNJFQ010000017.1:0-56462 GCA_051747025.1 Pseudomonadota bacterium
CTGCTGGCGATGGTACCGCTGATCAACCTGCTGCTGGTCCCGGCCGCGGTGATCGGCGCCACCCACCTGCGCGTCCGCCTGCGCCAGACAAGACGCTGACCCCTTGACCGACCGGCATCAGCGGTCGCGCAGACGCTGCTGCTGACGCCGGCGGCGATCATTGCCGGCCACCTCGGCCGGGGGTTCCAGCCGATGTTCGACGTAGTCAGCGAGCAGCCACATCATGCGCTCCACCCGATGGGTGCGCTGCAATACCCGATCCAGGGGGCCACCGGGGCGCATCGCGTCATGCTGCAAGTAGCGGGTACGCAGCGCATCGAACCGGTTGCGCTGGTTGGAGGTCATCTCGCGCAGCCATTCCAGTTCTTCGCGTTCCCCATCGGCCACTGCAAACGCAACGGTATCCAGCAGGCTGCGCAGGCCCTCCAGCACCCGAGTCTCCAACGAATTGGCGACCTGCGCCGCCTCGCCCTCGCCGGCATGGTCCCCGGCCTCGCGCAGGTAGTCATACAGCTGCTGTTCCAGGCGCACCAGGATCCGCAGGCGCTCGCGCAGCGCCTGATGGCGCACCACCGCGGCCTCGAACAGCGGCTCGCCCGCCAGCAGATCCAGTTCCGCAAGCAACGGCTGCAGCGCATACTCGAAGTCCTTGTGACGGCCCTCCAGTTCAGCTGGCGGGACCGGACTGGCATGCCCTTCAGCGTCCTCGCCCAGATAACCGGAAAGCTCGCCCCAGCGCTCGCGCTCGCGCATCTCCAGCCATTCCAGGCGGCGCTCCGGCAAGGTATGCGGATCGCCCATCTGCAGCGGATTGACCCGCCCCGAATACAGGATCAGCAGGCGCAACCCGAACAACAGCACAATGACCGCGTTGGTCGCGACCAGGATAAAGGTCAGGCTCAGCTCGACCGGCGGCCACAGCAGGATCAGCGAATAAAGGATCCCCCCCAGCACCGAGATCTCTGCGAAGGAATCACGCTTGAGCATGTCGATGTTGAAATCCGAACGCACCACGTCGCGCATAATCACGCCGAACGAGGCGGTGACCACCGCCATCACCGGGCCCCACAGCCATAACGGGCTGGCCTGCGACTCCACGGCCATGCCCACCCCGATCACCGTGAACGAAGCGACCGCCCAAGCGTCCAGTCCGCGCTGGAGATTGCCGACCACGCGTCCGCCCCAGCCCGCCTGCTGCTGCAGGATCAGGTGGCGGGCGCCCTGGCGGTAGACCAGGAAGTGATCGTGAAACTTGTACAGCGCGAACCCGACCAGCACCACCGCCACCGGCATCAGCAGGAACTCGGGCGTCTCGAAGATGAAGATCGGCTCGCGCCCCAGCAGCAGGTCGCGCAGCACCCCGCCCCCGATCGCCGGCAGCGCGGCCAGCACCAGGGCCCCGAACAGGTTGTAGCGTTCGCGCCGCGCCAGCATCACGCCCGACGCGGAGAATGCCAGGATCCCGAGCAGGGTCAGGGTCTTGAACCAAGTCTCGCTGGTGGCCATCGCGAGGAATGCCGGGAGGATATGCTCGACCTCCAGATTCGCGATCCGGCGGCTGTCCTCCATCGCCTGGAGGCGGTCATCGAAGCGCTCCACGAACTCGGGCGGGATCGTCGCGCGCGCAAACATCACCCGCACTCCGACCGTGCCCAGATCCAGCGCATGCGCGCGCACGCGCCCCGCCTGGCCGGTCTCCGCCAGCATCAGGTCGACGATCACCGGATCGGCCACGAATCCGTCGATGCGCCCGTCCATCAACGCACGCAGATTGCCCTCGTCGTCAGCGGCGGTCCGCAGGCGGCCGTCCGGCCCCGGATCGGCGACCATCCGGGCGACATCCGGCGAGGCATAGGCATAGCCGGCCGTCACGCCCAGATGGAAGTCCCCCCGCCGCACAGCGTCGACAAAGTCCGCCCGTTGCGGAAAATCACGCAACCAGTCCGAATCGGCGCGCACATAGAGCGCATTGCGTTCCTCGCGATAGGGCCGGGAATAGCGCACGTAGTCGAGTCGCGCGGGGTCGTGGTAGGTCCCCACCACGAAATCGATGTTGCCGGAACGCAGGGCCTCGAGTTGTTCGTCCCAGGCCATCGGCGAGAATTCGGCATGGTGGCCGAGTCCGTCCAGGGCCTCCTCGGCGATGCGAATATCCAGCCCGGTCGGTGGCCCCAGCCCCGAAGGATCGCCACGAAACTGGTACGGCGGACGCACAAACCAGCCAGAGCGCAGGGTATCGGGAAGACCCTCGCTGACCGCACTGGCGGCCGCCTCGGCACCAGGTTCCTGAACCCCACCCACCGCGGGCAGCCAGAGCAGCGCCAGCCACAGACCCAGCAGCCATGCGCGCCATCCCGGACCGGTCCCCACACGACCATGTTGTCGCCTGCCGGCCCGCCTCACGCCCGGCCAACGCCTCGCACCGGCCGGACGTGCGCCCGCCGGGCGGCACCGGTATCCTGAGTCCCCGACATGTTCCGCAACCTCTGGCCCCTCCGTCGATGTCCCTGCTGACCACCCGCCTCCGGCAACCGCTGCGCCGCGCATACATCGCCGGCATCCTGTGCGCGGCCATGCTCGTACCCGCCTCCGTCACCGGCAGCGAGACTCTGCGCTTCCAGCCGCACTGGGTCCCCCAGGCCCAGTTCGCGGGGTTCTATCTGGCCAAGGACCACGGCTGGTATGCCGACGCCGGGCTGGAGGTCGAGATCCTGCCCCACGGAGCGGAACATCCGGCCGCTGACGCCCTCGCCGAAGACCAGGCGGATGTTGCCCTGCTCTACCTGAGCCAGGCCCTCGAACTGCGCGAACGGGGGATCGATGTGGTGAACGTAGCACAACTGATCCATGAGTCCTCGCTGGTACTGGTCGCGCTGGCGGAGACCGGGATCCTGGTCCCCGAAGATCTGGACGGACGCCGAGTATCGCGCTGGGCCAGTTTCAGCCTACAACCCGAGGCCCTGTTCCGGCTCTATGGCGTGGACCCGGAGACGGTCGACCAAGGCGCGACCATGGCCGCGCTGCGCACCGGTGCAGTGGCCGCCGCCACCGCGACCCGCTACAACGAAATGGTCGAACTCTACCTGAGCGGGCTGGACCCCGACGAACTCGACGTGATCCCGCTGGAAGAGCACGGGGTCGGGCTGGCCGAGGACGGGATCTACGTCCTGGAATCCACCTTCGAGGACCGCCCCGAGGCGATCCGTGCGTTCGTCGCGGCCTCACTGCGCGGCTGGGAATACGCCTTCGAGCATCCCGATGCCGCAATCGACGCGGTGATGGAACGTGTCCTGCGCTACGGCGAACCCACCAATCGGGCCCACCAGCACCGGATGCTGGAGGCCCTGCGGCCGCTGTATCTGGACCATGCCGGGCAGTTGCGCGGCCCGCGTCTGGACCCGACCGACTACCGCATTGCCGTGAGCCTGATGCGCAACCTCGGGCACCTGGAGTCGGAGCCGGTCCCCTACGGACGGTTCCACCGGGAGTGGACCGAATGACCGCGCGGCGCAGTCTGGCAGTCAAGCTGGCCCTGGTGACCCTGCTGACCACTGGCACCATCTTCTTCGTCTCATCGGGCACGCTGTACTACATGGTCCGCGACATCATGCTCGAGCATGCCGAGGAACAGGCGCGTGAACTGACGCATGCCACATCCAATCGCATTCGCGCGTCCCTTAACGAGGTGTCCGGGACCGCCCAGGGGCTGGCCAGCACATTGAGCGCGGGCCACATCGCGCCGGGCGACCTGTTCCCGATCCTGGATGACATCACCCGGGAATCGGACGTGGTGCAGGGCACCGCCGTGACCTTCGAACCCTATGCCGCCGATCCGGACCAGCGGTATTTCGGACCATTCAGCTACGAGACCCCGGATGGCCTGGCCCGCATGCAGCTGGGGGGCGACGACTTCGATTACTTCACCCGCGACTGGTACCAGATCGCAGCCCTGACCGAAGCCGGATTCTGGACCGAGCCGTTTCCCTCGGCGGCCGACCCCGATCGCCTGATCACCACCTTCTCGCAGCCTTTCTACGATCCGGACCACGACGGTCGCCTGCACGGGATCGTGACCATGGACATCGAACTCCCCGCACTGACCGACCGGGTCGATTCGGTGGAGATCTTCGACAACGGATTTGCATTCCTGCTCAGCCCGCGGACCCGGTTCATCACCTACCCGCACCGCGACTGGATCATGCGCGAAAGCCTGTTCAGTCTTGCCGAGACCCTCGAAGAGCCGGAACTCCGGGCCCTGGGGCGCCGCCTGCAACGCAGCGACGAGGGCTTTACCCGCGTACCGACCGCGCTGCTGGACGAACCCGCACGGCTCTACCACGCACGGCTTCCAGAGTCGAACTGGGTGGTGGGCGTCATCATCCCCGAACAGGAACTCTACGGCGACATCCTGCGGGTGATGCACTGGGTCCTGATCATCGGCGCGATCGGCTTTCTGATCCTGCTGGTAGCCATCATCGGGATCTCGCGCGGCATTACGCGTCCACTGAAGGGCCTGGTGAGTTCCGCCGGCGAGATCGCGCGCGGCAACCTGGACCGCCCGATGCCGCCGATCGAAACCGGCGACGAGGTCGGCGATCTGGCCCGCTCGTTCAACGAGATGCGCCTGTCGCTGAAGGATTACATCAACGACCTGACCGCAACCACTGCGGCCAAGGAGCGCATGGAGAGCGAACTGAAGATCGCCCGCAACATCCAGATGAGCTTCCTGCCGAAACGTCTGGACCTGTCGGACCTGGACGTAGGGATCGATCTCGCGGCGCGGCTGATCCCGGCCAAGGAGGTCGGCGGCGATCTTTACGACTTCTTCCCGCTGCGCGCACACAACGCGCTGTTCTTCGCGGTCGGCGACGTCTCCGACAAGGGTGTCCCGGCGGCCCTGTTCATGGCGGTGACCAAGACCCTGGTCAAAGGCATTGCCGAACAGGACGCGCACGACCCCGGGCAGATCCTGACCCGCGTCAACAACGAACTGTGTCTGAACAACGAAAACGGCATGTTCGTCACCTACCTGTGCGGCATGCTGGATCTGGGCACCGGCGAAGTACGCTTCGCCAATGCCGGACACAATCCGCCGCTGATCCGGCGCGCCGACGGCGGGCATGAGTGGCTGAAGCTGCCACCGGGACTGGTACTCGGGGCGATGGAGGACATGGACTACCCGACCCACAGCGTAACCCTTGCCCCTGGGGACAGCCTGCTGCTGTACACCGACGGCGTCACCGAAGCCGCGGACGCGGAACAAACCCTGTACGGCGAGGAGCGGCTGTTCGACCTCTACACCGCCATCGCCACGCGCAGTGCGAAGGAGCAGGTGGAAGCCGTCATGCAATCGGTCGAAGCATTCGCCGACGGCGCGACCCAGGCCGACGACATTACCGTACTGGCGCTGCGCTACTGCCCGCCGGAGGGGGGCAGGCCCCGGAAAGACCGATGATGTCCGATCAGCGCTGCAGGGTTCAGCGGATCATCGCATCCAGCGGGTTGTCACTGGGCAAGGGCTGCATGCGGCCCTCGCGCATCTCCTGCGCCACGCCCTGCAGGCTGTGACGCCGACTGGTAACCCCGTCCAGCGACAGGAACAGGAAGCGGCGAGTCGCCTCGCCGCGCCATACCAGCGCCATGCGTCGGGTGGTGCCGCTCGCCTTGTCCACCACCTCGAACCAGTCTCCCACACGGATCCGGCTGGCCTCGAATACGTAGACGTCGTCGAGGTCGGTCAGCAAATCGGGATCGTCGTCCTCGTAGCGAACCGAACGCCGCGCGCGGATGCGCTCCTGCGGGTCGAACAGCGGCTCGTCGGCCACGGGACGGATCCGCCGCAGGTGGGCCTGCCCCAGGTGCTGGACCACGGTCTTGACCCGCTCCGCGGGGACTCCCGCCTCGCGCGCGGTAGCCACGATGTCCTGGACCAGCGGATTCACGTCCTGCGGCGTAGCCCGGTTGCAGATCGCGCGCGCCACCGCCTTCACGCCTTCATTGAGCGTCTCCGCGGCCTCGCCGTCCGCCGCCAGCAGATCCTCCCAGGCCTCGGCGATCTGGTCCGCCGCACCCTGCGGCAGTTCCGCGCCGGTCTCCAGCACGCAGACCGTCAGGCTGCGCCGGGCACGCGCCGCGCGCTCCTCCTGGCGCAACGGGTCGATATGCGGATCCTGCTGTTCCTGCCAGCGGGCGTCCTCGCTCTCGATGGTCTCCAGCCAGGCATCCAGCAGCGCCTGCGCGCCCGCGCGATCCATGCTGTCGGCCTCGGATCGCAGGCGGCGGACCGAATCCTCGATATGCCGCAGATAGCTCTCCACCGCGGCCTGATCCGCCACACCCTCCTGCGGGCTGACCCGGACCCCGGTATTGATCAGGCTGCCGATCCACAGCCGCAAGGGGTGCGCGCGATCACGGAAGAACGCGAGGTCGCGGATCACCACCCGGGCCAGGGCGAACTGCATGTCGGCGATTGCCGCGCGCACCCGGGGATTGAACCCGACCTGCCGGAAGATATGGTCGAACATCCCCTGCAGCAGGTCGAGGATGAACGGGGTCAGGGACTCGCGCGAAAAATCCTCGGCGGCCGGGTCCGGCCTGGCGTCGCCGGTACCGCCGGAATCGCCCGGCGCTTCCCCGGCAACGGAACCGGCCGCCGGGGCCCCATGCGCCTGCGCCATGGTCATCGCCCAGCGCGCCCAGTCGGACGGGGTCGCCTCGGGCGGAGGCATTTCCACCGCCGGCCCTCCGGCAGCGGCGCCCGGGCCCGGCGCCGCGCGATCCTCCGGCCCCGCACCCGATGTCGGCGTGGAGCGGCCGCGCGCATACCCCTCCCAGGTCGCCTTCTGCTGCGGGGTCGGCTCCGACTCGTAGGCCTCGGCCGCATCCTTCACCAGGCCACACGCATCCACCGTCTCGACCACGAACGCGAGCAGCGGCGCGCCGCTGCGGCCCATGCACTGCACATAGCCCCGCATCAGGTCCAGGGTCATCACACTGCGCCCAAAGTGCTGCTCGACCGTCTCGATCAGACGCTCGTACCAGTTCAGTGGCGACCAGGGGGCCCACCCGGCATGTTCAAAGCGGTGTTCCTCGCGTGCCGCGCGGGTAAACATGAACCAGGAGTAGCGATTGTTCTCGCGCACCACGCCTTCCAGCGTGTGGCGCAACGAGCGGCGGGTGGACTGATAGTCGTCCAGGATCTGCAGCCCGCCGTCGGTGTCGGCATAGCTGCTGCCCGAGAATTCGTACTTCGGGGGATAGGACGTCGCAGTCAGGTCACCGACCAGCGCCTCGTCGAATTCGCGCCGGAGATCGTATTCGTGCGCCCGCAGCTGGCGGTACCATTCCAGCGGGTCCTCGGAGGTCTCGTCCCAGGTGCGTCCGGCCTCCCACTCGGAAGCGATCCATTCCAGGCAGCTGGCCAGGTGTTCGACCACGCGCGGGGCGATACCGGCGGCCAGTTCGTCCCGCTGGGCCCGGGACAGGCCGGCCAGACCACTCCATTCGGCGAACTCATCCGCCTCTGTCCGGTCTTCTCCCGCCATGTCGCCTCAATCCCTCTGCACTGCCAGGCTACCGTTAGCCAGCCGTTATTGTACAAGAGATGTACCCGGCCAGCAGATTGCGGGGCCGGACCGTCGCCCATCATCCGGCTGGATCACGCGGCTGATCGCCAATCTGGACCATGCCCTTCCGGACCCGCACCGGGAACACCGTCAGCGGCTCTTCCGCCGGCGGCTCCAGCACCTCGCCGGTGCGAAGGCAGAACTCCGCCTCGTGTACCGGGCAGGTGATGGTGCAGTCGTCGTCCAGCTCGCCGTCCGCAATCGGTACCTGCTCGTGGGTACACAGGTTCTCGACCGCAAAGAACTCGCCGTTGAGATGGAATACCGCTACTTCGGTACCCCCTGCCTCGACCAGGCGATGCTCGCCGTCCGCAATCGCTTCGGCCGAAGCCACGTCAATCCAGTCCGTCATTCTGCTACTCCGAATTCGCTGTTCCGGTTGCACGCACCACCCGGACGCCACGCCCCGGGCCTGATGCTCTGCAGAAAAACTCTGCGTCAGCGTACGGATACATTCGCCGCGGCGGTGGCCGCGGGATCGATCTCGATACGCCGCCCGCGTTCGGGGTGATAGGTGAACCGCCCCACGACCCGCAGCCGCTCGCCCAGGTACCCGGTCACCGCATCGCCCGGGGTCACGGCCACCCGGTTGATCGCGTCGTCCTCGAGCCAGTAGTGCTCGGGATCGTCGAAGCGATGCACCACACCCTCGGTCTCGACCAGCTCGCCATCAAACGCCTCGGCCGCACCCGCCAGCTGCGCCAGGGTCGCCGGCGCCACCCGTTCACCGCCACAACCGGCCAGCAACAGCGCCGCCAGGACGCCGAGTCCCGCCAGCATGCCTCGCCTTGCCCTGTCCATACTTCCTCCCGTGCCGCCCGTCACGGCTTGCCGCACACTCGCAATTGGTTCGGCCGGAAAGACTACCGGGTCGGCCCCTCGGGGACCTATCCCCCCGGCGTTTGCGGGCCTGTTCGTGGACCACACATCGGTTTCCGGATGCGAGGCACTATGCCCGACGCCCGCGAATTCACTACACTGGACGACAATGTGACGATGATCACACGACCCCGTCTCGCTCCGAGACGGGACCGGCCAGGGGGGATGGATCCCGCACGGGATTCCGGCAGCGATGCAGATACCGTTCGGACGTACGGGCACACGCAGTACAGGGATGGTCGGCCTCGCCCAGCGGGCGGGCCGCCTGGCCATTGCACGGGCCCATGGCACGGGCTGGACCGGCTGCGCGCGCGAGCTGGACATTGATGGAGTCCGCTCCTGCGTACGCCAGTATCGCCTGCGCCGCGCCCCGGCCCATCTGGTGCTCGATCGTCAGGCTTTCCGCCTGCTCCCCACCGAGGCACCGGACGTCCCGGTCGCGGAGCAGAACGAGGCGGTCCGCTGGCAGATCGCCGATCTGGTGGATTTCGATGTCACCGACGCGGTCGTCGAACACTGCCCGATGGGTGACAGCAACCGGCACGATGGCAAGCACATGATCTACGCCGTCGCGGCTCCCCGGGATGCAGTGCGTGACGCCATCCAGCAGGGCCGGCGTGCCGGCCTGCGCATACTCCGGGTCGGCATCCCGGAACTCGCACTGCGCAACCTGGCCAGCCATCTGGCGCAGCCCGACCAGGGCATCGCCCTCCTGTATGCGGAGGCGGACGGCGCAACCGTGGTCCTGGTCCGCGACGGGCGCCTGTTCGTCACCCGGCGCGTGGAGGTGCAGCTTCACCACGAAGGTGGCAATCCGCTGGACAGCGTCCTGCTCGAGATCCAGCGCGCGCTGGACTATTTCGATGGTCATTTTGCGCACCCGCCCATCCGCCAGTTGGTCGTGATGGGGGACGATCCGGTCGAAGACGAGGCGGTGCAGCACCTCGGCGGCAACCTGCGCATGGAGGCGCGCTCGGTCCCGCTGGACCACCTCGCCCCCGGCGCCGAGGCCGGCGGTCCGGGCTGCGCGTTTGCCACGGGTGCTGCTCTGGGAGTCGCTGGATGAACCCGCGCGGCGACCCGCAGGAGATCGACCTTTATCGCGCCGACCTCGATCTGCGCCGGGAGCTGCCCCTGTATGGCCGGGTGCTGCTGATCCTCGCCCTGTCGGTTGCCCTCGGGGCCTCGTTGTGGCTGGTCAACTACTTCGAGGTACAGCGCCTGACCGGCGAACTGGCCGAGGCGCGCGCCCTGCACACGCAGACAGAGACGCGCGTCGCCGAACTCCAGGCCCTTTGGGACAGCCCCGAGATCGCGCAGGCGGAGGCACAGGCGCGCCTCGCGGAACAGCGGCGTGCACGTCTGGCGGAGGCCGCAGAACTGCTGCAGTCGCGGATTCGCAGCGGAAGCGAACACCCGCCGGCCGACCCGCTGGAGATCCTCGCCCGCTCGCATCATCCCGAGGTCTGGATTACCGGCGTGGCACTCGAGGCCGAGCGCGGCACACTGATGATCCATGGCCGCACCCAATCCGCGGACGCCCTGCCCGACTATCTCGCCACGCTCGAGAGCCACGGCCTGTCCAGCCTTGGCGGCCACCCCGAACTGGAGGCCCGTGCGGACCCCGAGAACGGGGTCCTCGATTTCACTTATCGCCTGGTCCGGGAGGCCCCATGAGCTGGCAACGGTCTGCGTGGCTCGAGGCCCTGGAGCGACAGCTGCGCGGCATCTCGCTGCGCGAGCGCCGCCTGCTGTATGCGGCTGTGCTGATCACCCCGTTCCTGGCCATCGTGCATTTCGGGGTCGGCGCGCTGGAGCAGCAACAGGTGCAATTACAGGAACAGATCGCCCGGCAGCACACCGCCACCGACGCCCTGCGCACCCGTATGCAGCAACTCGCCACCGCCGAGGATCCGCGCGAACGCCTGGACGAACGCACCCGCCACGCCCGTACGGAGAGCGCCGAGCTGGAACGCCGCCTGGATGCCTCGGCCCGCGACCTGCTGGGCCCCGACCGCACTGCGGAACTCCTGCAACGCCTGCTGGCCGGGCGGGCGACCCTGGAACTGGAGAGCCTGAACCGGCACGCACCCGAGGTCGTCGCAAGCGGAGAACAGTCCCCCGTGCGCATCGACAACCACCGAATCGAACTCGAACTGCGCGGCCCCTACCTGGACACCCTCGCCTACCTGCGCCACCTGGAGTCCGTCCCGGTGGTCTGGCTGTGGGGTCCGTTCGAACTGGAAGTCGAGGAATACCCGGTCAACCGCGTATTTCTGTCCCTGGATGCCCTGGAAATCCGGGGCCTGGAGCAGACCCCGTGAGCCCCCGCCTGTCGGTTGCGGCCCTGCTGCTGGCGTTCGCATGGCCGGCCCTGCCCCTGATCGCCAGCCAGTCCGGGACGGTGCTGTCGGACCCCACCCGCCCACCGGCGCCCCCCGGACGCGATGTCGCCCCCACCCGCCCCGAGATCCCGCGGGTCAGCATGCTAAGGTTGTCCGGCCCGCAGCCGCTTGCGGTGGTCAACGGGCAAACCGTCCGGGTCGGTGACCAGTTGCCTCTGGGGACGGTGCGGGCGATCGGTCCGGAAGGCGTGGTGGTCGCCACCGACGACGGTGATCTCACCCTGCCACTGGCATCTCGTGTCGAATTGGATATCAGGAGAAGCGAATGACCTGGCGCGCGTCCCCCCTCTGGTTGCTGCTCCCGGGCCTGGCCCTGTCCGCCTGCGCGACCATGCCCGGCGAGAGCGGGCCCGAGGCGCGCGAACGTGCCCTCGAGGTACTGGACGACTCCGCCGATCACAGCGCACCCGCTCCGCCGGCTGCGCTGCCCGAGGAGGTCGCTCAGGAGTTGCTGGACGCACCCCGCGATCCCGGTGCGCATCCCGACGAACCCCTGTTCGACCTGCGCGTGGACGATGCCAAGGCACGCGGTTTCTTCACCACCCTGGTCGAGGACACCCCCTACAGTGTGGTCGTGCATCCCGAGGTGGAGGGCCGGATCAGCCTGCACTTGCGCACTGCCAGCATCCCCGAAATCATGGCCACGGTGGAGGAAACGCACGGCTACCGCATCACCCGAAGGGGCGCGACCTATCATGTTGGTCCCGCCGGGTTACAGACCCGCACCTTCTTTGTCGACTACCTGAACGTCGAGCGCTCCGGACGCACCGGATTGCAGGTCAACGCCGGGCAGCTGGCCGAAGGCGAGGACGACGAACCGCGCGGGACCCTGATTCGTACCAGTTCCGAGTCCAGTTTCTGGGGCGACCTGCGCGAATCACTGGAGATGCTGGTGCGCGGCGACAGCGACGACCCGACCGAGGGCCGCCGGGTGATCATCAATCCAAACACTGGCGTGGTCGCAATCCGCGCACTGCCGGACGAGCTGCGCGACGTCGGCGCGTTCCTGGACGCGGTACAAAGCTCGGCACAGCGCCAGGTGATCCTCGAGGCCAAGGTGCTGGAGGTCGCGCTCGACAGCGGCTTCGAGGCCGGGATCAACTGGGCCTCGCTGGGGAGCATCGGCAGCTTCGACATCCTGCTGGGGCAGACCGGCGGCGGCCAGGTCGGGTCGGACAACTTCGGGCGTTCGCCGGCCGAGGGCGAGCAGGGACGGCTCAACCCGGCCAACCGCGACTTCGTCGACGGCACCCAGTTCGAGACCGCAGGCGGCCTGTTCTCGGCGGCCATCGCCAGTACCGACTTCTCCGCGATGATCGAACTGATGGAGACTCAGGGCGACGTCACCGTGCTCTCCAGCCCGCGGGTCTCCACCGTCAACAACCAGAAGGCCGTCATCAAGGTCGGCAACGACCGCACCTACATCACTGACTTCCAGTTGCGCACCGAAAGCACTGGCGATATCGGACGCGACCGGTTGCTCCCGGACCCGACCTTCTCCCCGATCTTCGACGGCGTGGCCCTGGACGTGACTCCACAGATCGGCGAGAACGGCGATGTAATCCTGCATGTCCGCCCCAGCGTCAGCGAGGTGCGCGAGCGCATCACCAGCTTCCGCTTCGACGGCGACGAATACGCCTTCCCGCTGGCCTCCTCGGCGATCCGCGAATCCGACAGCGTGGTGCGCGCGCGCAACGGCCAGGTCGTCATCATCGGCGGGATGATGCAGGACACTACCCAGGAGACCCTGGCCAGCACCCCGTTTATGAGCGAGATCCCGCTGCTCGGCGAACTGTTCCGCCACACCCGGCAGGAGCAGCGCAAGAGCGAGCTGGTGATCCTGCTACGCCCGCTGGTGGTAGACCCGGATGGTGATACCTGGGAGACCGACCTCGATCGCACCCGCCAGCGCCTGCGCGACTGGGACGGAGCCGATCACCGCGTCCTGGAGATGTAGGCGCGACCCGATGCGGAATCTGCCGGCGTGAGCGCGCTCTACCTGCACCACTTCGGCCTGCGCGAGCCCCCGTTCATGCTCACGCCGGCGACCCGCTACCTGTACCTCTCCCGGAGCATGCACGAGGCCCTCAACACCGCCTGCCTGGGGCTGGAATCCGGCGATGCCTTCCTCAAGATCACCGGCCAAGTCGGGCTGGGCAAGACCCTGCTGTGCCGCGCGCTGCTGAACCGCCTGGAGGCAGACTACGACACCGCCTACATTCCCAATCCGCACCTGGAGCCCAACGAACTGCTGGCCGCGGTCGCCCGCGAACTGGATATCGACCTGCCCGACGATCCGGCCGGAGCCCGCTGGCTGATGTCGCGAATCCAGGACGAACTGCTGCAGCGGGCCCGCCGCGGACGCCGCGTCGTGCTGTTGCTGGACGAGGCGCAGACCATGCCGGACGAGACCATCGAGACCGTCCGTCTGCTGACCAATCTGGAGGGCGAGTCCGAACGCCTGCTGCAGATGATCCTGCTGGGCCAGCCCGAACTGGACGAGCGCCTGCGCCAGACCAACCTGCGCCAGATCCGCCAGCGCATCACCCATGCCAGCGAACTGCAGGCCCTGGATCGTGCAGAGGTCCGCGACTACCTGCGCCAGCGCCAGGTCACCGCCGGTCGGGCCGCGGCTAACTTGTTCAGCCGCGCCGCCGAGCGTCGGCTCGCCGAGCGCAGCGGCGGCGTCCCGCGCCTGCTCAACATCCTTGCACACAAGGCCCTGCTCGACGCCTACGGGCACGGTCAGCGCCACGCCGGAGCCCGCAATGTAGCGCGCGCCGCCGCCGACACCGAGGCGGCGGCGCCGGCACGCGACCGCGCGACCCCCTGGGTCCTCGCCGCCACCACCGGCACCTTCGCGGGCCTCGCCCTGTGGTACTGGGGTCTGCCGGCATGAGCCTGCTCAACGACACCCTGCGCAACCTCGAACGACGCAACGCGGGCGAACCGTTGCCGCACGCCGCTGCGCCCCCGGCCGGCCGGCGCATCAGAGCGCGCCGCCGCTGGCTGATCCCGGTTGCGGGCGGCATCCTGCTCGCCCTGGCGGTCAGTACGGGCCTGCACTCTCTCGTCCCGCAGGGGCCCGGGGATTCCGGTCAGTCCTCGCCCGGCCGCTCCGATGGTTCGTCGTCCCCGGGACTGCCATGGACCACCGTGCCCGGCGACCGCCTGGCCCGCCCGAGCCTGCTCGGCCCGCTGGACGCCCTCGGCGACCCGCCCCCGGTGACCGAGCTGTCCGCCCCCGAGCCCCTGCGGGTCGCCACATCGGAACCGCCGACCACCCCGACGCACGCCCGCGCCCCGGAGCCAGCCTCCACCCGCGAACGTCAACCGACCCCGGACGAGGATGGCGTCACCACTGACGAGCCGGGCGCAGACGCCGCCGCAACCGTGGCACCCGACACCGCCGCGAACGGCGCCGATACCGCTGTCGATCCCCCCGTGGCCCCGACCGGGACCACGGGCACACACACCAGTGAACCCCTGACAACCGCGCCGGAGGTGCCGTCTCCGGACATCCAGCGCCGCGCGGCCACCGCTGCAGAGCAGACCGCCACGCTGTATCGCCGCGCGCGCGAGCTGCAGGCGCAGCGCCAGTGGGAACGTTCTGCCGGACTGCTGGAACAGGCCCTGGGTCATGACCCGAGCCATTCCCCGTCACGCCTGGCACTGGCCGATGCCCTGACGCGTCTGGGGCGCGATACGGCGGCCGCCGGCGCGCTGGACGCGGGCCTCGCACACACCCCGGACGCTGCCGGACTAGTACGAGCCCGCGCGCGCCTCCACCTCCGCCAGCAGGATCCGGAAGCCGCGCTGCGACTGCTCGAACGGCTCTCTGCCGGTGATCGCGAACCCGCCACCCGGGCCCTGCTCGCGCGCGCCCTGCAGCGTACCAACCAGCACGCCGAGGCGAGCCGCCACTATCGCGAATTACTGCAAGACGACCCGTCGGGGCGTCACTGGCTGGCACTGGCCCACTCCCTGGAACACCTCGGCCAGCCCGGCGAGGCACGCGCCGCCTACCGCCGCGCCCTCGACCGCGGCGACCTCGGGCCGGCCTCCCGCCAGCACGCCGAAACCCGCCACCAGCGGCTCTCCGGCCTGCGCTGATCCCGATCCGTCCCTGGACGCGGCGCATCCACTCGCGTCCCCCCGGCCAGCGTCGGGGCCGGCCACGGAGATCGCCACGTCGCTGCACTCCTCGCGATGACGGTGCTCTTAGCCCCCGTCATTGCGAGGCCCCGCAGGGGCCGTGGCAACCTCCCAACGCAACCCCGACCGACGCATGCCCGGGCCAACGCCGGGGCCACCCCCGGAGGTCACAATCCTATTCCGAATACCCCCAGCCGGAATCACCACCACCTCCATGCGGGCACCATGAACCAATCTCGTCACAGGCATCGGGGTCGTCAGTAAGCGACACATCAACCTCGCCTGCCACATAGACACAACCCAGATAATTGCTCGAGCCGCCGCTGGTATTCTCCGCCGTTTCCCAGTACACGTTGCCCTGAAAGTTCAGCCGCCCCCGCACTTCCGCCCCGTCAGCGAAACAGGCATCCCCCTCTACTGTCCGGTTACCTCCCCCCCGAATCGTCACATCCTGTGCTGCATACAGGTTGTCAAAATCGGATCCCGGCCCGCCTCCGGGCCCAACATCGCCATCGTCAAATGCACAGGTCCAGCTCGAATCAGCCTCGTCACATTCGGGCGGAGGACCCGCACCTCCGACCAGGTCGAGGTTGATACAGATATGCTGCACGGCGAGGGCGCCCGCTTGGCTCGCCGCGCCCACCCACCCGCGCACCAGGGAATGGGCCTCATTGGTACAGGGCGCATCGGCGGGCGGGTCACAGTCAAACCACGCATTGCTGCCCACCGCGTAGGTCTGACCAGTGACACACTCGATCGGCCCCAGGCCGATACGCCGGATCCCGCTCTCGGCCGCGAACAGGGCCTGTTCGGACTGCACACGGTCGGCACTGGCGGAGGTGCCGGACCCCACCAGCGAGACTGCGCCCACGGCGATCGCCCCGGCCAGCACCAGAATCAGCAGGGCGATCAGCAGGATATTGCCCCGCGCAGCACTTCGGGCGCACCGCGCTGGAATAAGGGAGCGATCAGGATCGGCGATATGCATGGGTCAGGGCCTCGTATCCGCTCACCGTCCCCAGGGTCAGCGCCACCACATCGAATGTCTGCCAGGGGGCCGAATCGTCGCAGGCAAACGCAGCCACCGGGTCATCCGCGTCGCCGGCCAGCAGTGCCGAATCCCCGTTGGCCTCCAGCCACACCCGGCCATCGGCCAGGTAGTAGTGCCGCTGACCACCGTCCTCCAGGGCCAGGGTCAGCGTTCCCGGCGAACACTCGGCGATGTTCTGCGCGGCGCGCACGTCGCGGGCCATGCGGTCCAGGGCCGCGCCGACCTCCATCTGGGTATTGGTGGCCTCACGGGTCAGGAACACTGCCTCCATCGCTCCGCCCAAAAAGCGCGCGGCGATCAGGCCGATTACCCCGAGGATCACCAGTACCAGGATCAGCTCCAGCAGGGTAAATCCGCCGCAGACGACCGGAAGGTCACGACACACGGCAACGCGGCGCCTCATTCCTCGTCCTCGTCGCGGGGGAGTTGCAGGACCAGAGGCGTCATCCCGCCGCCGGCCCGGTGGATCTCGATCTCGTGATAATCGCCAGCGCCTGCCGTACAGGACAGTTCCAGCGTTGCCTGTCCACAGGCCGCATTCAGGGCGTTCTCCGCCTCCGTCGAGTTCGATGCGTCCAGGTCGGACCAGATGCCCGGGGTCACATTGCTCGCGGGACAGCCGCTCAGGTCAAGGGCCCCGGCGTCGAACACCGCCAACAGGACCTCGCCGCAGCCGCGACCACCGCGCGCAAACTCCTCCGCATCCTCGGTCGCGACCAGGCTGGTGAGCAGCGGCAGGGTCGCAGCCAACGCCGCCATCGCCACCGCGATAATCACCAGCCCGACCAGCAGTTCGATCAGCGTGGTGCCGTACCCACGCAGCCGCGCGCGATCCGCCGGGTGTCTGGTCGCCGGAGCCTGCATTCAACATCCCCCTCGCCGGATTGCGCCGGTCAGACCAAATACACAGACCTGCCGGGGCTCGGCCGCGCCCCCGGAGAGGGTCAGCAGGGCATTCGCCTCGCCCGCCAGGTGTCCCCACGGGTAGCGAAATTCCAGATCAGGGCCGGCGACCGTGACCCCCGCGAGATTGCGCGGACCCATCAGCGGGGCACCAAAACAGTTTTGCGCAGCGTCCACCGTCCAGTCGCCATCAATCCCGACCGATACCGACTTGTTGTGTCCGCAGGCCATCACCCGCGCGCGGGCCTGGCGCAGGTCGCCCACCAACTGATCCTCTACGGCCACCAGGTCCGGGGTACCGTCCAGCAGCCCGGCCGGGATGCGCGGAATCGCGACCAGTGCGAGGGCGCCCAGCAGCACGAGCACCACAACCAGCTCGAGCAGGGTCAGGCCGCGTGCGGCAGCCGGAGTGCGACACCGTCGATTCATGCCTTTGTCATCCGTGGCCTGCACATTCCAAGAATAGCAGCCTTTGCCGGCCAGGAGCCCCGTGGCACAAACGCGCGCAGCGTTGAACGGCCGCAGGCCGGCCCGAAGGGCGAGCGCAGCGAGCAGCCTCCCGACGCAGCCCCCGACGTCCGCTCCGGCCAGCGTCGGGGCCGCCCACGGAGATCGCCACGGCGCTGCGCGCCTCGCGATGACGCTGCTGCCTTGTCCCCCCGCGCGGCTTTCGGCAATCTGTCCCGGTCCCGGCCGTTGCCCGGACATGGTCATTCAGGGAGCACGCATGCGCTTTTTCCGCAAGCCGGAGACGGAAGACGCCACGCAGGCGCAAGAGTCCGGAGCCGCTACCGCGGACGGCCAACCCGCGCCCGCGCCGCAGCCCCCCGCCGGAGCACGCCGCAACCGCAGCCTGGGCGAAACCCTGGTGGAGACCGGCGTGATCAGCGCGGAACAACTGGAGCAGGCACTGGCCGAACAGCAGCGTTCCGGTCGCAAGCTCGGCCGTGTACTCACCGAACTGGGGCTTTGCACCCAGGAAGACATCGCCACCGCGCTGCAGGAACAGGTCCGGCGCATCCGCATCGGCGACCTGCTGATCGATTACGGGCATATCACCGAAGAACAGCTGGGCGAGGCCCTGAAACAGCAAAAGGGCAGCGAACGCAAATTGGGCCAGGTACTGATCGACATGGGTCTGGTCACCCAGCGCCAGATCCTGGAGGTCCTCGCCGACCAGTTGCAGGTCCCGCAGGTCGATCTGCGCCGCTACCAGTTCGACCCGAAGGTGGCCAAACAACTCCCGGAAACGCTGGCCCGCCGCTTCCGTGCACTGCCCCTGTCCGAGGGCCGCGACGGCATCCTGGTGGCGATGGCGGACCCCACCGACATCTTCGCGCAGGACGAGATCGCCCGCGCCCTGGGCCAGCACCCGCAAATCGCGGTGGTCGCGGAGGACGACCTGCTCGCGACCCTGGACCGGGTCTATCGCCATACCGAGGCGATCTCGCGGGTCGCCGAGGAGCTGTCCGAGGAACTCTCGCGCAGCGACTACGACCTCGACCAACTGGTCGAGGCCGAGATGAAGGTCGACGCCCCGGTGGTGCGCCTGCTGCAGACCCTGTTCGAGGATGCTGTTCAGACCGGGGCCTCGGACATCCACATCGAGCCCGACGAGAAGATCCTGCGGGTACGCCAGCGCATCGATGGCGTGCTGCACGAACAGGAATTCAAGGAACACCAGATTGCCAGTGCGCTGGTGTCGCGGCTCAAGATCATGGCCGGGCTCAACATCTCCGAGCGGCGCCTGCCGCAGGACGGGCGCTTCAACATCCGGGTGCGCGACCGTTCCATCGACGTCCGTGTCTCCACCCTGCCGCTACAGAACGGCGAGTCGGTGGTAATGCGGCTGCTCGACCAGTCCTCGGGCGTGCTGTCGCTGGACAAGCTGGGGATGCCCGAACACGTGCTGGAACCGCTACGGCGGCTGCTGCGCGACCCGCACGGGGTCATCCTGGTTACCGGCCCGACCGGGTCGGGCAAGACCACCACCCTGTACTCGGCCCTGCGCGAACTGAACGTGCCGGGCAAGAAGATCATCACCGTCGAGGACCCGGTGGAGTACCGCCCGCCCCGGGTCTGTCAGGTGCAGGTCAACGCACGCATCGGGCTCGACTTTCCACGCGTTTTGCGCACCGCTCTGCGCCAGGATCCGGACATCGTGCTGGTCGGCGAGATGCGCGACCAGGAGACCGCCGAGATCGGGGTGCGCGCAGCGCTGACCGGACACCTGGTGCTGTCCACCCTGCATACCAACGACGCGATCTCGACTCCAATCCGGCTGCTGGACATGGGCGTCGAGGGCTACCTGCTGGCACCGTCGATCATCGGCGTTCTGGCGCAGCGCCTGGCGCGCCGGGTGTGTCCGGAGTGTGCGGAACCCCATACCCCCGACCCGCGCATGCTCGCGGCGATCGAACCGCTGGACGACCGTCCCCACGAACCGCCGCAGTGGCACCGGGGCACCGGCTGCAACCGCTGCAACAACACCGGGGTGTCCGGCCGCATCGGGGTCTACGAACTGCTGGAAGTGGATGGCGACATGGCCAGCGCCCTGCGCGTCAACGACTATCAACGCTTCGCCGACGCCGCGCGCGCCTCCCGGGGCTTCCGTCCGCTCGGCCAGGTGGCGCTGGACTATGCCCGTCAGGGCTTGATCCCGCTGGACGAGGTCCTGCGCATCGCCGGCGAATCTGCCCAGCTTGACGAACCCGACGACGAGCCCCCCGCATTCGAGGCGTTCACGGGGCTGCCCACTCTGGACGACGAGCCGGAACCCGCTGCACCTGCGCCGGCCGGTCCCGAGCCGGATGCCGCCTCCCCAGATACACCGGGCAGAGGCGACGTCCCGCTAGACGAAGACCTGCAGCTCGTCCCCCCCGATCCGCGTCCCGACCCGGAATAGGCCGCGCCGATGCCGCTTTACGCCTACCGCATCCGCACCGCCTCGGGCCACACCGAGGAGGGCCAGCTGGAGGCCGATTCCCCGGCCGCCGTCGCGCGCCGCCTGATGGGCGACGGCGCCACCCCGTTGCAGATCGCCCCGGCGGACGCGGACACCGCATCCGCCCCGGGGACCCGACACGGAGGGCGCAAGCCCGCCCGCGGACGCACACGCCCGGAAGACCTCGAGCTGTTCTGCCGCCAGATGTTCAGCCTGACCCGCTCCGGCGTCCCGATCGTGCGCGGCCTGCGCGGGGTCGCGGAGACCACCCACAACGCGCGCCTGGCGGAAGCGATACGCGGCATGGCCGAGTCCCTGGAGACCGGGCGCGACCTCTCCGCGGCGATGCGCGACCACCCCGCGATCTTCCCCGCACTGCTGATCAACATGGTGCGCATGGGCGAGAGTACCGGGCGCCTGGAGGAGACCTTCCAGCAACTGAGCTTCTATCTGGAACGCGAGCGCGAGACCCGCCAGCAGATCAAGCAGGCCATCCGTTACCCGATCTTCGTGCTGGTCGCGATCCTGGCCGCGATCGCCATCATCAACGTCGTGGTGATCCCCGCCTTTGCCGGGATGTTCCAGCGCTTCGGCGCCGACCTGCCTCTGCCCACCCGCATCCTGATGGCCACCTCCGAGTTCACCATGGCGTACTGGCCCTGGATCGTGGGCGGAACAGTCGCCCTGGTCCTCGGATTCCGGCGCTACATTGCCAGCACCGGGGGCCGTCTGTGGTGGGACCGGTTCAAGCTGCGTTTGCCGCTGGTCGGGTCGATCATGGAGCGCGCACTGCTGGCCCGCTTCGCTCGGGCCATGACCATGGCCTCGCGGTCCGGCGTACCGGTACTGGAGGGTCTGGAATCCATCGGCCGAGCCGTCGACAATGCCTGGGTCGCCGATCGGGTGGAACGCATGCGCGAAAGTCTGGAACGCGGCGAGACCCTGCTCGGTGCCGCGGCCGGGACCGGCATGTTTACCCCGCTGGTGCTGCAGATGATCGCAGTCGGCGAGGAGACCGGCCAGGTGGAGGAGATGATGGAGGAAGTCGCGCGCTTCTACGAGCAGGAGGTCGACTATCAGCTCAAGAACCTCTCCAGTGCCATCGAGCCCATCCTGATCTCGATCATCGGCGCGATGGTCCTGATCCTTGCGCTGGCGGTGTTCCTGCCGATGTGGGATCTCGGCGCCGCGGCCTTCTGAGCTGCATCCCGCAGCTTTGCGAATCACATCACATTTTTGTGCTAGCCTTCCGGAAAATGGGCGGCGTACCGACCTCCGGGTCGCCACCGCGCCCCTGCAGGAATCCGCCCTGCAGGCAGGCTCCTGCGGGGACGCCATCACAGGCGGTCCGGGTGCCCGATCGCCAACAAAGAATCAACAACACCAACAACCATCATGGAGGACAAGACCATGCGCACTCCCCCACAACTCTCCCGGGCCCGCAGCGGCGGCTTCACCCTGATCGAACTGGTCATCGTCCTGATCATCATCGGCGTGCTCGCCGCGGTCGCGGCCCCGCGCTTCATCGATTTTACCGACGAAGCGGAAGAGGCAGCCGTTCGCAGCCAGGCCAACAACCTTACTTCCGCCAACACGATCAACGCCGCAGCCTGCCGCCTCGGCAAGGATGAATGCGAGAGCGTAGGTGACTGCACCCAGGCCGACGCGGAGTTGCTGGTCGAGGGAGACCTTTCCGACTTCACGTTCGGCGGGACCGCGCCAACGGCGGACTGGGACACGGGGAGCTGCACGATTTCCCAAGGCGCATACACCTTCAACTACCAGCTGACCCAGACCCCGTAGTTCGAACGGTCAGGGCCATAGCCAGCTCCGGACGCTACCCCCGACGTTCGCCACGGCCAGCGTCGGGGCCGGCCACGGAGATCGCCACGACGCTGCGCGCCTCGCGATGACGGTGCTTCTCCCTGCCCCCGTCATGGCGAGGCCCCGCAGGGGCCGTGGCCATCTCCCGACTCTACCCCCGACATTCGCCCCGACCGACAACTGCCCGCCTTCGCGGACTATCAACCGCGGCCTTTCGCCTGTTGCGCGAGCCAGCGATCCAGGGCGTTGCCGAACGCCTGACGGTCGCGTGGACCGAGCGCGGCTGGGCCCCCGGTGTCCACACCGCTGGCGCGCAGGGTCTCCATGAAGTCGCGCATGCCCAGGCGCTCGCGGATATTGTCGCGGGTGTAGAGTTCCCCGCGCGGGTTCAGGGCCTGCCCCCCCTGGTCGATCACCTCCCCCGCCAGCGGTATATCGGCGGTAATCACAAGGTCGCCCGGCTCCATGCGCCGCACAATCTCGTTGTCTGCTACATCGAAGCCCGAACCCACCTGAATGGAGGTTATCAGCCGGGATGGCGGGGTGCGCATGGGCTGGTTGGCCACCAGGGTCAACGGGGTGCCGGTGCGTTTCGCCGCCCGGAACAGGATCTCCTTTACCACCGCCGGACAGGCGTCCGCATCCACCCAGATCGTCATTGCCTTGCTCGTCCCACCAATGCCGTCATGCCCTCAGCATACCGTCTTCCACCTCGGATAAACGCCCCGGACTCCATCCTTCTCATCCCATCCAAAGCAAAGCACCGGAGGACAAACGAGGACCAGCCACCACCGGCGCTGACCTGCCGAATCAGGATGACCGCACCGGCGCGGCGGCAAGTTCCCGGATGATCTCGCTCAGAGGACGCGGGTCATTCGCCACTTCCCGCAGGCGTTCCAGCAGTTCGCCCTGCGAGCCGAATCGTTCGCGATCGTATGCGACAACGGCCGGTCGCACCGCCAGTCGGGGCTCGGAAGACGCATCCATCCCGGGATGGCCCGCCGCCGATGCCGGCCCGCCGAAATCCGGTGGCACATGCGGCGTTGCCGCCTCCGTCCATGAGTCATCCGATTCGCCCGCGTCAGACGCCGGATCAACATCCGCCGGAACCGGCGGCCCCTCAACAGCCGCGTTCGCGACCGGGCCCGGGCCAAGGTGTTCGCGGAAGGCCCGGTTCAGTTCGTCCAGACAGCTCTCCAGCCCCTTCGGGTCGTCCATCTCCTGAAGCGCCGTATCGAATGCCTGGCGCAGGGCCTCCAGGGGGTCCGCATCGGCGGGCGCGGTGTTCAATAACGGCGGCTCGATATCGGGGGCCGACGAGCGGGCATCCGGCCCGTCCGGGTTGTCATCCGGCCCTGCGCCCGAGGGTGGTACCGGCTCCGGTCGCGCCAGACGCCGCAGCCAGAAGCGGCTGAAGGAAGTGCCGCGCTCGCCCGGCTCGTCGTCCAAGGCATGGGCCAGGCGCTGAAACGGCCGCGCCGACGGGTCGTGCTCCGGGAACAACGCCACCGGGTGCTGCAGGCTGACGGCCGAGCGCAGGCTCTCGTCACGCTGGATAAAGCCGAGAAACAGCGCCCGGGTATCGAGGTACTTCTCGATTGCGGCGCTGAAGCGCTGGAACACGCCGCGTGCCTCGGCAATATCCGCGACCTTGTTCACGATCACGCGGCAGTCCACCGGCTGGCGGCGCAGGGCGAGTTTGAGAAGGGAAAAGGCATCGGTCAGCGAGGTCGGTTCGGGCGTAATCACCAGCAGTACCTGGTGCGCGGCCGCGAGGAAATCCAGGGTCGTCTCGCCAACCCCGGCAGCGGTATCCAGCAGCAGATCATCGAAGTGGCGCTCGATCCGGGCCAGTTCGGTCACCAGGCGGCGCTGGCGGGCAGCGTCCAGTTCCACGTATTCGCGGATGCCGGAGGCGCCGGGGATAATCCGCAGACCATGCGGCCCCTCCAGCAGGATATCCTCGATCGCGCATTCCCCGGCCAGCACTTCGGCCAGGCCACGTTGCGGGCGCAACCCGAGCAGGATGTTGACGTTCGCCAGCCCGGTATCCGCATCCAGCACGCAGACCCGACGGCCCTGACGCGCCAGCGTGATCCCGAGATTGACCGTGATACTCGACTTGCCGACCCCACCCTTGCCGCTGGTAATGGCCAGAATCCGCGGCCGGGCAGGGGCTTCGTGGCGCTGCGGATCGGGCGGATCGGTCATCGCGGCGTCCTGCATGGCACGTCCCTGCAAGGTTGGAGATCGGCGGGGGCAACGCGGATCGATATCTACGTTCAGGCGGGGACCGGGGTGGCGACATGCCCCTTGCCCGACGTCTCCCTGAAGCGGGTACCGCCCGCCCCTTTTGTTCCCGTCTACCTGAATCGCTGGCATAACACAAGACCAGGCAGTATAGTCCGGATTGCAGGATTCAGGCGCGCATTCGCGCAGCCCCGCAAGGATTGCGAGCGCATTCACGGGGTACCGGCGAAACTCCACTCGCCCGGGGAGCAGCATGGCCAGGGTCAACACGGCAACCGACGCACTGCCCAGCCTGCCGCAGGCGCTGATCCCCGTACTCGATGCGACCCAGGCGGCGGAGGCGGATTTCCAGGCACTGGGCGAAGCCATCCTGCAGGACACCGGCATGGCGACACGCTTGCTCGCCGCAGCCAATTCGCCCTTCTACTATCGCGGCAGCGCCTGTCAGTCGGTCGACCGCGCATTGCTGACCCTGGGGCTCGACACCGTCCGCGGGCTCGCCCTGACCGCCGCCGTCCAGCAATTGTTCGGACAGTTCCAGCCACGCCACCGCGCCTATCTGCGGACAGTCTGGCGACGCAGTCTCGCCACTGCCCACCTGGCGCGGGTACTGGCCACCCTGACGCGCTACCCGTACCCGGAGGATGCCTATCTGGCCGGGCTACTGGTCGAGCTGGGCCGACTGGTGCGCCTGACCCGGGAGGAACCCCGCTACTGGCCGATGCTGCAGGCCGCCTCCAGCGAGGCCGACCTGCTGCAGGCCGAGATTGCCGCGTTCGGTAGTCGGCATTGCGAGTTGGGCGCGGAACTCATCGCAGCCTGGGGGCTGGACCACTTCCTGGCGGATGCGGTGCGCTACCACCTGGAGCCGGTGGCCACGATCCTCGATGCCCACCACCTGACCAGGGTCGTAAACCTGGCCTACCAGCTCGGGGTCGGAAGCTCCGCGCAGACCGGCGACACCCCCCTTGGCCCCGAGGATGCCGCCCTTACAGCGGCCGATACCCTGTTCGGGCTAAACGAAGGCCTGGCGCGGGAACTGCGTGGCCGCATCGACGAAGATGTTGCGCGCCTTGCCGGCGCGCTGGGGATCGATCTTGATGCAGCCCCCGACCAGTCGACCGATGCCGACCGGGATGCCGAGCAGGGCCTCGGGACACGCATCCGCGACCTGACCGAACTCGGACAGCTCGGCGGCGAGCTCGCGCGCACCCGCGATCTTCGCGCGCAATGCACCACCGCACGCCGCACCCTGTACCTGACCCTCGGCATCACACAGAGCCTGCTGTTCGTCACCGACCCGGACGGGCAGTCCGTATCCTCCTGGATCGGGAACGACGAGGCCCCCGACTTCACCCTGCCGCTGTTGCCCGGGCGCAGTCTGGTCACCGATGTCCTGCTGGAGCGCGAGATCCGCCTGCACGAACGCGACACCCGCACCGAAGTGCCGGTCGTCGACCGGCAGCTGTTCGGCCTGTGCGGGACCGAAGTGCTGTGGTGCTTCCCGCTGATCGCGGAAGACTCGACACCCGCCGGGGTACTGGTCCTGGGTCTGTCACGGGAGCAGGCGCAAGCACTGACCCCGCGAACCCCCTTTATTCGCGCGTTGACCCGCGAGATTGCCCGCGCCCTGGCCCGCCCCCCCGAACCAGCGGGGGGCACCCCGGATATCGATCAGCGACGCGTCCGCGAGACGGTGCACGAGGCCGGCAATCCGCTCAGCATCATCCAGAACTACCTGGGCGTGCTGCGCATGAAACTTGGCGAGGAGCACGAGGCACGCCACGAACTCGACCTGATCAAGGAAGAGATCGACCGGGTCGGGCGGATCCTGCTGCGGCTGCGCGACCCCGAGGCGGACACCGCCGGCGAGACCCCCGGGAGCCTGAACACGCTGGTGCGTCAAGTCACCGAGATCGTCGACGGCTCGCTGTGTCGCACCCGCGGTATCCGCCTGCACCTGGATCTGACCCCCGCGGATCCGCCCCTGACCGTCCCCGCCGATCATGTCCGGCAGATCCTGACCAACCTGCTGAAGAACGCGGCCGAGGCACTGGGCAACGGCGACGAGATCCGCGTCGAGACTCACGCCCCGGTCACCAAAGACACGCGCCGGGTCACGCTGCTCGCCATCACCGACAACGGCCCGGGACTGCCGGCCGAGGTGCTCAACGCGCAATTCGCGCCGGTGGCCTCCACCAAGGGCGAAGGGCACTCCGGGCTGGGCCTGAGCATCGTTAAACGGCTGGTGGACGAGATCGGCGCCAGCCTCGAATTGACCAGCGGAAGCGAAGGGACGCGCTTCGAGATCGGCCTTCCGCAGCGCGACGTGCCCAACGCAGCCGCGCACGGAGATCAGGGATGAACGCGGCCATGGACCCGACCTGAACCGCGGGAGACCCCGATGACCGACTCCGATGCCGAGCCTGGGCGCGTGCCCCGCATCCTGGTCGCGGACGACGACCCAAGACTGATCGACAGCGTTCGCGGCCTGCTCGCGACCCAGGGCCTGACCATCGATGCTGCCTCCGGCGGGGGCGCTGCTATCGAATGCCTGCGCAACGCCCACTATGACCTGCTGCTGCTCGACCTGTGCATGCCGGAACTGGATGGACGCGACGTACTGCGTTTCATGCGCGCCGCGGAACTGGACACCCTGACCGTCGTCATCAGTGGCAACTCCAGCGTCGACGACGTTGCCGGCGCGCTGCGCGAGGGCGCCCACGACTACCTGAAAAAGCCCTACCAGCCGGAAGAACTGCTGGCCACGGTGCAGAACGCCCTGCAAAAGAAACATCTGGAAGATGCCAACCGCGAGATGCGCGCGCGGCTGGAAAAGTCCGAGCGCCTGCACCGCCTGATCGTCAACAATTCGCCCGACATCGTGTTCATCCTCGATCACGAAGGGCGCTTCCGGTTCGTCAACTCACGCGTGCATGAACTGCTGGGATACACGCACCAGGAGATCATGGGACACTCGATCCTGGACCTGATCGAACCCTCGGACCGCGACAAGGCAGAATACTTCTTCCAGCAGGCCGGACGCGCACACGCCCATATCCGCTCGATCGAGGTCGCCATGCAGCCGCGCCATGCCGGACGCGGACCGCGCCACTTCGAACTCGCCGTGTGGCCGACCCCTCCAGGGGACGAGTCCACGGCCCCGGACGACCGGATCTACGGTACCGCGCGCGACATCACCGATCGCAAGGAATCCGAGGCCTTCATCAATTTCCAGGCCTACCATGATCTGCTCACTCGGCTGCCCAACCGTGCCCTGTTCCGCGACCGGGTCGATGTCGCGATCAGCCACGCCGAGCGCAGCGCGAGTCACCTCGCGGTGATGTTCATCGACCTCAACCGCTTCAAGATCATCAATGATTCGCTCGGGCACACGGTCGGCGACCGCCTGCTGCAGGCCGTCGCACAACGCCTGCAGGACGGCATCCGCAAGGGCGACACCCTGTCGCGTTTCGGTGGCGACGAGTTCACGCTGCTGCTTCCCGACCTCCCCGACACCGGCGCGGCCCTCCAGGTGGCGGAAAAGCTCCTGGACTGCCTGAGCGCCCCGTTCCACCTGGGCGATCACGAACTGTATGTCGGCGCCAGCATCGGCATCGCGGTGTATCCCGACGCGGGGCATACCCTGGATGCGCTGATCAAGAGCGCGGACATCGCGATGTATCACGAGAAAAAGACCGGCAAGAACGGGGCCCGCCTGTTCGACCCGGCGATGGGCGGAGGCACGCCGCTCCGCCTGCAGGTGGAACAGGACATGCGCCGTGCCCTGCAACGCGAAGAGTTCCACATCCTGTACCAGCCGCAGGTCGACGCCGCCAGCGGGCAGATGATCGGGGTCGAGGCCCTGGTACGCTGGGACCATCCCACCCGCGGAATGCTCGGGCCTACCGAGTTCATCCCGATCGCCGAGGATACCCGCATGATCGTGGAACTGGACCGGCTCACCCTGCGCGGGGCGGTCCGCGAGGTGCGTGAGTGCCAGCGCAACGGCATTCCTGACCTGCGCCTGGCCGTCAACCTGTCGCCGGTCCTGGTGGACCGCGAGGACTTCGTCGAGACCATTCTGGAGACCCTGAAACAGGCCGACTTCCCGCCGCACCTGCTGGAGATCGAGATCACCGAAAGCCTGCTGATGACCGACGCCCACCAGACGGTCCAGAAGCTGAACCGCCTGTGCGCCACCGGCATCCAGGTTGCGGTCGACGACTTCGGTACCGGCTACTCGTCACTCGGCTACCTGCAGAAGCTGCCGGTCCATACCCTGAAGATCGACCGCAGCTTCACCAGCACGATCTGCGGCGAAGACGAGGCCTGCATCGTTAACGCGATCGTCTCGATGGCGCGCGGCCTGCACCTGAACATCGTGGCCGAGGGTGTCGAGACCCGGCTGCATTACGACTATCTGCACCACCTGGGTTGCCCGGTCATGCAGGGCTTCCTGTTCGGGCAGCCCGCCCCGCTCTCGACCCTGCTCGAGGAGCGTACTCGTTACCCGGGAGCCGCCCTGCCGTGGCGCAGCACCGGCGTCTCCAACGCGCCCTGACCCGCGCCCCGGACTGACTGGCACCGGGGGCCGCCCACGGAGATCGCCGCGCGCCTGCGTCGTCCCGAGGCGCGCAGCACGTGGCGACCTCCGGACGCAACCCCCGAACGCGTGCTCGGGGAGGCGTGCCATACCCCCCGATCAGGGGCAGTTGTGCCCGATATCCTCGTTCCACAACTCCGGATGCGCGTCGATGAAATCGCGCATCAGGCGCCGGCATTCCGGGTCGCGGATTACCGTGACCTCGACCCCGTGGCCACGCAGCCACTCCTCCTCGCCATGGAACGATTCGTTCTCGCCAATCACCACCCGCGGGATGCCGTAGAGAACGATGGCGCCGCTGCACATCGGACACGGCGACAGCGTGGTATACAGCGTGCACTCGCGATAGATGGCCGCCGGCTGACGGGCGGCTGCCTCCAGCGCATCCATCTCGGCATGCAGGATCGCACTGTCGCGCTGCACCCGTCGATTATGGCCCCGGCCGATCACCTCGCCCCGGTGCACCAGCACCGACCCGATCGGGATACCGCCCTCGGCCAAGCCGGTACGTGCCTCGTCCAGCGCCATCTCCAGGAACTCGTCCATTGTCTCCCCCCTGCGCGTCTTGTTGTTACTCCAGCGGGACAGCGCCGCTCATACGTCCCGCGGAAGGTCTCCGGAACGTGTCCACCACCGGCGTACCACCGCCCCGGTCACCAGCAGGAACGCCAGCAGCACCAGCGGCAACAGGATACGGAGTTGCAGGGCATCCCCGGTCTCCACCGCCTCCACCGCCCCGTGCACGGCACTGGCATACACGCCCCACTTCACTGCGAGCCCCAGCAGCGCCGCCAGCAGAAACGTACCCAGCGGGAGCTTCAGCAATCCGCCCGCGTAGTTCACCAGCGAATGCGGGAAACCCGGCAATACCCGCATTGCCATCTGGGTGGGCAGGTCACCCCGCGCGCGCAGCACCCGGATCAGCCACGCACTCCCTCCCTCGCGAGCGTGTCGCTGCCCCCAACCCAGATAACGCGCGACCAGATAGGCGCCCAGCGCGCCACCGACACTGCCGGCGAGCAGCCACGGGACAGCAATCCACGGTGTGTGGAACGGCGCGATCATCCAGAACAACAGCGAACCCGGCAGGGCCAGGGCAAACAGCAGGGCCATGATCAGGACCAGCGCCGGAGTGACCCAGGGTTTTTCGGCCACCGTCTGTCCGTGCTCCAGCAGCCACGCGGGGTCGACCAGCCACACGCCCGCCACCAGCCCCGCAAGCAGGAGCAGAACCGGCACCAGCCAGCGAGCCCAATGGGCGTAACCTCCCCGGGTTGCACGTTCGCGCGCGGACACCCGCTCAGGCCTCTCCCGAAACGACCGTGTCGCCCCGGACGCCGCTCAGGGTCGCCGCCGGGCTTCGCGCGCGCTGCAACTCGACCACGCCGGCCACCCTTCCGAGCATCTCGGTCAGCAGCCCGACCACGTCATCGATGGCTAGGAGCCCTACCAGAGAGCCGTCGGTGCCGACCACGGGCAGCCTGCGGATCACCTTGGCACGCATCCGATCCAGGGCGTCGAACAGACTGGCCTCCTCGCTGATAGTCGCCAGCGGCTGGGTGACGATGTCGCGGACCGCAAGCGTCCCGGCGTCGATCCCCGGCACCATCACCTCGACCACCAGATCGCGATCGGTCACCAGTCCGACCGGAACCCGGCGGCCATCGTGTTCCTCCACCAGCACCACGTCACCCACGTGATGCTGGCGCATGAGTTCCGCGGCCACCTTCACCGACTCGTCGCCGGAGATGACGATCACCTCGCGGTTACAGAATTCGCCGACCCGCATGTCTGTCCTCCCGTACTGCGGCCCGGGACTTCCGGGCTGTCTGCCGCGCGCCCCCGGACCGATAAATGTCCTGACTCCAGTCTCAGTATAGGCAGCCGATGCCGCGAACACCCCTCGCCATCGCGAGCGCCGCAGGCGCGTGGCGACCTCCGTGAACGGCCCCGGCGCCAGGCAACGCCGGGGCGCGCAATTGCGCTGGCCGGGCAATGCCAATCAGTATTCACGGGCAGCGGCCAGCATGTACTGCACCATCGAGATCAGGGTCAGAAGCGCGGCCAGGTACAGCAGCCATTCACCGAGCAGGAAGATCGGCACGCCGAGCACCGGTTCGGCCCACAGCAGCAGGAAGATGGAGACCATCTGCGCAGTGGTCTTGACCTTGCCGATCCACGAGACCGCGACCCGGGCGCTGCCCCCCACCTCGGCCATCCATTCGCGCAGGGCGGAGATCGCGATCTCGCGCCCGATGATCACGATCGCCGCCAGTGCCAGGCCCAGGCCCGGGTTGTGATGGACCAGCAGCACCAGGGCCGCAGCCACGATCAGCTTGTCGGCGACCGGGTCGAGGAACGCGCCGAAGCGCGAGGTCACCTCCCAGCGCCGCGCAAGAAAGCCGTCCAGCCAGTCGGTCAGCCCGGCCAGGGCAAAGATCAGCGCGGCAACCATCCCGGCCGCCGGCATCGGCAGGGCGTAGAAGCACAGCACCAGCAGCGGGATCATCACGATCCGCGACCAGGTCAGCCAGGTTGGCAGTTGCGAAAACATGCGCTCTCAGCCCTCGTGGAACTGGTCGTGGATCGCCTGTGCCAGCCGGCGATGGATACCGGGGACCTTGGCCAGTTCCTCGACCCCGGCCCGGCTGACTCCGCGCAACCCGCCAAAATGTCTTAGCAGGGCACTGCGCCGCTTCGGCCCCAGCCCCGGGATGGCCTCCAGGGTAGATTCCTTGCGTGCCTTCGCACGCCGCGCGCGGTGCCCGGTGATCGCGAAGCGGTGCGCCTCGTCGCGGATCTGCTGGATCAGATGCAGCGCCCCGGAGTGCGCTGGGAGTATAGAGGGGCCCTCCACCCCACTCAATATCAGGGTTTCCATCCCCGGCTTGCGGTCCTCGCCCTTGGCCACCCCAATCACCCGGATGTGATCCAGGCCCAGATCCGCCAGCACATTCAGCGCCTGGGTCACCTGCCCCTTCCCGCCATCAATGAACAGAAGATCAGGCTCCTGGCCTTCGCCCTTCTTCAGCCGCGCGAACCGCCGGCTCAGCGCCTGGTGCATCGCGGCATAGTCGTCGCCCGGTTCGATCCCCTCGATATTGAAACGGCGATAGTCGGACTTGATCGGACCTTCCGGACCGAACACCACACAGGACGCGACAGTGCCCTCGCCACCAGTATGCGAGATATCGAAGCACTCCATGCGCCTCGGCATCTGCTCCATGCCCAGTTCCGCGCTCAGCGCATCCAGGCGGGCGGTCTGTCCGGCCTGGCTGGCGATCCGGGTCTTCAGGGCCAGCTCGGCATTGCGCCGCGCCATCTCCAGCCAGCGCGCACGTTCGCCGCGCAGCGACCAGCCCAGCGCGACCTTTCCACCCCTGCGCTCGGCCAGGAACGCCTCCAGCGCCTCCGCCCCCTGCGGTTCGTGCGACAGCAGGACGCGGGTCGGAGGCTCGCGCCCGGCGTAGTACTGGGTCAGCACCGCGGCCATGATCTCGTCGGTGTCGGTCGCCTCCGGCACGTTCGGAAAAAGCTCGGTATTGCCGAGGTTCTGGCCGTTGCGCACAAAGAAGATCTCTACCGCGCAGGTACCCGCCTGCTGAGCCAGCGCGATCACGTCGGCATCCCCCTCGCTGCCAGCTACAAACTGCTGTTCCGAAATCTGGCGCAGGCGCGCGATCTGGTCGCGCAGACGCGCGGCGTGTTCGAAATCCAGGCGCGCCGAGGCCGCCTCCATGCGTTCCATCAGTTCGGCGATCACCGCCTCGCTGCGCCCCTCCAGAAACTTGACGCTGGCCTCGACGTCGCGCGCATAGTCCTCGGGATCGATATAGCCGACACAAGGAGCAGTACAACGACCGATTTGATACTGCAGACAGGGGCGGCTGCGATGTGCGAACACACTGTCCTCGCACTGACGCACCTGGAACAGCTTCTGCAACAGGGCGAGGCTCTCGCGCACCGCCCCGGCCGAGGGATACGGCCCGAAATAGCGCACACCCTTCTTCCTCGCCCCGCGATGGAACCCGAGACGCGGGAACTGCTGGTTCGACACGAAGATATAGGGGTAGCTTTTGTCATCCCGGAGCAGGACGTTATAGCGCGGCCGGTGGCGCTTGATCAGGTTAGCCTCGAGCAGCAGCGCCTCGGCCTCGGTATGCGTCACCGCGATCCGGATATCCGCGATCTGTTGCACCATCGAGCGGATACGCGGGCCACGCCCGTCGCCGCCGCGGAAATAACTCGCCACCCGGCTTTTCAGGTTGCGAGCCTTGCCCACATACAGTACTTCGCCCGAGGCGTCCAGCATCTGGTAGACGCCCGGCGACTGCGTCAGCGTACGCAGGAAACGCGGGTGGTCGAATGCGGGTTCGGAAGCGCTCATGATCGCCTCAGGATAACGGATCTCCCGCGTCCTTCGGCATTACCCCCGACCGGCCAGCGCATTCGTCAGCCGGGCGGGATGACCAGCGCCCGCGGTCCCGTCACCGCAACGTGGCCCGGGATGATTCGGACGCCGATCAGCGGCTGCGCGCCGCCCGGTTACCACTGGCGGACGGGCGACCATTGCCACCACGACCCCCACCGGGCTTTCCGCCCCGGCCATTGCGCGGTGCACCACTACGGGCACCACTACCCGGCTTGCCACCGCGACCGCCCGGGCGATTGCCGTTGCCGTCATTGGCGGCGGGTTTCGGCGTGGCAAAGCCCTCGGTCTCGATCCGGTCGATCGGGCGCTGGATCAGGCGCTCGATGCCCTTCAGCAGCTTGATCTCCTCACCGTCCACCAGCGACAGCGCGGCACCAGCGGAACCGGCACGCCCGGTGCGACCGATGCGATGCACGTAGTCCTCCGGCACATTCGGCAGCTCGAAGTTGACCACCTGCGGCAGCTGGTCGATGTCCAGTCCGCGCGCGGCGATATCGGTGGCGACCAGGACCGGCACCTGGCCGGACTTGAACTGCTGCAGGGCCTTGGTGCGCGCCGCCTGGCTCTTGTTGCCGTGGATCGCTTCCGAGCGCACGCCATCTTTCGACAGCTTCTCGGCCAGACGATTCGCGCCATGCTTGGTACGGGTAAATACCAGCACCTGTTCCCAGTTGTTGGTGCGGATCAGGTGACTCAGCAATTCGCGCTTCTGGCTGGTCTCGACCAGATGCACGCTCTGCTGCACGCTCTCGGCGGCCGTGTTGCGCGGGGCGATGTCGATCTCCGTCGGATTGTTCAGCAGGCCGTTGGCCAGCTTGCGGATCTCATCGGAGAAGGTTGCCGAGAACATCAGATTCTGGCGTTTCTTCGGCATCATCGCGATCAGCTTCTTGATGTCGCGGATGAAGCCCATGTCGAGCATGCGATCGGCCTCGTCGAGGACCAGGATCTCCACGCCGGACAGGTCGATGGTCTTCTGGTTGGCATGATCCAGCAGACGCCCCGGGGTCGCCACCACGATATCCATACGGTCGCGCAGGGCCTTGATCTGCGGGTTCATGTTCACGCCACCGAAGATCGTCATCGAGCGCATCTTGAGATTGCGCCCGTAGGTCTTCACGGACTCGTGCACCTGCGCGGCCAGCTCGCGGGTCGGGGTCAGCACCAGGCAGCGCGGGCGGCCATTCCCGGGACGCGGGGCCTCCGTGGTCGACAGGCGCTGCAGGATCGGCAGGGTAAAGCCAGCGGTCTTGCCCGTTCCGGTCTGGGCAGCGGCCAGCAGGTCGCGCCCGTTCAGGACATCGGGGATGGCCCGTGCCTGGATCGGGGTCGGGTACTGGTATCCGGCGGAATCCAGCGCACGCAAAAGGGGTTCGGCCAACCCGAGGTCGGCAAACGAAAGTTCGGAAGACATGGTCTGCTCCAACGGCTACCCGCCGCTCGAAACCTCGAGGGGCGCCCATCGGGGGAGACGCAATCAGGGGGATGCTCGGAGCCGCTCGGGCTCCCGATCAGGTGAACGTACGCTGACGGGCGGGGCGTTCGATGCGCGGCAGTATACGCGAACCCGCGGAACAAAGATATTCGGTGCGCTCCGTGTGCGTACGCACACGGATCCAGGTGCAGTACATACTTGGAATTTATGGGTTTCTAGGCTAGCCTCGCGAGGACTACGCCAATCAAGAACAAAACTAGTAGGGACAGACAGCAGCGACGCGGCAGATACGAGGACAACATCAAAGGCACTGCCGGACGACGTCATCGGGGACCGTCGAGCCGGCATCAACGGGGGAGTGCTCGATGAAACGCAATCTGCCAGTGACCGGGAAGGAAATCGACTACCCGGACGATACCAACATCCTGTCGACTACCGACCTGAAGGGTGCCATTACCTACGTCAACCCGGACTTTGTCCGGGTCAGCGGTTTTACCGAGGAGGAATTGCTGGGCAAGAACCACAATGTGGTCCGCCACCCGGATATGCCACCGGCCGCGTTCGAGGACCTGTGGCAGACCATCAAGGACGGGCGCTCGTGGATGGGGCTGGTCAAGAACCGCTGCAAGAACGGCGACCACTACTGGGTCAGCGCCTACGTCACGCCGGTCACCCGGGACGGCAAGACGGTGGAATACCAGTCGGTGCGCACCAAGCCCTCGCGCGCGCAGGTCGCGGCGGCCGAAAAGCTGTATGCCCGGGTCAGTGCCGGACGCATTCCGCTGGCGCTGCGCCTGCCCGTGATCGGGATCAAGACCCGGGCGCTGGGATCGGTTGCCGGGGGCGTGCTGGCCGGACTGCTGGTCGCCGCGCTGTTCACGCCACTGGCCATCACCTCCGCCCTGGCCTTTGCCCTGGCTGCCTTGATGGTGGGCGGGACCCTTGCCTGGCTGGGGCTCTCGCCGCTGTGTCGTGCGGTCGCGCACGCCCGCCGCATCGGCCACAACCCGTTGAGCCAGTACCTCTACACCGGGCGCACCGACGAGGCCGGGGAGATTCTGCTTGCGCTACAGATGCTGGAGGCCGAAGCCAGTGCGGTGGTGGGCCGCATGGGCGACGCCGCAGCCAAGCTGTCGCGCCATGCCGACGAACTGGTCGACGCCGTGCACCACAGCAGCGAGGCCTGCCAGTTGCAGAAACGGGAGACCGACCAGGTCTCGGGGGCCACCGGCGAGATGGTCTCCAGCGTGCGCGAGGTCGCCGAGAGCGCCCAACTCACCGCGGATTCCGCGGACCAGGCGGACGCCCAGGCACGTTCCGGCAAGGACGTGGTACAACAAAGCACCCGCGCGATCGAACAACTGGCCGGAGAGGTCGACCAGGCCAGCGAGGTGATCCGCGAACTGGAGGGGCACAGCGGGGAGATCAGCACCATCCTGGACGTGATCCGCGGGATTGCCGAACAGACCAACCTGCTGGCCCTGAATGCCGCGATCGAGGCGGCACGCGCCGGCGAACAGGGCCGAGGATTCGCGGTAGTGGCCGACGAGGTCCGCACCCTTGCCAGCCGCACCCAGCAGTCGACCGCCGAGATTCAGGAAATGATCGAAAAACTGCAAAGCGGTTCGGAGGCCGCCGTGCGCGCCATGCAGCAGAGTCAGACCCGGGTCGAAACCAGCGTCGAACAGGCCCGCCAGGCGGCCGAGGCGCTGGAGAATATCACCCGAGGCGTGGCGGAGATCCGCGACATGAGCGGCCGCATTGCCGCAGCCGTGGAACAGCAAAGTGCGGCGGGCGAGGAAATCGGCCGCAGCGTCGACTCAATCCGGGGCTCGGCCGACGAGACCGCCGCCTATGGCGACCAGAGCCAGCGGGCCGCCCGCTCGGTAGCCGACCTGGCCTCCGACCTGCAGGAACTGGCCGATCAGTTCTGGGCTCATCATCGGGCCTGATCCGTGCTGAGTCCGCCCGAAACGGATCGCTGGCTGCGACGCCACCTGCCCCTTGCGGGCGGAGCATTGGCGCTGTTACTGCTGTTCCCGATCCTGCTGTGGATGCTTGGGCCATCCCTGCCGCCGCCGATCCCGCTGGAGCACGTGACGGCATTCCATACCGCGGTGGAGGTCTTCGCGGTGATCGTCGCCGTGATGGTATTCGCGGTCGGCTACCACGTACTGGACCGTCGGCGGGTCGCCGCCTCGCTGATCCTCGCCTGCGGCTTCCTGGGCGTGGCCATCCTGGATTTCCTGCACCTGATGACCTACCCGGCCCTGCCGGATTTCATCACCCCCAACTCGTCGCAGCAAACCCTTTATTTCTGGCTAGCCGCCCGACTGTTTGCGGCCATCGCGCTTCTGCTGTATGTGGCGCTGCCCACCTTCATTCAGCACCAGACCCCGTCCCGGGCAGCGTATCTCGCGGGCACGCTGATCCTGGTCACCGTACTCGCCTGGATCGGGCTCTGGCACGTCGACCAGCTCCCGGCCCTGTTCCGAACCGGCGAGGGCCTGACGCCATCCAAGATCGCCGTGGAGGGGGTGGTGGTGGCCCTGCATGCGGCGACACTGCTGGTGCTGCTGATCAAACGCGAGCTCCTGGCCCGCCCCGGGATGCCACTGGTGGCCGGCGCACTGGTGATCAGTGTGGCCGGCGAAGTCTTCTTCATGCTGTACCAGAACCTGAACGACGGCTTCTTTGTGCTCGGGCACGTGTACAAGGTGCTGGCCTACCTGCTGATCTATCAGGGCATGTTCATGGCGAGCGTGCGCGCGCCGATGGAGAACCTGAAGGCGGCGCACAAGGCGATCGAGGCACGCGAACAGCGCTACCAGCAACTGATCGAGACCGCGCCGGACGGCGTGCTGGTGACCGACACACAGGGCCGGATCCAGATGGCCAACCGCAATATCGAGCGTCTGTTCGGCTATCCCCGCGAGCATCTGATCGGGCAGCCGGTAGAACTTCTGGTCCCGGAGCGCCATCGCGAACGCCATCGCCAGCAGCGCGAACACCATCCTGAACGGATCTCCGCGCGTACCATGGGGCAGGTCCCACATCTGCGCGGGCGCCGCATCGATGGTTCCGAATTCCCGGTGGACATCAGCCTCAACGCGTTCGAGGACCAGAATGGCCGACGCATCACCGCATTCGTGCACGACACTACCGAACGTCACCGGCGCGAGGCGCGTATCCAGCACCAGGCCACCCACGACAGCCTGACCGGGCTGCCGAATCGCTGGCTGCTCCATGACCGCCTGGGCCAGGCGATCGCCAACGCGGAACGCAGCGGTGGGCAACTTGCGGTGATGCTGCTCGACCTCGACAACTTCAAGATGGTCAACGACACCTTCGGGCATCACGAGGGTGACCAGTTGCTGAAGCAAGTGACCCGGCGCCTGGACGAAGCCCTGCACGGAGAAGTCACGCTTGGCCGCTTCGGTGGCGACGAATTCATGATCCTGGTCGAGGATCTCGAATCCACCCGCGATATCGGGCCGGTCGCCCAGCGTATCCTGGAGGTCTTCGAAACCCCTTTCCACACCGAGCTGGCACGCCAGATCAGTTCCTCCGGCAGCCTCGGGATTGCCCTGTTCCCACGCGACGCATCGGACGAGCGCAGCCTGCTGCGATACGCCGACATGGCCATGTACCAGGCCAAACGGGCCGGCCGCAACACATTCGCCTTCTTCTCCGAGGAGCTGGATCGCCAGGTCCACGCGGAACAGCGCCTGCAGGAGCGTCTGAAGCGAGCCCTGGAACAGAACGAACTCGAACTCCACTACCAGCCCCAGCTCGATATCCACGGCGACCGCATGATCGGCGTCGAGGCATTGCTGCGCTGGACCGACAGCGAACTCGGCGCGGTTTCTCCCGCGCGCTTCATCCCCAGTGCCGAGGACAATGGCCTGATGCTGCCGCTGGGGGACTGGGTCTTCGACACCGCCTGCCGGCAGCTCGCGGCCTGGGTCACCGAGGGCATCGAACTCCCCCTGAGCGTGAACCTGTCGGCGCTGCAATTCCGCCAGACCGACCTGATTGACCGGCTGCAGCAGGTACTGGATACCACCGGTGCCCCGCCGCACCTGCTGGAACTGGAGATCACCGAGACCGTGGCCATGGCGGATGTCGATCTGGCCCGCCAGCAGCTCGCCGGGCTGCGCCGGCTCGGCATCCGCGTGGCGCTGGACGATTTCGGGACCGGCTACTCGTCGCTGGCCTATCTCAAGGACCTGCCGATCGACAAGCTGAAGATCGATCGCTCGTTCGTTCGTGACATCGGCGGCAAGGCGGCCCGCGGGAGCGACGAGGAGATGATCCTGCGCGCCATCATCCATCTGGGCCACAGCCTGCGCCTGCAACTAACCGCCGAGGGCGTCGAGACCCAGGCACAGCTCGCATTCCTGCGCGAAGCCGGCTGCGACGCCTACCAGGGCTGGCTGCACTCGCAGGCAATGCCGGCCGCCGCTCTCGCACGCGAGTTTTCCATGGCGCGCCCGAACGCCACACCGGCTGAGGGCGGCGAGGCCTCGCAATGACGGGAACAAGGGCGCCGTCGTCGCGAGGAGCGCAGCGGCGTGGCGATCTCCATAAACGGCCCCGGCGCGAACCTCGGGGCTGCGTCCGGGGGGTATTCGCTACGCTCGTCCTTCGGCCCGCCCGCGGCCATTCAACACGCTTCGCGCTGCCGCGGGCTCACCCGAGCGACCCTGCTTCGAGATTACCGAGGCTGCGGCGATCGTCAGCAGGCCGGTCGCTTCGTCCACGTCCTGCCCGGGATGGGCTACTGCTGCTCGCTGGACGACTTAGGCACCGGCATGGCGTCGTTTGGCTACCTGCAGTCCCTGCAGATCGACTACCCGAAGATCGACGCCGGCTTCGTGCGCGATATGCTCGAAGACCCGGTCAACCATGCCATGGTCGAGGGCATCCATCACATCGGTCGGTCATGGGCATCGCCACTGTCGGCCCAGGGCGGCGGCCCGAAGGCACGTAGTGCCGCGACACCGCCGCTACAGCGACGGACGCACCAGCAACGGCACCACCCGGATGGCAAACAGCACCAGCGCCAGCAATGCAGCCGCCGCCCCCGCTATCCCCGTCACCGCGGCCCCCAGAAGCCAGCCCGCCCCCAGCACCAGGATGGCGAGATGCACGAGAACCTGCGGCGTCCACGCCCACAGCCAGCCCCCCGCGATCGGGTGGCCGGTAAACCGCGGCAGCATGTGCTCGCCCAGCCCCATGATCAACAACAGCAGAAAGCCCAGGGTAAAGGCATGCAGCGCAGCCGGGCGCGCGGCACCTTCAAGGAAAAGACCACCCAGCGGCAGCACACCCCCCGCAACCAGCAACCAGAACATCGCGCCCAGAATTGCAGCCCGGCTGGGGCCGGACAGCCCGAGGCCGACATGCTGCGTAGTCTTGCGGGTCCGTTCGGGAGCATCCGCGACCAGGTCGAGCGCGGCCGCCTTGCCCAGCAGACCGATATGCTTCAGCTCGCCGTCGATGATCACCGCCGGGATCGAGCGGATGCGCAGACGCGAGGCCAGTGCCCGGCCCTCCGGCTGGCCCATGTCCACGACGGCGAAGTCGATCGCCCTGTCCTCGGCCACCTCGCGCCACACCCGCTCGGCGTCATGACAGGAGGCACACCATTCGGATACCAGCAGTTCAACCTTCATGCCGTCCTCAGTCCGCACAGCGCATGCAGTGGATATCGTAGCGATCGATCCATTGCTTCAGGCCGGCAATCGCCTCGGCGCCGGTTGTCAGATGTTCCAGGGCCTTGTCCGGATCATCCGGGCGCATGCGGACGACCCAGGCATCGGTATACGGTGCCACATTCACCAGTCCTGGGTCGGCCTCCACCGCCGGGTTGATACGCTCGATGGTCCCGTCGAACGGCGTGGGGATGCCTCCCGCCCATTTGCCCGACTCCAGCCGCGCGACCGGCTTGCCCGCCGCGCGGTGCGATCCGGGCTTGCGAAACCGGAAATACTGCACGCGGCCGGCCATGGTCTGCGCCGGATCGGTGATCCCCAGAGTGAACGTACCGTCGCCTTCCGGGCGCACCCAGACATAGTCGAGGTCGTAGAACAGGTCCTCGGGCAGTTCACAGCCGTTGTACTCGTGCACGATCTCAGGCCCCCCGCGGCCCGTAGTGACGCACCGTCAGTGCGATATTGAACGCGAACAGCGCCATCGCGACCCACACCAGCAGTCCCCCGACTGCCACGGTGGGATCGTGCAGTATCAGCCACCCGGCCACCATCACCAGCAGCCCGAGATTGGCCAGCAGAAACTGCACATGCCCCAGCCGCTCCGAATACAGCGCGCGCCCCGAGAAACGCGGCAGCACATGCAGCCCCACCCCGTAGATCATCATCGTCACGAAGCCCAACAGCATCAGGTGCCCATGGATGCGCGGGACGTGGCCGGGAACCAGTCCGGGGTGCGCCAGCCACACCAGGCCAAATGCACCCCCCAGCAGGCCGTACGCCAGGGCCGCCAGGATAAACAGGCGATTGCGTGGATGCATGGGTACAATTCCTCCGGAACGGGCTCACGGGAAGCGAGCATTCCATATCGGATTGTGGTGTGAATATTTGCCGACCACGCGACAAGCCAGACTCGCGAAAGCGGCAGCGTAATGTAAGATACATCAAAGATACATTGATACGGATCAACACGCACGCAGTCCCGGTGCGCGAAAGTATCCGGACGCGTACAGATTTGCGGGAGGGGTGGCATGCCCATCGAATGGAACGGATCCGTACCCGGTTTCGACGACCCCATCGCCCTGATGCGCGCATGTCACCGACGTATCTTCGCGTGTATCGACACGCTCGAACGGCTCGCCCGACACCTGGAGACCCACGGCGCCGACGCCGAGGCACAAGGTGCTGCCCGGCGCCTGCTGGCCTACTTCCACGAATCCGCCCCCCATCATCATGACGACGAGGACCAGGACCTGTTTCCGCTGTTGCGGGAATACCGCGACCATCCCGAGAGCCATCCGCAACTCGGCGACTGGGTCGAGCGCCTGACCCGGGAACACGACGACCTGGAAGCCGGCTGGAACCAGATGGAACCGGCCCTGGAGAGGATTGCCGCCGGCGAGCCCGCCAGCCTGGATGGTGCCCGGGCCTGGATCGACCATTACCGGACCCATCTGGAACTGGAGGAACGGGCCGTACTGCCGCTCGCCGAACATCTGCTGACCCCGGAGCAGCTCACGCGGATCGGGAGCGCCATGGCCCGGCGCCGCAACGTTGGCATCCCGAACCCGACCACGGCCACCGGCGATGCCTCCAGCGTCGATGGCTGACTTCGTCCTCGACCTGCGCGGTCTGGCCGAGCACGCCCACACCCGCGCCTATTACACGCTGCGCGAACTGCAACCGGGCCAGACCTTCGAAGTATGGTTGGATCAGGACCCGGGGATGCTGATGGACGCAGTCAGCCTACAGTTGCGCCACGCCATCCACTGGGACACCGTGAGCCCGGGCCCGCCATTGTGGAAACTCCGGGTACAACCGCGCGACGACGTCGAGCCGGCCGATCTGGTCGACCTGCTGACCCGCGACCACCTGCGCATCGACCGTCTGTTTGCCAGCGCCCTGCATCGCGTCAACGCCGGCGACCTCGAGGGCGCCGCACCGGACTTCCATGCCTACGTCGAAGGACTGCGCCGCCACGTCCGGGTGGAAAACGAACTGATCGTCCCGCTTCTCGACCTGCCCCGGCACCCCGACGGCCAGGACCCCACATCCGTAATGCTGCGCGAGCACGACGAGATCCTTGAGCAGACCACGATGCTGGAACACGAATTTGCCGAGGGCGTCGACGAGGCCTGGGCCGTGGCCCCATTCTTTGCGTTGATCTCCGGCGCCCTGGCCAAGCACGAAGGCCGCGAGGAACAGAACCTGTTCCCGCACTGGAGTCGCACGCTGCGCGAACATCCCGAGCAGGGCAAGGAAATGCTCGCCCGCGCCCGGGCAATTCTGGCGGAGGGCTGACCCGCCATTACCGGAACGCCGGCCCGGGCATGGGCAAATCCCCGACGGCAGCCGATAATGAGCGCTGTGCCGACCGACCCCGGGAAACAGGACACGCGCATGCCAACCCAGTACAGGGCGGCTCCGGGCCTCCTTCCCGGATCTGTCTGCCACACGGCCCTACCTGCCGCACACACCGCGACCGCCCGGCCAGCACAGCGCCCTGCGCGTACCCTCGTGCGGGGCCTGTGTCGGCTGCTCGCCGCGTGGCTGGCCGCATCATCAATCGTGACCAGCCACGCGGCCGAACCGTCCCCCTTGATCGTCAGCCAGGATCACGCCTGGCCGCCCTTTGCCTTCGAGGATGTCCAGGGCCGGCCGCACGGGGTCCTGATCGACCTGTGGCAACGCATCGGCGAGGAACTGGGGCAACCGGTGGAATTCCGCCTGGTCGACTGGCCCGCGACCATCGAGCAGTTGCGCCAGGGCGAAGCCGACGTACACGGGGGGCTGCTGGAGTCCACGGAGCGCTCGCGGTTCCTGGCGTTCAGCGACCCGATCCTGCCTCTAAGCACGCTGCTGTTCGTGCGCACCGGTGCACCGATTACGCGTATAGAGGAACTCGACGCCACGGTGGTGGGCGTCACGGCCGGGAGTTTCGAACTCGAATTCATGGAAAGCCGTCACCCCGGGGTCCACCTGCGCCCGTTTCGCAACAACGAGGTCATGGTCCAGGCCGCCGTGACCGGCGAGATCCAGGCCTTCGTGGCCGACTATCCGGTCGCGATGTACCTGCTCGACCGACACGCAGCCCCCGAGTCTTTCCATCCTGTCGAGCGGCTCTACGAGTCGCCACTGCGCGTCGCCGTCCTCCGCGAGAACAGCGCGCAGCTCGAGGCCATCAACGCCGCACTGGCAAGCATCGACGAGCAGGAATTACGCCGTATCACGCAACGCTGGATGCGCAGCGAGACGATCGAGACCCTGCCCCAGTGGCTGGTACCAGTGCTGATCACGCTGGTCGTCCTGGGCCTGCTGGGCTACAGCCTGCTCCTGCTGCGTCAGCGCCGCCAGCTGGCCACGCGCGTGCGCGCACGCACCGCCGAACTCGAGGACGAGCGCGAGCTGTTTCGCGCCCTCAGCGACAATGCCGCAGCCGGCATCTTCATCCTGCGCGATGACCGTTTCATTGCGGTCAACCCGACCATGGCCCGGATCATCGGCGTCTCCGAGGCGGAGCTGCGGAGCCGTCCATTTTACGAATTCGTCCATCCGGAATTTCGGGCCATGGTGGCGCAGCGTGCCCGGGATCGCCTGGCCGGCAAGGAGGTCCCCAGCCATTACGAAATGAAGGTGCTGACCGCTAATGGAGAGACTCGCTGGATCGAGCTGTCCGCCGAACGGGCGCATTTGCGCGACGGGCCCGCGACCATCGGCACACTGTACGACCTTACCGAGCGCAAGGGGCTGGAGGAGCAGCTACGCACGAACGAGACCAAGTACCGGAACCTGGTCGAGCACGTCAACGACATCATCTACACCCTTACCCCGGACGGCATTCTCGACTACGTCTCGCCCAACTGGACCGAGATCCTGGGGCACCCCGTGGATCAGGTGCTCGGCCGCCCTATCGTCAGTTTCCTGCATCCGGACGATGTGCCTGCCTGCCAGGGCTTCCAGCAGCAGGTGTTCGCGGCCGCGCAGAAGGATACCGGCGTCGAGTACCGCATCCGGGACTACAATGGCGAGTGGCGCTGGCACACCACCAACGGGGCCCCGGTGATCGACGAGGCCGGGCGGGTCACCGCGTTCGTCGGCATCGCCCGCGACATTACCGCACGTCACCAGCTGGAAGACGAACTCCAGTTCCGCGCACGCTTCAACGAATTGCTGGCGCGGCTGTCGTCGGATTTCGTGGTGGCCGATGTCGATACCATAGACAGCGTGATCGACAACGCGCTCACCGCGATCGGAGAGTTCTTCGCGGTCGATCGCTGCTACCTGTTCCACCTCGACGACGACGGCAACACCATGCGCAATACCCACGAATGGTGCGCACCCGGCGTGCTGTCGGTAATTCGGGACTCGCAGAACGTCGATCTGACCGCATTCCCGTGGTGGCAACAACAGATGCGCGCAATGCTCGGGGAACAACGCAACCTGGTCATCCCGGACGTGGAGGCCCTGCCCGAATCCGCTGCAACGGAACGCGAACGCCTGCGTCAGGAAGGGGTGCAGTCAATGTATTGCGTACCGGTGTCGAACGGCATCCGTGTAACCGGCTTTCTCGGCTTCGACTCCTTGCGACGCCGGGAATGGCGTGGTGACCAGGCGGACCTGCTCACCGTGCTGGGGAACCTTTTCTCCGAAGCCCTGCAAAAAAACCTGCTCGAACAGCGGCTGCGCGAGCTGAGCCTGACCGACTCGCTCACCGGCCTGCACAACCGGCGTTACCTGATGCAGCGCCTGCAGGAGCTTGGCGAGGAGTACCGCCGCCACGGCCGCGATTTTGCCCTGGCGATGATCGACATCGACTTCTTCAAGCAGCTCAACGATAGCCACGGACATCTCGCCGGCGATCACATCCTGCGCGAATTCGCCGAATTGCTGCGCCAGGAGCATCGCGCATTCGACCTCGTCGCACGGTTCGGCGGTGAGGAATTCGTGGTGGTACTGCTGGACGCCAGTCGCGAGGAGGCCGTTGCGGCGATGGAGCGCCTGCTGGAAAGCGTGCGCCGGGCACACTTCGCCTACGAGGGCCAGCCCCTGCCCTTCACGGTCAGCGTGGGCATTGCACGTTCCGCGGAATTCGCCCCCGGCGAGCTGACCCCGGACCGCATTATCAACCTGGCCGACGAACGCCTTTATGGGGCCAAGGAAGGCGGTCGTGACCGCCTGGTCAGTCAGGAACAGCCAGCGGCCTGACCTACGATTGCGTCAGACGTACTTCATTACGCAGTCGGTCAGGTTGTCGAACCCGCGTTTTTTCAGGAACCCGAGCAACGCCTGGTAACCGGCCGCGACCTGCTCCTCGCGCGGCAGGGCCTGCTCGACCGCCAGGATATCCGCGTAGATTTGCGACCATTCGGGCACCGCGTCGCGTCGGGGGGGGCGGACGCGCACCGAACTGTAGGCGGTGATCTCGCCATTGGCATCGATGCGCGGCGCAACGCGGGTAAAGACCCAGTAATTGTCGCCGTTCTTCGCCCGATTGTTCACAAATCCGAAGAATTCGTCACCAGCGCTAATGATCTGCCACATCGCATAGAACACTCCGCGAGGCATGTGGGGGTGCCGCAGGATGCTGTGAGGTGCGCCAATCAGTTCCTCGCGGCTGTAGCCGGAGATGCGCAGCAAGGTCGCGTTAGCGAAGTTGATCACCCCGCGGGTGTCGGTTCGGGACTGAATGGTGTCATGGGGCTCCAGAATGATCTCGTTCCCCGTGACGCTGCGATCGGGCATGCCTCGACCTCCCTCGTTGCGAGCATTGCAAGTGGTTGTCGCGCACCCGGCTCGACTCGCGCCGGGATGACGCCTGCGACTCCCGATACAGCATGCCGCAAAGCTGCATCCTTTTCCTTGATCTCAACCGGGGTCCAACGAAGATCACCGCAGTCCGGCCAGCAGTTTCGGGCCGGACAACCGGGCCAGCGACCACAACCCCAGCAGCGGCCCCGGCAGCAACAGCCACAGGACCCACACCCCCAGATCATGCCAGAGCCACGCGGTCAGCAAAATCGAAGGCAGGGTCAGGGCAAAACCGATCGCATTCATCACACTGAGTGCCGAGCCGACCCCGTCCCGCGGCGCGCTGTCCGCGGCCAGCGCCGAGAACTGCGGCGAATCGGCGATCACCGCCAGGCCCCAGACCGCCATCAGCCCCAGTAACAGCCACGCATGCGCATCCGCGAACAGCGGGTACAGCAGACAGGCAAGTCCCGAAAGGGCCAGCGCCAGCCGTGCCACTCTCAGACTGCCCAGATGCCGGCTGAGACGGCCACCCCATACGCAACCCGCCAGCCCCAGCCCGATCACGCCAAACGCCACCCACGGCACCAGGCCCTCGTCCATCGCCAGTCGCCCGAGCTCGCGCGACGCCAGCAGCGGCACCAGGGTCCAGAATGCATACAGCTCCCAGCAATGCCCGAAATACCCCCCCGCCACCGCCCGAAACTCGCGCAGCCGCAACGCCCGGAAACCCTTCCCGAGTCCGGGCGTACGCCCCGCCGGCGGCAGGTGCGGGCCATCCCCGAGGCGGGCCACGACCAGGGCCGCGAGCAGCGCCAGGGTCGACGCCAGCAGCACCGGCACTGGCCAGGTCAGATCCAGGGTCACGCCACGCAGCAGGTGCGGAAGTGCAGTCCCCAGGGTCAGCATGCCCAGCAACCAGGACAGCGCCCAGCCCTTGTACTGCGGCGTCCAGCCGATCACCAGCTTCATGCCCAGCGGATACACCCCCGCCAGGCACAGCCCGGTAAGCACGCGCGCCGTCAGCGCCAGCTCCCAGACACCGGCCACCAGCACGAATGCCGCATTCGCTCCGGCACCCAGGGCCGCCGAAATCGCGAACAGGTGACTGGCGCGGATCTGGTCGGCCAGCCCGGTCGCGGCGATCACCAGCGTGCCGGTGATGAACCCGAACTGGGTCGCCATGGTGAGCCAGCCGATCTCCACCGAGGCCCAGTCCAGTGCGCGCTCCAGCGACAGCCCGACCCCGTTCACGCTGAACCACAGCGAGGTCCCGAACAGTTGCGCCAGAACAACCACCACCAGCGGGTGGCGACGCAGCCACGCTCCCGACATCGATCCACTGTCTCCCGAGAAAAATTCGACCTTACCCGCCAAGCGCTGCCTTCGCACCCTTCGACGACCCGATGCCCGGCAAGCCGGGGCATCCCGCGACTTTTGCGCGTGGCTCGACTACCCTCGGAACCGGCACTGCATGGTTTCGATATCCTGCCCCCGAGGCCCCGCACGCCGGCACCACCCGGGTAGCAACCGGGCCTGTCGCTCGAAAACCACAGGAGACAAGAGAATGGAATCCACGATGAGCATGCTAAGAATGGTCGTACTGGCACTGGCCGCCACAACCTTGCTGGCCTGCGGAAGCAGCAGTGACGACGACAGTGCCGACAACGGCGACGCACCCCCGCCGGGGACCACGGTTTCCGCCAATGGCCTGTGGGAAGGTACGTTTTCCGAAGAAGGCGTGGGCACGTTTGACGTCACCGGCTTGCTGTACGACGGCCGGATCATCGCCATCAGTGAAGGCGCCGGCGCGGTCTTTGATGGCAGCTACAGCCTGAATGGCGATCAAATCAGTGCCAGCGTTGTAGCCTACGAGGCGAACGGCCCTGCCTATGCCACCACCGAGTTCTCGGGCACGGTCACCGAACAGGTCTCCCTGTCGGCCTCGTTTGCCACGTCCGAGGGGACCAGCGGCACAATCTCGCTGGCATTCGACGACACCTATAACCGACCCTCATCGCTCGGCATGCTGGAGGGTGTCTGGAGTTATTTCGAACCGGGCTACGACCTGACGGTCGCCAGCGGCGCGGATGGGTCGTTCTTCGGACAGGACTCCGAAGGCTGCGTGGTCACCGGTGAGTTCGGGATCATCGACGCGGCCCACAACCTCTACGACGTGCAGGTCACCGCCACCTCCTGCGGGTTCCTCACCGGTTCCTACACCGGCTTCGCGGGATTGCTGGAATATCCCGGTGGCGGCGAATACCTGCAGGTCGCGGTCTCCAACCCGGATTATCTCCTGCTGTACCCCTTCGACCGACAGTAGGGCCGGGGCCTGCCCGGGACCATGCGTCCTGAATCGCCTGCCCCCGGACGTTCGGGGCAGGCTGCCACATGTGCTGTGCCATCCAGGCGTGCGTCAGGAGCGCACCTCAATGCGGTCGACCACGTTCCAGACGCCCTCCACGGACCAGGCGTCCAGCAGCGCGGCCTGGCGTTCCGCGGTGGTCGCGACCAACCCGTCCAGGTGCACGACCGCCGCGGCTGTACCCACCCGCAGTTGCTCTGCGTGCACTGCCGGGTCCTTCTCCAGCACAATGCGCACAGCATCGGTGATCTCGTCGTCCGCGTCCTCCTGAGGCGGGGTGACCGCAAGCTGGTTGTCCACCGTCTCGCAGCCATGCGCCCACCAGGCCAGCGACTCGGCCAGTCGCCGATGCGACAGGCTCTCCACCACGCCATTGAGCGTGACCGCTCCCGCATCCACCCAGACCTCGATCTGATAGGAATCCGGGCCGCCATCGTGCACCACCTCGAACTTGTCCCCGGTATGCGAACCCAGGGTGTAGCGCGCGAACACCGATTCGGTCGCCATCCGCTGCACCACCTCGTTGCGCAATTGCCGGTCACCCATGCGCTCCTTCGGATCACGACGCAGGTAATCGTCGATCAACCCTGCATCGCCGACGATCTGTTGCGTCAGGGCCAGCGCACGCCGCTTCGCCGCGACATTTTCCAGGGTTCCCTCCAGGGCCACGCGGCCATCCACCGCGCGGATCTTCACCGGATAGCGGTGCTGGTTGATCCACGCATCCCGCTCGAACGCCGCGGACAGCCTTGCCACCAGGTCGTTGCCCTTGCCGGAACCATTGCCCATTGCAATCCCCTTGATCGCCGCCGGACCCATCCTGTTCCAGGTGACCCGGCGATGGATGTCATGCCTCCAGGGAGTATAGGAACATCTGCCGCGAGTTACCTCCCTTTGGCGACACGAAACATGCCACAGCAATCGTCTACGAACCGGCGAGCGACAGAGGCTTGCACGCCAGCCTCGCAGACACTTCCTGACTGCCTACTGACCAAACATTGCCGACGGGCACATCACCGCCAGCGGGCAGGTAGCGCAGTCCGGGCGGGGACGACAGCGGGTCTTGCCGTGCTCCACGATCAGGGCGTGGAAGTCGTTGAGCATGGGGACATCCGGGCCCAGGGACTCCTCCACGCTCTGGCGCAGGGTATCGTAGGGTGCACGGGCATGCGGCAGGTCCAGGCGCTCGAATAGACGCCGGGTGTAGGCATCGACCACAAAAACCGGGCGCTCGAAGGCGTACAGCAGGATGTCGTCCGCGGTTTCCGGGCCAATGCCCTTCACCTCCAGCAGGGCCTCGCGCAGGATGTCGGTCTCCAGCATCGCGAGGGCATCGATGCCGCCGGCGCGCTGTAAAAACGCCAGCAGGTGGCGCAGGCGGTCGGCCTTCACATTGAAATAGCCACTCGGGCGTATCCGCTGCGCCAGCTCAGACGGCGGCAGCGCCGCCAGCGCCGCGGGCGACAGCGCATCGATCGCACGCAGATTGGCCAGAGCCCGCTCGACATTGGCCCAGCTCGTGTTCTGGGTCAGCACCGCCCCCACCATGACCTCGAACGCAGTCTCCGCCGGCCACCACTGGAGGTCACCGTATTCCGCCCGCAAGGCCGCAATCACGTCACCGTAGTGCAGTGCCATACCGTAACTACCGCGGCCGACGTCCGCCCGGCTTGCGCCCGCCGCTGCCCGGGCGCTTGCCGCCCTCGGGGCCGGATCGTCCCGACTTGCCCTGGCCGGACTTTCCGGGCCGCGAGGAGGTCCAGGCATCCCCCCGGTCCGTACGCGCCTGGCGCGCCTTTAGACCAGGACCGCCCTTGGCACTGACGCCCGCGCGCGGCTTGCCCCGCGCGGGCCCGCCGCGACGTTTCACGCGCACCCCATCGGGAACCGCCAGATCGGCGGCCTGGTACAACGCCGCGATCTCCCGATCCTCCAGATCCCGTACGGCACCGGTCTTCAGACCCTTGCCCAGCACCACCGGTCCATAGCGCACCCGGATCAGGCGACTGACCGTAACCCCGACCGCATCCCACAACCGGCGTACCAGGCGATTACGGCCTTCGGTCACGACCGCATGGAACCAGTGATTGGCTCCATCCCCGCCCCGGTCCTCCAGCGCGTCGAAGTGCGCCGGACCATCCTCCAGCTCCACGCCCTCGAGCAGCATCTCGCGGGTCGCCTCCGGCACATCTCCCAGCACCCGCACCGCGTATTCGCGTTCCAGGGCATGGCTCGGGTGCATCAGGCGATTGGCAAGCTCCCCGTCTGTGGTGAACAGCAACAGGCCCGAGGTATTCAGATCCAGGCGCCCGACCGCCACCCAGCGCTGGCCACGCAACCGTGGCAGGCTCGCGAACACCGGACGCCGCCCCTCGGGATCCGAGCGGCTGCAGATCTCGCCGACCGGCTTGTGATAGACGATCCAGCGATGCCGGTGCTCGGGCCGCCGGATGATGCGCCCGCGCACCCGGATGGTGTCGTGCTCGTCCACCGTGTCGCCAAGCTGTGCGGTGCGATTGTTGACCTGCACCTCGCCACGCTCGATCCAGCCCTCGATCTCGCGTCGCGAGCCCAGCCCGCGCGCGGCCAGGACCTTCTGTACCCGCTCCGACATTCCCGGTGCTCCAGCAACTGACTATGATGGGCGCCAACAATACACCAACAGGACGTTGCCCATGAGTGCCAGCATCCCGGAATCCAGCCCCGTGAACACCCCCCTGAACATCGCGGTCCTGACCGTATCGGACAGCCGGCAGCTCGCCGAGGACCGCTCCGGCGACGCCCTGGTCGAAGGGCTCGAGAGCGCTGGGCACCGGCTCGCCGAGCGCAAGGTGGTGCGCGACGACATCTACGCGATCCGCGCAGCGCTCTCGTACTGGATCGCGGATCCCACGGTCGACGCGGTGCTGACCACCGGCGGCACCGGCATCACCGGCCGCGATGGAACTCCGGAGGCGGCGGCTGTCCTGCTGGACAAGATCATCGAGGGATTCGGCGAACTGTTTCGGGCCCTGTCGTACGAGGAGATCGGCACCTCCAGCCTGCAGTCGCGCGCCCTGTCGGGGGTGGCCAACGGCACCTACATCTTTGTAATGCCCGGGTCCACCGGCGCCTGCCGTACCGCCTGGAACCGGATCATCCGCGCCCAGCTGGACGACCGCACCATGCCCTGCAACCTGACCATGCTGATGCCGCGCCTGAAGGAATCCTGAGCAGCCCCTCTCCGGCCCGGCCGCTGCCGGGCGGCTCAGAAGCGCAGCAGGCCACGCAGCATGAACTGGTGTTCGGTCACATCCGAACCCAGGCGTCCGGCGTAGCCGGCCCCCAGTTCGCCGCGCTCCCCGAGCACCAGCGCCAGCGTGGCGTCCAGGGCCAGGCGGTCGCGCGAGGTACCGGACCCCCGTGCCACAAACTCGCTGCCCTCGATTTCGGAAAATGCCGCATCCACGGCATGCGAGCGCCCGCGCTCTCCGTGCAACCAGCCGGCCCGCAGATCCATGCGCAGTTCGCGCTCCCCGGACAGCTCGACCTGGCGGGCCAGGCGCACTCCGAGATCCGAAGTGACGCGGGCATGGCTACCGGACAGTTCCAGTTCCGCACCGGTCTCCCCGCGCTCGGCAAACGAACCCAGCCGCGCATACTCGTAATCAAGGCCGGCATACGGGATCAGGTGCGTTCCCCCTCCCAGTTCGAAGGCATGGCCGAACTCGGCCCCCGCGTTCCAGGCGCGCGCCCGGAACCGGCCCTGGACCGGTCCGGGTGCCGCGACGGCATCCATGCTGCGGACCGCATCGCCGCGGTAGAGTCCCAGCCCCAGATGACCGCGTAGGTACGCGGCTCCCCATTCGTGCTGCCCATACAGCCCGGCCTGGATACCGTCGTAATCCAGCCGCGACGCCCCCCCATCGAAGCCCAGATCCGCGCCGTAATAGCCCAGCGCCGCACCAACCCGGAGATCCGGCGCGACCTGCTGATCAATACCCAGCAACGTGCTCTCGCGATCGTGATCGAAACCGGGGGCGCCGTGGTCGCCGTCGACCTCGCCACGGGTGCGCGTGGCATGGAACCAGACGCCTTCATCCTCGCCGCTGGTAGCTGTCCAACCGGTGCGCTCGGTCACCGTCCGCCGGTACAGATCCAGTGACCCGGTCAGCGAACGCAACCCCTGGGCATATTCGCCCCCGGCGAGCTGCCGGGTCGCCTGTGTGTAACCGCCCGCGTCCAGCGTGAACAGTCCGCCAACCAGACCCGCATACCCGGTATCGGCATGGGCGCCGCCCAGCAGTCCGGCATACGAGCGCTCCAGCGCACCGGCCACAGCCCGCCGATTGCCCCGCAATCCGTCCACCGCGTCGAACGCGACCCGCGAGACCTCAAGATCCACCGCCGACCACCGGGAATCGGAACCGCCCCGGTAGTCCAGCTCCGCCTGCAACAGGGGCGTGGACAGCGTCAGCGTATCCCAGGCCCCGGTGCCGGAGTCCGCCATGGCAACCCCGGCATAGCGGGTGTGAGCCGCATGCAGACCCGGCGCCGCGTGGATCTCCAGATCACCCGCCAAGCGGGCCTGCTCGGCGTCGATCCGCCCGACAAAATCGAACTCCGCGCCGGCGGGCATCGTGCCCCCGCCCGGATGTGCGCCCAGCTCCAGCGCCAGGGTGGAACCCGCGTCCTGCGCGAAACGCTCGACATGGACCGATGCGGCACCATCCTCGGCATGGCGTTGCAGGACCAGTTCGCCACCCGCGGTCAGCGCGAAGCCACCCAGGCGAGCGGTGTCCGGGTTGACCACACCGCTGAACCGGGTCGTGCCCGCAGACACCTCGACCCGGTCGTTGGAGCGCAGCGTGACATCGCCCACCAGCGTCCCGTCGCCCTCGCTCCCCTGCAGCGACAGCACGACCGGGGCCCCCCCCACGCCGGAAAGGTCCACGGCCGTCCCGTGCCGCAGCGTTTCGCTGCCATGCTCCGACCAGGTGGCGGAGATCACCCCGCTGTCGTTCAGGATCTCGAACGTATCGTTCAGCACAACAGCGTCGCCGAACTCGATCGCGGTGACCCAACCGCCGGTGGTGCCATCCGCATGGGCGCTGATCTCGGCCGCTGCCCCGGCATTGACGATCCCTCCCTCCAGGGGACCACCCGCCACGTGCACCGCCGTCGCAATCGCCTCGCCTCCCGGAGCCATAGCCAGCGCGCGAATACGACCCTGATTGGTCAGACTCTGACGCAGCGGGGCCGTCGGCCCGAGGAAGCCACCCGCACCCTGGGCGACACCCGTCGCCTCGGCCGCCACCTCGCCATCGATGCCGCCATTTTCCGCGACCGCGGCGACGTCGATGTCGCCGGTATTGCTCAATCCGACCTCGCCACGCTCGCGATCCAGCGCGCTCTGGAGCACCCCGAAAACCTGCCTGGCAGATGCGTCGGCGCGCGCTCCGTCATCCGCGTGGGCCCGAGCACTGACGGTGGCCTGCACCCCAAGCCGTCCGCTGTTCTCAAAATGCAGACGGGCCTCGCCACCGCGCATCGCAGTCTGGCGGACCCCGCTCACGGCCACTACCAACGCCCCGGCCTCGCCCTCGGCACGAGCACCCTCGGCTTCGGCATGCGCGCGCGCATCCGCTCTGATCTGCAGATCCCCGCTGTTGTCCGCCACCAGTTCCGTCAGTCCGGTGGTTGCATCGGCACGTTGCCACAGTCCGTGGATCTGACCGGTCAGGACCCCGGTATTCTCCGCGCGGGCAACCCCGTCGGCCCTGGCGATCACCTCGCTCTCCGCTTGCGCGGCGACCACCAAATGCCCCTGGTTGCCCGCCTCGAGACGCGTTCCCTCGGCAATCTCCCAGACATCCTGGCGGATGCCCCGAACTCCGTTGACATGCGTCGCGGGGTTCGCGGCATCCACATCCTGGCCCGCAGAGTTCGCCAGCATGTGCGCTTTCGCTTGCGTGTCGAGCCGCAACTCGCCGGCGTTGTGTGCCTGCAAGCCAAGCTCGCCACCGACATCCCGGGCACCCTGCGCGATACCGTAATGCTGAGTAAGCGATGCCCGCGCCCCGGACACCGACTGCGCCCCGTCGGAGGCACGCTGGGCATCGGCTTCCATCTGCCCGCGCAGGCTGATCAGCCCCTCGTTGGACGCCACCAACTGGGCATCACCCGCCACCAGAGCGAGCTCCTGGCCAATTGCCCCCACACCCAGGCCGAGCGCCTGGGCCGAACCTGCCGCCAACTCGCCCTCCGATGCGCCGATGGATCTGGCCTCTACTTCCGAGACAACCCGCAGTTCACCGGCATTGATCGCGAGGATTTCCGCGTCTTCCTCAACCTCGGTAGCGAACTGCGCAATACCCGCAGCATCCCGGAGCAAGGCCACGGCCTCACCCAGCTCGGCATACTCATCGGCCTGGGCCAGGGCAATGACGTCCACGTCCGGCTCGTCCGGCTCACCCAACTCACCCGGCTCGCCGGCCGCCGCAATACTGACGCTGCTGGCGCCCACCTCCAGGTTCAGCGTGCCTGAATTGGCGGCGAGTGATACCGCGGATCCCGCCACGCCCGTCAGATCCTGGGAGACCCCGCCGACGGTATCGGTCAGCGCCTCGCCGGTATCGGCCCGGGCCTCGCCCGAGGGGGACTCCGCGATTGTCACACTGCGGCTGGACGCCTGGACCTGCAGATCTCCCGCATTGTCGAAGACTGCCAGGCCGTCGTCCCCCGGCGATTCCAGGATCTGCACAACACCCGCGGTCCGGGTCACGGTCGCGCCGTCTGTGTCAGCCTCGGTGCTTGCCTCACTCTCACTCACAGCCACGCTCGCGGCCGACGCATCCACGCTGACCGAGCCGGTATTATCGATAATGCTGACTCCGGCCTGACCGGCGCCATCGATACGTGCCACCAGGCCCGCGACATCGGCGACGCGAACGCGATCCATGACCCAGGTACCGGCACCCGCCGGGGACTGCGCGACAGCGGTTCCGCTGCCCGTCGCCAACACCTCGACCTCCCCGGCCTGGTCAATCACGGAGGTCGCCTCGGCGCCGATCATGGTCTGAAACGAAACGATGCCGGCGATTCCTTCGACCTCGACATCCTCGATCTCCACGAAGGCACCCTCGTTCTCCGCGGTAGCGGCCGCCACACTCTCGGCGCGTGCCGCAACCCCGATCCACCCGGTATTCGCCAGGACCGTATCCGAGTCCTCCTGCACCGCAATGGCGCGCGACTCGATCCCGGACAGGCCGGACACGGCCAGTGGATCCACCACGGCCAGCGCCAGCTCGTCGGCCTCGACGGCCGCCTCCCCCCGGGCGTGTCCCTGAACGCCGATCTCGCCGTCGTTATCGATCGTGGACGCCGCACGCCCGCCAACCTGCTCGAACAGGTGGCGGACGCCATGGATTGCCTCCAGCGAACCGACCTGCACCAGCGCCCCGCCAATGCCGACGTCCTGCAACTCGACGCGTGCCGTGCTGTGGATCTCCGCACCCACGGGTCCATGGTTGTCCAGCGACGAGATCGCCCGACCTTCGATTGCACGGTGAGACTGCAACACGCCCGCCAGGTCGTGAACCGGTTCCGTTTCGGCGCCGGCAAACCCCGCGTCATCGTCCTGCACCATACTCAGGCTGAACAGATCCATGCTGATCACTGCCGGCGACGGGGCTTCCTCGTCGCCGGCATCAAGCTCGATCACCGATTCCGAGGCCCCGTCCACGCCTTCGGCCGTGTGCCCGACCCCGTATTCCTGCGCGGGTGTACCCTCGGCAAACGAGGCCAGGCCAAGCGCCACGGCCAGGGCTATGGTGGAACGGACAAAGGGTCCGTAAGCCCCGCGTGTATTTCGAACCCCTGTGCATACGTTCACTGTTCAGCCCCCGGTCGATGTTCAGTTCGGCCCTTGCACGGCCGTCTACCCGGTCGGAAGTCTGCTGAACCCGGGTGGCGGATTGCAATGCCGAAACGACGGGGAATACCGCCATAAACCCCCTGCGTTAGGCGGTCGTGAGCTGCCGGCATTAGCAAAAATCCGCGTAAACCCTCGCCCACTCGGGCGAGGATACAAGCGGGCAGCGCGATAGCGCTGCTGGGTTTACGGTATGGGGTCCGGCGGCATA
>JBNJFQ010000018.1:0-55263 GCA_051747025.1 Pseudomonadota bacterium
AAACCCGGCGTCTCGCCGTTTTGCACCCGGCGAAAGAAATGCTTACCGGAAGGCCAGTGCGCGCATGCAGGCCCCGCAGATCGACCACATTGAACCCCGCGAAGGTGATCCCCTGCAGCAGGATGGCATGCAGCTGGGGAAAATAGCGGCTTTCACACACATCGCGCCAGGCGCCGGGTTACGTTAACCCCGTCGCGCCGAACCCGCGTCGAGACCACGCCATCCAGCCGGTTGCCCGCGAATACCGCGCCCACGACCAGCACATCCCCGCGCTGCGCGCGTGCAAACGGGGCATCGTCAAAGCCCACCACATGCGACAGACGCTTCCTCACGCGCCGCCCTGGCCCAGCAGACCGCTGTCGGCGAGGCCGTCGAAGATGAACTGCATCGCCAGCGCACACAGCAACACACCAAGAATGCGGGTCAGGACATGCACCCCGGTAACCCCGAGCCAGTGCTGAATGCGCACCGCGATCAGCAGGCAGACCAGCGCCAGCGCCATGATCGCAAGCAGCGCTGCGAGCACCACCGCCTGCGCCATCCAGTCGCCGCTGGCCCGGCTCATCAACAGGATTGCGGCACCCATTGCGCCGGGGCCGGCCAGCAGCGGGGTGGCCAGCGGAAACACCGAGATATCGGTCCGGGTGCGTGCCTCGCGGGTCTCGTCCGGGGTGGCGGAGACCCCCCCGGAATTGCGCGCGAAGACCATGTCGATCCCGATCAGCAACAGCAGGATGCCGCCAGCGGTATACAGTGCGGGCAGGGAGATCCCCAGCAGCGTCAGCGCAGCCTCGCCCAGCAGGGCAAACACCAGGAGGATCAGCGTGGCCAGCAGAGCACCCCGCCAGGCCACCGCGCGCCGCTGCGCCGGCGAGGCCTCGCGCGAAAGCACCGCATATACCACCGCAACATCCACCGGACCCACGGTGACAAAGAACGTGGTCAGCGCAACAATCGCCAGCTCGAACATCGGCTGTTCGGGCGCAGGCGCCCTACCGCGCCCGGTCGACGTTCAGGGCACAGGCAAACGGAGGCGTCTCGTCCAGGGTATGGGCCAGGGCATAGGCCGCCGAGGCGTTCATGCTGGCGGCCACCATCTCGACCCCGCAGATGCGGCACATCGCATGGACCGACTTCAGCCAGCGATAATAGAGTGGGTCGATCACTGCCACATTTGCCAGGTCGTAAATCAGGCGCTGCGCCCCGGTCGCCTGCAGATGCGCGACCAAAGGTTCCAGATACAGGTCGGGCTCGCCTGGGTCCAGCCCGTCGCCCGGCTCCAGCAACAGGTTGCTGCCCCCGATCAAGGTCAGATGCATGCCCTGAACCATCTATGCCTGCTCCACGCGGATCCGTTGCGATCGCCTAGTGGGGGTCGCCCACTACCTGCAGGTGCAGGTACTGGAAGGCCTCCTTCAGGCCCTCCGAGAGGGTGGCACGCGTGGTTACGTCCCCCAGATCGATATTCAGGCTGGTCAGCGCCCGCGCAATCTCCGGCCGAATCCCGGTCAGTACCGCCTGCGCGCCCATCAGACCGATTGCCCGGATCATCTGCACCAGGTGGTGCGAGACCTGCGAATCGATCGCCAGCACCCCGGTCACATCCATCAACACGACTCGGGCGCGGTCCTGTTCGATACGCCCCAGCAGTTTCTCCATCACCACCATGGTGCGCGAGGAATCCAGCGTGCCGATGATCGGCAGCGTCAGCACCCCGTCCCAGATCTCGGTGATCGGGGTGGAAATCTCGCGCAGCTCCTCCTGCTGCGCCTGGATGGTGCTTTCCTTCTGCTCCAGGTAGACACGGTACACATCGAGGATGATGTCGTTGAACACCCCCGCCAGCAGGATCAGGATTTCGCGGGTCTGCGCGGCGGTCAGGTTCGACTCCTTGCCCAGGTCGTCGATCATCACGTGCTGCATGAACTGGATGTAGCGGACAAACTCCTCCATGTCGCCGCCACGCACCTGAATCTGCTGAGACATGGTGGTAAAAAACTGCCGCAAGGCCTTGAATTCGGAACTGCGGCGATCCAGCTTTCCCTCTTTATGCAGCATCATCACGAAGAGTTCCATGAACTCGACGCTGTAGTCGTTGATCTCGTCCGGCGACAGGATGTTGCCCTGCACGAAGATGTGTTTTCCCTTCTCCTCGATGACCTCCGAGATCTTGCCCACATTGATCATCAACTGTTCGATCAGGATCTCGTTGGCGCCTTTTCCCTTGCCCTGTTGACTAGCCATGGTCCGCTTCCTTTCCGGGTGTCTTTCGTAATACCAGCATGGATTTGTCGTCGTTGCCGCGCCCCAGTACCTGTCCCAGCAGCAATGCGATCAACTGCGGATGCAGGCGCCACAGGGACGGAAAGCTCTGCACGCCCCAATTCCGCCGGATGCCATCCGAGCAGGTCAGCAGCAGCGCATGGGCCGGCAACTCCAGCTCCACCTCCTCCAGGTGGCGATGGGCGTGCCCCAGCACACCCGGCGAGAACGTAATATTACGCCGTTCGCCATTGCCGACGATGAACGCCGTCATGTCCCCGACGCCGCAGACGCGGGCCTGCCCGTCGGCGACGTCCACCTCCCCCACCAGGGCCACCGCCCCCCGCCTCCCGCTAAGGCGCCGATCCAGATCGGCCATGATCTCCGGCAGGCTCGCATCCACCAGGCTCGGTTCGCAGTGGCCGGCCACGGCTTCGGCAGCCTCCAGCCCGTGCCCGAGCCCGTCCATGTGGATCCAGCGCAGGCGCCCGCCGCTGGCGCGCACCCCCAGGCAGTCCCCGTTGTACGGGCCATCGTGGTAGGCACGCAAGTAGCGCCCGATCTGAAACCGTTGCAGTTCCGGCCCCTCGTCCGCGTAAAAGCGTGCCCAGACGGCCGTGCCGTGCCAGGGCGCATCCCCCGCGACCCCCGCCGGCACCGTATAGAAATCCGACTCCCCGGCCAGCCGCCGGATCGCACCCAGCCCCTTGCCCATGGTCCCGGAGGTGGTATAGCCATCCTCCAGCGCCTTCGGTAGATTCGGGATCCCGGGTCCGAAATCCATCGCGAACAGATCGATCGCCGGCACGGGCCCGCGCAACTCCCAGACCTGCACCAGCCCCGAACCACCCGCGTACTTGACCTGGTTGGAGACCATCTCCTGACACACCAGCCCCATACGCTCGCGCACCACCTCGCTGAAGCCCATGCGCCAGGACACGGCCCGCAGCTTGGACAGCAGCAGCACGGGACCACTGCTGTGACCAGCGGCCTGCTCGGTCAGCAGACGAACCGGCAAGCGCGTGCCCGCGTCCACACCACTCTCATCCATCGAGCCAGGGCCTCGTCACGTACTGGCCTCCTGGATGTTCGCGCCGTGTTGGTCGCTGCACGAGATACGTCCCCGCCCCCGACTCTTGGCGTCATACAGTGCTGCGTCGGTACGGCCCACCAGGGTGTCGACGGTATCGCCCTCGCGCATCTGCCCCACCCCGATGCTGACCTTGCCCTGCATCCCGGCCAGCACGCGCTCTGCCACCTCCTGTCCGGTATGGATGTCGCCATACACCAGGATCGCAAATTCATCGCCACCGATCCGGCACCCCACGTCCACATGTTCCCGGATCGCCCCGCGCATCACCTCGGCCATGTCACACAGGTACTGGTCACCATACTGGTGGCCGTGGGTATCGTTAATCTGCTTGAAGAAGTCCAGATCCAGCAACACCAGACACAGGGGTTCACCCTGCCGGGCGCTGTATAGCAGTGCCTCGCGCAAGCGGCTGTCATATCCCCCGCGATTCACCAGACCCGTCAGGCTGTCAGTCTCTGCCTTGCGAACGGACTTCTGCAATTCACGCTTCTTGCGCTCCAGATCCGCTTCCAGTTCGGCCATCTCGTGCGCTGCGCGCTGCTTGGCCTGTTCGAGATCCGCCGCGAACTGCTGGTTTCGGCGTAGCAGCAGTTCCGGGTCCACCGATTCGCTCAACTGCCGCAGGTGCGCCGCCAGCGCCTCCAGCTCTTCGCACCCGGGGTTACTTCGCAACTGGCTCAACACGTGGCGTCCGCCCGGCCATGCCAGGATCACCTCGTCCTCTGCCACCAGCAAGGTGGCGCGCGGGGCCTGTTCCCCTTCCGCGGTGACCGCGCGCAATTCCGCCAGCACCGACACCAGAGCGCCCGCCGCAGCGAATTCGCTGCCCCCAAGCGTGCGCACCGCGTCCACCGCGAACCGTGCCAGGCGCCGACGGTCCGGTTCAACGCAGACGGGAAGGTCCAGCAGAGTGATCGCCACGTCCCTAATATCCATGCCGGGAAACGTCCATCTTCTGATTGTGCCCCATCCTCCAGGCCGCGTCACATCGCGCCCGCGACGACCGACGGCCCGCCAGCCGGGCCGCACAAATGACCACCCCGCTCCGGCCACCTGCATGCGCAAGCAGGCCCGTCGAACCTGCGTTCTCTCTGAGCCGTCGACGCCGGTGACTGACCCTGTATTGGCTCCTGGCTTCTACGTGCCTTCAGCAGTGTGTCCTGCGCGTCAATGGCTGGACCTGGATCAGACGGTATGTCGGGCCGTTGGCACGGTAAACACCAGGGCCAGCTCCGGACCTGGCTATTGCCAGGCAGGAGGGCAGCACCTTGCCTCCTCTCCCACCACACTCGCGATGATCGCCCAAACCCGACAGCCTGCTAGCATGTCTGCAACCCGACCACCCCGGCCCGGAGGATCCCATGTCCAACCCAACGTCTCATTGCCCCGCACTGGAAGACCTGACCGCCCGGCTGGAGGCATTTGTTGCCGAACGCGACTGGGCACAGTTCCATTCCCCCAAGAACCTGTCGATGGCACTGGCCGGCGAGGCCGGCGAACTGCTGGAACACTTCCAGTGGCTGACCGAGGATCAGTCGCGGTCCCTGTCCCCCGCCACCCGTGCGGCGGTCCGCGCGGAAATGGCGGATGTGCAGAACTACCTGCTGTTGCTCGCGCGGCAGCTTGACATCGACCTGCTGCAGGCCGTCTCCGACAAGATCGAGGAAAACGCCCGCAAGTATCCCGCCGAAAAGGCCCGCGGCCACGCCCGCAAATACACCGAACTGTAGCGCACGGCTTCCGCTCGAGCCGCACCCGGACACCGGTTGCGCCTGCACCGATGGCCCACCCAACTCGCTTTGCGTCCGGCACGACGGCCGCTATAGTGGCATACGGCACCACTGCGGAACGCTTCCCCGGAGGGAGGGAACGAGCCACGACGCCCGGCGACGCACTAGCACAGGGGACGGCATGCGGGAACAACCTCGGCTGCGCAACATCTGGCCGGTATATGCACGCTATATCGGTACTGCGGTCGCGATCGTCATCGGACTGGCGTCGATCCAGCTTCTGTTTGTCTATGGCGTCGAACAGTTTCAGGCCCGCCTGCTGGTAATACCGGTCTCGGTGGGCGTGCTGTTCGGGTTCATGCTCGCGCGCATGCACCTGCTGCGATCGCAGACCGACATGCTGAACACGTTTGTCGAGGCCACCCAGGCCAGTAGCGACCGCGAGACCGCCATTACCCACCTGTTGCAGGTCGCCAGCGAACAACTGGCGATGGACGGGGCTGCGTTGTACGACCAGCAACTCGGCGAGGTCCGCCTGCGGCGTCGGTGGTCGCACCCTGGGAATCGCCCGCCACCCCTGGCCGAACACACCCTCCAGGACCTGTTCACATGGGCCGCCGAACGGGCCGGGGCCGAAGACGGGACCGGGACCTGCACAGAATTGCTGTCACGCAGCAGTGATTCGCTCCCGGGATGCATCGAGGTGATGGGGCTCGCGCTGCCCGACGACCATCGGGGCCTGCTGGTGCTCTACCGCCACCATACACACGGCCCGCACCCGGATGTGCTGGAGCGGCGTTTCCTGCAGTTGTGCGCCGACTGGCTGAGCATGACCCTGACCCATATGCATCAGCAAGACACCATCGCGCGCGAACGCGAGCAGAATCGGCGCGAGAAGGAACGCGCCCAGACCACCCTGGAATCGATCGGGGACGCGGTGATTACAATCGACGGCGAGGGGCGCATCGACTACGTGAACCCCGTGGCCAGCCGACTGCTCGACAAGTCGGCCCAGCAACTGACCGAGCAGCCCCTGACGGATGCCGTGCGCCTGGAGGACGAGGCCACCGGCATCCCGCGGCATCCGCTGGTTGAACCCGAGCCCCGGGCATCCCGGGCCGCACCGCACCACCCGCCACTCCAGCTGCGTACCGCGGACGGCCGAACCCGGCCGGTGCAAATCTCGTTCACCCCGATCCTGAACCGCCCCTCCGACAGCCAGGCAAGCGTGCTGGTGATACGCGACATCAGCGAACTGCGCGAAGCCATGCAGCGCCTCGACCACCAGGCCACCCACGATGCCCTGACCGGCCTGATCAATCGCCCGACCTTCGAACAGCGGCTCGAGGAACAGCTGCATGCCGCGCGGACACGGCATACCCGCCATACCCTCTGCTATCTCGACCTCGATCAGTTCAAGATCATCAACGATACTCGGGGTCACGCCGCCGGCGACGAACTCCTGCGCCAGATCGCCGACCTGTTACAGGACCAGATCGGGGAACACGACGTCCTCGCGCGTCTCGGTGGAGACGAATTCGGCATCCTGATGATCGACCGCAACATCGAGGCCGGACAGGCCCTGGCCCAGGACATCGCTCGCCAGCTGGCACAGTTTCGCTTTCACTGGGACCAGGCGACCTTCTCGCTGTCGGCCAGCCTGGGGCTGGTCGCGATCAGCGACACCAGTGAATCCACCCAGCTGATCCTGCAACAGGCCGACACCGCCTGTTATGCCGTCAAGGACACCGGGCGCAACCAGGTACGGGTATTCCATGCCGAGGACGAGGAACTGCGCGACCGCGCCGGCGAGCTGCACTGGGTCAGCAGCATCCCGGAAGCGATTGAACAGGAGCGTTTCGAGTTGTGGGCACAGCCGGTACGCAGGCTGAGCGACGACACGGACACCTACCTTGAGATCCTCCTGCGCCTGCGCGACAGCGATGGCCGACTGGTTACCCCGGATACCTTTATCCCCGCCGCGGAACGCTACGACCTGATGGGGCAGATCGACCGCTGGGTCGTATCCCGGGCGCTCGCCTGGATGAACCGGTTGCAGGCCACCGGGGCACCCCTGCCGGTGCTGGGCATCAACCTCTCCGGTTCCTCACTGAACAACGACGCCTTCCTGGAGTTTCTGCAGGAATCGGTCGCGGATTCCGGGATAGCCGGTGACCGCCTGTGTTTCGAGATTACGGAGACCGCTGCGGTCCGCCATCTGCAGCGCACCGGCCGCCTGATGAACGGGATGCGCCAGGCCGGTTGCCACTTCGCGCTGGACGACTTCGGCAGCGGCCTGTCCTCATTCTCCTACCTCAAGCACCTGCCGGTGGACTACCTGAAGATCGACGGCGGTTTTGTCCGCGACATCAATACCGACCCGGTCGATCTCGCGATGGTGCGTGCCATCCATGAGGTCGCCCAGATCCTTGGCCTGACCACCATTGCCGAACACGTGGAAGACGATGCGATTCGCGCACGCCTCGCGGAGATCGGGATCACGCATGGCCAGGGCTTCGGGCTCGCCCGTCCCGCCCCATTGGGAGATCCACCTCCGGCCTCCCGGGCCGCCGCTCCGTAGACCGCTATTTGCGCTTGTCACGCACGTAGATCACCTTCGAATTTCCGTCCGCGGCCAGGCGTTCCTCGATCTCGAACAAACCGGTGGCCTCGACCAGATCGCGCAGTTTGCGGTAGCCAAAGTTGCGCGCGTCGAAGTCGGGGCTCTGCTTGGCGATGTTGCTGCCCACCGGTCCCAGCTGGGCCCAGCCGCTCTCGTCGGAGGAGGCCTCCACCGCATTGCGCAGCGAATTTACCAGCCTGGCATCCGATTTCAGGTCCTTGGGCGAGCGCCGGCGGAACTCCTGGCCTTCGTCAGCGCTTTCACGCAGCACTTCGGTATAGATGAACTTGTCACAGGCGACAACCAGCGGGGCCGGCGTCTTCTTTTCGCCGAATCCGTACACCATCAGTCCCGACTCGCGGATCCGCGACGCCAGGCGCGTGAAGTCGCTGTCGCTCGAAACCAGGCAGAACCCCGCGAAGTTGCCGGTATACAGCAGATCCATCGCATCGATGATCAGGGCACTGTCGGTGGCATTCTTGCCCCGGGTGTAGCCGAATTGCTGCACCGGCTGGATGGAGTGCTCCAGCAGGGTGTCCTTCCATCCCTTGAGTTCCGGACCCGTCCAGTCGCCGTAGATCCGCTTGACACTGGCAGTACCGTACTTCGCGATCTCCGCCAGCAGACCGTCGACAATCCCCGGCTGCGCGTTATCCGCGTCGATCAGTACTGCGAGGTTGCTCCCTTTGTCCATCGGCCCTGTTCCTCGCTGCACGCATGGTCCTGCTTCGGAGTGTACACGCCATCCGGCCGCAACCCGCCACCGGCCGGCGCGCCGCCAGCGTACCCGAGAAGCTATCGGGTGTCGTAGCCCGTCAACTCCACAAAACCACGCCCCGCATGGTTACCGTCACGGTCGCGGATATCCACCGCGCCTTCCCAGTAGGGGATCACCGTCTCCATCTCCTGCTCGTCACGCACGGCGTGCACCGTGAATTCGCGCATCTTGCCATCCCCGGGCGGACGTATCTCCATGGCCCATTCCACCGGATACCGATTCCCGGAGGCCAAGCGCGCGTGTCGGGTGGGAACCAGCTGCACATGCTCGCGCTCCAGCAACTGCCCTCGGCGATCCCCCGCCGGCATCCAGCGCCCCTTCGAGAACGGGTGGATGCTCCCGTCGGTGCGCCGGAGCTGGTAGTACATCAGGTCCAGCCCGTCGGCGAACTGCAAGGCAAACCAGTCCCATCCAGCGTGGTCGTGGTCCAGGGCGCTGGTGCTCCACTCGCGGTCCATCCAGGCCTGTCCGGTGACCGGAAGCCGACCGCCATCGCCATTACGGTACACCTCGCCACTCACCGCAATCCGCGGTACCGAATAGTAGTACGACGCATCGCCGGGCTCCGGGCCCTTGCGGCTCAGCCCGGCTTCGCCCTGCAGCACCGGCGCGCGTTGCGGCCGCAACTGCAGCTCCAGGCGATCGTCTCCCACCGAGAAATCGAGCTCCCATCGCGGCGTATCCAGACCCGCCAGTCGCCAGTCCTCCACCCATACCCGTCCGACCGGCGTGCTCGCCCCGGCCAGACCCGCACCATCCCGGGCAAAACGCTCCTCCGACCCATGATGCCCGGCACCCGGATCCACGACTGCGGTGTGCGCCATCCAGATATCGGGGCTTGCCCAAGCCGAGGCCTGCCAGTGCCTTTCCCCCGCCAGTTCCGGCGCCAGGCCAACCCGGAAGAAGGTAATGTGAAAGCCCAGACGTTCGCCGTCCGGCCCGTCCAGATTCCCGGTCACATACCACCATTCGTTGCGAAACCCGGCATGCGGGCCGTGGTCGCGCGGAAACTCGAACGCCCGGGCTCGATCCGCGCGTCGAAAGCCTTCGACGTCATCGCCACCCAGCGCCTGCGCGAGCCGCAGCCCCGTCACGCCCGTTTCCCGGTCGGGTTCGGGCGGGGGTCGATCACAGCCGGTCAGGCCGGGAATCAGCACCAGCCACACAGCCAGCGCCCGCCATCCGCATGCCGCCGGTCGCCCGGCACCCTGGGAATCCATCCGCATCAGGGCACCTCCCGCAACGCGGGTACCACGCGCATCCGCGCCAGGCGCCAGGCCGGGTAGATCGAGGCCAGCAGCGCAGCCCCCAGAGCAAGGGTCAGGGTCTCGCCCAGCGCTACCCACGGCAGGCGTACATCCATGCCCCATCCGAACGCCTCGCGGTTGATGACTTCGATCAGGAACAACCCCATCCCCAGGCCCAGCGGCAGCGCGGCCAGGGCCGCGAACAGCCCCAGCATCCCGCCCTGCAGCAAAACCAGGCGCCGCACTGCGCCCGGCAGAAGACCCAGGCTGCGCAGGGTTGCGAACTCCCGCGCGCGTTCCATCTGCAGCGCGACCAGCGCACCCAGGATCGCGATGAACGCCACCACCAGCGTAATAACCCGCAGCAGATGGGTGATCGCGAAGGTGCGGTCGAAAATCGCCATGGACTCCTCCTCGATCGACCCGGGCCGGTTCACCAGGGCCGCCGGCTCGCGCCCCGCCAGCCATGCTTCCAGACGCTGTGCGGCCCCTCCGGGATCCTGTCCCTCGGGCAATCGCAATCCAAACGAGCCCACCCCGCGCCCGGCCCCGTCGCTGCGCATGTCATAGCGACCGGCATGCATCAGCACCCGCCCGCGCGGGCTGCCGTAATCCCGATAGATCCCCAGCACCTCGAACTCGCGCCGCCCGTCCGACACCCCCAGACTCAGCGCGTCACCAACCGACACCGAATGATGTGCGGCAAACGGTTCGGTCACCAGCACGGTATCCTCGTGTACCAGACGCCGCTCCAGCTCCGAGAGCGACGCCGCGCGCTCCAGCAGTGGCAGGGCCTCCAGCCAGTCCGCATGCGGCTGCACAATGAACAGTTCCACCAGGCCGTCCGCGCTGGTCACCTCCAGGGTGGAACCGGTGCTCACCGAGCGTGCCCGGGCCTGTTGTTGCAGTCCGTCCCGCCAGGCTTCCGGCAACCGCGCGCTGGCTCGGGCCGAAGCCGGGGCCGCGGGTACTACATACAGATCGGAGCTCAGGGCCTGCCCCAGCCATTGTTCGACACTGCTGCGGAAACTGCCCACCATCACCGCCACCGCGATCGCCGCCGCCAGTGCCAGCGTCAGGGCGGAGGTCGCCGGGGCACTGCGCGACAGGCCACGTTCCAGCCCGCGGGCCGCCAGTCGCCCCGTCAGCCATCCGCGCAACCCGCGGCCCAGGGTGCCCAGGCCACGCGCCAACAGCGCAGGCAACAACAGCAAGTATCCGGCGATCAGCAGAAACAGCGCCACAAACCCGGCTACCGGACCGCCCGCACCACTGGCGAGGAGTCCAGCCCCGGCAGCCAGCAGCCCTAAGGCGACCAGGGCCAGGGTGCGAATGCCGCGCCGTGCATGGCGTTCAAGCGCCCCGCGCCCGCCCTGCGCAGGGCTGCTGGACTGCACTGCCTCCCATGCCGGGGCCAGCGCCGCCGCCAGCGACAACCCCAGCCCCAGAGCCATCACCGCGATCAATGCCGACGGTCGCGGGATGACCCCGGTAACCGCAACCACAAAGAAATGGTCGCTGACGGTCTGTGCGACCTGTGCCACCAGAACCTGTGCCAGGGCCACCCCGAACACGGCACCCAGCAGCGTGCCGATCATCCCGACCAGTCCCGCCTCGAGCAGCACTACAGCGAACACCGCCCACGGCCCCACCCCCACCAGACGCAGACGGGTCAGCACCTCCCGCCGCCGCAAAACGGCGAAGGTCTGGGTGTTGTAGATCAGGAATGCCGCAATCAGCAGCGCCAGCAGGCTCATCGCAGTCAGGTTCACGCGGAATGCGCGGGCCAGTTCCCGCGCCGCCTGACCGCGCGCCTCTACCGGTACCAGTTCGAGTGTTGCGGGCAGCGCGGCCCGAAATGCATCGACCCGGGCCTCGTCCAGGCGCACATCGATCCGGTCCAGATGCCCGAGCCGATCCAGCAGGACCTGCGCGGTCGCGATATCCGTAACCCAGACACGCCGCGCGGCGGTCGCCTCCGGGAGCGCATCGGCCCGGCCCTCCGCCGCATCCAGCAACGTGACCTCGTACTCGCCACCCGCCGCACGCAGAGGCAGGCGCTGCGCGTGGCGAAAACCCGAGGACTGCATCCAGCCGGCGGGGGCAAGCACACTGCCCGGCTCGGTCAGCAGGCGCTGGACCGGTGCATCCCCGATCTCCGCCGCCACCGCCCGAAACGGCCCCTCCGCCAGCGGATCCACCCCCAGCAGGTACACGGCGGTGCCATCCGGCAGGCGCGCCGAACCCTCGACGATCGGCGCGGTTTCCCGCCAGCCTGCCTGGCGCAGCGCGCGATAATGCCCCTCGGCAAAGCCCTCGGCCGGACCCAGCACCTGATGGGTGGCGGCCCCGGCCACCTCGTCCATCGAACGATCGAAGGCACGCTGCGCTGCCTGGTTGGCGAGATCCACCGCCAGCACCACGCTGATGCCAATGGCGATACCCAGCACGGCCAGCAGCCGCTGCAGGGGCCGGCGCCGCCAGTCACGAAACCAGGCACGCAGCAGCAGGCCGCTCACGCGCCGGGCATCTCCGTGTCCGAAGCCCCCAGGCAGCCGTCACGCATGGTCAGGGCACGGTCCAGACGCCTGGCCAGATCGGCGCTGTGGGTGACCAGAAGCAACGCACAGCCAGTGGTCTGCACCTGTTCCAGCAGGAGTTCGAATACCGCCTCCCCGGTTTGCGAGTCCAGATTACCGGTCGGCTCGTCGGCGAGGATCAGCGCGGGGCCGTGTACCAGCGCCCGCGCCAGCGCTACGCGCTGCTGCTCCCCACCGGAAAGTTGTTCCGGGTCCCGTCCGGCCTTGTCGCCCAGCCCCACGGCAGTCAGCCAATGCCGTGCACGCTGCATACGCTCGGCCGCCCCCAGATCGGTGGCCAGCTCGAGCGGCAGGGATACGTTTTCCAGTGCCGTCAGGGTCGGAATCAGGTGAAAGGACTGGAACACGATGCCGACGCGGGCGCGCCGCAGCCGGGTGCGCGCCATCTCGTCCAGCCCACCCAGGTCCCGTCCCTCCAGGCTCACCCGACCCGAATCCGGTGCCTCCAGGCCGGCGGCAAGGTGCAACAGGGTCGACTTGCCGCTGCCGCTCTCTCCGACGATCGCCACGCGTTCGCCGGCAAGGAGATCCAGATCCACACCCCGTAACACCGGGCTCGCGTTTGCCGCAGCTTCGGGATAGGCAAAACGAACCGCCCGCAACGCCAGCACCGGCCGGGTCATCCAGGACTCCCGGCGGGGATACACCCGACGCCGATCACCATTCCTCCACCGGCTTGTGCGCAAGGATCTGTACGACAGCGCCCCGGCCGGAATGCAATCGCCCCTCGACGACGTCGCGTTCCCGCTCGGTCGCATGCTCGAACTCCAGGCCATCCAACTCGCTGGACAGGTCGTCGAGCCCCATCATCAGGGCCGCGGTCGGCGGCCCGCCAGTGCCCAGTTCCAGTTGCGCCGGGGTATAGGCTTCCAGAATAAACACCCCGCCGGGACGGAGCCCCGCCACCACCTCATGGTGCAACCGCCGGCGCACCTCGGCCGGCAAATGACAGAAGATCGAAACGATCAGATCCCATGCCCCGGACTCGATGGCATAGTCCGCGAGGTCGGCCACCAGGGTCTCGATCCACACCCCGCGCGCCTCCGCCAGCCGTCTGGCCTTCTGCAGACCCACCGCGGAACTGTCCACCGCCAGCACGTCGAACCCCTGTTCGGCCAGAAATACCGCATTGCGGCCCTCGCCCTCCGCCAGGCACAGCGCGCGCCCCGCCGGCACCCCCATGATCGCATTGCGCAGGAACTCGTTGGGTTCCTCGCCGTATACAAACTCGTCTGTGTCGTATCGTTCATCCCACATGTCTGGCCCCTCCGGCCCGTCGAGCAAAACAGAGTGCACATATTCCGGCTGCCGCACCCTTCCCGATAACCGACCATTGCCGGTGCCCGGGGTTTCGCCTAATCTTGCCCACCCCGGCCCGATCCGACTGCAGACACCATGAGTGACACCCCGACCCTGCGCACCCGCCTCGAGCGCTTTATCGAGGCGCAACCCACCCAGCGCTTCATTATCGCCCTGATCCTGCTCAATGCCCTCACCCTGGGTCTCGAAACATCGCACACGGTGATGACCTGGATCGGCCCGGCGATCAAGGGCGCCGACGCGATCATCCTGTCGATGTTCACTACCGAGGTCCTGATCAAGCTGTTCGTCTACCGCCTGCGTTTCTGGCGCAATCCCTGGAACGTATTCGACTTCTTCGTGGTCGGGATCGCCCTGATTCCGGCCAGTGGACCGTTCTCGGTGCTGCGAGTGCTGCGTCTGCTGCGCCTGGTATCGATGGTGCCCAAGCTGCGCTTCATCGTCGAGGCGCTGCTGCGCGCCATCCCCGGCATCATCTCGATCATCGGCCTGCTGCTGCTGATCTTCTACGTGTTCGCGATCATCGCCACCGGCCTGTTCCGGGAATCGCATCCGGAATGGTTCGGGACGCTGGGTGCCTCCATGTATACCCTGTTCCAGATCATGACCCTGGAAAGCTGGTCGATGGGAATCGGCCGGCCCGTGATGGAAGAACACCCCTGGGCCTGGGCGTTTTTCGTGCCGTTCATCCTGATCGCCACGTTTACGGTACTGAACCTGTTCATCGCGATCATCGTCGATGCCATGCAGCGCATGCACGACCGCGCCATGGAGATCGAACAGCAGGTAATCCACGACAGCGTTCACGAGGAAAACCAGGCCTTGCACAGCGAACTTCAGGCGCTGCATCAGGAAACAGTCGCCCTGCAGGAACGCCTGGCCCGGATGCAGACCATGCTGGAAAAACGCCCCCGCTGACCCCGTCTGCCGCGCGCGAATTCGACGGACGTCCGCGGGTCTGGAGACCGCAACACCCAGCAACCCCGGATTCAGGCAGGATTGAACAGCGGGCCCAGGGAAACGTTCTTCTAGCGATCCGGGTGACAGGCCGCGTCGTCGCAGCGCGAGCGCCAGCGATGGCGGGCAATCACGTTGTAGAGGCAATCCATCAGCCAGACGATCGGGGGCAGGCGACGCAGCGCGCCACCCAGCCAGCGGTAGTACGGAAGATGCCGCCAGACCAGCACGAAGGCCCACGCGCCGCTGCAAATGCGGCCCTCGGGGCTGACGGCGTGCATGCGTTGCATGGCCTGATCCCGAGTGATCCCCCAGCCCGCAAGCGCTGCTGCATCAGCGTGGATATCGCGCCAGTCGACCGCTTCGGTGGCATCCAGGCGCTGATAATGCCCGATCTCGCGCCGGCACAGAGGGCAGCCACCGTCAAAGAACACGATCGGCCGCCCCGGGGCCTGCGACTGCGGGTCACGAGCGCGTTCAGGCATGCCCCACCGGCCCGGTCTGCTGGTGCTGCGCCGCGTCCAGTGACTTGAGAGCGCGTTCCACCACATCCCGCGCGAGCCCCCGGGTCATCTCGGGATCGGCCGGGATCATCTCCGTGCGCACCGCCAGGGCCATCGCGAGGGCTTGCAGGACGTCCCCGTTGCAGGTATCGCCCAGCACGCCAATCTCGTTGTCCAAAGTATCCGTGAGGCGATCCAGCAACTGCTGCACTCGCACCGCAGAGCCGGTCTCGGGGTGCAGGCGAAATTCGAAAGACATGGCCTCGCCGCTCGGTGTGACATAGCGATAGGGCAATACGTCCATGGCTCTCTCCTTCGCGAACGGTTGTTTGATCGGAGCGGATTCCGGGGCGGGCCGTCATGCCCCTCCGCCATTGGGCCGCGAAACCACGAAACAGTTCGCCCGATGCGCCATGCTCGCGGCCATACCGATCCGGGGCCTCTCCCCGGGAGCGCTGCAGACGGTATCCTTTCGTCTCATGAATCCACGCTCCTCATCCCCCACCCCGCCAGGCGTCTACTGCGACGCAAGGGTCCGTTGATGGCCAGGCCCCACAGGCGCCGCCTGGCCTTCTGGCTCGGTGGTCTGTCGGCACTGGTGCTCGGGCTGGGCATCGGCGCAATGCTCGCACTGGTGGTCCTGTTCGCGCGGGTCGACCCGCCCTACGGGATGGCCATGGTGCTGGCTACCGACTGGCAGACCGCCTCCAACCGGCGCCCAAACTGGCAGCGCCTCGACGACCTGCCCCGCCATCTGATGCTCGCAGTGATCGCGGCCGAGGATCAGCACTTCCCCACCCACCGAGGTTTCGACTGGGGATCGGTACGCCAGGCCCTGAGCGATCACGCGCGCGGAGGCCGCCTGCGCGGGGCCAGCACCATCAGCCAGCAAGCGGCCAAGAACCTGTTCCTGTGGCACGGCCGCTCGTGGACGCGCAAGACGCTGGAGGCCGGGTTTACCCTGGGCATGGAGACCTTGTGGCCCAAGCGGCGCATCCTGGAGATCTACCTGAACCTGGCCGAATGGGGCCCCGGCATCTACGGCATCGAGAATGCCGCGCAGCACTATTTCGGGGTAAAGGCCACCGAACTGAACCGCCACCAGTCCGCGCGCCTGGCCGCTATTCTGCCCAGCCCGGGGCGCATGAATCCCGTTCAGCCCGGGCCGCAGCTGGACCGACGGATCGCCTGGATAGAGCAGCAGATGGCCCAGCTCGGAATCGCCTGGCTGGACCCGATGCTGCTCGAGTAAGCTTCACGCCCGACCGACGCCGAGTCCGATCACGGAGATCGCCACGCGCCTTTGGCGCTCGCCATGACGGTGCTTTTCCCCCTCATGGCGGAGGCCCCGCCAGGGGCCGTGGCCATCTCCGGACGCAACCCCCGAAAGTCGCCCGGCCCGAATTGTGGCAGGGAACCTCCAGACTTTAGACTGCTCGCACTGACTGCACGGGCGAACCGCCACTCAATGGGTCCATTGACATGGACGCAATGATGCGCGGCTCCCATGGATGCCCCCGAACATTGAGGTTTGCCGTGACCCACCAGCGCTCGCCGTTTCGCTTCTTCTCACGCCTGCTCATCCTCGCGGCCCTGCTGCTCTCCCTGCCGCTGGGGACTGCATCCGCCCAGGAGGCCGAGTCGTCGGCCTCGGGCGAGGAACTGCGCCAGACGCTGATCCACGCCCTGGAGAACGAAGAGGCCCGCGAGCGTCTGCTGGAGGCCCTGCGTGCCGACAATGGATCGGACGCGACCGAGGCGCCCGAAAGCGACGTCCCGGTGGACACCGATGAAAGCGAATCCGCTGCGCGCCGGATCGCCCAGCTGACCCAATCGCTGGCCGAAGGCACGGTGGCTGAAGTCCGGGCCCTGACCAACATCGCCGAGGACATCGGCGAGCGCATCCGCACGATCGAGTCGGCCGTATTCGGCATGGCAGTGCTCGACCTCGCCATCATCATTGCGTTCACTGTGGTGGTGTTCCTGATCCTGCGCCGACTGGTCGCACCGCTATTCACGCGGCTCGACCGGTGGGCACTGAATGCTGCCGAACACATGCGCCTGATGCGGGCGCTGCCCGCCGTGGCCGTGGCGGCCGCCATCGACTTCCTCATCGTCATTCTCGCCTGGCTGGCCGGCTATGCCCTGGCGCTGTTTGTGCTGGGCGAGTCGGGCGAGATGAACACACGTCATTCGCTGTTCCTCAATGCCTTCTTCCTGATCGAGGCCACCAAGGCGGCGCTGCGCCTGATCTTCGCCACTCGCTACCACGGCCTGCGCCTGCTGCCGATGGCCGGCGACGAGGCAGCCTACTGGAACGCCTGGCTGGCCCGCATCGTGGGCTACATTGGCTATGGTCTGTTGCTGCTGGTGCCGATTACGAATAACCAGATCTCGTCCGAGGCCGGACGTTCGCTGGGCCTGATCGTGATGCTGACGGCGTTCCTCTACGCCGCGGTGATCATCCTGCAGAACCGGACGCGGGTGCATGACCGCCTGATGGCGCTGGCCAACCGGGCGGAGTTCGCCTTCACCCGCATCGTGACCACGCTGCTCGCGAAGTCCTGGCACTGGATGGCCCTACTCTATTTCCTGGTCCTGGCCGTGGTCAGCATCACCCGCCCGGAAGATGCTTTGCCCTTCATGGCCAAAGCCACCGGGCAGAGCCTGCTCGCAATGTTTGTGGGAATCTTCGTGGCTAACCTGCTGACCCAGCTCATCGGCCGCGAGATCCGGCTGCCCGAGGAGACGCGGGAGAAGTTCCCGTCGCTGGAGCTGCGCCTGAACTCATACATTCCGAATTCATTGAGGGTCATGCGCCTGGTGATCCTGGTGGTCGTGCTGGCGGTGGTCGCGGACGCCTGGGGTGCCTTCAGCCTCGTGAACTGGCTGGCTTCCGATACTGGCATGGCGGTGCTCGGCACTGCCATCTCGGTGGCGCTGATTCTGCTGGGCGTGCTGGTGATCTGGCTGGTGTTCGCCAGCTGGGCCGAGCACCGCATGAACCCCAACACCAGGCGTGGCGGCCCCACCGCCCGCGAGGCCACGCTGCTGACCATCTTCCAAAACGCGGTCGCCGTCGTGCTGATCGTGATGACCACCATGATCGTGCTGGCCGAGATCGGAGTGAACATCGGCCCGCTGCTGGCCGGCGCCGGTGTGCTGGGACTGGCAATCGGCTTCGGTGCCCAGAAGCTGGTGCAGGATGTGATCACCGGCATCTTCATTCAGCTGGATAACGCGATCAACGTTGGCGACGTGGTCACCGTAAGCGGTACGACCGGCGTGGCGGAGAAACTCACTATCCGCTCGCTGGGTATCCGTGACCTGTCCGGGACCTATCATCTGATCCCGTTCTCGACGGTCGACACCGTATCCAACTACATGCGCGAATTCGCCTATCATCTGGGCGAATACGGTGTAGCGTACCGCGAGGACATCGACGAGGTGATCGTGCGCCTGCGCGAAGCCTTCGAGGAGCTCAAGGCCGATCCGGAACACGGACCGAGCATCCTCGAGGAGATGGAAGTGCACGGTGTGACCGCGCTGGCCGACAGCGCGGTCAACGTGCGCATACGCATCAAGACCCTGCCGGGTGACCAGTGGGCCCTGGGACGCGCATTCAACCGGCTGGTGAAGCGACACTTCGACGCGGCAGGCATCGAGATCCCGTTCCCGCACCAGACCATCTACTTCGGCCAGGAGAAGGACGGGACCGCACCGGCTGCCAACCTTCATCTGCTGCAGGAAACACCGGACACGGACCAGGACGGGCAGGACTATTCGCATGATCAGCGGGCCCGACCCAATCCGAAGCACATGGAGGATTACGACGCGGCGGACGACTGATTGCCGACGGGGCACCCTGCATGCGCGCGCCGATACCCCACGCGCAAGGGCATGCAATGTTTGCTGCCTCTTCCCGTCGAACCGCGGTTCCGGAGAACATGAGCAGATGCGACTGCTGATCCTGCTCGTCCCGCTACTCCTCCTTGCGGCGTGGGTACCCGGCTGGTGGGTGCGCCACACCATGAAGAAATACCACAAACCCGACGACCGCTACGCCGGGACCGGGGCACAACTGGCACGCCAGTTACTGGAGCGCCACGGCTTGCACAATGTCGCAGTGGAGACCACCAGGGACGGGGATCACTACGATCCGGCCTCCCGAACCGTACGGCTGTCGCCCGAAAACCATGACGGCCGCTCGCTCACTGCCGTCACCGTTGCGGCCCACGAGGTCGGCCACGCCGTGCAGCATGCCCAGGGCTACAGGCCACTGCGTCTGCGCAGCACCCTGGTCGGGCTCACGCGTTACGGTCAGCAACTCGGAGCCTGGATGCTGGTCGCGATCCCGTTCATTACACTGCTGGCGCGCCACCCGGCACCGGGCATCCTGTTCTTCCTGGCCGGGGTCCTGTCCATGGGCCTGGCCGCCCTGGTGCACTTCGTTACCCTGCCGACCGAGTTCGATGCCAGCTTCCGGCGCGCCATGCCCATGCTGCGCGAGGGTAACTACCTGCACCCGCCGGATTACCGGCACGCCGAAAAGATCCTCAAGGCCGCCGCCTGGACCTATCTCGCACAGTCCCTGATGAGCCTGCTGAACATCGCTTCGTGGTTCCGATACCTACGACGCTAGTGTTGTCTATCACGCGGCGGATGCCGCCCGGGTTGCACGGGACACCAGCGATAACACGTACCTGGATCTCCGGGGTTCCCTAGTGCGGACGCCCGCCGCGCAGGATCCCGCGCCGACTGTCTCGCACAAAGGTAATCAGGTTGCGCACCTCCGGAACCGCGGTGGCATCGAACATCTCGTCAAGATGGCTCTCGCGGCCCGCACGGCCGCGCATGCCGCGAATGAACACACGATGCAGCGCCTGGATCGCATCATCGGAAAAACCGTTCCGACGCAGCCCCACCTTATTGATTCCGATCAGTCGGGCGTAATTCCCGCTTGCCAGACAGTAGGGCGGCAGGTCCCGGTTCAGCGCCGCACCCATACTGGTGAAGGCAAACGTACCCACCCGACAGAACTGGTGAACCAGGGTGAACCCACCCAGCGTCGCATGGTCGTGAATCTCCACATGCCCGGCCAGCGAGGTCGCATTGGAGAAGATGACGTGATTACCGATGGTGCAGTCATGCGCGATGTGCACATACGCCATGATCAGGTTGTCGTGTCCGATCACCGTCTCGCCCAGGCCCTTTTCGGTGCCGCGATGAAGAGTCACCGACTCGCGGATCACGTTGCGGTCGCCAATCAGCAGTCGGGTCGGCTCGCCGCGGTAGCTGGTATCCTGGGGTTCCTCGCCGATCGAGGAGAACTGGAAGATTCGGTTCTCGCGCCCGATCTCGGTCGGGCCCTGGATCACCACGTGCGGGCCGACCCGGGTTCCCGCACCAATGCGCACATTCGCGCCGATGACCGAAAACGGTCCGACCTCGACCGAGGAGTCGATCTCGGCGCTCGGATGGACATCCGCCCGCGGATCGATCACGGCTCGATTTCCTTGCCCGCACACATCAGGTCGGCGGTGCAGCAGACGTCTTCGCCCACCCGGGCCTCGGCACTGAATCGCCAGATGCCGCGCACGGTGCGTGTCAGATCCACGCGCAGACGAAGCTGGTCACCCGGCACCACCTGACGCCGAAAACGCGCCTCGTCAATGCCCACGAACAGATACAGCTGCTGCCGGTCCGGGTTCTCGTTCCGCGCCTCCTCGGTCTTGAAAGCCAGCAGCCCGGTCGCCTGCGCCAGGGCCTCGAGGATCAGCACCCCGGGCATCACCGGCTTGACCGGAAAGTGCCCTTGAAAATAGGGCTCGTTGATACTGACGTTCTTGATGCCGGTCAGGTGGTTGCCCGCCTCCCATTCCAGCACCCGGTCCACCATCAGGAAGGGGTAACGATGCGGCAGATACCGCATGATCTCTTCAACGTTGAAGTCATCCACGCGAGCGTCCTTTGTTTCTTGATTCGACTGGCCGCATCCCGACCCGCTCGCCCGCGGACTTCGACGTCGACCCCAATGCCTGCACGGACGCGACAGACGCCGCCCGCTCCTGCTATGCGTCCCGTGTAATCGCCCCGTGCACACGGGCCAGCCGGCGCAGCCGCGCCAGCATGCGATTCCACAACCGCGCCTCCTGGTGGGGGACACCCGAGGCGTAGTGGCCGGATCGCGTGATACTGCGTGTTACCAGGGTCATCGCATGGATCGTCACGTGATCCGTAATGGCCAGATGCCCGAGGATCCCGGCGCCTCCCCCGATCGCACAGTGGCAGCCGATGCGCGCGCTTCCGGCAATCCCGACGCACCCGGCAATGGCTGTATGGTCGCCAATCTCGACGTTATGGGCAACATGAACCTGGTCGTCGATCTTCACGCCATTGCCGATCGCCGTGTCGCGCAACGCCCCGCGGTCGATCGTGGTATTGGCACCGATCTCGCAGTCGTCGCCGACCCGGACGCCTCCCAGTTGCTCGATCTTGCACCAGGCCCCGGCATCCGCGGCAAACCCGAATCCGTCCGCGCCCAGCACCACTCCGGAATGCAGGATCACGCGATCCCCGACCCGGGTATCGTCCAGCAGCGTCACGCGCGGATGCAGAAAGGTATCCGCACCGATCCGCGCCCGCGCCCCGATGACGCTGTGGGCCTCGATCACACTGCCCGCCCCCACCACGGCATCCATCCCGATCACCACGCCAGGCCCGATCCAGGCACCCGGATCGATCTGCGCCGACCGGTCGACCACGGCCGATGGGTGCACCCCCCCGCCACGCGCCCGCCGGCGCTCCCCCCACCACTGACTGGCACGGGCGTAGGCCAGATACACATCGGGCACCATCAGCCAGGCTGCAGACCCGGCATCCGGACCACGCCAGTCCGCGGGTACCAGGATCGCCCCGGCCCGGCTCTCCGCCAGCCGAGCGGCATCCCGGGCCGGGTCGGTCACGAAACTCAGGCTTTCCGGATCCGCATCGGTCAGCGGTGCCAAACGCACGATCGGCCGATCGTCCGGGCCATCCAGACGCGCCCCCAGCCGCCGGGCAATCTCCCCGGTAGTCAGAGGTGGGTTAGTCGCGCTGCATTGCGGCAAGGATGTCGTCCGTGATGTCGATCCGCTCGCTGGCGTAGAGGACATTGCGCTCGGTCAGGATCAGGTCGATCTCGCGGGCACGCGCCAGCTCCTCGATCGCCTCGTTGATACGCCGCTGCAGTTTGGCGAGCTCCTCGTTGCGGCGCACGTTCAGGTCTTCGCTGAAACTCTCCTGCGCGCGCCGGAACTCCCGCGAACGCTGGGAGAACTCGCGCTCCAGGTCCGCCCGCTCGGACGGGCTCATCAGATCCCCATCGCGTTCCAGTTGATCGCGCAGCCCCTGCAGCTCCTCGCGTTCGGCGACCAGTTCGGCATCGCGCGGCGAGAACTCGCGTTCCAGTTCGCGCATCGCCTCCTCGGCCTGCGGCGAGTCCTCGAGGATGCGGTTCATGGTCACAAAGGCGACGTTCTGTGCCCCTGCAACCACCGGAACCGCCAGCCAGCCGGTCGCGACAAGGGCCAGAGTGGCCCCCCAGGCAATCCAGGCTCTCATCTTTCCTCCCGATACCCCAGCATCAAGCCTGCTCAGAAACCCGCTCCCAGCAGGAACTGGAAGCGCTGCAAATCGTCATCCGGATCATTATTGAACGGTTCCGCGTAGCTCAGGCTCAGGGGGCCCACCGGCGAGAACCAGGTAATCGCCAGGCCCGCGGACCCACGCAGTTCCGAGGCGTCAAAGTCGTCTACCTCGTTGAATACATTACCCACGTCCACGAAGGTGCTCATGCGCACGGCATCGTTGTCGGCCGCGAACGGCATCGGGAAATACAGCTCCCCCGACAGCGTGGTCCGGAACTGTCCGCCGTACGGATCGTCATTGGAGTCTCGGGTCGCCACCCGCCCATCGCGGACCTCACGCAGGTCGCCCAGGTGGTTGTCCTCGTAGCCGCGGACCGAACGGATGCCACCGGCAAACAGGCGTTCGTAGAACGGCAGTGCGTCGTCACTGCCGAACGCATCGGCATAGGCAATGCCGCCAGAGATGCCCAACGAATAGCGGTCCGACAGCCGGAGCAGCTCTTCGCCCGAATAGGTCAGCTTGTAAAACTCGCGGTCACTGCCGGGGATGGCGACCTCGAGTCCAACCCGGTGGTGCCGCCCCTCGCTGGCGAAGGTCGTGCTGTCACGGGTGTCATGGACATAGCTGGTCTCGAGCTTGTAGAGATTCGCCGAACGCCCGTACTCGTCAACCTCGTCGAGGATTTCCTCGGGGGTGCCGGTTACGCCCTCGCGATCGATCGTCTCGATCTCGATGTTCTCGTAACCGGGACGGATCTGCAGCCGGTCGACTTCCGAAAGCGGAACGCCGTACGTCACGTCGAAACCGTAGCGGTTCGAGGAATAGCGTGAGAGGTTCGCCTCCTCCGTGTCGATCTTGCGGTAGAACACGGAGAAGCCGCGGCTCGCCCCGGACGGGGTGTAGTGCGGGTTCGACACACTCAGCCGGAAGATCTGGTTGACCTGGCTGGTGCTCAGATCGATCGAAAAGCGGTTGCCGGTACCCAGGAAGTTATCCTGCTGCAGCCCGCCCGTAAGCAGGATCCCCTGATTCTGGGAATACCCGGCACCCACCGTCAGCGAGCCGGACTGCTGCTCGGTCACGGAGATCTCCAGGTCCACCTCGTCATCCGTGCCCGCCACCCTTTGCGTCTCGATATCGACCGATTGCACGAAAGGCAACCGCTGGATGCGGGTGCGCGAGCGCTCCACCAGCGCCCCGTTGTACCACGAGCTTTCCATCTGCCGCAGCTCGCGGCGATACACCCGGTCCTGGGTGTTGTCGTTCCCGGTGATGGTGATACGGCGCACATAGACCCGAGGACCGGGATCAACGAAGAAGGTAACCGTCACCTCGCCCTTCTCTTCATCCACGTCCGGGACCGGATTCACGTTCGCAAACGCGTAGCCCTCACGGGTCAGCCGCTCGGTGATGCGCTCTGCGGAATCCGTAATCTGGCTGCGCGAGAACGGTCCGCCGATGTCGACCTCGACCAGTTCCTCAAGCTCCTCGCGCGGGATCACGAAGTCGCCGGCAATCTCCACCCCCGAGACATCGAAGCGGTCGCCCTCGTCGAGGTTGATGGAAATGAACAGGTCTTCCCGGTCCGGGGTCAGGGTGACCTGGGTGGAATCGACGTTGAATTCCAGAAAACCCGAGTCGAGATAATGCGAGCGCAGCCGTTCCAGGTCGCCCGAAAGCTTTTCGCGCGAATAGTTGTCGCGCCGACTGAAGAACGCCCACCAGCGCGGCACACCCGACTCGAAGCGGCGAGTGAGCTGACGAGTCGTGAAATTCTCGTTGCCCACCAGGTTTACCTCGCGGATCTTTGCGACCGGCCCCTCGACGATATCGATCTCCACGTCCACGCGATTGCGCGGCAGCTCTACGATCTCGACGTCGATCTGCACGTTGTACCGCCCGCGGCCAAAATACTGCTGGCGCAATTCGTTCTCGATGCGGTCCAGAAGGGTCCGGTTGAACACCCGGCCATTGCGCAGCCCGACCGATTCCAGCGCATCGCTCAGGGCCTCGTCGGGGATATCGCGGTTACCCGAAAAGCTGATCTCGTTGATCGCCGAACGCTCCGAGACGATCACCACCAGCACATCGCCGCGCCGGGCGACCTCGATATCATCGAAGAAGCCCGTCTGGAACAGTTCACGGATCACCTCCGAGCTGCGGCTGTCCTCGAAGGTATCGCCCACCTGCACCGGCATGTAGCTCAGTACCGTTCCCGCGGTAATCCGTTCAAGCCCTTCGATCTCGATATCCTCGATCTCGTAGGCCTGTGCCCAGACCGTGCCGGTCAGGCCCAGCAATCCGATCAGGGTCAGTGCTCTGAAACTGCGTCGCGCCATGTTTTCCGCCAAGTTTGAGGGGCCTTCAAGGAAACACTGATTAATGTACACGCTCGCGCCCGAGCCGCTTTTGCGTACGAACAAGGGCCCTTAACCGCCGTGCAGTCATTCTGCACAAGGAAGCCGCAACCCCGTGTGCGCGCCCGGCTTTGTCAACAACGGGTGGCCGAGCTCCTGCATGGAACAGCTTGTAGGGTTGGCACCCCAGGCTCCCTGATCCTGCAGCGCGCCGCTTGCGGGTAGAACCACTACCTGCTGCGCGACACGGCTGGAATCGCAAAACCCGGGGTGCCAACGCGAGTGTGTACATAAAACAGTGTTTCCTTAACCGAATAAACGTATCAGGTCATTGTACAGGGCCAGGGTCATCAGACCGGCAATCGCCAGCAGGCCCAGTTGCTGGCCGATAATCTGGGTCCTCTCCGACACCGGACTCCCCTTGACCGCTTCGGCCAGGAAGTACAATAGATGCCCGCCATCCAGCATCGGGATCGGCAGGAGGTTGATGATCCCCAGCGAGATGCTCACCAGACCGAGAAACCCGAGGAACGCGGCGATCCCGATCAATGCCGAGGTCCCGGCAAACTCGGCTATGGTAACCGGTCCGCTGATATTTTTGACCGACGCCTCGCCGGTCACCATGCGCCACAGGATCCCCAGCGTGAGGACCGAGACATCCCAGGTACGGCCGAGACCCGACACCAGTGCCTGTCCCGGTCCCTGGCGTACGACTACCGCCATATCCCGCGCCGCCGGCTGATCGGGATCGACGCCGGCGCCAATCCTCCCGACCACATCCCCGTTGCGGGTCACACTGGCGGGAACCACCTCCAGGTGCAGGGTCTGCCCGCCCCGCTCGACCTCCAGCGGCAATACCTGTCCGGGACTCGCCTGGATGTAGCGTACCAGCGTGTTCCAGTCGGATATCGCCTCGTTGTCCACCCGCGTGATCCGGTCGCCGGGCTCCAGCCCCGCCTGCGCCGCCGGACTCCCGCCCTCCACCGCACCGATGCGTGGCACCAGCGCCGGACGATACGGCTGGAACCCGACGCGTTGCAGAAACTGCCCCTCGGCCAGCAGTGCCTGGCGGTCGCTCAGATCCAGCTCGCGACGCCATTCGCGACCGGCGTCGTCACGCACCCGCACCTCGATCGCATCCCCCCGCACGGCATGATCCAGTAACCGGAGGTTCACCTGTTCCCAGTCGGTCGCCGTGCGTCCGGCGACGTTCACGATCTCCTCGCCACGTTCGAACCCGGCCGCCGCCGCAGGCGTATCCGGTGCAACCTCGCCGACCACCGGACGCACGCCCCCGACCCCGATCATGAACATCACGCCGTAGGCAACAATTGCGAACAGAAAGTTCGCCAGCGGCCCGGCAGAGACGATGAAGGTGCGTGCCCTCAGGCCCTTGCGGTTGAAGGCCCGCGCGCGTTCCTCCGGTGCCACCGCCCCCTCGCGTTCGTCGAGCATCTTCACATAGCCGCCCAGTGGCAACGCAGCGACCACCAGCTCCGTACCATCCACCCCGAACCGTCGCCGGAGCAGCGGGCGCCCGAATCCCACCGAGAAGCGCAACACCTTGACACCCATCAGGCGTGCAGCGAGAAAGTGCCCGTACTCGTGCACGGTAACGAGGACGCCGATGGCCACGGCAAATGCCAGCAGGCTCCACAGCAGGGTCATGACACCGCCTGCGCCAGGCATTCGGCGACCGCGTCGGCGGCCCGCGCGCGCGCAACCCGGTCGGCCCAGAGTACCCGCTCCAGCGTCTCCGCCGGCTCCGGGCTCAGCGCCTCCAGGGTCTGGCCGATTACCCACGGGATATCGCTGAACGGCAGGCCCCGCTCCAGAAATGCCTCAACGGCCACCTCATTGGCCGCGTTCAGAATCGCGGTTGCCGTGCCACCGAGTTCCAGCGCGCGATAGGCCAGACCCAGCGCCGGAAAGCGTGCGTCCGACGGACGGGTAAAGTCCAGGCGGCCTGTCGCCAGAAGGTCCAGCGGCTCGCCCCCCGATCCGATGCGCTCCGGCCAGGCCAGGGCATGCGCAATCGGCGTGCGCATGTCCGGATTGCCCATCTGCGCGAGCACCGAACCATCCTGGTAGGCAACCATCGAGTGCACGATGCTTTGCGGGTGCAGCACCACCTGGATCGTCGCAGGCGCAACTGCGAACAGCCAGCAGGCCTCGATCACCTCCAGGCCCTTGTTCATCATGGTCGCCGAGTCCACCGAGATCTTGCGCCCCATATCCCAGTTCGGATGGGCGCAGGCCTCTTCCGGGGTAATCGCCGAAAAACTGTCCAGCGCACGCTCCCGAAACGGACCTCCGGATGCCGTCAGCCAGATCCGACCGACGCCATGATCGGTCACCGGGTCGGCACAGACATAGCCCTGCGGAAGGCACTGGAAGATCGCGTTGTGTTCCGAATCGATCGGCAGCAGGCAGGCCCCGGAGCGGCGTACCGCATCCATCAGCAACGCCCCGGACATGACCAGTGCCTCCTTGTTGGCCAGCAGCACGCGCTTGCCGGCCTCGGCCGCCGCCAGGGTCGGGAGCAGGCCCGCGGCGCCCACGATCGCGGCCATGACCGCATCGGTTGCGTCCGCTCGGGCCACATGCGCCAGTGCATCCGGGCCCGCTTCAACCCGGGTCGTACAACCCGCGGCACGCAACTCCGAACGTAGTGCCGGGGCCGCCTCGGGGTCGGCCAGCACCGCGACGTCCGGCCGGAACTGGAGACACTGCTGTTTAAGACGCTCGACATTGCGATGGGCGGTCAGGGCATAAACCCGAAAGCGCCCGGGTTCGCGCGCCACCACATCCAGGGTGCTGAGCCCGATACTGCCGGTGGAACCGAGAATCGTGAGTCGAGTCGGGTTCATGTGCTCCTACGCGCTGCGAAACGAAGGGAAAAAAGGCTCAGGCCGGGGCCGCCGGCAGCAGTGCCAGCCACAGCAGACCCGCAAGCAGGACCGGGGCCGCCGCCAGCATGCTGTCGAACCGGTCCAGAATACCGCCGTGACCGGGCAATAAGGAACCGCTGTCCTTGGCCCCCGCCTGGCGCTTCAGGATACTCTCGAACAAATCGCCAACCACCGAGACCAGCGCCGCCAGCAGGGACAACAGCACAAATACCAGGGCATCCATCGGTGCCAGGCCCCAGATGGCAGCCGCGACGACCGCGACCACCAGCGCGGCCACCAAACCACCGAACAGCCCCTCGCGCGTCTTCCCGGGGCTGACCTCTGGCGCCAGCGGGGAGCGCCCGAACATCTTGCCGGCGAAATACGCCCCGGTATCCGCCAGCCCGACCAGGAACACCAGATACACCACCAGCCACGGCCCCAGTGCGTGCAGCCACACCAGCGCCATGCCCGCCGGGACCAGGCAAACCAGTGCGGCCACCGCGAACAGACCGCGCCGTTCACCGCGACCGGCCGCCGATTCCATGCGGTAGAACGGCAATGCCAGCGTCACCATCGCCCACCAGGCCACGGCCAGCAACAGGACCGCCGCGTGCCAGGTTCCGGCCAGGGTCAGCCCCGGCACTACCAACCCCGCGACGACCACGGCCACCAGCACCACGCGCGCCACCGGCTTCTCCAGCCCCACCAGACCCGCCCATTCCCAGGCTCCCAGAGCCAGCACCAGTGCCACCAGGATCAGTACCGCCCAGTTCGGGCCCCAAGCGACCAGAGCCAGCGCCGGAAGCCCGACTACCAGCGCGGTAAGGATGCGCTGTCTAAGCACGACCGGATGCGTCCTCGGCCGAGTCTGCCCGAAGGCGCCCGAAACGCCGCTGCCGGCGCCCGTACCAGGCCAGGCTGTGTTCCAGCTCGCGATCGCCGACGTCCGGCCAGTAGGTCTCGAGGAACAGCAGTTCCGCGTAGGCGGCCTGCCACAGGAGAAAATTGCTGATCCGCTGTTCGCCACCTGTGCGCACCAGCAGGTCCACATCCGGCAACCCGGCGGTCGCAAGAAAGGAGCCGAATACCGCTTCCGCGTCCCCGTCTTCGGGCATCCCTGCCTCCGCCCAGCGCCGCGCGGCCTGCAGGATGTCCCAGCGCCCGCCATAACCGAGCGCCACCACCAGGCACATACCGGCGTTGTTGCGGGTAAGCTCCTCGGCATCCCGCATGCGCTGGCGCAGTTCGGCGGGAAACCCGGCCCGCTCGCCTACAAAACGAAGGGACACCTCGCGCTTGCGCAGTTCGGGGAGTTCCGCCTCGATGGCGGAAACGAACAACTCGAACAACGCATCAACCTCGGAGCGAGGACGTCCCCAGTTTTCGCTGCTGAAGGCGAACAGGCTCAGGGTTTCAATGCCATGCGAGGCGAAAAAGCGCACCGCGCAGCGGGTGGCATCCAGGCCGTGGCGGTGCCCTGTCGAGCGATCCAGACCGCGGGATTCGGCCCACCGCCCGTTGCCGTCCATGATAATGGCGACATGCCGCGGCACGGCGTCAGTGGCGGGAAGGTTGGCGGCCGGCATCACGCGATGACCGGTCAGACTTCCATCAGCTCGGCTTCCTTCTCCGACAGGATCTGATCGACCTGAGCCGTATGCTGGTCGGTCAGCTTCTGCACCTCTTCCTGGGCCCGGCGTTCCTCGTCCTCGGAGATTTCCTTGTCCTTCACCGCCTGCTTGAAGGCGTGGTTGGCATCGCGTCGAATGTTCCGGATCGCCACCCGCGCATTCTCGGCCTCGGCGCGCACCACCTTGACCAGATCACGACGCCGCTCCTCGGTCAGTGCCGGTAGCGGGACGCGGATTACCGTCCCCATACTGGCCGGATTCAGCCCCAGATCCGAGGTCATGATCGCCTTCTCGACCTTGCCCACCATGTCCTTCTCGTAGGGCACCACCGTCAGCGTGCGTGCGTCCTCGGCGTTAATGTTCGCAACCTGGTTGATCGGCACTTCGGCGCCGTAGTAATCCACGTGCACGTGTTCGAGGAGGCTGGGGTGAGCACGCCCCGTACGGATCTTGGCGAGCTCGCTGCGCAGCGACTCCAGGCTCTTGTCCATGCGCTGGCGCGCATCCTTGATAGTGGCATCAGTCATGGCTGGATCCCTCGACCAGGGTCCCGACCGGCTCGCCCATCACCAGCCGCTGCAGGTCCCCTTCGGCAAACATGTTCATCACGCGGATGGGCAGGCCATTGTCGCGACACATGACCAGTGCAGTCGTATCCATTACGCCGAGCCGCTGCTCCAGCGCCTCGTCGAAGCTCAGGTGGTCGTAACGGCGCGCATCCTTGCTCGTCATTGGATCGGCATTATAGACCCCGTCGACCTTGGTCGCCTTGATCATCAGATCGGCGTTGATCTCGATTGCTCGCAGACTGGCTGCCGAATCCGTGGTAAAGAACGGATTACCGGTACCCGCCGCAAATACCACGATCCGCCCCTTCTCCAGGTGACGAACCGCTCGCCGCCGAATATAGTCCTCGCACACCTGATTGATACGGATCGCCGACATGACGCGGCAGAACCGACCGGCACGCTCGATGGCGTCCTGCAGGGCCAGAGCGTTGATCACGGTGGCCAGCATGCCCATATGGTCGCCGGTCACCCGGTCCATACCGCCTTCGGCCAGGCCCGCACCCCGGAAGATGTTGCCACCGCCGATCACGATGCCCACTTCCACGCCAATGCGTGACAGCTCCGCCACCTCCGAGGCCACTCGTGCCAGGACATCCGGGTCAACCCCGTAGGAGTGCTGGCCCAGCAGCGCCTCCCCGCTCAGTTTAAGAAGGATGCGCCGATACGCGGGCTGCCTGTCCTGACTCATTGGGCTCCTTTCTCGGACGATGTCCATCCCGGACGGGTCACGACCGCGCACCCATCCGCCTGCTGTACCGTACGCAGGGGCCCGCCGGGCGCCCCCTGCGCCTCGACGACTCAGGCCCCGCGGGCCTGGGCCATCACCTCTTCCGCAAAGTTTTCCTTTTTCTTCTCGATCCCTTCGCCGACCTCGAAGCGGACAAACACGGTGACCGTCGCGCCCTGGGCCTCCAGGAGCTGCCCCACGGTCTGCTCGGGATCCTTCACGAACGGCTGCCCTACCAGGGTAATCTCGCCCAGATACTTGCGGATGCGGCCTTCGATCATCTTCTCGATGATGTTCTCCGGCTTGCCGGACTCCTCCGCCTGGGCCTTGAAGATCGCGCGCTCCTTGTCGAGCATCTCGGTCGGGACCTGGCTCTCGTCAACGCACACCGGGTTGCTGGCTGCAATATGCATCGCCACGTCCTTGGCCAGGGCTTCGTCGCCCCCCTTCAGACTCACCAGGACCCCGATCCGCGCCCCATGCTGGTAGACCCCCAGCGCGTCCGGTGCCTCGATCCGTTCAAACCGACGCACCTGCACATTCTCGCCGACCTTGGCAATCAGCTGGGTGCGCTGTTCTTCCAGAGTCTGGCCGTCGACCGTCTCGGCCATCAGCGCCTCGACGCTGTCGGCATTGCCGTTCAGCACGGCACTGGCGCAGGTCGTGGCAAAACCGCGGAAGTTGTCGTCCTTGCCCACGAAATCGGTCTCGCAGTTGATCTCGACAATCACCGCGCGCTTGCCATCGCTGGCGATCTCGACCCGGCCCTCGGCCGCTACCCGGCCGGCCTTCTTGTCGGCTTTGGCCATGCCGGACTTGCGCATCGCCTCCACCGCGGCCTCCAGGTCACCACCGGCCTCGGTCAGCGCCTTTTTGCATTCCATCATGCCGGCGCCGGTGCGCTCGCGCAGTTCTTTAACTTGAGCAGCAGTAATCTGCATCGAAAATGTCTCCTGAATTCAAGCAGCGACCGGGCGCCTGCGGGCGCCCGGTCCGTTTCGTCAAGCGGGGTTCGAGGGGGTCTCGCCAGCCGCCGCTTCCGGCGCCGGCTCGGCAGCCGCCTGCGAGGCCGAAGCTTCGGGCTCGGCGAAGTCCTGTTCGTCCACGCCGCCGGTGCTCACCGCGCCCTTGGCCTCGATGATGGTGTCAGCAATCGCCGCCACATAGAGCTGGATTGCCCGCATGGCGTCGTCATTGCCAGGGATCACATAGTCGACCCCCTCCGGCGAATGGTTCGAATCGACCACTGCCACCACCGGGATGCCGCGCTTCTTCGCTTCGGCGACCGCGATCTTTTCGTAGCCGACATCGATCACAAACATCGCGTCCGGCATGCGGTTCATATCCTTGATGCCGCCCAGGGTGCGCTCAAGCTTCTCGCGCTCGCGGTGCCGCATCAGGGCCTCGCGCTTGTTCAGCACCTGGAAGCTGCCGTCGGCCTCCATGGTCTCGAGATCCTTCAGGCGCTTGATCGACTGCTTGACGGTATTGAAGTTGGTGAGCATGCCACCGAGCCAGCGATGGCTGACAAACGGCATGCCGCAGCGCCGCGCCTCTTCGGCGACCACTTCGCGGGCCGAACGCTTGGTGCCGACAAACAGGATCTGGCCGCCATCCGCGGCGATCTTGCCCAGGAAGTTCAACGCATCGTTGAACATCGGCAGGGACTTCTCGAGATTGATGATGTGGATCTTGTTACGTTCCCCGAAGATGTACGGGGCCATCTTGGGATGCCAGTAACGTGTCTGGTGGCCAAAGTGCACACCAGCCTCCAGCATCTGTCGCATGGTAACGAGAGACATGAATTTTCTCCTGTAACGGGTTGAGCCTCCACGCATCCCGATCTGAAACCCGCCCCTGGCGGAACGAGCACCCGACAGACCGTGCCGATACGTGTGTGGATTTAAGTGTCCGGGAAGGGCGCAAAGCCCCAGTCCCCGCCCTGCCGAATTGCCAGCAAGGCGCGCGCTTTATAGCATAGGTCGCCTATTCGAACCAAGCGCCGGCGCGGCGCGGCGGGCGTTCCCGTGCCCCCGCACCGCACCGGCCGGAGCCTCCATGTCCGTTTCCATCAAGACCCCCGAAGAGATCGAACACATGCGTGTGGCCGGCCGTCTGGCCGCCGAGGTTCTGGAGATGATCGAGCCGCATGTCGTGGCCGGCGTGACCACCGGCGAACTCGACCGAATCTGCCACGACCACATCGTCAACATCCAGGACGCGATCCCCGCCCCGCTCAATTACCGCGGCTTTCCGAAGTCGATCTGCACCTCGGTCAACCATCAGGTCTGCCACGGCATCCCCGGTGACCGGAAACTGAAAAACGGGGACATCCTCAATATTGACATCACCGTCATCAAGGATGGCTTCCACGGCGACACCAGCCGCATGTTCGTCATCGGCAAACCCACCATCCAGGCCCAGCGGGTGATCGATGTCGCACGCGCCAGCATGTACCGGGGCATCCAGCAGGTTCGGCCGGGAGCCACCCTCGGAGATATCGGGCATGCAATCCAGAGTTATGCCGAGACCCGGCGCTGCTCGGTAGTCCGGGAATTCTGTGGCCACGGGATCGGACGCGGTTTTCACGAAGACCCCCAGGTGCTGCACTACGGCAAACCCGGCACCGGCATGCCACTGGAGGCCGGGATGTGCTTCACCATCGAGCCGATGATCAATGCCGGACGCCGGCATACCCGCATCCTGGCGGATGGCTGGACCGCAGTCACCAAGGACCGCAGCCCCTCCGCCCAGTGGGAGCACACCATCCTGGTGACTGACGACGGTTACGAGATCCTGACTCTGCGCAAGGACGAGACCCCGCCCCAGGAACTTGCAGCCTGAACACACACCCGCCGGCCACAGGAAGCCCCCGACCATGCCCAGCCCGGCGAACCCAGCCCCCGGTGACACGGAATCCCCTGCGTTCACCGCCGAGTGGGGCGAAGACTATCAGCGCCTGAGCCGCAACCCGGGCAACACCGCGCTGTTCCGCGACCGTCGCCGGGCCATTCTGGAGCAGCAGTACCAGGGGTTTCGCGACGGCATGCCAATCGAGGACCTGATCCTCGGCCACGCCCGCCGAATCGACGAACTCCTCAAGCTGATCTGGGCCCAGCAGGGCCTCGCGGATGATGCCCGGCTGTGCCTGGTCGCGGTGGGCGGCTACGGCCGCGGCGAACTGCATCCCGCCTCGGACATCGACATCCAGATCCTTGCCGAGGGCGACACCGACCGCGAGCTGTACGAGCGGGTGAGTCAGTTCATTACCTTCCTCTGGGACATCGGCATCGAAGTCGGCCACAGCGTGCGCAGCATCACGGATTGCACGCGCGAGGCGCGCGACGACATCACCGTGGCCACCAACCTGATCGAGGCCCGTTACCTGGCGGGCGAACTCGCGCTTTTCAACCAGTTCCGCGCGGCCATTGCCCCTGACCGGGTGTGGGACTCGCGCAGTTTCTATGCCGCCAAGCTGGCCGAGCAACAGGCGCGCCACCGGCGCTTTGGCGAAACGGCCTACCGCCTGGAACCCAACGTCAAGGAAGGTCCCGGCGGGTTGCGCGACATCCAGATGATCGGCTGGGTGACCAAGCGTCACTTCGGCGCCGAGCGCCTCGAGGAACTGGTCTCGCTGGACTTCCTGCGCGAAGGCGAGTTCCGCGAGATGATGCAGGGTCAGAACTTTCTCTGGCGGGTGCGTTTCGCCCTGCACATGCTTGCCGGTCGGCGCGAGGACCGCCTGTTGTTCGACCTGCAGCGCCAGCTCGCCAACACCTTCGGTTTCGTGGACCAGAATCACAACCGTGCAGTAGAGCAGTTCATGCAGTGCTATTTCCGGACCATCAACGATCTGGAACGCCTGAACGAACTCCTGCTGCAACACTTCAACGAGGCGATCCTCGACACGCCCGAGGCCCTGCAGGAGCCGCAGCGTATCCATCAGCGTTTCCAGGTGCGCGGGGGATACCTGGAGGTCGCCCACGACCAGGTCTTCATGATCTACCCCCCGGCCATGCTGGAGGTCTTTCGCCTGCTCCAGCAGCACCCCGAGGTCCAGGGCATACGCGCCTCCACCATCCGCCTGATCCGGGCCCACCGACACCTGATCGACGGCCACTTCCGGCGCAATCGGGTCTGCCGGGAACTGTTCATGGACATCCTGCGCGCACCGCGTGGCATCACCAGCCAGCTCCGCCGGATGAACCGCTACGGCGTGCTGGGCAACTACCTGCCTGCATTCGGGCGCATCATCGGGCGGATGCAGTACGACCTGTTCCACGCCTATACCGTCGACGAACACACCCTCAACGTGGTGCGTAATGCACGCCGGCTGGCACTGCCGGAGTTCGCACACGAGCAGCCACTGGCCAGCCGTATCCACGCCGAACTGGACCGCCCGGAGCGACTGGTCCTGGCGGCGCTGTTCCACGATATTGCCAAGGGGCGCGGCGGCGACCATTCCGAACTCGGGGCCCAGGATGCCCTCCACTTCTGCCAGCAGCACGGCCTGTCGGACTCGGACGCGGGCCTGGTGGCGTGGCTGGTCCGCTCGCACTTGCTGATGTCACTGACGGCCCAGCGCAAGGACATCTCTGACCCTGACGTGGTTATGGCCTTCGCCCGCGAGGTGCGCACCCGGGAGCGCCTCGATTTCCTCTACCTGCTCACCATCGCCGACATCCGCGGGACCAACCCGGAGTTGTGGAACAGCTGGAAGGACTCCCTGCTGCAGACGCTTTACCACGCCACCCGCACCGTGCTGCAACGCGGCCTCGACACCGCTCCGGACATGGATGAACAAACCCGCCAGACCCGCACCGAGGCTCTCGAACTCCTGCAACAGCAGGGCATTTCCGCGGATGCCGCCAAACTGCTCTGGGCCGACCTGGACGACGAGTATTTCCTGCGACACTCGCCCGACGAAGTCGCCTGGCATGCCCGCGCCCTGATCGAAGGAGGCACCGAAAACCCTCCGCTGGTCCAGGTGCGCCCGAAAACCCCGCGTGGCAGCACCGAGATCTTCGTGTACGCCGAGGACCACCCCCACCTGTTCTGGCGCATCACCAGTGCGCTGACCCAGCTCGGACTGGACATCGTCGACGCACGCATCATCACCACCGCCGACGGCCGTACCCTGGATACCTTTCTGGTACTCGAAGGGGCCGGCCAAACCATCGACGCCGGCTACCGCAGCGAGGAGATTCGCCAGACCCTCGACGCACGGCTGCATGGTGGCCATAACGAAACCACCCCGATCAGTCGCCAGCTTCCTCGCCGCCTGAAACACTTCGATGTCGCCACCCGGGTCGAATTCGAACCCGCGTCGGGCGGACAGGCCACCCGCATGCACCTGCGCGCGCTGGATCGGCCCGGACTGCTGGCCACAATCGGCCACCTGCTGGCCGAACACGGAATTGATGTTCATACCGCGCGCATTGCCACCGCCGGAGAGCAGGTCGAGGACATCTTCCTGCTCGCCAACCAGAACGGGGAACCGCTCACCGAGGAACAGCAGAACCACCTGCGCCGCGCGCTGCTCGAGACCCTATAGCCGCCCCGGCTTATCGCCTCCTTCCCCATTGTTCCAGTGCCTTCCGCCTGGCGTACCCCGACGAACGAGGCTGGACCTGGTTCGGGATCGGCTGTTTACGTGCCTTCAGCCGAGCGTACCGCCTTCTTGATGGCTGGACGCCTGGCCGGAGGCACGGGAACCAGCAACGCCGGGTACCGGACCGCATTCATCGGGACTCGCGGATACCAAAGCGAACGGTGCGGATCAGCGTTACCCTACCGCCCTCCCCGCGCCTCTAGCGGGACCACATGCGGGACCTCCGCTCCGATCCCGCTCGGATCGGCCGCGCCGGCATTCCCCAGCAGCCGCGCCTCGAAGTCGGTCAGCACACTGAACTCGACCCGGCGCGAAGCCTCGCGGTCCTCGCGCCCCCTGGCATCCAGTACCCGCCGTGACGACGACAACCCGACGGCCGCCACCCGCTTGCGAAACCACTCCGCCTCGCGCAACGACTCCAGGCCCCAGGCATGCTCCAGTACTGCACGCGTGCGCCGCTGACTCAGGTCCATATTGCCGAAGTAGGCTTCCAGGGGATCCTCGCTCCCGGCCCATTCGCTGGAGGTATGGCCCTCGATCCGAACCTCGCGGATCACCTCCGCGAACGGTCGCAGCCGCTCGGCATAACGGGGCATGAAATCGTTCAGAATCGCCTCGAAACGCGGGCGAATCGTTGCCGAGCTGCGCTCGAACAGGACTTCGGGCTCGCGAAAACGCAGCGTCAGCGAGTCGCGGTCCAGCTCCGCATTCCAGCGCGGCAGATCCTCGCGAAACTCCTCTTCCAGCACCGAGTAGATCGCGGCCCGCAGTGCCGCGGCCTCGTTACGCACCTCGGTATGCGCCGCGTTGTCGCGCTCGACCTGGATCATGTGCAGCAGCGCAAGGAACAGGAAAATCATCATCAGTGCGGCCATCAGATCGGCGACCGCCAGCCAGTGCGAACCCTGCTCCGGCTCGGGAGGCTGCGCGGCGCGGCCCGGCCCGTACCGGGTCAGCCAGCGCCGAATCACGACTGCCCCTTCGGATATGCCCCTGTGGCCAGGCTGGCCACCGGGTCACGCGACCCGTTCCAGCGGCTGTTCGCGGCCGCGCCGGCCTGGACGGCGTTCTCGATGCTCTCCAGCATCGCCTCCAGGCGCGAGTCCATTGCGGGAAACGCCTCGGTCGCGCGGTCGCGCAATGCCGCAATACTGCCAAGCAATGCCTCCAATTCCACCGTCTCGCGGCGCAAGCTGGACAGCGTCGATTCCTGATCCTCGACGTGGCGGGTAATCTGCAGGGCCTGCGCGGTCAGCCGCGACAGCGTGTCTTCGGCCGCATCCACCCCCTCGCGTGCCTGTCCGAACGCGTGCTGCAGGGTTTCCATCTGCTCGCGGTACTGATCCTGCCATTCCACCAGGCGCGCCACCGATGCATCCAGACGTCGGAAGTTTTCGCCGAACTGCTCGCCCAGGCGACTGTTGAAATCGCGAATCACCTGTTCCAGCGCGGCGACCAGATGCCCGCTGCTCATCTCGGTCATGCGCTCGGCCATGCCTTCCAGGGTGCGATTCAGCTCACGGTGCTGCTCCTGCAACCGCTCGTCCAGGCGGCGGTCGAGCGCCTGAACCGCCCGGGCCACGTCGCGGGTCGCCTCGTGTTGGGACGCCAGCAGCGCGAGACCCTCGTTCCCGGGACCGGAAGCGGCGTCCGCCTCCGCGTCCGCATCCGACGGTGGATCCCCCAGGGCAGGTTCCGGGAACAGAACCTGCAGCACGCGCAGCACCACCGCCAGCAGGATGCCGACGATGCTGGTCATGAAGGCCAGCTTCAGGCCTGCCAGCAGCGCCGGGATGCTCGCCTCCACCCGTTGCACATCGAAATCGAGCAGACCGATTGCGACGCCCAGGAAGGTGCCAAGGATGCCGAGTGTGGTCAGCAGACTCGGCGTCGCCGCCTGCAACGCCGGGCGCCTGCGAAACGCTGTAGCAAACAATCCCGCAAGGAACAGCAGGAACAACAGTAGCGAGAAACCGCCGATGACGGTCATCGGGGTCAGGCCTTGCAGGCTGCCCAGCAAGGCCTCGGCAATTCCGTCAAACAGGGTAAACATGGCTCTCCCTCCGGGATGCGACCGCGCCGCCCGCAAGGTCGCTGGATATCGTCGATTTCAGCTACCCCGGTACAAAGCAAAAAAAACGCCAACCCCGCCCTGTCGCGCCGGAACGCCCCTCCGCGGAATTCCCCGCACCACTATCGTCGAGATCTTGACGATTTTGGCAGCGGCTGGGACCGCACATATCGTTTCCTTGGCGTTATCGTCACCGATGGACTACAGATTCCATACAGACCGTCTCGCTTTTTCGCGCGACAGGGAGGGCATGCCAATGCCACGACGTATACCAGCCACCACCACGCACCGCCGGGGGCACCCCTCCCTCTACCCGTGCCGGCGCTTGCGCCGGCACGTACCACGGCTACCAGGCCTGCTCCTGCTTCTCCTGACCTTGATCCCTGCGGCACAGGCCGCCGAACAGCCCCTGGTGATCGGCATCCAGCCGTTCGCCAGCCCGACCACGCTGTTCGAGCGCTACGCCCCCCTGCGCGACCGCATCGGGGACCGCCTCGGCCGACCGGCGCGGGTCGAGACGGCGCGCGATTTCCCCACCTTCCTCGCACGTGCGCACCGCGAACGCTACGACCTGATCCTGATGGTCGCCCCCCACCAGATACCGATCCTGGGTAATGGCGGCCCCTACGATCTGCTGGTGCGCAGCCGTGACCACCTGGCAATGGCCATCATCGTGCCCGCGGACAGCCCGGTCCGGCATCCCCGCGACCTCGCCGCCCACAGGGTAGCCGCCGGGCATCGCGACAGCTTCGGGGCGGTCCTCGCGCGGCAGATCCTCGCGCCCGCCGACGGGCCGGAACAGACTCCGGATTACCGCTACTATCCGCACCAGTCCGGGGCGATCGCGGCCATGCAGCGCGGCCTGGCACAGGCCGCTGTGGTGGTGCTGGACGCCTCGGCACTGGCCAACGACGGAGCGGCCAAACGCGCGCGCACCCTGGCCCTGTCCGATGGCAGCCTGGCACGCATCATTGTCTATTCCGATGCATTCCCGGGGGCGACCCTGCTGTTGCACCCGCGCCTGAAGACCCATCGCGACGCCCTCGGCCAGCATCTGAGGGGGCTTTCCACGCACCCGGAGGGCGCGGCGCTGTTGCGGCGAATCAACCACACGGGTTTCGAGACCTCGGATCCCGCCGACTACGCGCAATTCGAGGCTTTTGACATCAATCCTTGGAACCCTGCGGATCCCGTTCGTCCTCTCCCCTTCCCCGAAGTCCCGCCACGCCCACACTGACCTGGTGTGGCACGCCCATGCGACCCCACCCTGGAGGAGCAACATGCTCGACGATACTGGCAGACTGATCTTGCGCCTGGCGCTCGGCGGGATGATCCTGATGCACGGGATCACCAAGCTCACTGGCGACCTGAGCGGCATAGAGGGCATGCTGACCGGAGCCGGACTCCCCGCGATCCTCGCCTGGGGTGTCTACATCGGCGAGATCCTGGCACCGGCGCTGCTGATCCTGGGCTTCTATGCCCGCCTCGGCGCGGTACTGATTGCAGTCAACATGCTGTTCGCCATCGGACTGGTGCATGCCCACGAGATCTTCGAACTGACCGCAAACGGCGGCTGGAGCCTGGAGTTGCAGGGCATGTTCCTGTTTGCAGCGCTGGCGCTGGCCCTCTCCGGTCCGGGCCGCCTGTCGATCAAGGGCGACTGAAGCCGGAAGGGGCGACCAGCACCCCCCCGCGTCCGGGGGCCTTTCGGCTCCGGTTTCACCGCGAGTTACAATCTTTTGTCCGGGGCGATTTTTGTATCGCCACCGACACGGGCCCGCCCCCCGGAATCCTGTGCATGCCACTGTCCCTCGTCCGCACTCATCGGCGGCCCGCGGGCCGCGCCCACCACCCTGTTCCGCGGGTATCGTCGAGATGCGCCTGAACTTCGCCTGGCAGATCGTAATCGGCACCGTGGCGATCCAGGTCGTTATGGTGGCGGTGCTGCTGCTCAGTGGGCTCGGTCAGATTCACAAGAATCAGGCGGAGGTAATGGAACGCTTCGCCTTGCAGCAAAGCCACTTGCTCGGCAGCGCCCTGACCCCCGGACTCGCCTATGCCGACCCGGGCATGATGCAAGAACTGCTCGCCCGCATGGCCGATCACAACGCCAGTCTGGAATACGCGATCGTACTGGACGCCAGCCAGCGCCCGTTGGCGTCGATCGGTCTGCTCCCGGAACAACTGCCCACACTGGGGGCCGATCTCCGCAGCCGGCCCGGGCAGGTAGAGCTTCATCAGCCCATCGACCTCGCCGAGCAGCGCCTGGGTTCCCTGGCCGTGGGCTATTCCACCGCGGCGCTGGACCAGATCTCCACCAGCCTGCTGCAACGAAACATCCTGCTGGCCCTGCTGGTCCTCGCGTTATCCACCGTGGCCGCGGTCGCCTTCAGCCTGATCGTGACCCGCCGCTTGCGGCGGCTCAATCTCGGGGGCAAGGCGCTGCAGCGGGGCCGGCTTGATCACCGCATCCATATGCGCTCCCGCGACGAATTCGGCGACCTGGCCGAGACCTTCAACGAGGTCGCGGCGCATCTCGAAACCACCCAGTCCGCGATCCAGGAACAGAACGCCAAGCTCAATCGCTCGGTGGCGCGGCTGGAATCGATGCTGGGTGGCGCCAACGCAATCCTCTGGGAGGCCGACCCGAACACCCACGAATGGGAATTCGTTGCCGGTGATACGCGCTCGCTGCTGGGCTTTCCCGCCCGCGACCTGGAGCGTGGCGAACTGCGCGCGCGTCATGTCCATCCCGAGGATCTGCCGCGCCTGCGCGAGGTCTCGGGCGACCGCCGGTCGGGGCCACGGATCGTCGATTACCGCTTCGCCCACCGCGACGGACACTGGATCTGGTTGCGCGACATCCTGTCCTGGGCCCGAGATCCCGAGGGCCGCGCCAGCCTGCGCGGCCTGACACTCGACATCACCGCCCACCGCCAGGCCACCGCAGCTCTCGAGGAGAGCGAGGGCCGCTACCGCGATGTGGTCAACCACATCTCCGAGGTCATCTTCCGCACCGACGCCGATGGCCGCTGGACCCTGCTGAATCCGGCCTGGGAGGGCCTGACGGGCTATCCTGTCGAGGAGACACTGGGCCAGGCGATGCGCGACTTCGTCGACTCCGGCGACCGGCCCGACGCAGAGGCCTTCTGCAGCACTCTGCTGGAAGGGGGCTCGCACGCTCAGGCCGAGGAAATCCGCCTGCGCACCCGCGCAGGCGAGTTGCGCTGGGTCAGCATCTACGCCAGCGCACGTTTCGACGCCGATGGCCGGGTCTCGGCAATCTTCGGCACGATGACCGACATCTCGGACCGCAAGCGCGCCGAGGAGGAGATCCGGCGCCTGGCGTTTTTCGACGGGCTGACCGGCCTGCCCAATCGCACCCTGCTCCACGATCGCCTGGGCCAGACGCTGGCCAACACCGGACGTACCGGGATGCATGGTGCGGTGCTTTTCATCGACCTCGACAATTTCAAGGATATCAATGACACCCTCGGTCATGCGGTCGGCGACCACCTCCTGCAGCAGGTTGCGGAGCGCATGCTGGCGTCAATGCGCGAGGCCGACACCCTGGCGCGCCTGGGCGGCGACGAGTTCGTGATAATCCTGAATGACCTGGACCGGGATCCGGCCGGGGCCGCCACTCAGGCCGAAGCGGTGGGACGCAAACTGATCAAACTGTTTCGCCCGCCTTTCCGCCTGGCCGGTCAGGACCGGCACGTCACCCCCAGCATCGGGGCCACCCTGTTCAGCGGCCACAGCTTCGAGGTCGAAGACATCCTGAAGCAGGCCGACCTCGCGATGTACCGGGCGAAAAACGCCGGCCGCAATACCGTACGTTTTTACGATCCCGAACTGCACCGCGCGGTCGAGGCCCGATTCGAGCTGGAATCGGACCTGCGGCATGCCCTCGAACGCGATGAATTCACGGTCCGTTATCAACCCCAAGTCGACCAGCACGAACGCGTGCTCGGTGCCGAGCTCCTGTTGCGCTGGCGGCATCCGCAGCGCGGACACATCCCGCCCGCCGAGTTCATACCGATCGCCGAGCAGACCGGGCTGATTATCGAAATCGGGCAACGGGTACTGGCCGCCGCCTGCCACCAACTCGCGGCCTGGCGCGATATTCCGGGACTTCGTGACCTGACTCTGTCGGTCAACGTCAGCGCACGCCAGTTCCGCCACGGGAAATTCGTGAGCCGACTGGAACGGCTTGTCGAGGAGACCGGTGCACCCGGCGACCACCTCAAGCTGGAGCTTACCGAAAGCATGCTGCTCGACGACGTCGAGACGGTGATTGCACATATCGAAGAACTGCGAACAATCGGTGTCTCGTTCTCGCTGGACGACTTCGGGACCGGCTACTCGTCCCTCGCCTATCTCAAACGCCTGCCACTGTCGCAGCTTAAGATCGACCAGTCGTTCGTGCGCGATGTACTGGATGATCCCAACGACGCCGCGATTGCCGAAATGGTCGTGAATCTAGCCCGGACCCTGGACCTCGACGTGATCGCCGAGGGGGTCGAGGTACCTGAGCAGCGCCAGTTCCTCGCCGGAATTGGCTGCCGGCATTTTCAGGGCTTCCTGTTCGGGTATCCCGACACCCGCGAGGCGCTGGAAGCGCTGGTGCTGGGCCATACCCGCAACGCATCCGGCGGCGCCTGACCCTCCGAGCGGGGCGGACAGATCCAGCCGTATTTGCTTACACTGGCGTCCGCGCCGCGACTTGATCGCGGACCCATTCGCCGTGTCAGGATCACGCCCATGCTTCGATGGCCCGCCTCGTTCTTCCAGCCCGCAGCGGTACTCGACAACGACAGCCGCCTCTGGATCCAGGCGGTATTCGCCTGGGCCTCGCGCCAGGACGTCTTGCGCCAACAAATTGCGGGCGCGGGGCTGGTGCTGCCGATCGCGGCGCACTTCCCCGGTCAGGCGAGCACCCGGCACGGTATGGCGGAACTGGTCTTCGCGAACGTCTGCCGGCATGCCGGTCTGGAGGGGGCACGATTCCGCCTCGCTGACCCCCACGGGCTGCTCGACTCCCCGCTCCCGTACACGGCCGGGGGCGTCCCGCCGGAATCCGTACCGATCCCCTACGATCCCCGCCTGGTCACCGAGTCCGAGGCCCTGATCGCGCATTTCGCCCGCGAGATCGCCCTGCGCATCGGCGCGACCGCGTCTGAACCCGCCCCCGCCCACGAAGGCAACATCGCGCATGTCGCGGAGCTGATCGCGGTGATGGCGGGCTTCGGCGTGATGCTCGCCAATACCGCCTTTCATGTCCGTGTCAACCAGTGCGGCGCCTGTCGCGGGCCGGCCGCGGAGCGCGACGCCGCTCTGTCCCGCGACGATCTGGTCTATGCCCTGGCGCTGTTCTGCCGCCTCAAGGGCATCTCGCCGGCCGACGCCCGGCGCCACCTGAAGCCGCCACTGCGCCCGGTGTTCCGGCGTGCGCTGCGCGAGCTCGACCGCTCCCCGGATGAATGGGCGCATATCCGGCCCGAATCCACGGGAGCCCTGCCCGAAAGCCCCGCCTGAGCGTTCGCCAGGCGCCACCTCTCGAGGACCCGACCAAGGAATCTGCATGTCCGAACAAGCCCTTCCGGAAACCTTTCTCGACAGTGTCTCGCACATGGTCGATCGCGCGATGCGCTACCTCGACCTCCCGGACGGTGCACGCCAGGCCCTGAAGGCCTGTGATTCAGTGATTCAGGTCAGCTTCCCGATCAGCTTTCGCGATCGCGTGGAGGTCTTTACCGGATGGCGCGCGGTCCACTCGGCCCATCGGTTGCCGGTCAAGGGCGGGCTGCGCTTCTCCGCCACCATGGATCAGGGGCATGCGGAGGCGCTGGCCGCCCTGATGACCTACAAGTGCGCGCTGGTCGATATCCCGTTCGGGGGCTCCAAAGGCGGCCTGCGCATTGACCCGCACCAGTACAACCCCTGGGAGATGGAACGCATCACTCGGCGCTTCGCCCGCGAGCTGATCCAGCGCGGCTACATCAGCCCGGCCCAGAACGTACCGGCCCCGGACGTCGGCACGTCGCAGCGTGAGATGGCCTGGATCATGGAAACCTATCGCGAGCACCACCCCGAGGATGTAAACCATATCGCCGCGACCACCGGGAAGCCGGTCGAAATGGGCGGGATGCGCGGCCGCCTGGAGGCCACCGGGCGCGGCGTACAGTACGCCCTGCAGGCCTTCTTTCGCGAGACCCAGGCCGCGCAGGATGCCGGGCTCCGGAGCAACCTGAGCGACCAGCGCATCATCATCCAGGGGTTCGGCAATGTCGGCTCGCATGCCGCGCGCTTCCTGCACAAGGACGATCGCGCAAAGATCGTCGGCATCATCAATAGCGGCGGCGGCATCTATGATCCGAACGGCCTGGATGTGCCTGCGGTCGAGGACTACCTGCGCCGCAGTGGCACCCTGGAGGGCTACCCCGGGGCACGCTTCGAACGCCACGGCAACGTCCTGCTGGAGGAGGCATGCGACATCCTGATCCCGGCGGCGCTGGAAGGCGCGATCCACCGCGAGAATGCCCCCAGTATCCAGGCCAAGCTCGTGGTCGAGGCCGCCAACGGACCCTGCACCTTCGAGGCCGACCACATCCTGCAGGAGCGGGGCATCACCATTCTGCCGGACGTGTACGTCAACGCCGGGGGGGTGATCGTGTCGTATTTCGAGTGGGTGCGGAACCTGTCGCACATGCGCTTCGGGCGCATGGAGCGACGCTACGACCAGAGCCAGGGGCAGCACATCGTCACCGCGATCGAGATGATGACCAACCAGAGCGCATCGGAGTGGCTGCGTGACTCCATTGTGCGCGGCGCCGAGGAAATCGACCTGGTGCGTTCGGGGCTTGACGACACCATGCGCGAGGCGTTCCGCGAGATGCGCGAGGTACGCGAGATCGAAAGCAACGGTCAGGTACTCGATTACCGCACCGCGGCCTACCTGATCGCGTTGCGCAAGATCGTGCGCGCCCGCACCGATCTCAAGCTCATCTGATCCGGCCTTCCGCGCCGTCGCCTCCGGCGCCGCGACCCGGACCGGTCAGGCTGGCGCGTCGCCCCGGTCCCGGCCCCAGCGGGCCTCCAGCGCCGCATACAATGCGCGCAGGCCCATCGCCTCGCCGCCCTTCGGCCGCCCGGGGCGTGCGCGATTGTTGAACGCCATGATGTCGAAATGCAGCCAGGGAACATCCTCCGGCACGAACTCGCGCAGGAACAGGCCGGCCGTGATCGCCCCGGCATATCCCCCGCTGGAGCTGTTGGCGATATCCGCGACATCGCTGTCGAGCATCTCCCGATACGGGGTATGCAGGGGCAGCCGGCAGACCGGATCGTCCCAGTCGCGCGCGGGTTCCTGAAGCGCCCTGGCCCAGCCATCGTCGCTGGCAAAAAAGGCACTGATCTCGGTACCCACTGCCACCCGCGCGGCTCCGGTCAGGGTCGCGAAGTCGACCAGCAGGTCCGGGTGGAACGCGCACGCGCGGTCCAGCAGGTCGGCCAGTACCAGGCGCCCCTCGGCATCGGTGTTGTCGATCTCGATGGTCTTGCCGCTGCGCGCGGTCAGCACGTCCCCGGGCCGAAACGCGCGCGAACCCACTGCGTTTTCCACCGCCCCGACCAGCACGGTCAGGCGTACAGGAAGCTGCCGGTCCATGATCAGACGCGCTAAGCCCAGCACGATCGCCGCCCCGCCCATGTCCTTTTTCATCTGGCGCATGGAGTTACCGGGCTTCAAGTTCAGCCCGCCGGAGTCGAAACAGACCCCCTTCCCCACCAGCACTACCGAGGGCGCATCCGGCGGGCCCCAGGTCAGTTCAATCACCCGCGGCCCATGCACGCTGGCCTGTCCCACTGCGTACACACAGGGGAACTGCTCCTCCAGACGATCGCTGTCGCTGACGATGTGCAGACTGCTGCCAAACTGCTCCGCCAGTTCTTTTGCAATCAGCGCGAGGTTCGCGGGCATCATGTCGGCGGGTGCGGTATTGATCAGATCCCGTGTCAGCGTGATCGCCTCGGCCCAGGCGCGCACCCCCTCGCGATCCACACCATCGGGCCATGCCAGTCGTGGAGCCTCGCGGGACTCCGGTTTGCGATAGCGATCAAAACGGTAGCGGCCCAGGCCCCAGCCGATCGCCGCCTGCTCGCACAGCTCGGGGCTCAGCCCGGTCGCCTCCAGGCGATACTCCCCGCTCGCGAGCGATTCGGCGGCCGCCGCCAGCATCCACAACGGCGTCTCGGCATCAAATCCGACCAGTACGGCCGCAACCTGGCCCTGCGCATCGGGGATGCGCAGCAGCGACCCGGGGTCCGCCCGGAATCCGTCCGCCTTCGCCCAGGCCCGCCAGTGGGCCGGGGCCTCGTCCAGACGTGCCTCCAGCGAGTCCCGCGTTACCGGGACGAGCGGGATGGCGGATTCGGTCGGATCAACAAAAACAGTCTCCACGGGGCCTTCCTCGAATGGATTGCAAAGGAGGCATAATAACGCCCCGCCGGTGCCCCGCCGGAACCCCCAACGCCCGACAGGATGTGCATGATGACCCCAGCGCTGGAGATACGCGACCTGCGCAAGACCTACAAGAACGGCTTCGAGGCGCTGAAGGGGATCGACCTCAAGGTTGCTCCCGGCAGCTTCTTCGCACTGCTCGGACCCAACGGGGCGGGCAAATCCACCACCATCGGCATCATCACCTCGCTGATCAACAAGTCCGGCGGCTCGGTGCGCGTGTTCGGGCACGACCTCGACCGCGAACTGCAGGCCGTCAAGCGCCAGATCGGGCTGGTGCCACAGGAGTTCAACTTCAACAACTTCGAGCCGATCGGCGAGATCGTGGTCAACCAGGCCGGCTACTACGGCATCCCCCGCCGCGAGGCCTGGCGACGCGCCGAGCACTATCTGACCGAGTTGGGCCTGTGGGACAAGCACAAGGACATGGCCCGCACCCTGTCCGGCGGCATGAAGCGCCGCCTGATGATCGCCCGCGCGCTGGTCCACGAACCACGCCTTCTGATCCTGGACGAGCCCACCGCCGGGGTCGATATCGAACTGCGGCGCTCAATGTGGGACTTCCTCACCCGGATCAACCAGGACGGTCGCAGCATCATCCTGACCACGCACTACCTGGAGGAGGCCGAGTCGCTGTGCCGCAACATCGCGATCATCGATGACGGCGTCATCATCGAGAACACCACCATGAAGGAACTGCTGGCCAAGCTCGAGACCGAAACCATGGTGCTCGACCTGACCGAACCGGTCACTGGCGTACCCGGCGATTCCCGAATCCAGCTGCGCCAGATCGACGAACTGACCCTGGAGGCCGATATCCACCGCGGCCAGCACCTCAACGAGCTGTTCAAGGTGCTCGACAGCGCCGGCATCCGGGTGCAAAGCATGCGCAACAAATCCAACCGCCTGGAGGAGCTGTTCATCCGCATGACCCGCAACGACCAGGAACCCAGCCACCTGACACCAGGCGCCAGCGGCACCAGCGAACAACCGGAGAATCCGGCATGAGCCCGCTCCACCTGCACGACTACTGGGTCGCCTTCCGCACCATCGTCACCAAGGAAGTCCTTCGCTTCGCCCGCATCTGGGTACAGACCATCCTGCCCCCGGTGGTGACCACGGCACTGTATTTCATCATCTTCGGCGGCCTGATCGGCGAGCGCATCGGCGACATGGAAGGCTTTCGCTACATGGACTTCATCGTCCCGGGCCTGATCATGCTGGCAGTGATCACCAACAGCTACGCCAATGTAGTGTCGTCGTTCTTCGGGTCCAAGTTCCAGCGCCATATCGAGGAACTGCTGATCTCGCCGATCCCGAACGCCGTGATCATTCTCGGATTCATATTCGGCGGGGTCGCCCGTGGCATGGCCGTGGGCGTCGCCGTCCTCCTGGTCTCGCTGTTCTTCAGCCCGCTCAGCGTGCACAACCCCTTGGTCATGCTGGTGGTGGCCCTGCTGACCTCGATCCTGTTCGCCCTGGCCGGTCTGATCAACGGGGTGTTCGCCCGCACCTTTGACGACATCTCGATCGTCCCGACCTTCGTGCTCACCCCCCTGACCTATCTCGGCGGCGTGTTCTACTCGATCAGCCTGCTGCCGGGATTCTGGCAGGGAGCCTCGATGCTGAACCCGATCCTGTACATGGTGGATGCCTTCCGCTACGGCAGCCTCGGCACCAGCGACTTCCCGGTCCTGCTGTCGTTCGCGATCATCGCCGGCTTCATCGTGGCCCTGTTCAGTGCCGCACTGGTACTGCTCGAGCGCGGTGTCGGAATCCGTTCCTGAGACCTGTTACGTGGGAAAACGCGATCGCCCCCGCGCGTGACCGACACTTCCGCGTCAAAAACATGGTATAAAACGCAAAATTCACGAGGTTTGGGGTCCATGCCCGTCCAGCGAAAGACTGCGTCCAGAACCAGGTCCATCGTGCTGTTGGGGAGCACCGGCGTCGCGCTTGCTCTCGGGTTCGCGCTGACCTTTGCCTCGCAGTCCGCCGAGACCTCGCAGCCGCTCCCGATCGCTGCCCTGCAAGACGCCAGTGCCGGGAACGGACGGTTTTCGCCGATGCCCGATGCCCCGCTCGCGGGCACCGAAGCGGCTGGCTCTCCGGTCCACTTTCGCGCAGTCACGTCGGGGGGGCACCAGAAGGTGGCATTCGTACCGGCGCCGGACACCGACGGCATGCACCAGAGCCCGGCCGCGAATGATGAAGTCCCTACTTCCTACGAGACCTTCGACCTCGACGACGAGCCCGCTGTCGCCGAGCCGATGCCGTCCGACTGGAACAGCCACACCCTGGCGCGCGGCGAACGTCTGACCGGCCTGTGGGAACGCGAGTGGGACCTCCCGCTGGCCACGCTCTACCGTCTGCTGGACAACGACGACAACGCCCGCATCCTCAACCGGATCCGCCCCGGCCAGGAAGTGGAGTGGCAGGTCGACGACGAGGGCTACCTGACCCACCTGCGGCTGTGGACCGACCGCGCCAGTGGTCACGAGTGGATCCGCGAACCGGAAGGCTGGGACTTCCAGCGCGGCACCGTAGAAAACGGTCGTGAAATCAGCCACATGATCCTCAGCGCCGAGATCGATGGGAATATCTCTGCAGCCCTCGCGAAGCGCAGCGATCTTTCGCGAGGCGCCGCCAACGCGCTGGCCGTATTACTGGATCGCTATCTGCCGGTACGCACCCACGCCCGCAACGGCGACCAGTTCACCCTGCTGGTGGAACTCGAGACACTGGTCGGTGACGACACCCCCCACAACCTGCGTCTGTTGGCATTCGACTACCGGGGTGACCGGATCGAAATGAAGGCCGCTCGCCACGTCGACGGGCGCTTCTATACTCCCGAAGGCGAGAGTCTGCTCCCGCCGTTCGACCGTCGCCCGTTCACCGGCAATTACCGCATCAGCTCCAGCTTCAACCCGCGGCGGCGCCACCCGGTCACCGGGCGCGTCGCCCCTCACCAGGGGACCGACTTTGCGATGTCCGTCGGCACCCCGATCCAGGCCCCGGCCGACGGGCTGGTCACGCGGGTCGAAAACCACCCGCTGGCCGGTCGTTTTATCGTCATCGAACACGGCCAGGGCTACTCCACGCGCTACCTGCACCTGCACCGCACCCTGGTGCAACCGGGGCAGGCCGTCGAGCGCGGCCAGCGCATTGCACTGTCCGGCAACACCGGTCGCAGCACCGGGCCCCATCTCCACTACGAGATTCACGTGAACAACCGCCCGCGCAATCCGATGCGTGTGGAGTTGCCCAAGAGCGAGGCCCTTGCCGGCGAAGACCTGGAACAGTTCCAGCGTATCAGCGAGGCCCTGGTCGCCCGCCTCGAACAGGGCGAACGCAACCGCCAGGTTGCCTTCGTGCCCTACGACGAGCTAACTCAGTAGCCCGATCCGGCCCGCGATGGCGGATCCCCTGTCACATGCGCAACTGGTCTGGCGCGAAGGCCTTCCGTACGCGTCCGACTACGGCGACAGCTATTTCGGCTCGGACAATCCCCATGCCGAGGCCCGCGAGGTCTTTATCGAGGCCAACGACCTGCCCCGGCGCTTTGCGCGTGCCGGCCGTTTCGTGCTGGGCGAGACCGGTTTCGGGACCGGACTGAACATCCTCCTTGCCCTGGCCGAGTGGCGACGCCAGGCACCACCCGGTGCATTTCTGTCATTGTTCAGCCTGGATGCACACCCGCTGGCCGCCAAGGACCTGGCCAGGGTCCACCGCCACCTGGGCCTGGACGACCCCGACAGCGCCGCACTGCGTGCCCAGTACCCGCCGCCCGTATCCGGTCTGCATCGTATCCACTTTCCCGGGGGGGATGTGGTTCTCACCCTGGGATTCGGGGACGCTGCACCACTGCTGGCGCATGTGCGCGGCCGGGTAGACGCCTGGTTCCTCGACGGCTTCGCACCGCGCACCAATCCGGGCCTGTGGAACACTGGGGTCTTCCAGCAGCTCGCGCGCCTGTCCCGACCGGGCACAACCTTCGGCACCTACACCGCGGCGGGTCAGGTCCGTCGCGACCTCGAGGCCACCGGATTCGCGGTGCAGCGCGTACCGGGCCACGGACCCAAGCGCGAACGCCTCACCGGCCGGTTTGGCGGTACCGAAACCACCGACCCCGAAACCGGAGTCCGCCCCCGGATCCTGGTCGCCGGTGCCGGCATCGCCGGCCTGACCAGCGCACTGGCCCTGCAGGACCGTGGCTGCGAGGTCACCGTCACCGACCCCGCCGGAATCGCCGGTGGCGCCTCCGGAAACCCCGCGGCCGTGCTCCTGCCCCACCTCAAGCCCCACGACCCGGACAGTACCGATCTCGCGCTGGCCGGGATGCGTGCCACACACGGCCTCCTCGAACGCCTGCGCGCCACTCGTGGCGGGGGAACTCCCGACCCGTTCCTGGCGGAGGGTGTCGCCTTTCACGGTGTGTCCGCCCACACCCGCAAGCGCGTCCAGCGCCTGCGCTCCCGGGGGCCCGAACAGTCGGGCTTCTTGTTCGTTCCCGACGGCCCGTCCTGTGCCGACACCCCGCACCTCTATTACCCGGACGGCTGTGGCGTGAATCTCGCCGCATTCTGTACCGCGCTCGGGAAGCTCCTGCCTCCGGTACGCAACGCCGCGCTGCAGGCGATCCATCCACAGCTCGACGGACTGGAGGCCGTCACCGATTCCCCTCTCGGCGAAACGTCCTGGGACGCGATCGTGATTGCCACGGCCGCCTGTCGCGGGACCAGCCTGTGTCCGGAACAGGCGAACCTGTCGAGTGTCGTCGGACAGATGACGCAGCTGCGCGCGCCACTTCCGGACTGGGGCGGGTTTGTCGCCACCGGCCAGGGCTACTGCATTCCCGGCGCCAACGGCCAGGCCTGGATCGGTGCGACCTATCGGCGGACCGCCGCCGCCCAGGCCATCCACGATGACCGTCCGGACCCGGCCGACGACCAGCACAACCTCCGGCACCTCGCCTGGGTCCCCGGACTCGAGGATTCAGCCGCCGTGAGCGTGGTTGCTCGCTGGACTGGCACCCGCACTGTCGCCCGCGACCGCCTCCCGCTGGTCGGTACCAGCCGCGCCGACCCCGACCACCGGCTACTGCTTTCGCTGGCGCACGGCTCGCGCGGGCTCCTGTACGCCCCGCTGAGCGCCCAGTTCCTCGCGGATCACCTGCTCGGCCTGCCGGAACCGCTGGCCACCCCGGTGAGTGCCCGCCTCGACCCTGCGCGACTCGAGCACGAGCCCAGGGACTAGAAAAACACTGAGCGGGGGCTCGGGCGCCCGTTGTTGACGAAGATGGGCGCGCGTCCGGTCGCCGCGCCTTGGGGTCGAAACCTGTATCTGTCGTAGACCTTCGAGACGCTGGATTTTCCAGGGTTATACGGTAGTATGCGCGGCGACAGATGTTGATCGCCACGCCGACATCCCATCCCATACGGAGCGGTTCTTGGACAAGGCAACCATCATAGGCATCCTGCTGGGGCTGGTAACGATTGTCGGCGCGATCGTGACCTCCGGCAGCGCGGCAGACTTCTTGTACTTGCCGGCCCTGCTGGTGGTCCTGGGCGGAACCCTGGCCGGCACTCTGATTAAGTTCCCCCTCCATCAGGTTCTCAACTCCATCGCCATCGCCGCCAAGGCGTTCTATTACACCCAGGACGATCCACGACTGCTGATCGAAAAGACCAAGGAGCTGTCCAAGCTGGCCCGCAAGCGGGGCCTGCTGGCGCTGGAGGACGAACCGGTTCCCAATCACTTTTACGAGAAGGCACTGCAGCTCTCGGTCGACGGCCTGGAACCCGCGCGTATCCAGCGGATCCTCGAGGAAGACCTGAACCTCTCCCTGCAGCGCCACGAAATGGGCCAACGCATCTTTCGCAGTATCGGCGAGCAGGCCCCGGCGTTCGGGATGATCGGTACCCTGGTGGGACTGGTGCAGATGCTCGGCAATCTCGAGAACCCCGAAAGTGTCGGGCCCGGGATGGCCGTTGCCCTGCTGACCACACTCTACGGCGCGGTATTCGCCCAGCTGGTGGCGTTGCCCATTGCCGATAACCTGGAAATGCGGGCCCATTCCGAATACACCACGAAGAGCCTGATCATCGAGGCCGTCACCTGCATCCACCAGGGTTGCAATTCGCGGGTCATCGAGGAGACGCTCCTGCCGTTTCTCCCGCGCAGCGAACGCATCGCACCGCCCGAGCCGTCCCGGGCGGAACAACCGCCCGAGGATGCCAAGCCTTGAGCGTTACGCCCCCGGCACCCAAGGAAGCGGGCGGCGCCCCGCGATGGATGACCACCTTCGCCGACCTGATGGCCGTCCTGGTGGTGTTCTTCGTGATGCTGTATGCCTTCTCCACCCTGGACGCGGAACGCTACGAGCAGCTGGCCGACTCACTGCGCGAGGTGCTCGGATCCACCGTCGTTGAAGAGACTACACCCAGCATCCCCGCGCCGACCATTATCGATCTCGAGGGCCGTTCTCCGGAACCGGAGTCCATCGAGCCCCCGGACCCGGAGACCGCGATTGAGGGCCGGCACGAGATCCGCGATGCCCTGCAGCAAGAGCTGAGCGAAGAACTCGAGCAGGGGCTGATCGAGATCGCGGATCATGACGACGGAATCCTGCTGCGTTTCGAGGAGCGGGCCGCGTTCGAACTCGGCCAGAAGGAGCTCGACGCGCAGTTTGTCCCGGTGCTGCACCGGGTCGCCGAGGTCCTGGCACGGACCCCGGGCCAGATCGAGGTCAGCGGCCACACCGATGACCTGCCGATGCGTTCCGACCGCTTCCGCTCCAACTGGGACCTGTCCAGCGCCCGCGCGGTGTCGGTTCTGCACGTATTCGAAAACGCCGGGATCCAGCCCGCACGCATGCATGCGACCGGCCATGCCGACACGCGCCCCCTGATGCCCAACACCGACGCGGAAAGCCGGGCGAAAAATCGTCGTGTCGAGGTCGCAATCATCGGCAATCCGCCAGAGCCGGCCGAATAACCGAACCCGGCCGGCGCTGCGTCACTCAGAACAGGTCGATCGCGCCCGGCTGGATCTTTGGCGGCTGGATCTCGCTACTGTCGACCAGGTCCGGGTAACAGCGCACCTGATTCTTGCCCTGCGCCTTCGCGTAACGAAGCGCCCGCTCGGCCTCGTGGATCAGCACGCTGGAGGGCACGCCCTCACGAAACCGCGTCAGGCCCATACTGATGGTGACGCTCCCGACCTGTGGAAACCGCTGCGCGGCGATTCGGCGACGCAGGCGCTCGCACGCAGCATACGCCTCGCCCCCGCCGGGGAAGTCCGCCAGGACCACAAACTCCTCCCCGCCCAGGCGGTAGATCAGATCGCGCTCGCGAAAGCCCGCCTCCAGGGTCCGTGCCACCAGGATCAGGATCTCGTCACCATAGACATGCCCGAAACGGGCATTGACGTCGCGAAAGTCGTCGATATCGAGCACCGCCAGCCAGAAGCTCCGGGCGTCCGGCCCGCCCCTCTGCCGCCGCTCGCCGGCCTCCGGCGGTGGCGGCTCGACCGGCCGAAAATCGGTAATCGCAAGGAGGTCCTCATCAAGACTCTTGCGATGCAGCAAACCGGTCAGCGCATCTACCCGGGCGTGGTCCATCAGCGCGATGACATGACGGCAAACCGACACGAAGCGCTGGATCTGCTCCTGATCCTCCGGCCCCAGCGGTTCGGCCGACCGGAACACCAGGCACAGGCCGAAGGTCGGCAACCCCGTCAGCGGCCAGGCCGAGAGACAACCCCCGGAACCGGCGCCCGTCGTTGCCAGCTCATCGGTCGCAATCGCGCGCACCACCACCTCGCGCAATTCGGGATCGGTCGCAGCCCCGAAGGCCTCTTCGGCCACCTCGCGGGTGCGGGGGTCATACCGGTACACCCGGCGCGGACGATCGGCGGCGTCCAGACGCACGGCCAGGGCGGTCGCCAGCGAAAAGCTGTCATGCAGCGCCCGCAGCAGACCTTCCTCCAGGTGGCGGACGTCAGGCGCCGCGGTGAGGTGCACCAGCCCTTCCAGTAGCTCGTTTCCGCTCGTCATGCTGCTATCCCCGGACGCCTCCGGTTGTGCTCGAGACCGGGCCTGCCACAACGGGCCCGGCGAACGATTGGTGGGGACGGCCGG
>JBNJFQ010000019.1:0-54001 GCA_051747025.1 Pseudomonadota bacterium
ACCAGGTGGTAGCGGTGCAGCTTGCGCCACAGGGTGCTGCGGTTGATTCCCAGCGCGCGCGCAGCGCGCGAGCGATTGCCCGCGTGCGCCGCGAGGGCGGCGCGCAGGCGGCGCGCCTCTTCCGGTTCCTCGGCAAAGCCTTCACCGGGATGGGATTCGCCGTTATGGCCTTTCCCATTGCCGTGCGCGCCATTACCCGCACCGTTGCCATTGCTGTGGGCCGCGGCAGCGCCGTGTGAGCGGGTATCCAGGGTGGCCTCGGCGAAGCTGGCGGGATCCGGCAGCGGGAAGTCGTCGACGCGACCAGCGCGGGCGTGCAGCGCCAGACACTCGCAGACATTCTCCAGTTCGCGGAAATTGCCGGGCCAGGGGTGTTGCAGCAGGCGTGCGCGCAACGCGTCACCGATGATCAGTTGCTGGCGTTCGCAGAACGCATCGAGCGCCGCGGCCAGGTCCTTCGGGCGCTGGCGCAGCGGGGGCAATTCGACCGTGGCGACCGCCAGACGGTAGTACAGGTCGGTGCGAAACTGGCCCTGCTCGGCCTGTTCGCGCAGGTCGCGGTTGGAGGCCGCGAGGATGCGTACATCGACCTCGCGAGTGGTGTTCTCGCCAACGCGTTCAAACGCCCCGTCCTGGACCGCGCGCAGCAGCTTGGCCTGCAGGCGCGGGCTCATCTCGCCGATCTCGTCGAGAAACAGCGTCCCGCCGTCGGCGGCCTCGAAACGGCCGATGCGCTCGCTGACCGCCCCCGAAAAGGCCCCGCGAGCGTGCCCGAAGAGTTCGGATTCCAGCAGTTCTTCGGGGATCGCGGCGCAGTTGATTTCCACAAACGGAGCCTTCGCCCGGCGGCTGGCACGATGGATGGCACGGGCCAGGCGGGTCTTCCCGGTTCCGGATTCACCCAGCAGCATCATGCGTACGTCACTGGTGGCCGCCCGCCGGGCAAAGGCCAGCGGTGCGCGGCAAGCAGCATCCGCGGACTGAAAGTCGTCGCCGGTGGCGGGCGCGGGAATGGTGGCATCGTGATGCACCGGGTTGCGCGGGCGTCGCCGCTGCGGCTGCAGCGCGATCAGGCGCAGGCCGGAGGGTGGGTCGTCGAGTTCCAGTGGCTGGCTGAGGATGCGGACGGGCAAGGCGCCTTCGGGCAGTGCCAGCTCGTCATGAAAGTCCTGCCGCGCCGGGATACCGCAGGCGGGGGCGTCGGCATTGCCGGTGGCGGCGCGCTGCAGATGTGCCTGGAGATCCACGGGTCCGAGCCCGCGCAGGGTCAGGGTGTCGGCTGGCGAGGCGTCGAGCAACTGGTACAGCGCATCGTTGGCAAGCACGACGTTGCCGTGGGTGTCGGCGATCAGCTGTGGATCGCGACTCTGGCGTATGCAGGTCTCCACCAACTCGGTTGCCTTCATGCCGTCTCCTGTTGCGAGGGCGTGTCCGGAGTATGGTCAGGTGTTGCAACGCCTGCAAGGGAAATGCAACAACAGAAAATCAGCATATTCCGCATGCTGGCGCCAATCTGCGGCATGAAGCCAGTGTTGCAACAGCAGAATATACGAACATAAGTAGATACGGAAGAACTTACTGATAAATAAGGGAACGTCGATATTGGCATTGGCATTGCTTGCGGCAGTGATATGTGCTTCTCTCAACATCTCGAAAATGGAATCCATACGCTCGGCGAGCGTTGCGACGCGCGCCCCGTTGCCTGGCAGCGACGGAGGCCCGGCCACGCAACGACTCGCTGCCGGACCGGGATGTCCGCGGGATCTGCAAGCGAGGTGCAATGCATGATGGACATGCGGTTGACGTTTCCCTTCCTGTTCTCCTGCCTGGTGGCTGTTGCCGGAATATTCGGCGTGACGGCTGCCGGGGCCTCAGTGGTGACGGTCGAGGCGGATCGCGCGGGCTCGCAATGGGTCAGTGGTACGGTCATCCCGTTTCGGGAAGTCACCCTGACTGCGCAGTCCAGCGGGCGCGTGGTGGAGGTTGCCGGCGCCGAGGGCGATGCCTTCGAGCAGGATGAGGTACTGGTCTCCCTCAGCGACGACCGCCTGCGCGCCCAGCGGCAGGCGGCGCTTGCCGAGATGCGCACTGCCGAGGCGGCGATTCGCGAGGCGCGCATGCAGTATGGTCGCGAGGTGGTCTCCCCGCAGTCGAGCAGTCTTGGCCAGATGCCCGGCATGGGCCTGCCTTCGATGTTCGACCAGATGTTTACCCAGCCGATGGGACAGTTCATGGGTATGGGTGACCCCTCGCTGGACCGTCAGACCGACCTGTATTCCCGCTATATCGGTGTGGATCAGGCCGGAGCGCGCTGGGAACAGGCCCGTGCGCGGGTCGAGGAACTGGATGCCGCGATCCGTGATACCCGTTCCGAGGCACCGTTTTCCGGCATGATTATGCGCAAGCATGTGGAGGAGGGAGACACGGTTCAGCCCGGGCATCCGCTGATGACCTTCGGTCATGTCGAGTATCTGCGAGTCGAGGCCCAGGTGCCGGTACGCCAGATTGGCCGCTTGGCCGAGGACGAACACGTAACCGTGGATCTGGATTCCGGTGACAGCGTCGAGGCCCGGGTGGCGCGCATCTTCCCGCTGGCTGACCCCCGGCACCACACCGTGACTGTGAAATTCGACCTCCCGCAGGGTGTGCGTGGCGGACCGGGCATGTACGCGGCGGTCCGCCTTCCGGCCGGCGCGGAGGCGTCCGAGCGGGCCCTGATCCCCCGTTCCGCCCTGATCCCGGGGGGCGCTCTTCCGCGGGTGGCCGTGATTGACGGGGCCGGCGACATCCGCGTGCGGATGGTGCGCCTGGGTGCGACCCGGGGCGACCAGGTGGTGGTCACCTCCGGTCTGGAACCGGGTATGCAGATCCTGGAGCGTCCGCCGGCCGGGATCCGTTCGGGGCAGCCCGTGGGCAGTGCAGTGCGGGGCATGGATCGTAACCGCACGATCGGCACCGGGGCCGGGACATTGTAGACATGCATTCGGGGCGTGAGTCGCCTCCCCGGGGTCGCCGCGAGCGCGCGGCATCGGGCAAGGACTCCGCGCGTATGCGGCGTGCTGCAATGCGCATCGAGTATTCAGTCAGACCGAGGTAGCGAAACCGCAAGGGACCAATGGACGAACGCGACACACAATCCGGCAGCGATCATCGGGAACATCCCGGGATCGCCGGGCGTATGGCGGCCAGCTTTATCAACTCGCCGTTGTCGCCGCTGCTGCTGCTGGCGAGTATCGCGATCGGCATCCTCGGGCTGATGGTCACCCCGCGCCAGGAGGATCCACAGATCTCGGTGCCCATGGTGGACGTCATGGTCTCCTATCCCGGGGTGCCGTCCGAGCAGGTCGCGAGTCTGGTGGCACGGCCGCTGGAACGTCTGATGAGCGAGTTGTCCGGCGTGGATAACGTGTATTCCGTTTCGCATCGTGGCCAGGCACTGGTCACCGTGCAGTTTGATGTGGGCGAGGAGATGGAATCCTCGATCGTCAAGGTGCACGACCAACTGATGGCGAACCGGGACCGCATCCCGCCCGGTGCCTCCGAGCCGATGGTGAAGCCCAAGGGCGCCGATGACGTACCGGTCGTGACGCTGACCCTGTGGTCCGACGAGGTCGATGATGCCCTGTTGCGGCAGATCGCCCTGGATGTGCGCCAGCAGGTCAACGAGGTCCCAGACACCAGCCAGAGCTTTGTGGTCAGCGGACGTCAGGAGAAGGTGCGCATCGAGGTGCACCCCGAGCGGCTCGCCGGTTATCAGGTCAGCATGGATCAGATTGCAGAGGCGGTCGCGTCGGCGAACGCGGAGAGCTCCGCCGGGCGTATCGAGCAGGGCGGACTTAGCACGTCGGTATATACCGGAGCGTTCTTGACCGGCGCCGAGGATATCGAGCGTCTGCTGGTGGCTGTGGAAGACGGTAATCCCGTCTACCTGCGCGATGTCGCTGAGGTGACCCACGGGCCGGGGGAACTGGATCAGTTCGTGCGCCATTACAGCGGGCGCGCTGCGGAACAGCCGGACCTGGCCCCCGACGGAGCCGCGGCGGTCACCCTGGCGATTGCCAAGAAGTCGGGAAGCAACGGCGTGACGGTCGCCAACGGCGTGCTTGAGCGGGTCGCACAGCTCAAGGGGGATGTGATCCCGGACAACGTCGGGGTCGAGGTCTCGCGCAACTACGGCAAGACCGCCAACGAAAAAGTCAACGAGCTGATCTTCAAGCTGTTCGTCGCCACCTTCGCGGTCACCATCCTGGTCGGGCTGTTCCTGGGTATTCGCGCCGCGGTGGTGGTGCTGTTGGTGATCCCGGTGGTGATCCTGTTCACCGTTTTCAGCGCATGGGTGCTGGGTTACACCATCGACCGGGTGAGTCTGTTCGCGCTGATCTTCTCCATCGGCATCCTGGTCGACGATGCGATTGTGGTGGTGGAGAACATCTACCGCCGCTGGCTGATGAAGCGCGGGATGGATACCGAGACCTCGGTGGATGCGGTGCGCGAGGTCGGCAATCCGACCATCCTGGCGACCTTTACGGTGATCGCTGCGCTGCTCCCGATGGGTTTCGTGTCCGGGATGATGGGCCCCTACATGCAGCCGATTCCGGTACTGGGTTCGGTAGCGATGCTGTTCTCGCTGGTGGCGGCCTTCGTGTTTACCCCGTGGCTGACCCAGCGCCTGCGCCCGAGTATGGCGTACCTGGAGAAGGCGACTGCGAAGGAACACCGTCAGGCCGAGAAGCTGGGCCGGCTCTACCGCACGGTGATCCCGGGACTGGCCGACCACCGGCTGCGGGGCTATGCCTTCCTGATCGGCGTGATCGTGGTCTTCTTTCTGGTGATCAGTCTGTTCATGACCACGGATGTGCGCGTGAAGATGTTGCCGCTGGATAACAAGCCCGAGTTCCAGGTGGTCGTCAATTTCCCCGAGGGAACGGCGCTGACCGAGACCGCGACCCTGACTCACGAGCTGGCCTCGCAGCTGCGCGAGTTCGACGAGGTGGTCGGCCTGCAGTCGTATGTCGGCACCGCTTCGCCGTTCAATTTCAATGGCCTGGTGCGCCACTACTATCTGCGCGACGAGCCCTGGCAGGCAGACATCCAGGTGCAACTGCTGGACAAGGGAGAACGCAAGCGTTCCAGTCACGAGATCGCCACCGAGGCCCGCGAGCGCCTGACCCCGCTGGCGCACGCGGTCGGGGCGCGCATCGAGGTGGTGGAGATGCCGCCCGGCCCGCCGGTCCTGCAGTCGATGGTGGCCGAGGTCTACGGCCCGGATCCCGAGATCCGGCGGGCGGTTGCACGCGACCTCGAGGGCATGTTCCGCGAGGCCGAGCATGTCGCCGATGTCGACAGCTTCCTGCAGGCGCCCCACCCGGTCTGGCATTTCGATGTGGATCGCGACAAGGCCCTGACCCGCGGGGTCAGCGTCAAGGCGGTCAACCGCACCCTGGAAACCGCGATCAGTGGTCAGATGCTGGGCGATGTGAAGGCGCACTCGCTGGTCGAACCGCATTTGATCGAGCTGCGTCTGCCGATGGCCACGCGCAGCGACATAGAACGCCTGGAGCTGCTGCCGGTGCCGGACCGGCAGGGTGGCATGGTGCCGTTGTCGGAGCTCGGGCAGTTCGTGGAGCGCGCCCAGGACGAGCCGATCTACCACAAGAATCTGCGCCCGGTGGAGTTTGTGACCGGTGAGGTCGTTGGGCGTCTTGCCGCTCCCGTATACGGGATGCTGGAGGTCCAGGATCAGCTCGCGGACTACGAACTGCCCGATGGCAGCCAGGTGCAGCCATACTGGCTCGGTCCGCCGGCCAATGACGGTTCCACGGGTTTCGAGTGGGCCGGCGAATGGACGGTTACCTACGAGACCTTCCGCGACATGGGCATCGCCTTTGCGATCGCGCTGGTCCTGATCTACATGTTGGTCGTCTGGGAGTTCGGCAACTTCGTGCTGCCGGGCATTGTCATGGCCCCGATCCCACTGACCCTGATCGGGATTATCCCCGGCCACTGGCTGATGAATGCCGAGTTCACCGCCACCTCGATGATCGGATTCATCGCACTGGCAGGGATCATTGTGCGCAACTCCATATTGCTGGTGGACTTCGGACGCCAGGCCGTGGACCAGGGCCACGATGTTCGCGAGGCGATGATCCTGGCCTGCCAGGCACGCACGCGTCCGATCATCATCACTGCGCTGGCCCTGCTGGCCGGCTCCAGCGTGATCCTGTTCGACCCGATCTTCCAGGGCATGGCGATCTCGCTGATGTTCGGCACGTTGGTGGCCACCCTGCTCACCCTGCTGGTGATCCCGCTGGGCTGCATCTCGGGCCGCCGTGCGTTCTGCCCGGCGACCCTGGACAGCAATGGCGAGCTCGCCGCGGTATGCGCGATGGGTCCGAATGGCAATGGCGGCGCCTCTGCCGACGCCAGCACCGCGCGCGAGAACGACCTGTTCGGACCGCGCGAGGGCGGAGGTCTGACCCGGGCGGTGCGGTACGCCGGGCTTTATCTGCAGTGCCTGGCACTAGCCCTGCTGGAAGGGCTGCGCGACCTGGCCCTGGCGCTGTGGCGGCTGGGGATCGCGCTGTGGCGCCGCTGGCGCGGCAGTCGCGATCACACCCCTCCGCCCCCGCCCGGCGGCACGCCAGGGACGAACGGTCCCGCCGGCCCCGCAGGCCCGGATGATGGTGGTGGGCAGTCCCCGGGTTCCGGCAGTAGCGGTGACCATGCGGGCGGCGCAACGCGCGAGACGCAGTCCGCCGGGGACACCCCCGAGGCGGCGCAGGAGCCGGCGACCCGGGCGCGTGATGTGGTCACGGAGGCGGGCGAGGTCCGCGCCAAGGGCCTGTCGGAAGCGCCTGCAGAAACTGGCGAGCCGCCGGCGCAGCAACGCCCGGAGGATGCACCGGCGAACAAGTCCCCGGTGAAATCCGCTGTGAAGAAGCCCGTAGCGAAGAAGGCAGCCGCGAAGAAACCGTCGGCGGCGGGCAAGGATTCGCCGAAGAAGGCACCGCCGAAGAAGGCATCGACGAAGGACACGCGGGCCACACGCCCGAGCGAAGGCAAGGCGGCCAAGCCGGCCTCGCAAGCCCGCGGCAAAGCCGCGGGAAAGACGCAGAAATCCGCGACGACTGCTAAGCGAAAGAAGGCAGCCGAGAGCACCGGGCGGGACCCCGGCGGGGCCTCCGCGAGCGCGAAGGCCCCGCGTGAACCCGCACCGAAGAAGCCGGCGGCCGAAACGGAAACGGCCGCGAAGAAGGGGACCGCGAAAAAGCCCGGTGGGGGCAGCGGTCCGGCGCGGAGTGGCACGGCGCGAAGCAGCCGTACACGACGCGGAATTCGACTGAAGTAGACATGTACGCAAGACCTCAAGGAGGTTCGCAATGAAGAAGCGTTTGAACTCACGAATGATCGGTACCGCCCTGACAGGCGCCGCAATGGTGTCCGTTCTGGCCTTGGGCGTGGCTCAGGCCGAGGAGCCGGAGCAGGCGGCCGGCCCGATGGCGCAGCACACGCCGGTTCCGGGCCCGTATGGCTATGGTGGCCCGTACGGCCACCAGGGTGCGGGCATGCATCCCCGCGGCCGCACCATGCACGACGGTGACGCCAGCGGCGACTTCAACTTCGGGATGTCCGGGCGCAGCCAGACCCAGGGCTACGGTCGCGGCTATGGCGACGGTTATGGGCACGGCTATGGCCATCCGGGGTACGGCTATGGGCCCGGCTACGGGCCGGCACCGCAGGGCTACGGGCACCCTGGCATGGGTCATCCGGGCTACGGCATGCCGCAGGCGCCGGCCGAAGGCGGTCCGGACTTCGGGCCCATGGGTCCGGGCTATGGTCAGGCCCCCGAGTTCGATCCGGAGGACCTGCCGGAGGACATGCCGGAAGAGATGAAGGAGCGCATCCAGTCGATGCATGCCGAGCGTCAGGAACGCATGGAGGAAATGCAGGCCATGCACGAGGCGCGGCAGAAGGCAATGGAACGCGGTCGCGAGGCCTACATGGAAGAGATGGAACGCCAGCGTGAAGAGCAAGAGGAAGCGATGCGCGAGCGTCGCGAGGCGCTGGAGGAGTAACGCGAAGGTGGTCGGATCAGCGAACCGCCGGTCCGGATCACGAACGGGAGCATCGCGCGCATGACGGGCAGGCATAACGGAGCAGACGGGATTCCACCGGCAGGGCCGGTGGCTCCCGCACGGTATGCAGGGCACGGCCTGATGGTCGGAACCCTGGTGCTGTTGCTGCTGGCTGCAACGCCGGGTCATGCCGAGGCTCGCGAGCGGTACAACCCCTGGGCGGGGGAACGCCCGGCCGAGACGGGTGGCACACCCGAACGCAGTCGCTCTCGTTTCCCGGCGCGGGACTACGAGCCGACCCGACGCGACCCGCAGACGGAACCGCGGGATTGGACTGGGCCCCTCGCAGGGGGGGATCGCCGGACGTCGGGGCAGCACGTACCGGGTGCCCATGGTCCGGGAGCGTATCCCTACCCCGGGGGCTATCCCGGGGGGCACCCGGGCTGGCAGGGCGGCTCCGGTTATGCGCCCTGGGCAACTCCCGGATACGGGATGCCCTGGGGATGGTCGCCGTTCGGGGGGGGGCCGTTTCCGTGATTCGGATCGATTTCGCAGTAGTCTAAGCGCGTGGGTGTAATGCCCTCGATCACCAACGCGTACGTATCCATGAGGGCATCACTCCGATTTGGAGGTAATACCATGAGCAAGTTTGTGAAAGCAGCAGTTCTCGCCGTTTCCCTGGGTGGCCTGGCGGCCGCGCCGATGATGGCCTCCGCGCAGTGGGGCGGTCCGGGCTACGGTTACGGTCCGGGCTATGGCCCTGGCTATGGCTCCTCCGTGCCGTTCTTCGGCGGCCCGGGCTACGGCCGTGGTTCCAACATGGGCGACATGATGGGTGACATGATGGGCGACGGGAGCTTCGACTTCTCCGCCCGCGGTCGCGGTCAGGGTCACGGCTACGGCCACGGCCGTGGTGACGGCTACGGCTATGGTCGTGGCCACGGCTATGGCCCCGGCTACGGTGGTTATGGTCCGGGCTATGGTTATGGCCCCGGCTACGGCTACGGCCCGGGTTATGCCCCGCAGGGCTACGGCCCGGGTTACGGACCGCAGGGCTCCGCCCCGGCGCCGCAGGGCGAGGGCAACTAAGGCCCCTTGACCGGTCCCTGCCCGGTTCGCCGGGCAGGGTTTTTCCCCTGAGGATGTTTCGGTGAGGCCCCCTGCCGCGCGCAAGGGGGCTCACCGCAGGATCCTGACCAGCGGCGGGAGACGACATGCTGACAGTGGTGGCCAATCTGAAGGGAGGCACCGGAAAGAGCACGGTGGTGTTTAACCTGGCACTCTGGCTGCGCCATCAGCGCCGCCGGGTGCTGGCGGTGGATCTCGATCCGCAGCGAACGCTGACCGATGTGCTGGAAGTGCGCGAGGAAGAGGGGTATACCCCGACCCTCGAGGGCGAGAACTCGCTGGACCGGGCTCGTGCGCGCGAGGGCGAGTTCGAGGAGCTCGTCTGCGATGTCGGGCCGTCGGATCTGGAGACGCTGTACCAGGCGGTGGTGGCCGCCGACCGGGTGCTCATCCCGGTGCCGCCCAGTCAGGCCGACGTGTGGTCGACACACCGCTTCGTGAAGGAGATCCGGGAGCGGCGCGGATCGAATGACCGGCCGGAGATCCTGGCGTTCATCAACCGGGGCGATACGCATCAGGCGGTGCCCGAGAGTGACGAGACCTTTGCCGTCCTGGGCGGTATCGAGGGACTGGGGGTGCTGGCGCCGCGGCTGAAACAGCGCATGGCCTTTCGGCGCTCGTTCAGCGAGGGGCTGTCGGCGGGCGAGCTCGAGCCGCGTGGCAAGGCGGCGGCGGAACTCGATGCCCTGGCAGCGAAGCTGTACGGACGGCGCAAGCGTCGCTGACCCGTAATCGCAACAGGCACAACGATCCGGCCACCAGCCGGCGGAAGGGAAACGGTGGCAGGGCATCGGGACAACAGAGGAAGCATGGGACAGGAACAGGATCAACCGCGCAGTTTCGTCAGCCGCTACTGGGTCGTGATTGTCATTGCGCTGTGGCTGATCGCCTGGTCGGCGCGCGATGTGCTCGCGCCGGGTGGCGAGGCGACGCTGGACGGGGACAGTCCGGCCCCGGTTGCGGTCGCCGAGGATTCGCCGCCAGAGCCGCGGGCATCGGACGAGCAGGCCAAGCCGGAGCCGGGTGCATCGGACGAGCAGGCTAAGCCGGAGCCGCGGGCACCGGCGGCGCGATCCGGCGTCGCTGCGCAGGCGGACGCGGTCAAGGCGCCGTCAGAGACGGATTCCGGAGCCGTCGCACCGGCGGCCCAGACCGTGCTGGATGCAGCGCGTGCGGTGTACTGGAGCGAAGGTCCGGAGGCGGCGGCACAACGGTTGCGCGAGGGTCTGGAAGGGCTTTCGGAGGGTTCGGTGCAGCGTGCCGACGTATACGGCGAGCTGGGCAATGTCCTGTATCACGCCGGACAGATCGCAGATGCGATGGCAGCCTGGGACCAGGCCCTGGAGCATCTGCCGGCGCGGGAGCGGCGTGCCATGCAGCAACGGCTGGCGCCGCTCTATGGGCGGCATCATCCGGACGGACTGCAGCATTTGCAGCGACTCGAATGAGCGGGGCGCCACGGTGGTAGCCAATATCCGCCCTGCCGACCGGAAAGGCTCGGGTTAACCCGGAGGGGATCGAATGCGGTTTATTCGCAATGTGCTGGCCATTATCGGACTGCTGGCGCTGATTGTGCTGGGCTATGCAATCTTTGCGCTCGAGCCTTACGCGGTACAGGTACGGGCGCTGGATTCGAAGGCACCGGCGGTATATGCGCAGATGGCGCGGACAGTGCTGGAGACCGGTGATGCCGCCGAGGCGATGGTCTACAAGCGCCGGGTGGACGAGAACCTGTCGGTACGCGAGGTGGAGGACGTCCTGCGTCTGGTGGCCAACGAGTTGAACATTCGCAACGTCGGCGAGCTGCCGATGGGCGAGGAGGTACGCAACGTCACCGGCGAGGACTTCCCGTTTTTGCAGATCTACATGTTCTGCGACGCGGCTATCGCTGCGCAGATGGTGCGCTACAGCCCGGCAATGGCGGCCTATCTGCCCTGCCGGATCGTGTTGCAGGAAGACGACGAGGGCAATCTGTGGCTGATGACCCTGGACCTGGACGTGATGATCCACGGGGGTCGCAGCTTGCCCCCGGAGCTGCGCGAACAGGCGCTGCACGTAAAACAGGCCCTGGAAGAGATCATCGACCGCGCAGCGGTCGGCGCGTTCTGATGGGTGCCCGCCCGCGGTGGGGCGGGCTCGAGATCACCCCGCAGGGCGGAGGGCGGCTCCCCGCGACCCACCTGCATTTCGCTAACCCGTGCGAGTCCGAGTTGCGGACGCATTGCCCCACCCAGTAAAGGAGACCACATGGCTAATCGCCCCGGCGAGTTCGACGAGATCAAGACCGAGGCGGATGCCGCCTACCAGCGTGCGCGACGTCTGGAAATGATTGTGTATGCGGCGCTGACGGCGTTCGTGGTGCTGGCCATCTACGGTTTCTGGCTGATCACCAGCCTGACCCGGGATGTCAGCCAGTTGACCGAGGAGATCTCGGAAATGACGCGGGTGGTGGATCGCGATATGTCGACGATCGCCGGGTACATGGAGCACATGAGCAACATGGACGCGCAGATGGTACGCATCAACGAAACCATGCTGGCGATGAACGAGAATGTTGCCAGTATCGCCGTGGATACCGCCTCGATCGATGGCAGTGTAGTCTCGATGACGCATGATGCGGAGGCCATGGCCGCCGCCGCGGTAGGATTGCAACAGGATATGTGGAGCCTTAATCGCAATGTCGGGGCGCCCATGGGTATCATGAACACGTTCAATCCATTCAGCGGTCAGACCGGCCCCTTCCCCGGTTCGCCCGGCCCGTATCACCCCCGGGGTGGACGCTAGGGCCCCGGTGCCCGGATACGCCGGGCGTACACCCGGAATCGCCCCCTTCGGGAGGATTCCGGAGGTGGTGCGCCGGGGTTCCCGGGATGGACAACCGGCGGCATCCGGTCCCGCGCAACCACGGAGCATCTATGTTCAATCGACCAGGTCCACGTGTTCGCAAACAGCTCAAGCTGCTGAGTGACCGGCTTGCGGAGGAGAATCCCGTCCTGAAGGGCGTGGTGGACCCGTTCCGCGATCTGGACCGGGTTGGCTATGCCGCGGGATTGCTGGATCCGCAGGAGGACTCCTACGCCTTCACCATCTCCTGGTGGCCGATGATCGCGGTGCTCGGCACCTTCTCCGCGGGCAAGTCCACCTTTATCAACGAGTACGTCGGGGCGACGGTGCAGCGCAGCGGCAGTCAGGCAGTGGATGACAAGTTCACGGTCATCAGCTATGGCGGCAGCGAACATGTGCAGGAGCTCCCCGGTCTGGCGCTGGACGGTGATCCGCGTTTCCCGTTCTACCGGGTCAGCGACGAGATCGAGCGGATCACCGATGGTGGCGGGCGCACGGTGGATCACTTCCTGGCGATGAAGACCGCGCGCTCCGAACAGTTGCGCGGACGCATCCTGATCGACTCGCCCGGGTTCGACGCCGACGAGCAGCGCGCAACCACGCTGCAACTGACCGATCACATCATCGATCTGTCGGACCTGGTGCTGGTGTTCTTCGATGCCCGTCATCCAGAGCCGGGTGCGATGCGCGACACCCTCGAGCACCTGGTCAACCGGGTGGCGGAGCGCAACGACTTCACCAAGCTGGTGTTCATTCTCAACCAGATCGATACCACCTGGCGCGAGGACAACCTGGAAGAGGTGGTCTCGGCCTGGCAGCGGGCGGTGGTGCGCCAGGGCAACGCCACCGGGCGTTTCTATTGCGTGTACAACGAGAGCTCCGCGGTGGAGATCGATGATCCCCAGGTACGCGAGCGCTACGAGGAGAAGTCCCGGCGCGACCGTCAGGAGATCCACGCCAAGATCAACGAGATCAGCTCGTCACGTTCCTATCGCATCCTGGGGGCGCTGCAGGCGATTGCGGAGTCCATCGAGATGGACGCCCTGCCGGCGCTGCAAAAGGCCCTGGAACGCTGGCGCCGGCGGGTGCTGCAGTTCGACGCGGCGATGTTTGCCGTGGTGGTGGTGATCCTCGGGGTGGTCGGCTACAACGCGGCGGGCGGCCTGCGTCCATGGCTGGATGGCAGCGCCTGGCAGGCCATGGGAGAGCGTCCGCTGCTGACCGTTTTCGGGGTCGTGGTGCTGGTGATCGCGCTGCTGGGGCTCCACTTCTTTAACCGGCGCTGGCTGGGCCGGCGCATCGCACGGGGGCTGGCCACCGAAGGGGCGGCCGGTAACCTGCGCGCCGCGTTCGAGAAGAACACCCGGCCCTGGCGCCCGCTGATGCGGCGGGCGCCGCTGGGGCTCGGCCGGCGCATGCTGCGGCGTCTGCACGGCCTGCGGGACCAGGCCGAGGCCTATATTCAGCGCCTCAACAATCAGTTCGTGGATGCCAGCCCGATCTCGCGCCAGGGCGGGCGCGCATCGGCAGCGGACGTGCACCACCCGCCACATCAGGCCGAGGCACCCGCGCAGAGTGGTACTCCGGAGTCGGTGGCCACCGAAGAGCCGGGCCCGGAAGGGCCGCGGGCGGAAGGCCCGGAACAGCGCTAGCAGTCTGTCGGGTTGGGTGCCCCCGAATCGGATAGACGGCGAGTCCCGCGTCCACGTGGGAGGTGTTGATGCTTCCGTAACAATCCAGCGGGTCCGTCCGGGCCGATCCCGCTGTGGAGGAGGAGAACAACAATGACCTTGCTGGCGTGGATCATGTTTGCATTGGCGATGATTCTGGTCCCAATCTCGGTATGGGCCAGCCTCGCGATGCTGGGAATTTGTGCGGGATGTGCGATTATTCGCGACTGGCGCAAGGAGCGTGCATTGTCCGGGCGTTAAGCGCCGGAGCTTGACGGGCAGGGCCGGACGACCTCCGGGAGCCGGCCCGTCAGGGGTAACGGGGGAACGCGTTGCATGCAGGGGGCATGCGACACGGGCCCTTTTTAATAATCACCAAAGGAGAGGACACCAATGAGCGACGAACAAAAGAAGATGGCCATCATCGCTACCAAGGGCAGCCTGGACTGGGGGTATCCCCCGTTCATCCTGGCGTCCACGGCGGCGGCCCTGGGATACGACTGCGAGGTGTTCTTCACCTTCTACGGTCTGCAACTGCTGCGCAAGAAGATGGACCTGCAGGTCACCTCGCTGGGCAACCCCGGCATGCCGATGCCGATGCCCATGCCGGTGCTGCTGCAGGCGCTTCCAGGCATGCAGAAGATGATGACCGTGATGATGAAGAACAAGATGAAGGCGAAGGGCGTGTCCAGCCTGGAAGACCTGCGCGAGCTGTGCCTGGAGGCGGAAGTACGCATGATCGCCTGCCAGATGACGGTCGATCTGTTCGACATGGATACCAGCGAATTCATCGACGGGGTCGAGTACGCGGGTGCCGCGGCATTTTTCGAGTTCGCCGGCGAATCCGACATCTGCCTGTTCATCTGAACCGGACCTCGGTGCCGGCGGCGGCCGGCCCCCGTGCCCCGTCTCCCGTGCTGGTTCCCGGGGGCGGGGTTTTTTATGGACGCAATCCCGGTTGCGGAGTTCCGGGGGCGCGGGCCGGCGGGAGGAGAGCCCCATGAAGCCAATCGGCCCCCACGGGCGTGCGCGACGGCCGTTCGCGCCCGACTTGCTGGCCCTGATTGCGTGGCTGGTACTGGTATTTGCCGTGGCGGCACTGGGGGGCTGGGCGACCAGCCTGTCGGTTGACGGCTGGTATGCCGCGCTGGCGCATCCGCCGCTGAATCCACCCGACGCGGTGTTCGGCCCGGTCTGGTCCGTCCTGTTCGGGCTGATGGGCCTGGCTGGATGGCACGTCTGGCGCCGTGTCGGCCTGACCGGGGCCCCGGTCGCGATGGGCCTGTTCCTGGCCCAGCTGGCGCTGAATCTGGGGTGGTCCGTGCTGTTCTTCGGCCTGCAGCGGCCGGATCTGGCGCTGGTCGAGATCCTGATCCTGTGGCTGCTGATCCTGGCCACCGTAATGGCCTTCTGGCGCATCGACCGGATCGCCGGGGTGCTGCTGATTCCGTACCTCCTCTGGGTTGGCTTCGCGATCTACCTGAATGCCGGAATCGTCTGGCTGAACTGAACCCGCCACACGCGGGCACAGTGTGCTGCAACGCAACAACTCGAACGTCGGCCTCCCCCGGGGACGTTCTTCCGGACACGGTGTCGCGGTGATCCGGAGGCGCCCGCGGTCGCAAAGCGCAGGTGGCTGCCCCGGTGCGGGAGATCCCGGATCTGCGTTTCGCTGCGGTCGGGACGAGGCGCAAGGCGCGGGCACTGTCATGCGACGGTCACTCGTGCGGCGTATCCTGACGCCATTTTTTGCGGGAGGTGATCCATGGCGGTACGTGTCGGGATTAACGGGATGGGGCGGATCGGTCGGCTGGTACTGCGTGCCGCCTGGGACCGGGATGACATCGAGATTGTGCATCTGAACGAGGTCGCGGCCGACGGGGCCGTTACCGCCCACCTGCTGGAGTTCGACTCGGTGCACGGGCGCTGGGGACGCGAGCCCGAGGCCGAAGCGGGCCGGATTCGGATCGACGGACGCGAGCTGCGCCACACGAGCCTGGCCGAGCCGGGGCAGGTGCCGTGGGGCGAGTCGGACGTGGACATCGTGATCGACGCCACCGGCGCCTTCCGCACCATGGACACGCTGGAGCCGCATTTTGGCCAAGGCGCGAAGCGCGTGGCGGTCGCGGCGCCGGTGAAGGACGCGCGGGCGCTGAACGTGGTGATGGGCGTGAACGATGCCGCTTACGATCCCGCGAAGCATCGCGTCGTGACCGCCGCCTCCTGCACCACCAACTGCCTGGCGCCCCTGGTGAAGGTGCTGCACCCGGCGCTGTCGATCTGCCACGGCACCATCCTGACTGTCCATGATATGACCGCCACGCAATCGCCAGTGGACCTGCCGCGCGACAACCTGCGCCGGGCCCGTGCGGCCGGGTTGAACCTGATCCCGACCACGACCGGCTCGGCGAAGGCGATTGGCGACATCTTTCCCGAACTGAACGGGCGGCTGAACGGCCATGCGGTGCGTGTGCCGCTGATGAACGCATCACTGACGGATTTTACCTTCGAGGCCGCACGCGAGACCACGGTAGAGGAGGTCAACGGCCTGCTGCGCGAGGCCGCGAATGGCGATCTGGAGGACATCCTCGGCTACGAGGAGCGCCCGCTGGTCTCCAGCGATTTCCGCACCGACCCGCGCTCGTCCATCGTGGATGCCCAGTCGACCATGGTGGTCGACGGCACACAGGTGAAGGTGCTGGCCTGGTATGACAACGAGTGGGGCTACGCGAACCGGCTGGTGGAGCTGGTCGCCCGCGTCGCCCACCTGGGCGTTTGAGGTCGGTGTGAGCGGCGCAGCCGACCAGCAGGACCCGGGCGGGCCGCCCACCCTGGGGCTGGGCGCCTACGCGCGGATCACCGCGAACTACTGGGCGTTCACCGTCACCGACGGCGCGATCCGCATGCTGGTCGTGCTGTTCTTCCACCAGCTGGGCTACAGCCCGTTGGAGATCGCCTTCCTGTTCCTGTTCTACGAACTGTTCGGCGTGATCACCAACCTCACGGGCGGTTGGCTTGCCGCGCGGCTGGGGGTGAACACCACCATGGTCGGCGGGACGCTGCTGCAGGTGGCCGCCCTGCTGATGCTCACGGTGCCCGAGGCCTGGCTGGGGGTCGCCTACGTAATGTTCGCCCAGGCCTTGTCCGGAATTGCCAAGGACCTGAACAAGATGAGTGCGAAGTCCGGCGTGAAGCTGGTCGCCGGCGATGGGGAGGGGCGACTGTTTCGCTGGGTCGCGGTGCTCACCGGCTCCAAGAACGCGTTGAAGGGCGTCGGCTTCTTCGTCGGTGGGGCGCTGCTCTACAGCGTGGGATTCCGGATGGCGCTGGTCATCCTGGCCGGGATGCTGGCCGTGGTGATGCTGTTCTCGGTGATCGGGCTGCCGCGCGGCCTGGGCAAGGTCGGTGGCAAGCCGAAGTTCACCCAGATGTTCTCCAATTCCACGGCAATCAACGTGCTCTCGGCCGCACGCTTTTTTCTGTTCGGAGCGCGCGATGTCTGGTTCGTGGTCGCCCTACCGGTATTCCTCAGCGCTACGCTCGACTGGAACCACATGCAGGTGGGCGCGTTCCTGGCGTTGTGGGTGATCGGCTACGGCATTGTGCAGGCCTCCGTGCCGCGCCTGCTGGGCAAGGGCGGGGTACATCCGACCGGGCTCACTGCGCGGCTTTGGGCGTTCATCCTGATGCTGCTGCCGATCGCCATCGTGATCGGTCTGGAGGCGGGCCTGGACCCGGCCTGGGTGCTGATGGTGGGGCTGGGGGTGTTCGGCGTGGTGTTCGCGATCAACTCCGCCGTCCACTCTTTTCTGATCCTCGACTATGCCGACGCCGACCGCGTCGCGATGAAAGTCGGCTTCTACTACATGGCCAACGCGGGCGGCCGCCTGGTCGGCACCGTCGCCTCCGGCGCCATCTTCATGGTCTGGGGCCTGGAAGGCACCCTGATCGCCTCCACCTTCTTCATCTTCGCCACCTGGATGATCTCCTCCCTGCTCCCCCGCGAAGCCGCCCGCGCCTGAGTGTCGCGGCTCCCGCAGGCCACCACCATGGCACACGTGTCCGCTGCGCCTGGCATGGCTTCGAACCCCTCGACTGGGCGCCTCCGCTCTCCGCTATCCGGCCCAGCACCTGCCGACTGACCGCTTTGTCTTGACAGCAACGAGCTTCAGCCTGGCTCAAGGGACACGCGGGCCCGGGTCTGCAACCGCACCCCCTGCATCGTCATCCCGCAAACCGCGCAGCGGTGATCCAGGATCTCCACGGTGTGGGGTACCCGTACGTTGGGGCTGGACCGGCGTGTGGAGATCCCGGCTCTGCGCTGCGCTGCGGCCGGGATGACGGGAAGGGGGCTACGGCCGGGATCGCAACCAGGGTGCATGCCGGCTGGGATGACAGGGCAGGGGCCCCGGTATGGTGACCTTCCCGGGAAGGCGTGGATCAAAGTGGTCCGGGGCGGGCTATGCCCGTGCCCGAATGGGCCCCGCCACTGGCGGACGCTCGTGGCCAATCAGGATCCCTTTTGGTTCGGGGTTTCGGTTCTGTCAGCAAGGCGAGGTTGCGACGGTCTCAGCGCGTGCGTTAATCGGCTCCGGGCCCTTTCTGGCCCAGTGCGGCCGATGTCGTATCGCGGTTCCGGGCATCGTGCGGCGTCGCCTCCGGGTCCAGCTGGAACACGGAGCGCGCGACATCGCGCACGGAAGTCGTTCGATCGAATCGGCCACACATCCCGGCCTTCCATCATGCTCAATCGTGGCGGGTCGGGCGCTGCACATGACCCGGATTGACATGGTAAGGAATTCGCCTTACCGTCATGCTGTAGCCACTGTGATCGATCGGGAGGCCCGCGATGTCCAGCATACATGAGGAGGCGACCCTTACCTCCAAGGGTCAAATCACCCTGCCCAAGACGATCCGGCAATTCCTCGGCGTACCAACCCGGGGGAAGGTCGCCTTCGACCTGCGCGATGGCGAAGTCGTCGTGTCTCGGGTTGGCGGGGATCATGAGGATCCAGCTATCGGGGCTTTCCTGGGGCTTGTCGAGGCCGATATCCGTAACGGGCGGAACGTGGGCCCCCTGCCAGGGGATCTTGCCGAGGCAATGCTCGCCAACGCGGGCCACCAGGGCGCCGAAGACGAAGACATCGAGGGCGAGGTCGCGCTTTGACCCGTCGCCATGGGTGGGTGCTGCTGTTCCACGACTGTATCGCGGGGCAGCTCAAGACCCTGCGCGAAGCGGCCGAGCGCGCCCAGCGTAACGACCCGAAAGGCTTCGAGCGCAACGCCAATGTCAAATTGTACCGGGCGGTCAGCCGCCTGATCACCGAGGTCATCCCGAGCGACCCCGGTCGGGACGAGTATCGCCAAGGGGGCACATTGGGTCCCGATTACCGCCACTGGCGCCGCGCCAAGATCGGGCGACGATTTCGCCTGTTCTTCCGCTACGATTCCAGGTCGCAGACCATTGTCTTTGCCTGGATCAACGATGAGCAGACCCTTCGTTCTGCGGGGAGCAAGTCCGACCCCTACGCCCAATTCAAGAAGATGCTGGATCGCGGCAAGCCACCGGATACTTGGTCGCAGCTTGTGGAATCAAGTCAACCGGAATGGCGTGACGCGAACGAACCCGAGGGCGGCCGAGACTAGCTCCGCCCTCCTTGCCGCCCCGATCAGTCAGGTTCCGGTTCCAAATTCGGATCGCAGCCGCAGGATCTCCGAGCAAGCCGATCGCGCCCAGAAAAGCAATTGTCGCAACCACCATTGCTCCGCGCCGCAGATCGCGCGCTGCTCGTTCTCTCGAGTGCGATGCTCGCAGAGAAAGGGTGTGCAGCGGGGTGGCGACTGGATTGTCCGTCATCGTTGGCATAAGATGCCAACGATGACGGACGGAGGTTAACCATGCCGACGCGAAACATTGTCCTGACGGCGGAGCAAAGCGGTTTTGTGGAGCAGTTGGTTCGGTCCGGTCGCTACCAGAATGCCAGCGAGGTTCTGCGTGACGGACTTCGGCTCGTGGAGGTTCGCGAGCGTGAGCAGGAGGCACGTCTGGAAGCCTTGCGGCGGGCGACTGCGGAAGGGATCGGGGACGTAGAAGCAGGCCGGTATGCCGAATTTGATTGCGAGAGTGCCCTGGAGGCCCATCTGCAGGAACTGACGGAACAGGCCGTCGCCAAGGAATGACGTATGCCCGATCCCTCCGGACCATGGAATGTCCGTCTTGCGGCGCGTGCCGAGAAGGATCTTCGGGAGATCATTTCCTGGACGGCAGAGCAGTTTGGCGAGAAGCCGGCTCGTGTCTATGCCGGCACGTTGTCCGCGGCGATCGTGGCACTGAAAGGTGGGCCGGACATCCTTGCCGTGCGTCGGCGCGGCGAGATTGGCTCGGGGATATGCACCCTCCATGTCGCACGGGGAGGGCGGAAAGGTCGGCACTTGCTTGTTTTCCGGGCCGCGCCTGACAGGGCTCGCACCGTGGATGTGCTCCGCGTTCTCCACGATGCAATGGACTTGCCCAGTAGCTTCACTCCTGGAAATCGGTGAGGTCCGGGGGCTCCCGAGCTACACCGTTGTGCAGTTCCTCGATGACGGCCTCCAGGGTGCGGGAGCGGTAGCGCTCGGCGTGGCGGACCCAGCCGAGGTGGCGGGTGATGGGCGCGCCGGGCCAGTCGAGGATGGCGAGGTCGTCGGTGGCCATGGTGCGGGGGAGGAAGCCGATGCCGAGGCCGGTGGTGATCATCATGCGGATCACCTCGAGGTAGGGGCTTTCCTGGGCGGCAGCGGGGTACAAGCCCTGTGCGGCCAGGGCCTGGTCGATCTGGCGCCGGGTGGTGGACTCTGCGGGGGGCAGCATGGTCGGCCAGTCGTGCAGGCGTTGCAGCGTATCCAGCGGTATATCCTTCGCGCGGTCACGGGCGATCATAGGGACGAGTTCGTCGGTCCAGACGGTGTGCGCCTCGGCGGCTTTCGGCAGATCCTCGGGCAGGGTGGCCAGGGCCAGGTCGGCGTCGCCGTGCATGACGGCCTCGATACCGGCCTCGGAATCCATGAAGGCCAGTTCCAGCTCCAGCTCGGGGCAGCGGGTGCGCAGGCTTGCGAGGGGAGCCGGCAGGCGGTGCAAAGCGATGTGATGCGAAGTAGCCAGGCGGATGCGCCCGCGAACGATCGGGTCGAGGTCCGCGACTTGCTGCTCGATGGCGCGCAGGCGAGCGAGGATTTCGCGGGCCTCGGGCAGCAGACGTTCGGCGACCTCGGTGGGTCGCACGCGGCGGCCCTGGCGCTCGAACAGCGGGCGTTCCAGCGTGGCTTCCAGGGACTGGATACGTTTGCTGATCGCCGGCTGGGTCAGGTGCAGCCGTTCGGCCGCGGCGGAGAAGGCGCCGGTATCGACCACCGCCACGAAGGCCTGCAGGGACTCTACACTCAGTTGCTCCGGGCGCATGCGTGTCTCTCCAGTCCCTGCGTGAGATAATGATCCGTTCGATGGTCGGGCTCGGCATGACCCGACAGTAGTATAACCGTATGGAATGATACGGATAAGAAATCGGATTTGAAAGAATACCGGGGTGGCCGCAGACTCTGCGTCAAAGGTCGCCATGAAACGACGTCATTGCGAGGCGTTGGAGAAGGCGCCGTTATGGCACGGCGCTGCAACATGCACCGTCATTGCGAGGAGCGTAGCGACGAAGCAACCTCCGTCCGGAACCACCCGATCCCGGTACTGACGCTCTGCCAGCTTCAGGAGGTTGCCACGGCCCCTGCGGGGCCTCGCAATGACGGTGCCAGTGGCGGCGCCGTGCAATAACGGTGCCCTTGGCGATGTAACGATCGCGGGAGTTGAGGCATGGCAGGCAAGACCCTGTACGACAAGTTGTGGGAGGCGCATGTGGTGCGCGAGGAGCCGGATGGCTCGACGCTGCTCTACATCGACCGCCACCTGGTGCACGAGGTGACCAGTCCGCAGGCCTTCGAGGGGCTTCGGCTGGCCGGGCGCAAGCCGTGGCGCGGGGATTCCGTGCTGGCGGTGCCGGACCACAACGTGCCTACCGCCGATCGCGACAAGGGGATCGCGGACCCGGTTTCGCGCATCCAGGTTGAGACGCTGGAGAGCAACGTCACGAGCCTGGGGCTGAAGTTCTTCCCGATGGCAGACGTGCGCCAGGGTATCGTGCATGTGATCGGCCCGGAGCAGGGGGCGACCCTGCCGGGGATGACCGTGGTCTGTGGTGACTCGCATACCTCCACGCATGGCGCGCTGGGCGCGCTGGCCTTCGGCATTGGCACCTCCGAGGTGGAGCATGTGCTGGCCACCCAGTGCCTGTGGCAAAAGAAGACCCGTGCCATGCAGATCCGCGTGGAAGGCGAGCTGCGCCCGGGCGTTACCGCGAAGGACGTGGTGCTGGCGATCATCGGCCGCATCGGTACCGCCGGCGGTACGGGCTATGCGATCGAGTTTGCCGGTTCGGCGATCCGTAGCCTGTCGATCGAGGGCCGCATGAGCATCTGTAACATGTCGATCGAGGCCGGGGCCCGGGCGGGCATGGTTGCCGTGGACGAGAAGACCATCGACTACGTGCGCGGCAAGCCGCAGGCGCCGACCGGCGAGAGGTTCGAGCGGGCGGCCGAGTACTGGCGCACGCTGGTTTCCGACCCCGATGCGGAGTTCGACGCGGTGGTGGAGATGGACGCCGCCGAGATCGCCCCGCAGGTCAGCTGGGGCACCTCGCCGGAGATGGTCGCACCGATCGACGGGCGGGTGCCCGACCCGGCGGCCGAGTCCGATCCGGTACGCGCCGAGGGCATGCAGCGGGCGCTGGAGTACATGGACCTGAAGCCGAACACCCCGATGACGGAGATCCGTCCGGACAAGGTGTTCATCGGCTCCTGCACCAATTCCCGGATCGAGGACCTGCGCGCCGCCGCCGAAGTGGTGAGGGGCCGCAAGAAGGCCGACAACATCAAGCTGGCGATGGTGGTGCCGGGCTCCGGGCTGGTGAAGCAACAGGCGGAGCAGGAGGGATTGGACCGCATCTTCCTGGACGCCGGCTTCGAGTGGCGCGAGCCGGGCTGCTCGATGTGCCTCGCGATGAACGCCGACCGCCTGGAGCCGGGCGAGCGTTGTGCCTCTACCTCGAACCGCAACTTCGAGGGCCGTCAGGGGCAGGGCGGGCGCACCCATCTGGTCAGCCCGTCGCTGGCCGCCGCGGCGGCCGTCGCCGGGCATTTCATCGAACCGTCGAAGCTGGAGGGCTGAGCGATGCAGGCCTTTACCGTGCACAAGGGGATCGTGGCGCCGCTGGACCGCTCCAACGTGGATACTGACGCAATCATCCCCAAGCAGTACCTGAAGTCGGTCAACCGCACGGGCTTCGGCCCCAATGCCTTCGACGACTGGCGCTATCTGGACCCGGGCGAGCCGGGCATGGACGGCTCGAAGCGCCGGCCGAACCCGGACTTTGTGCTCAACCAGGCGCCGTTTGACCAGGCGACCATCCTGCTGGCGCGCAAGAACTTCGGCTGCGGCTCCTCGCGGGAACACGCGGTCTGGGCGCTGACGGACTTCGGCTTTCGTGCGGTGATCGCGCCATCGTTCGCGGATATCTTCTTCTCCAACAGTTGCAAGAACGGTCTGCTGCCAGTCGTGCTGGCCGAGGACGAGGTGCAGCTCCTGTTTGATCAGGTGGAGGCGAACCCGGGCGCGCAGGTCGAGGTGAATCTGGAAGAGATGACCGTGACCGCGCCGGACAGTACCGTATTCAGGTTCACGCTGGACGAGGACCGCCGCCATCGCCTGCTGAACGGGCTGGATGACATCGCCCTGACGCTGCAGTTTGCGGACGATATTCGCGCCTTTGAGGAGCGCCAGCGTCGCGAATGGCCGTGGATGGCGGAACAACGGTAGACGATGCGTCTGGCACGGCCTGGACCGGGCACCGTCATTGCGAGGAGCGAAGCGACGAAGCAACCTCCGTCCGGAACCACCGGATACCCGTTCCGGCGCTCTGCCAGCGATGGGAGGTTACTCGCTGCGCTCGCCCTTCGGGCCGGCCTGCGGCCGTTCAACGCGCTTCGCGCTTTTGTGCCACGGCCCCTTCGGGGCCTCGCAATGACGAGGTAGAGGCACCGTCATCGCGAAGAGCGCCGCGACGTGGCGATCTCCCAGGGGAGCTCCGGCGCTGGCTCGGGTAAACGTCGGGGCGCCCACGGAGGTTGCCACGTCGCCTGCGGCTCCTCGCAATGACGTTGCTACTTGGTACGTATAGGTAAAGAATAATAGCGACTTGGGAGAGGTTTGTGAGCCGAATTCTGGTATTGCCCGGGGACGGGATCGGGCCCGAGATCGTGGCCGAGGCGCTGAAGGTGCTGGAGCGCGTGGGCGAGATCGGCGGTCTGGATCTGGAGATCGAGCAGGGCCTGATCGGGGGTGCGGCGCATGACGCGGCGGGGCACCCCTATCCGGAGGCCACCCGCGAGGCGGCGCGCCGCGCGGATGCGATCCTGCTGGGCGCGGTGGGCGGGCCGCAGTACGAGTCGCTGGAGCGTGACCTGCGCCCGGAGCGCGGACTGCTGGGCATCCGTTCCGATCTCGGGCTGTTCGCGAACCTGCGACCGGCGATCCTGTATCCGCAGCTGGCCTCGGCGTCCACGCTGAAGCCCGAGGTGGTTAGCGGGCTGGACATCCTGATCGTGCGCGAGTTGACCGGGGGGATCTACTTCGGCCAGCCGCGCGGGATCGAGGAACGCAACGGCGAGCGGGTCGGGTTCAATACGCTGGTCTACAGCGAGTCGGAGATCGAGCGTATCGCGCGGGTCGCCTTCGACGCGGCGATGAAGCGGGGGAGGCGGCTGTGCTCGGTGGACAAGGCCAATGTGCTGGAAGTCTCCGAGCTGTGGCGCGAGGTGGTCGAGCGCGTCGGAAAGGAATTCCCCGAGGTCGAGTTGTCTCACATGTATGTGGACAACGCGGCCATGCAACTGGTGCGCGATCCCAAGCAGTTCGACGTGATGGTGACCGGCAACATGTTCGGCGACATCCTGTCTGATGCGGCCGCGATGCTGACCGGTTCCATCGGCATGCTGCCATCCGCCTCGCTGAACAGCGGGGGCGTGGGCCTGTACGAACCGATCCACGGCTCGGCGCCGGACATTGCCGGGCAGGGCAAGGCCAACCCAATGGCAACGGTGCTGTCGGTCGCGATGTTGTTGCGCCACAGCCTGGACCGCAACGACCTGGCCGAACGCGTCGAGGCTGCGGTGGGCCGGGTGCTGGATCAGGGCCAGCGCACGCCGGATATCTTCGGCGAAGGCATGACGCTGGTAGGCACGCAGGGTATGGGTGATGCCCTGGTCGCCGCGCTAGAAGAATAATTGATATACATAGACTTGAAGATTAAAGTTCAACCGGGAATTAACGATGAGTGACCGCAAGTTTGACGTGGCCGTGGTCGGTGCAACCGGCGCCGTCGGCGAGACCCTGCTGGCCATCCTGGCCGAGCGAGACCTGCCGATCGGGCGGGTGCACGCGCTGGCCAGTGCGCGCTCGGCGGGCAAGACGGTCGCCTTCGGGAATCGCGAGCTGGAGGTCGAGGACCTCGCGACCTTCGATTTCTCCACCGTCCAGATCGGGCTGTTCTCGCCGGGTGCCTCGGTTTCGGCGGAGTACGCGCCGAAGGCCGCGGCGGCCGGCTGCGTGGTGATCGACAACACCTCGCAGTTTCGTTATGACCCGGAGATCCCGCTGGTGGTGCCGGAGGTGAATCCGGATGCCGTGGGTGACTACACCCGGCATGGGATCATCGCGAATCCGAACTGTTCCACCATCCAGATGCTGGTGGCCCTGAAGCCGCTGCACGATGCGGTGGGCATCGAGCGCATCAACGTGGCGACCTATCAGGCTGTCTCCGGCACCGGCAAGGATGCGATCGAGGAGCTGGCGCACCAGACGGCGGCCTTGCTGAACGGGCGCCCGGTGGAGTGCAACGTGTATCCCAAGCAGATCGCGTTCAACGCGCTGCCCCACATCGATGTCTTCCAGGACAACGGCTATACCAAGGAAGAGATGAAGATGGTCTGGGAGACCCGGAAGATCATGGGCGACGAGTCCATCCAGGTGAATCCGACCGCGGTGCGCATCCCGGTGTTCTACGGGCACTCCGAGGCACTGCACATCGAAACCCGTGAAAAGATCAGTGCCGAAGGAGCGCGCGAGATCCTGTCCGCCGCCCCGGGGATCACGGTGCTGGACAAGCACGAAGACGGCGGCTATCCGACCGCCGTCACCGAGGGTTCCGGCAAGGATGCGGTGTTCGTGGGCCGCATTCGCGAGGACATCTCCCACCCCCGCGGGCTGGACCTGTGGGTGGTGTCCGACAACGTGCGCAAGGGCGCTGCGCTGAACACGATCCAGATCGCGGAGGTTTTGATCCGCGATTACCTGTGATTTAATCCCGGAAAAGCCCGGGGAAATCGTTCTCCGTCAAGACCGTGGCCAGGGGGCTGGGTTGCCCGGCGTGCAGGCGGGGATCCGCGAGTTGAGGCCACGCGTCACAATATCAGGGGGGATTCGTGCGCAAGTTACTTCTCGGCCTACTGCTTCTGCTGCTGGTCGCTCCGGCGTCCTCGAATTCCGTGGGCCTTGGCGAGGTCCGCCTCGAGTCCTACCTGAACCAGCCCTTGCGGGCGGAGGTCCCGGTTCGGGGTGCCGCCGCGGCCGGCGACTCCCTGCAGATCCGGCATGCCGGGGAGGACGCCTACCGCAGCGCCGGTCTGAATCGGGGCGGCGTCCCCGGCGACCTGAATATCGAGCTGGTTGGCGAGGGCGCCGATCAGCGTGTGCTCCTGACCACGCGTCAGCCGGTTCGCGAGCCGTATGTTGGCGTATTGCTGGAGGCGCGCTGGGACGGCGGGCGTACCTTGCGCGAGATCACCCTGCTCCTCGACCCCCCGGGCACCCTGCCGAACGAAACCGGCGCCCCGGTGACGACTCCGACGGAGCGCGCTCCGGACGTGGATGCCCCGGACGCGGACGAGACCTACCAGGTCCGCAGTGGCGATACCCTTTACCGAATTGTCGAGCGTTCGGGGATCTCCGGGGTCTCGATGAATCAGGCCATGCTGGCCTTCCTGCGCGCCAACCCCCAGGCATTCGCCGACGACAACGTCAACAGCCTGCTGGCGGGAGTGGAACTGCGGGTGCCGTCGCCGACCGAGCTTGACGCGGTGAGTGCCGGGGAGGCCAGCGCCGAGGTGCGGGCGCAGACTGAAGCGTGGAGCGAACGGAGCCCTGCAGCCGCCGCCCCGGAGGCCCCGGCCGAACCGGCCGCGGAAGCCGATTCTGCGAGTCCCGAGGAGCCGGCAGGCGCGGCCGACGAGGTCGCGGCCGAGAACGAAGAGGGCGCGGCCGAGGACGAGCCGGCGGCGGATGAAGGAGCCGCAGACGACGAAGCGGTTGCGATGGAGGAGGAAGCCGCGGCCGAGGAAGAGGTCGCGTCAGCCGATGCCGAAGACGGCGCGGTGGCCGAGGACCGTCTGGAGATCGTCACGGAGCTTTTGCCGGAGACCGAGGAAGGTGCCGCGGCGGATCCGGCGTCCCCTGATCTGCTGCAGGAGGCGTTGCTGTCGCAGCGTGCCGAAATGGAGGGCATGCGCGACCAACTCGCCGAGCTGCGCGAGGAGCTGGGCGAGCGCGGTCGTCTGGCCGAGATCTCCAGTGAGGGCATGGCCGAGCTGGAAGATCAGCTCCAGGCGCTGCGTGCCGAACGCAACGAGTTGATGGCGCGGCTCGACCGTGCCGAAGCGGCGCGCGAGGCGCCGTTGCACGAACGTGTGATGAATGATCCGCTGTTGCTGATGATGGCCGTGGCCCTGCTGGTCCTGCTCCTGCTGGTGCTGCTGGTATTTGCGCGTGGTGGCCGGCGCGAGGTGCTGGTCGACGAGCGGGTCACCGGTATGGGTCCGCGGGCCGACAACCGGAATGTCAAGCCGGATACGTCCGGGCAGGCCGATTATCGCGCCGAGGAGATTTCCGCCGACAGGGCGGGCGCGGGAGTGGCGGCTGCGGCCGGGGCCGGTATGGTGGTCGGCGAGTCCGAGGACAAGCGCGAGGACGACGAGCCGGGCTCACCTGTCGCACAGGCACCTGCGGCCGAGCCGGAGGAATCGGTGGGCGAGGCCCGGGTCGCAGAGACCTCGGGCGGTTCGTTGTCGGCCCAGGACGATGTGCTCGCGGAGGTGGATGTCTGCCTCGCCTACGGTATGAACGACCAGGCTGTCGAGAGCCTGACCGAGGCCCTGCAAAACGAGCCGGACAATGCCCAGTACCGTCTCAAGCTGGTGGAAAGCTATCTGGCCCTCGGTGATACCGGAAGGGCACGCCAGGCGGCCACCGACCTGCACGCACGCCTGAGGCCGGATGACGAGGCCACGCGCGATCGCCTTGCGGAGCTGGAGTCGCAGATGGGCGACATGCCGGCGGCGGACGCGGGTGGTACGCCGGCCGAGCCGGTGACGGAAGACACCTCGGCATTCGCGGAGGAACCCGCCACGGAGGAACCCGCCACGGAGGCAGAACCGGCCGGTGGCGACGAGGAGGAAGACTTCGGCGAACTGGACTTCTCCGGGTTCGATGTCCCCGAGCCCGAGGATGACGCCGGGAAGGATATGACCGGGGAGAGTGAGGAACGCACCGCCGCGGATTCCAGGGACTCCGGGCTGAGCTTCGATCTCGACGAGTCGTTGGAAGAGGATCTGGTCAGTGCTGCGGCCAGCGCCGAAACGGCGCCGGAGGGCGAGACGGACGATCTCGGCGGATTGTCCTTCGATATCGACGAGAACGATCTGCCGGCACTCGACGAGACGAAGGCCGGCGAATCCCCCGCCAGCGACGCCCCGGCCGATCTGGATCTGCCCCCGGTGGAGGACGAGGCCGGAGGGCTGCAGCAGCCTGTCGGCGCCGCGGATGCCGCGGGTGCCGGGGAGGCGGAACCGGAGCCCGGCCAGTCCGGCGGCGACGGAACCGCCGAGGCGGACGAGAACGAGACCCGTCTGAGCCTGGCCCAGGCCTATGCGGACATGGGCGATGAGGAAGGCGCGAAGGAATTGCTGGACGAGATTGCCGCGAGCGGTTCGGATGAGCAGAAGCGCCAGGCCGAGGCCATCCGCGAGCAGTTGCAGTCCTGACCGGCAGGCTGGTCGCACTGGCCCGGTCGGGTCGCCCTGGGTGGGTGGCCGGACGCTGCGACGCGGGTCGCTGTAGCCGATGACTGATTCAGCCGGCGTTCCCGGGCACGACGACACGGCGGGTGTCCCGGCGTGGCTGCCACTGTTTGCGTTGCTGGGCGTTTTGCTGGCATCGGCCGTGCTGGTGTCGGCACGTCCCGATGTGGTGCTGGTGCTGGCGGTGGTGGCTACCGGGCTGGTATGGCCGGCGTTTCCCTGGCGACGGGCCTGGCGGTTCGTGGCTCGCCTGAAGTGGTTCTACCTTTCCCTGCTGGTGTTCTACGGGCTCTGGCCGGTCCGCGGGGAAGACTGGATCGCCGGTCTCGGCGAGGCGGGCTGGCGCATCCTGGCGCTGGTGCTGGTCGTTATCCTGGTGGTATGGCTGACCGATCGCTTTTCGCGCCATGCTCTGGCGCGGGCCCTGGGCACCCTGCTGGGCGACTGGCCGGGGCGGCCCCCGGGGGGCGGGCGCCGGTTTGCGCGTCGACTGTTTCTGGCGCTGGAGTGGTTCGAACACGATCGCGGGGCCATCGAGGCCCGGCGTGCCGCGTTGCGGGGCGGCTGGCGCGAACGCCTGCTCGCCGCCCGCGAATGGCTGGTGGTACGCCTCGACCAGGCCCTGTCCGGCGATGCGCCGGTGGCGGTTTCGCCCGGTGAGGGTGGAGCCTTGCCCTCGCAGGCGGGGGGGGGCGGGACGCCCGGACGCGGTATTGCGGTCGCATGGCTGTGGACCGGTATGTCGCTGGCCTGGCTCCTGATTTCCGGATACGCCGGCGGTTGATCGGCGGCCTGCATGCCCCGCGGGCGGGAAGGTTGGTATCCTGCGGCCCTTTCCACAGGAAGCGAGCGCGCTCGCGACGATCGCTCGACTTCGACAGGCTCCACGTGTTCGGGGTTTTGCCGGGGCCCGGCGCCCGGAGGGCCGGGTGCCGACGCAAACAGAGTGATGGATCAGGGTTTTCCCGGACAGTCGGTCAGGGATCCTCGGGAGGCAGGCGGTTGCCGGACAGTCGGAACGATACGCGAGCGACCGGGACCGGTAGGGCGTTGCAGCGCTGGGCGCTGGGGGTGGAATACGACGGCCGTGGCCTGCTGGGATGGCAGCGGCAGAAGGACGGAGCCAGTGTTCAGGCGCAACTGGAGGCGGCACTGGGGTTTGTGGCGAACCATCCGCTGGAGCTGGTCTGTGCCGGACGCACGGATGCCGGGGTACATGCCACAGCCCAGGTCGTGCATTTCGACAGCCCCGCGGTGCGCGCGCCGCATGCCTGGGTTCTGGGTGCCAACAGTCGCCTTTCGGATGCGATTGCGGTGACCTGGGCAAGGGCGGTTCCGGAGGCATTCCACGCGCGGTTTTCGGCGTTCGGACGCCGGTATCGCTATGTGATCGCCAATCGTGCAGTGCGTCCGGCGCTGGAGGCGGGCCGAGTCGCCTGGTGGCGGCGCCCCCTGGATGCCGGGCGCATGCACGCGGCGGCACAGGCGTTTGTCGGCGAGCACGATTTCTCCAGCCTGCGGGCTGCGGCCTGTCAGGCGAAATCGCCGATCCGGCGGGTGCATTCGATTGCGGTCCGGCGGTGCGGGCCCCATGTGATCCTGGATGTCCACGCCAATGCCTTCCTGCACCACATGGTGCGCAATATTGCCGGGGTCCTGCTGGCGATTGGCGACGGGCGCGCGGGTCCGGAATGGGTCGCCCAGGTCCTGGCGGCGCGCGATCGCCGGTTGTCCGGTATCACCGCTCCGGCTGCGGGCCTTTATTTCGTGCAGGTAGACTACCCGGCGGAGTTTGATCTGCCGGTGGCAGCCGGCCCGGCGTACGATGGCGTTCCGGGGAATGGGGGCGACTGATTGCGGGAAAGCCGGATTTCCGGCCGGGTTCTGGTAGGCTTGCGGGCCAATCCCGAGGGACGCCGGACATGCGCTACAGGGTCAAGATCTGCGGAGTAACCACGCCGGAGCAGGGGCGTGCGGCCGCAGTGGCCGGGGCGGATGCGATCGGGCTGGTGTTCCATCCGCCAAGCCGGCGCTTTGTGGAGCCGCAGCAAGCGGCTGCGATCGTGGCCGCCCTGCCGCCGTTCGTGACCACGGTGGGGTTGTTCGTGGATCCGCAACCGGCCCGGGTCGAGGCAATCCTGGGCATGGTGAACCTGGATTGTCTGCAATTTCATGGCCGCGAGGCCGCGCCGGACTGCGTGCAGTTCGGGCGTCCGTATCTGAAGGCGATTGCGATGGGCGACGGGCAGGACCCGCGGCCGGTGATGGATGCCCACCCGCAGGCGCAGGGTTTCCTGCTGGACAGCCACGGGGGCAGTCGTGATGGTGGTTCCGGGCACCGGTTTGACTGGCAGACGGTGCCGGATGCCCTGGAACGGCCCTGGTTGCTGGCCGGGGGGCTGGACGCGGAGTCGGTGCGTGGGGCGCTGCACGAACTGCGTCCGTACGGGGTCGATGTGAGTTCGGGCGTGGAATCCGCGCCCGGGGTCAAGGATGCAAGGCGCATGCAGGCCTTCGTGCGCGCGGTGCGCCAATGCGAGGTGGAGACTGATGAGCAAGATTGACTGGGCGGCATTCCCGGACGCTGCCGGGCACTTCGGGCCGTACGGCGGGCGCTTCGTGTCCGAGACGCTGATGGGGGCACTGGACGAGTTGCAGCAGGTGTACGAGCAGTACATCGGCGATCCTGACTTTATGGCGGAGCTGGCGCACGATCTGAAGCAGTTTGTCGGACGCCCGAACCCGCTGTATCACGCCGAACGGCTGTCGCAGGAGCTGGGTGGTGCACAGATCTACCTCAAGCGCGAGGATCTGAATCACACCGGCGCGCACAAGGTGAACAACACCATCGGACAGGCGCTGCTGGCGAAGAAGCTGGGCAAGAAACGGATCATCGCCGAGACGGGGGCCGGGCAGCACGGGGTGGCGACCGCAACCGTTGCCGCACGCCTGGGGCTGGAGTGCGTGATCTACATGGGCGAGGAAGACACCCGTCGCCAGACGCCGAATGTCTATCGCATGCGCCTGCTGGGGGCCGAGGTGGTGGCGGTGAAATCCGGCGCCCGTACGCTCAAGGACGCGCTGAACGAGGCGATGCGCGACTGGGTGACCAACGTTGACGACACCTTCTACATCATCGGGACGGTGGCGGGTCCGCACCCGTATCCGGCGATGGTGCGCGATTTCCAGGCGGTGATCGGCCGCGAGGCGCGCGAGCAGCACCTGGCGATGACCGGCAAGCTGCCGGATACCCTGGTGGCCTGCGTCGGGGGCGGGTCCAACGCGATCGGATTGTTCCATCCGTTCCTGGCGGATGAATCGGTCGAGATGATCGGTGTCGAGGCCGGGGGTGACGGCGTCGAGACGGGACGGCACTCCGCGCCGCTGTGTGCCGGACAGCCGGGCGTACTGCACGGCAACCGCACCTACTTGATGGAAGACGAGAACGGCCAGATCATCGGCACGCACTCGGTCTCGGCCGGGCTCGACTACCCGGGCGTGGGACCGGAGCATGCGTGGCTGAAGGACATCGGTCGGGTGAGCTATGTCTCGGTCACGGATGACCAGGCGCTGGCCGGGTTCCACCGCCTGACGCGCACCGAGGGCATCATCCCGGCACTGGAGACCAGCCACGCGATTGCTCATGTACTCGAGTTGGCCCCGCAGATGCGCCCGGAGCAGAGCATCATCGTCAATCTGTCCGGGCGGGGCGACAAGGACCTGAACACCGTGGCCGAACGCGAGGGGATTACGCTATGAGCCGCATCGAGCAGCGCTTCGCCGAACTGCGCGAACAGAACCGGGCGGCGTTGATCCCGTATGTGACCGCGGGCGACCCGGAGCCGGGTGCCACCGTGCCCCTGATGCACGCGCTGGTCGAGGCCGGGGCCGACCTGATCGAACTGGGCGTGCCGTTTTCCGATCCGATGGCTGACGGCCCGGTGATCCAGAAGGCCTGCGAGCGTGCGCTGCGCTTTGGTACCGGGCTGCGCGACGTACTGGCGATGGTGGCGGAATTTCGCAAGCAGGACACCACCACGCCGGTGGTCCTGATGGGCTACCTGAATCCGGTGGAGCGGATGGGTTACGCCGCCTTCGCCGAGACGGCGAAGGCGGCCGGGCTGGACGGGCTGCTGACCGTGGACCTGCCGCCCGAGGAGAGTGCGGACGTGGTCGGGTTGCTGGAGGGTGCCGGGATTGACCCGATCTTTTTGATCGCACCGACCACCTCGGAGATCCGTATGGACCATATCGCACACGCCGCCCGCGGTTTCGTCTATTACGTGTCGCTGAAGGGCGTCACGGGCTCGCAGAGCCTGGAACCCTCGGCGCTGGCCGCCCGCCTGGATGCTATCCGGCGGCATACCGGCCTGCCGCTGGGCGTCGGATTCGGCATTCGCGACGCGCAGACGGCGGCGCAGGTGGCGCGGGTGGCCGATGCGGTGGTGGTCGGCAGTGCGATCGTGCGGCTGGCCGAGGAACATGACGGCGACCCGGCCGGTTATGCCCGCGCCGCCGCGGCGGTGGCAGGCGGGATGCGCGAGGCGATGGACCGGGCGCGCTCCACCGGTGGCACGGCCGCGGTGTAGAATGCGCGGATCGCGGGACTGAGGAGGTGGCATGAGCTGGTTCGAGAAGTTGATGCCTTCGCGCATTCGCACGGACGCCACCAAGCGCGGCGGGGTTCCGGAGGGGCTGTGGGTGCGTTGCGAGGGTTGCGACGCCACGCTGTACCGGCCCGAGGTGGAACGCAATCTGGAGGTCTGCCCGAAATGCGGGCATCACCGGCGGATGAGTGCCCGGCGCCGCCTGGAAAGCTTCTTGGATGCCGACGGTCGCGAGGAGATCGCGGACGAGATCGAATCCTCGGATGTCCTGAAATTTCGCGACTCCAAGAAGTACAAGGACCGCCTGTCGGCGGCCCAGAAATCCACCGGCGAACGCGACGCGCTGGTGGTGATGCAGGGCCGGCTACTGGGACGTCCGCTGGTCGCCTCGGCCTTCGATTTCCGCTTCATGGGCGGATCGATGGGGTCTGCGGTGGGCGAACGCTTCGTGCGTGGTGCGAACCGCTCGCTCGAGCAGGGGATTCCGCTGGTGTGTTTCAGCGCGTCCGGCGGGGCGCGTATGCAGGAGGCGCTGTTTTCGTTGTTGCAGATGGCCAAGACCAGCGCGGTACTCGCACGTTTGCAGGAGGAGCGCATCCCGTTTATCTCGGTGATGACCGATCCGACCATGGGCGGGGTCTCTGCCAGCCTGGCGATGCTGGGTGACCTCAACGTCGCGGAACCGAATGCGCTGATTGGGTTCGCCGGTCCGCGCGTGATCCAGCAGACAGTGCGCGAGACCCTTCCGGAAGGCTTTCAGCGTTCCGAGTTCCTGCTCGAGCACGGGGCGATCGACATGATCGTGGACCGGCGCGACATGCGTGGCCGACTCGCATCGGTACTGGGCATGCTCACCCACGGCCCGGCCCCGGGAGACGAGGAGCCGGAACCCGAGGACGCGGAGCCCGAGATCGAAGTGATCGGACCGGAGCCGGAGGCCGCGGGCGAGAGCGAGCGCGATCCGCGTTCTGACTGAGCCGGTGCGATTCGATTCGCTTGGAGAATGGCTGGCCTGGCAGGAGCGCCTGCACCCGGTCGGCATGGACCTGACACTGGATCGCATTGCGCTGGTCGCCGATCGTCTGGGCTTGCGCGATGCCGCCACCCCGCGCACCGTGATCGTGGCCGGTACCAACGGCAAGGGCAGCGTGACCATGCGCAGCGCGGCGCTGCTGCAGGCCCGTGGCCTGAATGTGGGCCTGTTCACCTCCCCGCATCTGCTGCACTACAACGAACGTATCCGCCTGAATGGCGTCCCCGCGAGCGACACGGATCTGTGCCGGGCGTTCGAGGCTGTGGACCGGGCGCGCGGTGACGACTCCCTGACCTACTTCGAGTTCGGCGCGCTGGCAGCGGTCTGGCTGTTTCGCGAGGCCGGGGTGGATGTGCAGGTGCTGGAAGTTGGTCTGGGCGGACGCCTGGATGCGGTCAACATCTGGGATGCGGACGTCGCGGCGATTACTGCCGTGGATCTTGACCACCAGGCCTGGTTGGGCGACGACCGCGAGGCGATCGGGCGAGAAAAGGCCGGGATCATGCGGGCAGGCCGCCCGGTGATCCTGGGGGAGCTGGACCCGCCCGCCAGTGTGCTGACGTATGCGCGGGAACTGGGTGCGCCGATCGCCCGCCTGGGACCGGACTTTGATCTGATCAGCAGCGGCGAGCGCCTGAGCTGGCAGTGGCGCGCTGGACAGGTGGACTGGGAGGTGGGTCCGGGCCTGGCGCTGGATGGTGCGGCGCTGGCGAATACCGCGAGCGCGCTGGCGATCGTGGAGACGCTCGGGGTTCGCGCCGGGCTGGACTCTGCAATGCTGCAACGGGCGCTGGCGGTACAGGCACCCGGGCGTCTGCAACAGGTCGCCGGGCGCCCCGAGTGGGTGCTGGACGTGGCGCACAATGCGCAGGCGGTCATGGAACTGGCTCGCTGGTTGCGGGCGCATCCGGCGAAAGGTCCGGTGGTGGCACTGGTCGCGGTCATGGCCGACAAGGAACGCGCGGCAATGTGGCGGGCCCTGGACGGGGTGATCGACGCCTGGGTCACGCTGCCGCTGGAGCTGCCCCGGGCGTTGCCGGCCGCGGCGCTGGCGGACGAACTGCGGGCGGTCGGTCAGTCCCGCGTCGAAGTCGGAGACAGCCTGGCCGCGGCCCTGGAATTCGGGGCGCGTGCGGCCGGGGTCAGCGGGCGCCAGGTGGTGTTCGGTTCCTTCCACACGGTGGCTGCGGTACTGGGGCAGGCGCCCGCGGAATTCGTGGACCGGGTCCTGCAGACCGGGCCGCGTCCGGCGCAGGTGGCCGACCATGGCTGAACCATGCGGCCTGCGGCTTGCCCGCTGTGGCGGCGGGGGCGTAAGGTTCGGTCAGGTACACCCCCGTTGGCGACTACCGCACCCCCGCGGTCGCGGTGTGTGCCCTTTGCAACGGATCACGGTATGAGCACCGACAATCCCATCCGGTTTCGCCTGGTCGGCGCAGTGATCCTGATCGTGCTGGCTGTGATCTTCCTGCCCTGGCTGCTGGACGGCGCCGGTTATGACTACATGACCGGGATCGAGGATCCGGTCCCTGACCCGCCCTCGTTTGCCGAGCCGGATATCGCGCTGCCCTCGGAACGCGAGGCGGGTGCGCGCGGTGACCAGCGGCCGCGCCCGGATACCCCGCGCGAGGGAATGGCGCAGTTGCACAGCCTGGATGATGAGGGCGACGCGGCCGCATCCGGCGCACAGGCCCCGGTGCCGCTGCGTGAACGCAGCGCTTCCGAGCCACTGGAGGCGGGCTGGACAGTGCAGGTGGGCAGTTTTCGCGACCAGGGCAATGCCCGCGAACTGGAACAGCGCCTGCGCGAGGCGGAGCTTCCGGCGTTCGTGGATACCTCGACCACGGACGACCGCAGGATCTACCGAGTGAAGGTCGGGCCGCTGGCGCAGCGCGACCAGGCGCAGGCGCTGGGCGAGCGGCTGCAAAACGATTTCGGGCTCGAGGCGATTGTGGTGGCGTTTCCATGACAAGCCCCGTCATCGCGAGGCGCGAACACCCCACCGTCATCGCGAGGCGCGCAGCGCCGTGGCGATCTCCCGGGGCAGCCCCGGCGCTGGCCGGGCCGAACGTCGGGGGTTTCGTCGGGAGGTTGCCACGGCCCCTGCGGGGCCTCGCAATGACGGAGGCAGGGAGCACCGTCATCGCGAGGAGCGCAGCGACGTGGCGATCTCTGTGGGTGGCCCCGGCGCTGGCCAGGACCGACGTCGGGGGTTGCGTTGGGAGGTTGCTCGCTGCGCTCGCCCTTCGGGCCGGCCTGCGGCCGTTCAACGCGCTTCGCGCTTTTGTGCCACGGCCCCTGGCGGGGCCTCGCAATGACGGGGGCAGGGAGGAGCACCGTCATCGCGAGAAGCGCACCGGCGCTTCCGGTCGCCAGCGTGTTTCCCTAAACTACCCAGCCTTCGTAAAGGCGTGGCAGGCCCGTGAACTGGATTGATCTGATCATCATTGCCCTGGTCGTGGTTTCCGGGCTCATCAGCCTGTTTCGCGGCTTTGTGCGCGAGGCCTTCTCGCTGGCTACCTGGATCATTGGCGTGTGGCTGGGGATCCGCCACGCCGGGGATCTTGCTGCCTATCTCCCGGATGCGATCGCGGATGCCACCCTGCGTCTCGGGATCGGTTTTGCGCTGATCTTTATCGCGGTGCTGATTGTCGGCGGGATCCTGGGTGTGCTGGCCAACCGCCTGGTGAAGGGCAGCGGCCTGACCGGGACCGATCGTTCGCTGGGGGTGATCTTTGGCCTGCTGCGCGGGGTGTTGCTGGTGGCGATATTGGTATTTCTTGCCTCGCTGACCCTGATGCCGGAGGAGCCGTGGTGGGACGGTAGTCGTCTGATCCCCGAATTCGAACGCCTGGTGGACTGGCTGATCACCCAGTTGCCGGAAGGCTGGCAGGAACAGATTCATGCATTGCTGGCGGGCGACGAGCCCGCCGGGCAAGCCACCCCGGGCGGCGAATCCGCCGCGCCGTAGACCTGGAGCCTGGAAGCGTATGTGTGGAGTTGTCGGAATCGTCGGGCAGGGCCCGGTGAATCAGCCGCTGTATGACGCCCTGCTGGTGCTGCAACACCGCGGCCAGGACGCCGCGGGGATTGTGACCAGCGATGCCGACGGTCGCCTGCACCTTCGCAAGGACAACGGCCTGGTTCGGGACGTGTTCCACAGTCAGCACATGCAGACGCTGCTCGGCAATATGGGCATCGGGCATGTGCGCTACCCCACCGCCGGGAGTTCCAGTTCCGCCGAGGCACAGCCGTTCTACGTGAACTCGCCGTTCGGCATCACTCTCGGGCACAACGGCAACCTGATCAACGCGCGCGAGCTGAAGCAGGCCCTGTTCGCCACCGACCGCCGCCACATCAATACGGACTCCGACTCCGAGATCCTGCTGAACGTGTTTGCACAGGAGTTGCTGCGGTTTCTGGATAACGGCCTGACTGCGGATTCGGTGTTCAATGCGGTGGAACGCGTGCACCAGCGTGCCGAGGGCGCCTATGCGGTGGTGGCGATGATCGCCGGCCGCGGCCTGCTGGCGTTTCGTGATCCGCATGGTATCCGGCCGATCGTATACGGCTCGCGTCCGGCCGAGGACGGTCCTGGGCGCGAGTGGATGGTCGCCTCCGAGAGCGCCGCACTGGAGTCGCAGGGCTTCGAGCTGGAGCGCGACCTGGCGCCGGGCGAGGCGCTGTTCATCACGCCGGAGGGCGAGGTGGCGACCCGGGTCTGCGCGCGCGAGACCAGCCTGAATCCCTGTATCTTCGAGCATGTCTATTTTGCGCGTCCGGACTCGGTGATGGACAACGTATTCGTGCATCGCGCGCGCATGCGGATGGGGACCCTGCTGGGCGAGAAGATCCGCCGCATATGGCCGGAGCACGACATCGACGTGATCGTGCCGATCCCGGATACCGGGCGCACAGTGGCGCTGGAGATGGCCCACGAACTGGGGATCAAGTACCGCGAGGGTTTCATCAAGAACCGCTATATCGGGCGAACCTTCATCATGCCCGGGCAGACCAAGCGGCAGAAATCGGTGCGCCAGAAGCTGAACGCGATCTCGCTGGAGTTTCGCGACAAGAACGTGATGCTGGTGGACGATTCCATCGTGCGCGGGACCACCTCGCGCGAGATCGTGATGATGGCGCGCGAGGCCGGGGCGAAGAAGGTCTATTTCGCCTCTGCGGCGCCGCCGGTGCGCTACCCGAATGTCTACGGCATCGACATGCCCGCGGCCCACGAACTGATTGCGCACGACCGTGACGAGGATGCCGTGTGCGAAGCGATTGCCGCGGACCGCCTGATCTATCAGGACCTCGAAGACCTGCAGAAGTCGGTGCGCCGGGGCAATTCGTCGATCGAGACCTTCGACTGTTCGGTATTCACCGGCGAATACGTGACCGGGCTGCCACCGGATTACCTCGAGTATCTGGCCGGCCTGCGTGGTGACGGCCTGATGAACACGCCAGTGGCCGGGGAAATCCTGGATCTCGCCAACAAGAAGTAGTCGACGAGGTGACCTTGCCCAGTCTCGAATGGATCGAACCCGCGGTGCGGGCTGCCCAGTCCCGTGCGCCAGGCGCAGCCGGCCTGCCGGTGGTCGTGGTGCGGGTGGACGAGCAGCGACTGTACCTGTGGGACGCTGGCCGGGTCACCGAGGTCTATGATGTGTCGACCGCCTGGCGCGGGGTCGGCAGCGAGGAGGGGACGTACCGCACCCCGCCGGGGCTGCACCGGGTTGCCGAGCGGCATGGCAGCGGCGCGCGCCCGGGGACGATCTTCCGCGCCCGCACTAATACCGGGCGCCTTGCGCGCATCCTGACCGGACCCGATGAACGCAGTGCGGAGGACAATATCACCTCGCGTATCCTGTGGCTGGAGGGTCTGGAACCCGGACGCAATCGCGGTGGATCGGTGGATTCTTTCGCACGCTATATCTACATCCACGGCACCGACGAGGAGGGACGCATCGGGACCCCGGCTTCCAAAGGCTGCATTCGCATGCGTAACCGCGACGTTATCGAGCTGTTCGCGGTGCTCCCGCCGGGCGCCCTGGTGCTGATCCTGGAGGGGCCGGATTACGACCCGGCCGGCAGTGTCCTGGTGGAACAGGCCTGATCCGCATCGTCCGTTCCGGCTCAGCGGGCGGGTCGTGTCCTGCGTGTCCCCTTGTCCCGTCGTGGTTGCGGATGCATTTCCGGCGTCGGGCAAGCCGTTTTGCCCGGGCCCTTCGCCATTTCTGCTACGTGCCTCGGAAGCTCTTTATTAGGTAATCGTGATTTTTGTCTAATCTCTTGCTAGGATAACGGAATTATTCCTGACTGCTGCTGTCAGGAAAGAAGAAGGGATGCATTGCTGCGACGGGATGTCGAGCATGACAGGCAGAAACACGGTTTTTCGGAGGCACAAACGATGAAACTTTCAACCAAGGGTCGCTATGCGGTGACCGCGATGATGGATCTGGCCATCCACGACCGGATTGGTCCTGTGACGCTGGCCGACATCTCGCAATGTCAGGGGATTTCGCTCTCCTATCTCGAACAGCTGTTCGCCAAGCTGCGCAAGGCCGATCTGGTGGAAGGCGTGCGTGGCCCGGGTGGCGGTTATCGACTGGCCAAGCGGGCGGACCAGATCAGCATCGCCAACATCATCACCGCGGTTGACGAATCGGTGGATGTGACCCGCTGCAAGGGCCAGAAGGACTGTCAGGACGGCGAGCGCTGCCTGACCCACGAATTGTGGGACGATCTCAGCCAGCAGCTCTACGACTTCCTGGACGGCATCAACCTGGCGCAGTTTGCCAATCGTCCGGAGGTGCAGAAGATTGCGCGGCGTCAGGATGAACGTCGCGGCGCGCGCCACCACTTCATTTTCCGTAACGACGCGGCCTGACCGGGCCGCGGGCGGCCGGGCGCAAGCCCGGTCCGTCGACAGGGAGCGGGGCCGACCCGGGTTATGCCCGGGCCGGCCCCGTGTCGTTTCGGGGTGGACGACGGCGCCATCGAGGAACCTGGCGCAGTGCCTGGCGCAGCGCGGCGCGATGGGCCGCGCGAGCGGACTCGTCCAGGCGGGCGAAGCGCAGCAGATTGGAGTGTTCCACCAGCGCCTCCAGGACCGGCGCGAGTTCGGGGCGCCGGGCCGCGGCCCGGCGCGCCCAGGCCTCCGCCGATTCGTGAGGGTGGCGGGCCAGACGGGCATCCTGGCGTGCCAGCCGACGCGCGGCGCGATCGAGCACGCGGTCGGCAAAATCGCGCCGCCGGCGCAGGCGGCCGGCCCCGAACCAGGCCGCGGCGACCAGCGCCAGGGTGCCGAGGCCGATTGCCAGCGCCATCAGCACACCGCGCCAGTCGCGCGGGTCAAGACCGAAACGTGCAAATAGCTCGCGCTGGCGTTCCGGGTCGAATGCGAGCACCCAACTCTCCCAGCGAAAGCGTACGGCATCGCCCCAGTCCCGCAGGTCGAGCCGCACCCGTGCCATCCACGACAACCCGTCGCGACGCAGAAAGTCGGGCACATCCTCGTTGCCGGTCTCCAGCAGTCCGCCCAGACCCGATTCGATGCGTTCCGGGGCAATCGCGGCGGTAGGATCGACCCGGATCCAGCCCTCGCCGTCCAGCCAGACCTCGTTCCAGGCATGCGCGTCCGCGTTGCGCAGGCGCAGATAGTCGCCCCGTTCCATCCATTCCCCGCCCTGGTAGCCGGTGACCACGCGCGCCGGGATCCCGGCCGCGCGCATCAGCACGGCGAACGCGGAGGCGTAGTGTTCGCAGTATCCGGCGTGGCTCTCGAACAGGAAGGCGTCCGTGGTGTCGTCCTGCAGGCGCGGGGGTTGCAGGGTGTAGCGGTAGGGCTCGCCGGCGAAGCGGCGCAGCGCGGCCTGCACGACCGCGCGGTCGTCGTCGCCATGGGTGGCGCGCCACAGGGCCACCAGGGTGCGGGCACGGGGCGCGGCGTCGGGGGGCAGCGCCAGGGCCCGTGCGCGCTCGTCCGGTTCCAGCTGGCCGCGTATCGAACCCGGCGGCGTGGTCAGCGAGGCACTGGCGGAATACTGGATGCGCTGGGTCACCCGGCGTTCGCGCTGGACCTGATAGGTGTCGCGCAGATGCGCGCGGTCGGGCAGTTCCAGGGGGTAGTCCAGCACCGGCAGGTAGTGCGCGCGGGTCGGTTCCAGGGTTGCGGTATAGGCCACCGGGTCGGTCGCGCCGGGGAGCGGGTCGACCTCCGGGCGTTCGCGATCGGCACGCCAGCGACGACCGTCGAAGTCGGTCATGACCAGGGCCCGCCAGTACTGCAGGCGAGTGGGGGGTATACGGTCCTCGAAACGCACCCGCAGGGCGGTGCCCTCGTCCTGCAACAGGCTGGCGATATCCCCGGGGTTGAGTTCTCCGGACAGGCCGGTACGCGCGGTCTCCTCGCGGTGGGGGTCGCCCCACAGCGGGCCCTGGATCCGCGGGAAGACCACGAACAGGATCAGCATGAAGGGCAGGGCTTGCAGTAGCATCGCGCCGGCGTGGCGCGCGAGGGCGGGGCGCGGCATACGCCGCCCGGCATGCACTTGGATCAGTGCGGCAGTCAGCAGCCAGGTGGCGAGTAGCGAATACAGCGCGATCAGCGGTGACTGGTCGAAGAAATAGGTGGTGGCGACCACGAAATAGCCAAGAAACAGCGCGATCACCACGTCGCGCCGGGTACGCGTCTCCAGCAGTTTGAACGCGACCATTACCAGCAGCAGCGCAGTCCCCGGGGCCTGGCCGAATACGGTGCCGAACTGCGACAGGGTCAGGATGCCGGCCAGCAGAGCCAGCAGACTCATCAGTCCCAGCGATGGCGCGCGGCGATCGGCCACGTGGATCCAGGCGCGTATGCCGAGCGCGGCGGCGACCAGCAGCGTGACCCAGGGCGGCTGGTGCCAGGCATGCGGGAGTGCGGCGACCGGCAGGGCAACCAGGGCCAGTTCAAGGCCCCGCAGTTCGGTACGCGGGGGCAGGGGGCGGCTCAGCCAGTTCATGCCGGCGCCCCCGGCGCCGGGGGAGTGGTCAGGGGCAGCAGGGTCGGGGTGACCTGATAGCGGGCCAGGGTCTGCAGGCAGCGCTCGCGGTGTTCGGGGCCCTGGCCGGGTTCCAGCGTCTGGCCGGGCAGGCGCATGCCGTAAACGCGCCCCTCGGCATGCGCCTTCAGGACCTGATGGCACAGCATCGACAGGCGCGTCTCGGTGTCCGCGTTTGGCAGGCTGTCCCAGTCCAGCCAGACCCGGTCCGGAGCCCCGCCGCGGGATTCGCGCACATGCAGTTTGCCACTGCGGGCCAGGGCCTTCCACACGATGCGTCCGGGCGGATCGCCGGGCCGGTAGGGGCGGATGTGATCGGGGGATTCGCCGGGCTGTTCGCGATCCTCGTTCGCGGCCGTGGCCCCCGGGGCGTTCTCGCGCAGACCGGGGTCCAGGGGTGCCGGGTACACCACGATTTCGGTGGCCAGGCGGGTCCAGCTCCAGGCCTCCAGGATACCCAGGGGGTAGCGTGTGGCGATGCGCTGGCGCGGGAGATGGTAGACCCCGCGCGCGACGCCGGGCAGCCGCAACGGGGCGGGGGTCCCTGCGTGTGCCGCTACCGCCACCGGGGCACTGGTGTAGTTGCCAACCCCCCAGTGCAGTGCCTCGCGCGCGCGCCCGGCCGTGTCGGCCAGGTGCAGACCGATCTCCAGCGGCTGTCCGGCAAATGCCGGCACGACCGGCAGACTGGAGACCTGGAGGCCGAGCAGGTTGCGATGGGTGTACCAGATCGCATTGTGGCCGATCCCCGCCAGCAGGAAGGTCAGCAGGAAGGCCATGTTGTTGGAGTAGTTGATGGAGCCGAGCAGCATTACCAGGATCACCCCGAACAGGGTGTAGCCGGCCCGGGTCGGCAGGATATAGACGCGGTCGCGACCGAGCCGTGCATGGTCCTGGTCCTGGGGGTGACGCCGTGTGATCCAGCGGATCGCAGCGTCGCGCAGGCGGTGCATGCGGCGCTCGGGGTGGGTGCGCGGATTCAGGGGCTCGGGACGCATTCCAGAAGGCGCTGGACCGTACGTTCGGCGGGTTCCGGTTCGCGGCTGCGCAGGCGATGGCCGGCGACCGCCGGGAGCACCCGGGCCATGTCGTCCGGCGTGGCGTAGTCGCGGCCGTCGAGAAAGGCGTGGGAACGCGTGGCACGCAACAGGCCGAGACCGGCGCGTGGCGACAGCCCGTGGGCAAACCGGCTGCGGTCGCGGCTGGCAGCGAGCAGGGCCTGCAGGTAGTCGAGCACGCGTGCGTCGACGTGCACCTCGTCGATGTGCGCCTGCCATTCGCGCAGGTGGTGGGGTGCGGCGATCCCGGTCGGCCGTGCGTCATGCGGCACGGGGCCGGGGCGCCCGCGCTCCAGCAGTTCGCGCTCGGCGCGGGCATCCGGAAAGCCGAGCTGAATCCGCATCAGGAAGCGGTCAAGCTGCGACTCCGGCAGCGGATGGGTGCCGACCTGTTCCTCCGGGTTCTGGGTCGCGATCACGAAGAACGGGACCGGGAGGTCGCGGGTCTCGCCCTCGATGCTGATCTGGCGTTCCTCCATGGCCTCGAGCAGGGCACTCTGGGTCTTGGGCGGCGCGCGGTTGATCTCGTCGGCCAGCAAGACCTGGGTGAAGACCGGCCCGGGATGGAAGCGGAATTCGCCGCGCCCCTGTTCGTAGATGGAGACCCCGAGGACGTCCCCGGGCAGCAGATCGCTGGTGAACTGTACGCGCTGGTAGTCCAGGTTCAGGGCACGCGCCAGGGCATGGGCGAGGGTGGTCTTGCCCACCCCGGGTTGATCCTCGATCAGCAGATGGCCGTCGGCCAGCAGGCAGGTCAGGGCCAGGCGTACCGGTTCCGGCTTGCCGAGCACGATCTGGTTGAGGGCGGTTTCGACCTGCTGCAGGGCATCCGGTGCCGATGACATGGAATCCTCGTGGTGATGGGTGCTCGAAAGGGAGTCGCAGGCGGCCGAATGGTTCCCGTGGCCGCGATGCGGCTACCATGGTTGCAGGCGCCCCGCGAGTCAGACGATGGAATCCTCCAACCCCGGTCCGGACCACCCGTTCGAATATGATGCCACAGCCGCGCCGGCGGCCTGCCTGCGGCTGCGCGGTCGTCTGGACGTCGGTGTCGTGGCCCGGGTGTGGCAGCCGCTGCACCGCGCGTTGCGGGACCTGGGTGGGCGGGCCGGTGGGCAGCCGGTCACCCTGGACCTGTCGGCGCTGGATTATTGCGATGGCGCCGGCGCGGCACTGGTGCACGCGCTGGAGCGCGGGGCGGGGGATCCGGCGATCGGGGTGCGCGTGGAGGGGGCGGCCGCGATGGTCGAGGAACAGCTGGCACCCTACCGGGAACTGGAGGAGGTCGAGCCGGCGCGCAACGAGGTGCAGCGCCGCTGGACGGCGCGTCTGGCGGATGCGATCGGGGAAGTCGGACGGGCGGGTTACGCGCAGGTGGCATTCCTCGGCGAAGTGGCACTGGCGCTGGTGGCGGCGATCCGGCGACCGGGGCGGGTGCGCTGGGGGGATACGCTGCGGGTCGCGGAGGCCGCGGGGTTTCGGGCGTTGCCGATCGTCTCCCTGATCGCCTTTCTCCTGGGAGTGATCCTGGCATTCCAGTCGGCCATCGCGATGCGCCAGTTCGGCGCCGAGATCTTTGTCGCGAATCTGGTGGCAGTCTCGCTGTTTCGCGAACTGGGGCCGTTGATGATGGCGATCCTGCTGGCGGGACGCAGCGGGGCGGCGTTCGCGGCGGAGATTGGCACGATGAAGGTGAACGAGGAGGTCAATGCCCTGCAGACCATGGGCCTGGATCCGGTGCGCTTTCTGGTGGTGCCCAAGATCCTCGCCGGGATCCTGGTGGCTCCGTTGCTGGCATTGTATGCGAACCTGATCGGACTGCTCGGTGCGGCGCTGGTGATGCAGGGCTTCGGGATCCCCTGGTCAGCCTTCTTCAACCAGGTGGCCTCTGCGCTGGTCCAGTCGGACCTGTTCTCGGGGCTGTTCAAGGCGGCGGTGTTCGGGCTGCTGGTGGCCACCTCCGGCTGCCTGCGTGGGCTGCAGACCGGGAACGGCGCGGCGGCGGTCGGGGTCTCCACGACCAGTGCGGTGGTCACGGCGATCATCCTGATCGTGATCTTCGACGGGTTGTTCGCAGTACTGTTCTACCACCTGGGGGTCTGAGGTATGGCGACGATCGACGACGCGGTGATCCGGGTGCGCGGCCTGACCATGGGCTTCGACGATCAGGTGCTGATGCGGGATCTCGATTTCGAGGTGCGCCGCGGCGAGATCTTCGTGATTCTGGGCGGGTCGGGCAGCGGCAAGAGCACCCTGCTCAAGCACATGATCGGCCTGTATCGACCGCTGGCCGGGCATATCCAGGTGGCGGGCAGCGATATTGTCGCGGCCGAGGGCCGTGCACGCGAGGCGCTGCTGCGGCGGATCGGCGTGATGTACCAGATGGGCGCGCTGTTCGGCTCGATGACCCTGCGCGAGAACGTGCGCCTGCCGCTGGAGGTGCATACCCGGCTTCCGCGTGTGGCGATGGATGCGATCGCGCAGGCGCGCCTGCAACTAGTGGGGCTGGGGCCGTATGCGGAGTTCATGCCGTCGGAGATCAGTGGCGGGATGCAGAAGCGCGCCGCGATCGCTCGCGCCATGGCGCTGGACCCGGAAGTGCTGTTCCTGGACGAGCCCTCGGCAGGGTTGGACCCGATCACCTCGGCCGAGCTCGATCGGCTGATCCGGCGTCTGGCGCGCACCCTGCACATGACCATGGTGATTGTGAGTCACGAGCTGGCGAGCATCTTTGCGATCGCCGATCGCGTGATCATGCTCGACAAGGAGACGCAGGGTATCGTGGCCGAGGGCGACCCGGTCACCCTGCGCGACACATCGGAACATCCCTGGGTACGGCGCTTTCTGCGCCCCGGTGACCCGGAGACGGAGCTCGAGGAGGCGTCCGCATGAGTGCGCGTCAACATTTCCGCCTGGGACTGTTCATCCTCGGTGGCCTGGCGGCGCTGGTGATCGTACTGCTGCTGATGACCGCGGGGAACGTGCTGCGCCCGGCGCTGCCGGTGGAGACCTACATTGACGCTTCGGTGCAGGGCCTGGAGGTCGGGGCGCCGGTGAAGTTTCGCGGGGTCACGATCGGCGAGGTGACCCGGCTGGGGTTTACCTCGGTGAAGTACGAAGCGGATGTGGCACCGCGGGATCGCCGGCGCTACGTGCTGGTGGAGGCCCGTCTGTGGCCGGACCGATTCGCCGCCAGCGCACGCGAGGATGCGCTGGACCCCGCGGTGATGGATTTCCTGATCGATGCCGGGCTGCGGGTGCGGATCGCGGCTCAGGGCATTACCGGCATGAACTACCTCGAGGCGGATTTCGCCGATCCGGACGAGAATCCGCCACTGCCGCACGACTGGGAACCCGAGGGGCGGTACATCCCCGCGATGCCCAGCATCGCGGTACAGTTCATGGAATACGCGGAGAATCTGCTCAAGCGGATTGATGCCCTGGACATCGAGGGGGCGCTCGGCAATCTGAACCGCCTGCTGGTGACCGTGGAGGACACTGTGTCGGGGCTGGATACTGCGGGGATCAACCGGCGCGCCGACGAGCTGATCGAAGAGCTGCGTACCACCGTGCGTACAGCGGAACGCGTGATGGAGGCGGTCGATGGCATGGTGAATCATCCGGATACCCAGGCCCTGCCGAGTGAGGCGCGCGCCACCTTGCGCGAGTTGCGCGGCATTGCGGAGGCGGCCGACGTCGACGGACTGATTGCGCGCATGGACGCTATGGTGGCGCGGCTGGACCGCGGCATGGACGTTTCCGAGACCCGCTTGCTGGAGACCCTGGACGAACTGCAGGCGGCGATTGGAGGGATCCGCAGCCTGTCCGATGACGTGCGCCGCAATCCGGGCGGGGTGCTGTTCGGTGCGCCGCCCCCGCGCAGCACCCTGGAACGGGAGTGAACGATGCACGAGTCGATGATGGTCGCTGCGAAAGGATGGATGCGATGAAGTACTGGAGCTTGCCCGGCCTGGTGATCCTGCTGCTGGTCCTTCAGGGTTGCACGTTGCTGCCCGAGCGCGAACCGGTGGATCGCGCCTGGTTCCTGCTCGAACCGCCCGCAGAGCCGGCCCCGCGCACGGCGGATGTCCCGCTGGCGGTCGAGCTGGCGTCGGTACGGGTGTCGCCGACCTGGTCGGGCAAGGGGCTGGTCTACCGTCTCGACGAGCATCGCTACGAGTCCGATTTCTACAACGAGTGGTTCCTGGGCCCGGCGGAGCAGTTCGAGGAACTGCTGCATGCACGCTGGAGTCGCGCCGCATCCGCGATCGAGCTGGTGGACAACGCCGCGCGGGTGCGTGCCGACGGCCGCCCGGCGCTGCGTCTGCATCTGCTGGTGACCGACCTGTATGGCGACCTTTCGCAGACGGAGGGTTCGCCGGACGCTTCCGGTCTTGGGCGGGTTGGCCTGCGCGTCCGGGTCGAGACCGCAGAACATGCGGAGCTGCGGCATCTCGAGGCCGAGCGCCCACTGTCGCGACGTTCCGCACAGCGGCTGGTGGCTGCGTTGTCGGACGCTACCGCGCAAGTGTTCGCGGAACTCGAGGATGCGCTGCTCGCCATGCCGGTGGATGCGCAAGCCGATGGCTAGCAGCCTGTCGGACTGGGGACTGATCTGCTGCGCGTGGGCAGGAGAGTGGCCCCTTTTTCCGCTCTCTCTCGTTACATGGTTCCCACTATGCGCATCGAAAGACCGAAAAAATCGCCTCATTCTCCTGCCTCACGCTCGCGACGATCGCCCAAATCCGACAGGCTCCTAGCAGCGCGCCGGTGGCGGGCATCGGCCCCTGGCATGTGGACGCGGCAATGCGGACGGGCCGTTGGTGTTCGGGCGGCCATTGAGGGTGATACGTGACTGACCCGGTTGGCGAGGTCGGTCCGGTTCCGGATCATGCCGACGCGCATAGCTACTGGATGGGGCATGCGCTGGAGCAGGCGGCGCGCGCGGCGGAACGGGACGAGGTGCCGGTCGGGGCGGTGCTGGTCGCGGCCGACGGGACTTGCCTGGCGGCGGCACACAACGCGCCGATCGGCGAACACGACGCGAGCGCGCACGCCGAGATCCGGGCCCTGCGCGCTGCGGGGCAGCGGGTGAAGAACTACCGTCTGCCCGGGACGACCCTGTACGTGACGCTGGAACCCTGTTCGATGTGTGCGGGGGCGATGGTGCATGCGCGGGTCGCCCTGCTGGTCTATGGCGCCAGCGACCCGCGGACCGGGGCGGCGGGCGGGGCGATCGACCTGCTCGGGCACCCGACGCACAACCATCGTGTCGCCGTCGAAGGCGGGGTTCGGGCCGAGCAGTCCGCGGAGATACTGCGCGCGTTCTTTCGCGTTAGGCGTGCGTGAATTGGCCCGATTGCCTGTGGGGACTCCGGGGCGCAGAATCAGGTGAATATACGCAAGGCGCGGATTCCACTTCCTGGCACAGATGGTGTGCCGGACCGGGTGTCCGCCCCTCAGTGACCCGATCCTGTCTGCCGGAGGCTGTCATTACCAGCGCTGATACCAACCAGGAACCCATGGACCCGCAATGGACCGATGCCGGAGATGCGGGTGCATCGCCAGCGCCGGAAGCGGCGCCAGAAGAGCGCACCGATACCCTGCTTGGCGGGCTGATCCTGATCGCCCGGATGCATGGGCTGCGGCTCACACCCGATTCGGCGATGGCCGGGCTGCCGGCGGACGATGGCCGGCTGACCCCGTCGCTGGTGGACCGTGCCGCGCAACGCGGCGGCCTGGCTACGCGCGTTGTGCAGCGCAGCGATCCGAGGGCGCTGAAGGACGACCTGCTGCCGGCGCTGCTGTTGCTGGACAACGACGAGGCCTGGGTGCTGGCGGGCTGGAACGCGGACAAGAGTGTTGCCCGGATCATTGATCCGGAGCTCGGCGACGCGGCGATCGAGGTACCGCTGCGGCGGCTGAGGGAGCGCTATAACGGGCGCGCGATTTACGTGCGGCCGGAGTTCCGCATGGACGCCCGGGCGCCGCGGCTGTCGCGGGAGCACAAGGGACACTGGTTCTGGCGGGTGATTCGCGAGAACCGGGCACTGTATCGCGACGTTCTGGTGGCGGCAGTGCTGATCAATCTGTTCGCGCTGGCGATGCCGCTGTTTGTACTGAATGTCTACGATCGCGTCGTGCCCAACCACGCGATCGAGACGCTGACGGTATTCGCGGTGGGGGTCACGATCGTGCTGATCGCGGACCTGGCGCTGCGCACCATGCGCGCGCATTTCGTCGACAAGGCCGCGCAGCGTGCGGACGTGAAACTGTCGGCGCATATCATGGAACGGGTGCTGGGGATCCGGATGGAGAACCGCCCGGCGTCGGTGGGTTCGTTTGCATCCAACCTGAGTGCGTTCGAGTCGGTGCGCAGCTTTATCTCCTCGGCGACCGTCCTCGCGTTTGTGGATCTTCCGTTTGCATTGCTGTTCATTGCGATTATCGCGCTGATCGCCTGGCCGCTGGCGATCCCGGTGCTGGCCGGGGCATTGCTGCTGCTGATTTATGCGGTGGTGATCCATCACCGGCTGCGCGGGCTGGCCGAGGAAGGCAACCGCATGGCCGCTCAGCGCAACTCGACCCTGGTGGAGAGCCTGTCGGGGGCGGAGACCGTGAAGGCGGTGGGTGCCGAAGGGCGCGTGCAAGCGAGTTGGGAACACGCCACGGCGCGCCTGGCCAGGACGCATTCGAAGAGCCGCCAGCTCACCGCCAGCGTGTCCAGTACCGCGAGCTGGGCCCAGCACAGCGTAGGGGTGGCGATCATCGTGATGGGGGTCTTCCTGCTGATCGAGGGAGATTTGTCGCATGGTGGCCTGATCGCGGCCTACCTGATCTCGTCGCGGGCGATGTCGCCGATTGGCCAGACCGCGGGGTTGCTGACGCACTATCACCAGGCCGCAGCCGCCCTGAAGTCTCTGAATCGGATCATGGACCTGCCGGTCGAGCGTCCACCGGATTCCGGGTTTCTCAGCCGCGAAGGTTTCCAGGGCGAGGTCGAGTTCCGCAATCTGGATTTCGCCTACCCGGGTCAGCCCGGTCATGCCCTGCGCGGGGTCTCGCTGCGGATCGCTGCCGGCGAGCACGTCGCAGTGCTGGGGCGCGTGGGCTCGGGCAAGAGCACCCTGGCAAAACTGATTCTGGGGCTGTACCAGCCGACCGGGGGTGCGGTGCTGGTGGACGGGATCGACGTGCGCCAGCTCGATCCGGCCGAGCTGCGCCGTTCGATCGGGTATGTGGGGCAGGAGGTCACGCTGTTCTACGGCAGCCTGCGCGAGAACATCGTGGCCAGCAATCCGCTGGCCAGCGACGAGGCCATTCGCCGTGCGATTGCGGTGTCCGGGATCGAGGACCTGATCAACGCCCACCCGGAGGGGATCGACATGGGTGTCGGTGAACGCGGGGCGTTGCTGTCCGGGGGGCAGAAGCAGTGCGTCGGGATCGCACGTGCGGTCCTGCACGAGCCGAATATCCTGCTGCTGGACGAGCCCACCAGCGCGATGGACAACTCCACCGAACAGGCCGTGAAGCGGTCGCTGAAGGAATTCATGGAGGGGCGCACGGCGGTGGTGGTGACCCACCGTACCTCGTTGCTGGACCTGGTGGATCGCGTGATCGTGCTGGATCAGGGTCGGGTGGTGGCGGACGGTCCGAAACAGCAGGTCGTCCAGGCGCTGCGTGACGGCCGCATTGGCAAGGCGCAGTCATGATCGGGCGGCGTCGCAAGGCCGATGACATGTCCGATCGCCCGCGCGGCGGTACGGGTGCTGCGCGCGCGCCGCTTCTGGATCGACTGTTCCGCCCCTGGCTGACCCGCGCGAACGGGGATCATCGTGACTGGGCATCGGATGCGGACTGGGCCACGATCCAGGAGCGGCCCCTGCGGGCCCGGGCCCTGCTGTACGGGGCCCTGATCACGGTCGTGCTGCTGGTGTACTGGGCGTCGATCGCGGAGATCGAGGAGATCGCGCATGGCGAGGGCCGGGTCATCCCGTCGCAGCAGTTGCAGGTGATCCAGTCGATGGACGGTGGCGTGGTCGAAGAGGTACTGACGCGGGAGGGCGATGTCGTCGAGAAGGGCGATGTGCTGGTGCGGGTCGATCCGACCCGGTTCCTGTCCGAGCTGGGCGAGTCCCGGGTCAGCAAGTTTGCTCTGCAGGCACGGCGGTCGCGCCTGCTCGCACTGGTGACCGATACCCCGTTCCTGGTGACCCCCGAACTGCAGGAGGCCAGCCCGGCGATCGTCCAACAGGAACAGCAGTTGTACGAGGAAAACCTGCAGGAGATGCAGTCGCGTATTCGCATTGCGGAAGACCAGCTGCGTCAGCGGCGCGAGGAGCTGAACGAGGTGCGGGCCCGCCGGACCCAGGCCATTCGCGCACTGGAGCTGGCATCACGCGAACTCGAGGTCACCGAGCCGCTGGTGTCCAGTGGTGCGGTGTCGGAGGTCGAGGTGCTGCGCCTGCAGCGCGAGGTCTCGAATGCACGCGGCGATCGCGATCAGGCGAGCGCCCAGATTGCGCGGCTGAACGCCGCGATTGACGAGGCGGAGGAAAAGATCCGCGAGGTACGGCTGAACTTTCGCAATCAGTGGCGGCGCGAACTGGCGGAGACCATGGCGCGTATCCAGGAGCTCGAGGAGGGCAGCACGCGCCTGGAAGACCGGGTGCGGATGTCCGAGGTGCGTGCACCGATGCGCGGTGTGGTGCAGCGCATGTTCGTGACTACGCGCGGAGGGGTGATCTCCCCGGGTCGCGAGGTCGCCGAGGTGGTGCCGCTGGAGGACCAGCTGCTGGTGGAGGCGCGGATCTCGCCCCGCGACATCGCCTATCTGCATCCCGGGCTCAAGGCGCGCGTGAAGTTCACGGCCTACGACTTTGCGGTGTACGGCGCCCTGGACGGCACTGTGGAGCACATCAGCCCCGACAGTATCACCGACGACGACGGCAATACGTATTTCAAGGTGCGTGTGCGCACCAAGGAAACCGGGTTCGACGACGAGCACCCGATCATGACCGGGATGGTGGCCCAGGTGGACATCATTACCGGCCAACGGACCATCCTGCAGTACCTGCTGAAGCCGATCCTCCGTGCCGGGGATCTGGCCTTTACGGAGCGTTGACCATGCAAGTCTTCATGATTGACCGGGACACCCGGCCCTCCGAGCGCTGGGCCGAGGCATTTGCCGACAGCAAAGTGTTGACCCCGCCGTTTCCGCCGACCCTGCCGGAGGGCGCTCAGGTTTGCTGGATTGGCACGGATCTGCCCGACTGGCAGGACCATGTCCGCCAGCGTGCCCGTGCGCACCGGGTGGTGGTACATTCACGGCGCCCGAGTGACGAGGAGGCCCTGCTGGCGTTCGGTGCCGGGGCGCACGGCTACTGTCACAGCCTGTCCAGCGTGCCCCAGTTGCGCACCATTGCGTCCACCGTGGCCGGCGGCGGTCTGTGGGTGGGAGCCGACCTGATGGGGCGGATGGTGCGAACGTTGCGTCGCGCGCAGCCGGGCGAAGCCCAGGAGCCGCCCCGGGGCTTCCAGGATCTGACGCCGCGCGAGCGGGAGGTCGCGGCCGCGGTGACGACCGGCGCTTCGAACAAGGAGATCGCCCGTCAGCTCGGATTGAGCGAGCGGACGGTCAAGATGCACGTGGGATCGATTCTCCAGAAGCTCGGTGTGCGTGACCGCATGCAGCTGGTGCTTCGGCTGGCCGAAGGGGGGGCTGGGGGATAGTCCTGTGCTCGCCCTGGCTGTCGGCGATCACCAAGCCAGGCTCGTGCATCAGGTGAACATTTGCCAGAAGCGCAGGCCCCGGAGCCCTGGCCCGGAAGCACCTGTACCACAGGACAGCTACCCGGCGGTTCTGGCTTCCCCTAGAGTATCTGTTAACTCAATCCGCAATTCGCCATTTTTCGAGGGGCAACCGTCATGGCCGAAGTAATCGCTACCGTTGAATCCGTTGTAGGCACCGTGATCGCGCGCGACGCGGACGGCAATACCCGTGTCCTGCAGGAAGGGGACGAGATCCTTCAGGGCGAAGAGGTCATTGCCGAGGATGGCGCATTCATCCAGATGGCCTTCGCAGACGGTTCCTCGTTCGCCCTGACCGGTGGCGAGGAAGTGACGGTGACCGAGGAACTGGCGGCGAGCTTCCAGCCTGACCCTCAGGACGCGGCCATGGGCCCCCAGACGGCCGAAGAGATTGTCGCGGCCCTGGAACGTGGCGAATCCATTGACGACATGCTCGAAGCCCCGGCAGCGGGTCTGGCCGGTGCCGGCGGCGATAACGAGGGCGCCAGCTTCGTGCGCATCGCGCGCATCGACGAACCGGTCTC
>JBNJFQ010000020.1:0-50035 GCA_051747025.1 Pseudomonadota bacterium
ACCCCGGCGTCTCGCCGTTTTGCACCCGGCGAAAGAAATGCTTAAACGCCAGGTCCAGCCGTTTCAGGGTGACCTGCCCGGATTGGGCATTGATTCCGCTCAACAGGCGCGACTGCCGACGCCATCCCGTCAGAATTTTGCACTGGTCCGAGAACTTCAGTGATTCCCGACGCTCGCCCCACGCCAGGCGGCGTTCGGCCAGTGCCTCGTTCCACAACAGACAGTGGACCCACCGCTGGTGCTCCAGGGCACCACGCTGCGCTGCCGTGGGATACAAGCGGTATGTGACCTTGCGCTGGACCATCGTGATTCCAAGATACTCCGAGCATTCATCCATGCAAATTCTGGCGCGACGCGCCATGCGCCGCTTCACCGCCCCCTAAGCCGCTACGCGGCTATAGGCGGAGCACTGCGGCGCTGTTTGGTAGACACCGAAATCCCACGCCCCGGGCATCGCCTCGGGCAGCAGCCCGGGCGGAATGATCTGGTACAACCACTGGCTGGCGATCACGCTGACCAGCAGCACCGGAAGTGCCAATCCCGGGAACGTCTGCCACCACGGCGGGGCCAGCTCGATTGCACGCGCATCGCGCACGGCCCCTAACGGGTTCACGAGCGCGCGCAGGGTCATGCGGGCCGGATGAAGTCTCACGGGAACGGTCATCGCCAAATTATGTGACCATTCGATGACAGGTTTTGCTAGCTTTCGACATACACCATCTGGTCCTGGACCGGGAGACGCATCATTGGCTCGCTTGACGATTCGCTTGCCTGACGAAAAGCACGAATGTCTGAAGGCGCTGGCACGCGAACGCAGGACCAGCGTGAACCGGTTTGTGGACGAGATGGCCACGCTGATGATTGCCGAACACGACGCGGAAACCCGTTTCCGGGCTCGTGCCCTGCGCGGGCAAGGCCGAGAACAGGAAGGTCTGGCACTGCTGGACAAGGCGATGGGAGGGCCCTCGCCGCATTGAGGGGGTCTACTGCAAGCCGAACGTCAGCACCAGGATGACCAGCACGGAGGTCTCCACCAGCTCCAACGTGGCGCCGGCAGTGTCGCCGGTAAAGCCGCCGAGCCAGCGCTTCAGGAGGCGGATGGCGCCCCACAGCAGCAGCGCGCCAGCGAGCAGGGCCGGAATCACGCCCCACAGGCCCGAGAGCAGCCCCAGCACCATCGTCAGCAGGGCTGCCACACCGAGCGTGCCGATCGCGGCCCTGCGCGGCAGGTGTTGCGCCATCTCGGCCCCCAGTCCTGCCGGATTCACATACGGCGTCGTCAGAAACAGGACCGGGGGCACCAGACGGCCTAGCACAATCGCAAGCAACAGGGCCATCCAGGCCCCCGCCTCCATCACGGCCACCAGTGCCGTGCCTTTCAACAACAGCAACAGGATCAGCGCGGCGACGGCCATCGGGCCACAGGCAGGGTCCTTCATGATCGCGCGGGCACGCTCCGGGTGCCGCTGACCGCCGACCCAGGCATCCACGGTATCCGCCAGCCCGTCCAGGTGCAGCGCCCCGGTCAAGCCGACCCAGACGGTCAGCACCAGTGCCGCGACAAGAAGCGTCGGCGCACCCGGAATGGAGGACAACACGATTCCGACGAGCACCACGATCAGGCCCAGGACCAGCCCCACCAGCGGATACGCGAGCACCGAACGGCCCAGGTCCTCGGGGCGCAGCTCCAGCGCGGGGGTCGGCAGGCGTGTGAGGAACTGGATGGCCAGCCAGAGCGGCGTCATCACAGCGCTCATACGCCCCCTCCGCCATTCCTGCCTGTAGGAGGCCAGCCCCCTGGCCGATGGGGCGCTGGCATACTCCCGATCGGCCAGCGGGCTGGCCTCCAGCATATCTCCTGCCCGATCACGCGGGCAGCCCTTCACGTCGGCCTGGCTCGACCACATGCAGCGAGGCCAGCGGCACCTCGATGGACAGCAGCTTTTCCAGCGGCCAACCCTCCAGATGGGCGCGCAGCAGGCGGATGACCCCGCCGTGCGTGAACACGAGCACGCGATCACCCGGCGCGATCACGCTCTGCTCCCAGCCGGCCAGCACCCGGTCGCGGAAGTCGCCCAGGTCTTCGCCATTGGGCGGCGGGCACCCGAACGGGTCCTGCCAGAACCGACCCAGGGCCTCGGCATCCGCCTGCATCAGTTGATCGGCAGTACGCCCTTCCCAGTCACCAAAATGCAGCTCCTGCAGGCGGGCGTCACATTGCACCGGGAGCCCCGCCGCCTGGGCAAAGCGCTCGGCCGGAAGCCGGCAGCGCTGTAAGGGGGAGCAAACGATACGATCCCACTCGCCCGAGGTCTCGAAGGCCGCTCGCATCGCCTGCTCGCCCTCCAGGGTCAGGGGGTCGTCACAGCCACGTCCACGAAAACCCTGCCCGGTCGTCTCGCCGTGGCGCAGCAGACCGATGCGCGTAGGCTCGGCGCTCAAGCGTCCTCTCCACTGATGCCCGCCTCGGAGAAGGTGGCCATCGCCGAATGCAGCTCGCAGGCCAGGCGCAGCAGGGGCACGGCCGTGGCTGCCCCGCTCCCCTCGCCCAGGCGCATGCCGAGATCAAGCAGTGGCTCGGCCTCCAGCGCCGCCAGCAGGCGCCGGTGACCCGGTTCCGCCGAGCTGTGGGCATAGATGAACCAGTCCGCCGTGCCCGGGCACAGACGCTCCGCCACCAGCGCCGCCGAGGTGCTGATAAAGCCGTCCACCAGCACCGGCAATCCGATCTGCCCCGCGGCGATATACGCCCCGGCGAGCCCGGCAATCTCGAAGCCACCCAGACAACGCAGGCTGCCAAGTGCCTCGCCACGTACACCCGCGTGAGTTCGCAGGGCCTGATCGATCACCTCGGCCTTGTGGCGCACGCCATTGGCATCCAGCCCCGTACCGGGGCCGGCCAGATCGACCGGAGGCAGATCCAACAGTGAGCAAGCCAGTGCGGCAGCGGCGGTCGTGTTCCCAATCCCCATTTCGCCGCCGATGAATACTTGGGCCCCACCCCGCCGCGCGCGTTCCGCGCACTGACGGCCGGCATTCAGGGCGCGTTCCAGCTGCGCCGGCGTCATGGCCGGTTCGCGGGCCAGGTTGGCCGTTCCGGGACCCAGGTTCAGTTGCTGCACGCCGCTGACGGCAGGCGGATCCGCGACCGTGCCTAGGTTGATCACCTCGATGGAGGCGCCCAGGTGCCGCGCCAGCACCGAGATCGCCGCCCCGCCCGTCGCGAAGTTCGCGACCATCTGCGCCGTCACCGCTTGCGGAAAGCGCGAGATGCCCTCGGCCACCACGCCGTGATCGCCGGCAAACACCGCGATGTGGACGTTCTCCAGGCTGGGCTTTTCCTGCCCCTGCATGCCGGCCAGGCGTTCGGCGATCGCCTCCAGTTGCCCGAGCGACCCGGGCGGCTTGGTCAGCTGGGCCTGCCGTTCAGCCGCGGCCTGTCGGGCGTCGGTGTCCAGGGTCGCCGGCGGCACCTGCAGCCAGTCACAGTCTTCGGTCACCGTGTACCTCTATTGCTCTTTGCGTTTGTCGGTTTCATCGCTGTATCCCCAAACCCGTCATTGCGAGGAGCCGCAGGCGACGTGGCAATCTGTTGGTTCATCCCACCGCGTTGTCGTCCAGCGTCCTGCTCGCCCGGGCCGATTGCTTCGCCGCTGCGCTCCCCGCAATGACCTTGCGTTTATCGAGCATGTGCGATCAGTCGAGCGGTTCGCCCTTCAGCACATGCGGGAGGCCGGCGACGGTGAGGAGCACGCGATCCATGGACGGCGCCAGGCGCTGGTGGAGCCAGCCGGCCTCGTCGGCGAAGCGACGGGACAGTGCATCCATGGGCGTGATCCCCATGCCCGTTTCGTTGGAGACGAACACCAGCGTGCCCGGCAGGCGTGGAACCGTCTCGATCAACGCCTCGCGCTCACGCTCGATCCGGCACTCGTCATCGGTGCACAGGAGCTGGGTCAGCCACAGAGTCAGGCAGTCCACCAGCAGGCACCGCACCGGTCCCGCGGCCTGCTCCAGTGCCCGGGCCAGGCCCGTGTCTGCCTCGACGAGACCCCAGTCTGCAGGCCGGTCGGCGCGATGGCGTTCGATCCGGCGCGCCATTTCGGCATCGTCCGCGCGCGCCGTCGCCACGTAGGTCACGGGGAGGCCGCTGGCCACCGCCAGTTGTTCCGCCAGCCGGCTCTTGCCCGAGCGTACCCCACCCAGCACCAGGGTCTTCATGCCACCGGCTCCATCGATTTGGCTTGCAGAAGAGTCCGTATATATTTCATATCCAGGTGTTCTTCCAGAAAATCGGCGAGGCGTTCCAGGCCGCGCTCGCGCGCCGTTGCCAGGTCTTCCCCTTTCTGCATCCCGCTACGCATTCCGGCCCAGTGCAGCAGGGCCTCGGCGGCGTCCGATGTATCGAACACGCCGTGGACATAGGTGCCGGCCACCACATCATCCTCGCTGCGCGCGCCATCCGGACCGTGTTCCAGGTGCAGCAGGGCCCGCCCCAGGCTCGGCCCGAACGTCACACCCGCATGGATCTCGTAACCCTCCACGCCGGCCTCCCGATCCAGCACGCGATCTCCGCGCACCCGCTCCAGGTGCTTCTCCGGCGCGAGCCGGGTCTCGATATCCAGCCAGCCCAGTCCCGAGGTGGAGCCCGGCTGGCCCTCCACCCCATCCGGGTCGTGTACCGCACGCCCCAGCATCTGGAAGCCGCCGCAGATACCCAGCACCTTGCCGCCGTAGCGTACATGCCGCTCCAGCGCGGCCTCCCAGCCCTGTTCCCGCAGCCAGACGAGGTCGTCGCGCACGGCCTTCGAACCCGGCAGGATGACCAGATCGGCGGGCTGCAGGGATTCGCCGGGACCAACAAAGCGCAGGTCCACGGCCGGATGCAGCCGCAGCGGGTCGAAGTCCGTGTGGTTGGAGATGCGCGGCAGGGCCGGCACGACCACCTTCAGCGCATCCGCAGGCGTCGAAGGCATCGCCGCGCGCGGCAGGGCGTCCTCGGCATCCAGATAAAGCCCGTGCAGGTACGGAATCACGCCGAGCACGGGCTTCCCGGTCTCCTGCTCCAGCCAGTCGAGGCCGGGTCTCAGCAGGCCGATATCACCGCGAAAGCGGTTGATCACGAAACCCTGCACCCGCGCGCGCTCTGTCTCGCTCAAAAGCGCCAGCGTGCCCACCAGATGCGCGAACACCCCGCCCCGGTCGATGTCCGCGACCAGGATCACGGGACAGTCCACGGCCTCGGCAAAGCCCATGTTGGCAATGTCGCCGGCACGCAGGTTGATCTCCGCCGGCGACCCCGCGCCCTCCACGAGGACGTGGTCGTACTGTGCGATCAGACGGCCATGCGAGGACAATACTGCCTCGCGTGCCACCGCCTTGTAGTCGTGGTAGGCCCGCGCATCCAGCTCCGCCGCCGACCGACCGTGGATGATCACCTGCGCGCCCTGGTCCGAGCTGGGCTTCAGCAGTACCGGATTCATATCGGTATGTGGTTCCAGGCCACAGGCTGCCGCCTGCAGCGCCTGGGCGCGCCCGATCTCGCCCCCGTCGTCCGTGACCGCGCTGTTCAGCGCCATGTTCTGCGGCTTGAACGGCACCACCGAAAGCCCGCGCCGGTGCAGCACGCGCGCCAGTCCCGCGACCAGTACGCTCTTGCCGGCATCCGAGGTCGTCCCCTGCACCATCAGCGTCGCACCCATCACGACACCCCCAGTGCCTGCTCCAGGCGCTTCCATTCGTGTTCCTGCCCCGGCAGGCCAAAACGCAGGCTGCCCGGCCGATCAAACCGCCGCACCAGGATGCCCTGCCGCCCCAGGTGATCCTGCCAGCCCGCCGGGTCGGCCACGCGGCACCACTGAAACAGCGCGGTGCCGCCGGCGGGTTCCAGTCCCTGGTCGCGCAGCAAGTCCGCGAGGCGCTGGCCACGTACCTGGAGCATGCCACGTGTCTCGACCTGCCAGGCCCGGTCCGACAGCGCCTGGGTGGCGATCCAGCGGGACGGGCCGGCCAGATCCCACGGCCCCATCCGGGCGGCCAGTCGCGTGCGCAGCGCGTCCTCCGCAATGGCAAATCCCACGCGCGCCCCGGCCAGGCCAAAGAACTTGCCCAGCGAGCGCAGCACCACCAGCCCCTCGCGCGGCGCGTCCTTCGCCAGGCTTGCCTCCGGTGTCACGTCCATGAACGCCTCGTCCACGATCAGACAGCCGCCGCGCGCGGCCAGGGCCGCATGCCACGCCAGCAGGTCCGCCCGGTCGAACCGTTGCCCGGTCGGGTTGTTGGGGTTGACCAGCACCAGCACGTCCAGGCCGGGCAATGCGGCCTCGATGGAATCCCCGTCCAGCGGGACGACATCGTGCCCGGCCCCGTGCCAGGCCCGGGCGTGCTCGTTGTAGCTGGGCTCGAAGATACCCACGCGCGAAGGGCCTTCCCGCAGCGCGGGCAGGAGCTGGATCGCCGCCTGGGAACCGGGCACCGGCACCAGCGCCCCGGTGCCGTAATAGGCGGCAGCCGCTGCCTCCAGGCCGTCGTCCGGCTCCGGCAGGCGTGCCCAGACCGCTGGCGGGAGCTCGCCCACAGGGTAGCCATGCGGGTTGATGCCCGTGGAGAGATCCAGCCAGTCGGCCTCGGGGATCCCGTAGCGTGCGGCCGCCTGGCGGATACCACCCCCGTGCACCTGGATCAGTGCCTTCGGCTCCGGTGTCTGCATCGATTGGGCCTCAGAAAAGGACAACGACAATCACCCCGGCCAGAATAAAGGCCATCCAGATAGCCAGCGCACGATCCACCAGCATAATCGCCTGACGAATGCCCGCCGCGTCGGCCATGCGGCCCATCCCCAGACGGGGGCGCCACTCGCGCTGCCCGCCATAGGGCGCCGGGCCACCCAGGACCACACCCAGTGAACCTGCGCCCGCGGCCATCACGGGCCCCGCGTTCGGGCTCTTCCAGCCGACCGCCTGCTCGCGCCAGCACTGCAGGGCATCCTGGCCACGACCGGCCAGTGCATAGGCCAGCGCCGTGAGACGGGCCGGGATCAGGTTCATCGCATCGTCCAGGCGCGCGGCGGCCCAGCCAAACGAGCGAAAACGGTCATTGCGATAACCCCACATCGCGTCCAGCGTGTTCACCAGACGATAGGCCACCACGCCCGGCGCACCGGCCACCAGGAACCAGAAGATCGTGGCGAACAACGCATCGTTGCCGTTCTCCAGCACCGACTCGATGGTCGCACCACTCACTTCGCGCTCGTCCAGGGCCGCCGCGTCGCGACTGACCAGCATGCCGACGCCGGTTCGGGCACCCGACAGGTCATCCTTCTCCAGGGCCTCGGCCACCACCTCTGCATGCTCGTCCAGGCTGCGCCAGCCAATCGCCAGCGTCAGGACCACCAGCGTCAGAACCCACCCCCAGGCCAGCGAGGCGCCCAGTGCGGCCAGTGCCACCCAGGGCAGGACCATCGCCGCGAGAAGGAGCGCACCGCGGGCACGACTCGGCGCATGCCAGCGGGATTCGGACCAGGCCGCGAGCTGGCCGAATCCCGCCAGAGGATGGTACCGCCGCGGGTCGCCCAACAGCCGGTCCAGGACCAGGGCGCCGATCAGGATCAGAAAGGTGCTCATGCCTGGCCGCACCCGGATGCCCCATTCGGACCCGCGCCGGGTTCCCGCATATCCGGGGACTCGGCCAGCTCGCACGGCGTGCCCCAGCGATCCTGGAACACCAGACCTTCCAGGGGGCGGCGGCGGTCCCAGCCCGCGGTCTCCAGCATCGGTCGGTCATAGAAGCGTTCCACATGCCCCAGGCACAGCACCGCGATCGGATACCCGCCCTCGGGGATCTCCAGCCGGCTGGCCAGCCAGTCCGGGTCGAACAGGGAGACCCAGCCCATGCCCAGGCCCTCGGCGCGGGCGGCCAGCCACAGGTTCTGGATCGCACAGGCGGCGGAACAGAGATCCATCTCGGGGAGGGTCCGCCGGCCGAGCACATAGCGTTCGCGGCCATCGGCCAGGGCCACGACCAGCAGCTCGCTCGCCTCGCGGATGCCCTCCAGCTTCAAGCGATGCACCTCCGCCGCCCGATCGCCACAGGCCTCCGCGGTACGGGCCTGTTCGTCCGCCACGTGGACGTGCAGCGCCTCGCGCACCGCCGGGTCGGTAATGCGCAGGAAGCGCCAGGGCTGCATGTAGCCCACGCTCGGCGCGCGATGCGCCGCCTCAAGCAACCGCCGCAGGACATCGCCGTCCACCGGATCCGGACGAAACTGCCGCATGTCCCGGCGCTCGTTGACCGCGCGATAAACCGCCTCGCGTTCCGCCGAGGCGAACGCGTTCGGATGGTGTTGCGTATCACTGGAATCTGAGGTCGTCATGAGTGTCCGTCGAGGCGACGGCAGGGCGCAACGGAAGGAACCAGCCTCGGGGACGAGGCCAACGCCCCCGACCGTTGCCCGCCGCACGGTCGCAGAGATCTTTATGATTCAGGCCGGTCTCCGGGCTTGCGAGCGTCGGGCGATCCCGATCCGGCAGACGCCTTCCCGTACCCTGTTCGGGGCACAGTGGCCGAGTCCGCGGTGCGTTTCGCCGCTCGATTACCGTTGCGGGGGCAGCGCCGGATTTGCACCGGCTTCCCGTTTCACCCGCGGGTCGCGGGCACCTGATCCAAGCGGCGTCATGATACGCGTTCGACAGCCGCCCGACCAATTTGGGTACCAAACCATCTCGTTCTTGCTGCTATGATGAGCGGCTTTCGCACGCTTCAGGCCAGGCGAAAAATTCCGCACTCATCACTTTACGTGACATATACAACCATCGGATCATTCATGTCTTTAACCAGACCCTTCCGGCACCTTGTGCTCCTGGTCGCGGTGGTCCTCTGCACCGCAACCGCACTGGCCGGCCCCGTCTCGGTGACCGACGATGACAACCGCCAGGTCCAGCTCGACCAGCCCGCCGAACGCATCGTCAGCCTGGCCCCGCACATCACCGAGGTGTTGTTTGCGGTCGGCGCCGGGGACAAGCTGGTGGGGGTGACGCAACACAGCGACTTCCCGCCGGAAGCCGAGATGATCCCGCGAATCGGGGGCTACAGCCGCATCGACCTGGAGCGCCTCGTACAGCTCGATCCGGACCTGGTGGTCGTCTGGCGCAGCGGGAACTCCGCCTCGCAGATCGAGCGCCTGCGGGCTCTGGGCCTGGACGTCTACATCTCCGAGCCACGCAGCTTCGAGGGCGTAGCCGCCAGTATGCGCCGCATGGCCCGGCTGGCCGGCACCGAGGAACAGGGCCAGGCGGCCGTACAGGCTTTTCTCGACGAGATCGAGACCCTGCGCATGGACTATGAACACCGTGATCCGGTGCGCCTTTTCTACCAGGTCTGGGAACAGCCACTGATGACCGTCAACGACGACCACTTGATCAGCGAGGCCATCCGTCTGTGTGGCGGCGTGAACGTGTTCGGGCACCTGGATCGACTGGTGCCGCGCATGGACCGCGAGGCGGTGATCGAGGCCGATCCGGAGGTCATTATCGGCGGCGGGATGGGCGAGGACCGCCCCGACTGGGTCCTCGCCTGGGAGCAGTGGGAGGACATGACCGCCGTGCAGCGCGACAATCTGTACTTCATTCCACCGTCGCTGCTTCAGCGTCATACCCCGCGCATCGTGGAAGGCACGCGGCTGATGTGCGAAGAGCTGGAACGCGCCCGCTCGCGCCGGACTGACTGAACACCCGTGACCCGGTCCTTTCTTCTTGCCACTACGGTGTTGATGCCCGCGTCGCTGCTGGCGATCCTGATCGCGCTGGCCTTCGGCAGTGTCGCCATCGCGCCCGCGGATCTGCTCGCCATCGTGGCGGGAGACGGGAGCCGACTGCATGACACGCTGGTCCTGGAGTTGCGTCTTCCGCGTGCCCTGGCCGCCTTCGCGGCCGGCGGACTGCTGGGGCTGGCGGGGGCCTTGATGCAGGTCCTGCTGCGCAACCCGCTGGCCGACCCCTACGTCCTCGGCCTCTCCGGAGGTGCGTCCGTCGGGGCCCTTCTGGCCATGCTCGCGGGCCTGTCGATGTTCTCGATCTCACTGGCCGCATTCGCCGGGGCACTGCTGTCCACGGTCATCGTGTTCGGCCTGGCACACGGCACTGGCAGCTGGACCCCGACCCGGTTGCTCCTGACCGGTGTCGTGGTCGCCGCGGGCTGGGGCGCCATGATCAGCTTCCTGCTGGCAGTCAGCCCAACGGCCGAGCTGCCGGGCATGCTCTACTGGCTGATGGGCGACGTCTCCCATGCCCGCAACCCCTACCCTGCCTGGATCGTGCTGGTCCTGGTCGTGCTGCTGGCGCTGCCGCTGGGCCGGACCCTGAACGTCCTCGCGCGCGGCCCGATGCAGGCGGCCGCGCTGGGCGTAGCGGTGCGTCCGGTGGAATGGAGCGTCTACATCGCGGCGGCGCTTATTACCGCCACCGCCGTGATGCAGGTCGGCGCGGTCGGCTTTGTCGGGCTGATCGTGCCGCACATGCTGCGCCTGATCTTCGGTAACGACCAGCGCGTGATCCTGCCGGCTTCCGCACTAGGCGGCGGCATCCTGCTCACGCTGGCCGACACCCTGGCGCGCACCATGATCGCGCCCGAACAGTTGCCGGTCGGCGTGATCACCGCGATGCTGGGAGTCCCCGTGTTCCTGTTCCTGCTGTACCGGAGCCGCTGATGGCGCATTCCCCCCTCACCGCCCCGGCGGCACACCGAGCGCATGATGCCTCGCACCCGGGCGCGCACAGTGTCCATGAACCGCCCGGTCCACAAACCCTGCTGTCCACCCGCGATCTGGTCATCGACGTCCCGGGACGTCCCGCCGGATCATCCCTCGAGCTGACCGTGAACCCCGGGCAGTGCTGGGGCATCCTGGGGCCCAACGGCGCGGGCAAAAGCACGCTGCTGCACACCCTGGCCGGGCTGCGCCCGGCGCGGGCAGGACATGTGGAGGTCCAGGGCCAACGCCTCTCGAGCCTCGCACGCCCCCAACTGGCCCGGCACCTGGGCCTGGTCTTTCAGACGCACCACGACGGTTTCCCGGCCACGGTACTGGAGACAGCGCTGATCGGACGCCACCCCTACCTGCGCCCGTGGGACATCGAGTCCGCCGAGGACTACCAGCTCGCACGCGATGCGCTCGCAGAGGTGGACCTGGAAGGCCTGGAGGACCGTCTGGTGGATACGCTGTCGGGCGGTGAACGGCAGCGCCTGGCGATCGCCACCGTGCTGACCCAGGACCCGCGCGTCCTGTTGCTGGACGAGCCCACCAGCCAACTCGACCTGCATCACCAGATCGCCGTACTGGACCGGGTCCGCGCCAGCGTCGATCAGGGCCGTGCCGGCGTGCTGGTCCTGCACGACGTAAACCTGGCCGCACGCTACTGCGATCACCTGCTACTGTTGTTTCCCGACGGCCAGGCCTGCTGGGGCCCGACCACGACCATGCTCGTGCCCACAGCCCTGGAACGCCTGTACAACCAGCCGCTGAGCGTTGGCGAGATCGACGGGTATCCCGTCTTTCTGCCGCGTGGCGGCACTACACCGGAGGTCTAGCAGCACACACCTGCGTGTCTGCGCAAACACCATGGAATTCTTCCGCCAGATCACCAGCCGCACGAGCCCCGAGGACCTGCAACAAACCCTGACGGTCCCCGCATTGCCAGGCCATTGCGACGCAATCGACACCCTGATCGAAGACCAGGGCCCCGATGCCGGCATCGTGTACTGCCTGTGGGGCGAATTCCGTGTGCACCGGGAATGTATCAATGGGGGTGTCCGATTCTCCCTGCCGGGATGTCCCAACGGACTCGCCTGGACCCTGACCACCGGGCATCCCCCGAAACCCGATGCCGTCATGCTGCACCTGACCATCAACCGTCCGGACCACGAACCCGACTTTGTCGAGAGCCTGGAGGCGTTCGCCGACGCCTGGACGCTCCCGGACCCGGCATAACCCGTCCCGTCGGGCGCTCCGCCCCCGTCCGCCCCCCTGCGGGGCCGGGCCAGCCGCGCCCCATGCAATTTTCTTTCGTTTCCATGGTCGGTAAAGTGCATCCCTTACGCGAAGGAGACCGCCATGACACCCACGCCCCCTGACAGCGTTCACTCGGCCCATCCGACCCAGGACGGGGCCGGGGTCAAGATTCGCCGCATCCACGATTTCAATGGCGGGCTGGACCCGTTCCTGATGCTGGACGAGCTGAAAGCGAGCGCGCGCGAGGACTATGTCGGCGGTTTCCCGTCCCACCCGCATCGTGGATTCGAGACCCTTACCTACCTCGTCCACGGCGGCCTGACCCACGAAGACTCGATGGGCAACCAGGGCCGAATCGAGGCCGGCGAGGCGCAATGGATGAGTGCCGGGCGCGGGGTGATCCACTCCGAGATGCCGTTACTCGACAGTGACGGGCTGCACGGCTTCCAGCTGTGGGTCAACCTGCCGGCGCGACGCAAGCTGGACCCGCCGCGCTATCGCGACATCCGCGCCGACGCCATGCGCCACCTCCCGGAAGACGACGACCCGTTGCGATTCAAGGCAATCGCCGGCTCCTGGCAGACCAGCGCCGGCGATACCGAAGGGCCCCTGGACCAGCTGGGCGAGGGAGCCGCGATGGCCGACCTCTCCCTGCCGGCCGGCTACCGGCTGTCACTGGCGGTCGCCCTCAGCGATCGCGTCCTTGCCTACGTGTACGAGGGCGAGCTGAATGGCCTGCGGGCCGGGCAGATGGGCGTGTGGCACGGCAACACCCAGGTCCACCTGATCGCGCAGCAGGACGCACAGGCGCTGCTGTTCAAGGGCCGCCCGCTGGAGGAGCCGATCGCCCACTACGGCCCGTTCGTGATGAACACCAGCGAGGAAATCGAGCAGGCGATCAGCGACTATCAGGCTGGCCGCCTGGCCGCCGAGCCCGCCAGTACCACCTGACGCGCCCCGCGCCCTCGACCTCCCGCCCCGTACCGCTCTCCCTGCCGACCCGTCGAACCCGGGATGCTTTCTCGCCGGCCCCGGCGCACATCGCCGCTGGACCCGAATCCGACGATGGTGTTTTCAGTAGCCGCGCCCCTGCGGCCTGTCCGGTGATGGCTGGACGAGAAGTCGGATGACACGACCACCAGGGGCTATCCCTCGGGAGCTTCCGGATCGTCGTTGCGGGCCCAGTCCATGCTGCGCCGCACGGCCTTCTTCCAGCCCCGGTAACAGCGCTCGCGCGCCCCGGGCTCCATCCGCGGCTCGAATACCCGTTCGATCCGCCCCTTGCCGACCAGTTCATCGCGTCGCCACAACCCGACCGCGAGGCCAGCGAGGAACGCGGCCCCCAGGGCGGTCGTCTCGATCACCTCCGGGCGTTCCACCTTCACCCCCAGCAGATCGGCCTGGAACTGCATCAGTACGTCGTTTGCCACTGCACCGCCGTCCACCCTCAGGGATTTCAGCGTGATGCCGGAATCGGTCTGCATCGCCTCTATCACATCGCGAGTCTGGTAGGCCATCGCGTCCAGCGTGGCACGGGTGATGTGTTCCTTGCGCGTGCCCCGGGTCAGACCGAAGATTGCGCCGCGTGCATACATATCCCAGTAGGGCGCCCCCAGTCCGGCAAACGCCGGCACGACATATACCCCACCGGAGTCCTCCACCTTGCCCGCGTAGTATTCCGAGTCCTCGGCAGAGTCGATCAGCTTGAGTTCGTCGCGTAGCCACTGCACCGCCGCGCCCGCGATGAAGATCGAACCCTCCAGGGCATACTCCACCCTGCCGTCCACACCCCAGGCGAGGGTCGTCAGCAGCCCCTGACGGGATGCGACCGGCCGCTCGCCGGTGTGCATCAGCAGGAAGCAACCCGTGCCATAGGTATTCTTGACCATGCCCGGCTCGAAACAGGTCTGGCCGAACAGCGCCGCGTGCTGATCACCGGCGATACCGGCAATCGGGACCTCCACACCACCGAACAGCTCGGCTCCGGCGGCGCCCACCACCCCGCTGGAAGGGTGGACTTTGGGCAGCATCGCTGCGGGTATTTCGAGCTCGCGCAGCAGTTCCGCATCCCAGTCCAGGGCGTGGATGCTGTACAGCATAGTGCGCGCCGCGTTGGAGTAATCGGTGACATGGCGAGCACCACGGGTCAGGTTCCAGACCAGCCAGGTATCCATGGTGCCGAACAGCAACTCGCCGCGCTCCGCACGCTCGCGCGCACCTTCGACGTGCTCCAGGATCCAGTGCAGTTTCGTGCCTGCAAAGTAGGCATCCACCACCAGACCCGTCGTGTCGCGGATCGTCTGCTCGAGACCCCGTATCTTCAGCGTATCGCAGAAGCCCGCGGTGCGCCGGTCCTGCCAGACGATGGCGTTGTACACCGGCTCGCCGGTATGGCGATCCCACACCACTGTCGTCTCGCGCTGATTGGTGATGCCGAGCGCCGCGAGTTCCGCAGGCTTGACCCCCTGGCGCTCCAGAACCTCGCGCGCCACACCGATCTGGGCACCCCAGATCTCCATTGCGTCGTGCTCGACCCAGCCCGGGTGGGGGTAGAACTGCGTGTGTTCCTTGCGCGCGATCCCGACCATACTGGCATCGCGGTCGAACAGGATCGCCCGGCAGCTCGTGGTGCCCTGATCCAGCGCGAGTACGTAACGCCCGTCCATCGTCATCCCCCCCGACCTGTCCAGTCCCGGTCCGCTATCCGCAGCCCCCGAGCAGTTCGATGGTATTGCCATCGGGGTCACGTACAAACGCCGCGGGCCGCCCGGACTGACTGCGTTCGATCGCCACCCCGGCATGCTCCAGCCTCGCCAGCACACCCGCGAGATCCGCCATCTGCAATGCGAGATGGCGGTCACGTCCCCCGCGTACCCCGCGTTCGACCGGATCGGGATTCGCAACCGCGAGCAGGTGCAGCGTCTGCCCCCGCCCCAGGGCGTACCACAGGCCCGGGAATCCCAGCTCCGGGCGCTCCAACGGCTGCAACCCCAGTATCCCCTGATAGAAGCGCGCGGCGCGCTCCGGGTCCGCCACCACCAGGCTGACGTGATCAATCCCGAGCACGTGCGTCGTCATACCCGCAACATGCCGGATACAGGTTCCAGCAGGACCACCGCCTGCGCCGCAATGCCCTCCTCGCGTCCGATACAGCCCAGGCGTTCCGTGGTCGTGGCCTTGATGTTTACTGCGCCCGGCGGCAGACCGAGGTCATGGGCGAGGTGCTCGCGCATCGACGGGATATGCGGCCCCAGCTTCGGCGCCTGCGCAATCAGAGTGCTGTCGACGTTCACGGGTCGCCAGCCGGCATCCCCCACCCGACGCAGCGTCTCGCGCAGTAATTCACGGCTGTCGGCATCGCGAAACGCCGTGTCGGTATCCGGGAAATGCCCCCCGATATCCCCCAGCGCGGCCGCCCCAAGCAATGCATCGCACAGGGCATGCAACAACACGTCTCCGTCGGAGTGTGCCACCAGGCCGCGGTCAAACGGGATATGCACGCCCCCCAGCACCAGGTGATCCCCTGGCCCGAAGGCATGCACGTCGAAGCCCTGCCCGATACGGAATCCACTCATGCTCGATACCCCTCCTGCAAGCGGCCCTGTCGCATCAAGTACAGACGCGCCAGCTCCAGGTCCTCCTGGCGCGTAATCTTGATATTGACCGCCGAGCCCTCCACCAGGCGAGGCCGACGCCCGGAAAACTCGATCGCACTGGCCTCGTCGGTGACCGGATGGCCCGCGGCCCGGGCCGCCGTATTCGCCTCGCGCAGCATGCCGAGGCGGAACATCTGCGGGGTCAGAGCCCGCCATACCCGCGTTCGATCCAGGGTCGTCTCGACCGCCCTGCCGCCGTCGCTCCACTTGATGGTATCGGTACTGGGCGCCGCCAGCAGTCCACCCACCGGATCGTCCCCCAGTTCGCCCAGGAGGCGATCGAGATCCGTGAGCGGCAGACAAGGGCGTGCCGCATCGTGCACCAGCACCCAGTCCTCCGGGGCGGCGCGCTCGGCCAGGAAATCCAGCCCATTCTGGACCGAGTCGGCACGCTCCGCTCCCCCGACCACCCGGAACAACCGGCCGCCGGCCAGCGGCAAATCCAGCGCATCGGGGTCCACCTCGGGGCCCAACACCAGCGCCACGCCACGGATGCGCGGGTGTTCCAGGAAGATCGACAGGGTATGCGAAAGGATGCTTTGCATTCCCAGGGTCAGAAACTGCTTGGGCTGGTCTCCACCCATCCGCCGGCCGACTCCGGCCGCCGGGATCAGCGCCCAGTAACGAGGTCCGGGGGCCTGTATGGACAAGTCAGCCATCAAAGGCCTCCTCCGGGGCCAGCGGCGGGTCGTCGATCGCGGGTTCGTCCGGTTCCCCGGATTCCGCAGGTCCCGTCTCGATCTCGTCCACCGTCTCCGGCAGACGCTCCGGCCCGGGCACCGGCTTCGACTCGTCCCCGACGACAAAAAAGAAGATCTCGTCCTCGCGGATCATGCCCAGGTCGCGACGCGCCCGTTCCTCCACTGCATCGGTCCCGGTACGCAGATCCCGCACCTCCGCCTCCAGCGCCCGATTGCGCTGATGCAGCTCTGCATTCTCGCGTTCCTGCGCCTCCTGCTGCTCGCGCAACTCACGCACATCGCTCCAGCTCCCCTCACCGAACCACAACGGCCACTGCAGCAGGACCAGTACCACACCCAGGATCGCCATCACCGCACGCATTGCGGCGCTCCCGAAACACGAGCGGCGCAGTACCCTCGTACCCTCCGCCCCGGCCCCGCAAGAAGTCGCTGATGCCTGTGCATGTCCCGCATTCTACGGGCCCATGCCCGCGGCACCCAGGCACGCATGCACCGGCGGTGACCCCGGCACCCACCCAGGAGCCTGTCGGACATGGGAGTGAGCTGCTGCGCGTGTGGGAGGGCGGACCCTTTTCCCGCTCTCACTCGTTACAGAATTCCTGCCATGCGCCTCGAGAGACCGAAAACACGGCCTCTCTCTCCCGCCACAATCGCGACGATCGCCCAAGTCCAACAGGCTCCTAGCGCCGAATGTTGAAGGCATCCATGCCCGGATACCGTGCGCGGCTGCCCAGGTGCTCCTCGATGCGGATCAGCTGGTTGTACTTCGCCACGCGGTCCGAGCGCGAAAGCGACCCGGTCTTGATCTGTCCGGCCCCGGTCGCCACGGCAAGATCGGCAATGGTGACATCCTCGGTCTCGCCCGAGCGATGCGAAATCACCGCCGTGTAGTCGGCGCGACGCGCCAACTCGATGGCCTCCAGGGTCTCGGTCACCGTACCGATCTGGTTCAGCTTGATCAGGATGGAATTGGCCACACCCCTATCAATCCCTTCCTGCAGGATCCGCGTGTTGGTCACGAACAGGTCGTCGCCCACCAGTTGCACGCGCTCGCCCAGGCGTTCGGTCAGGGTCTTCCAGCCATCCCAGTCATCCTCGGCCATACCATCCTCGATGGTCAGGATCGGGTACTGGTCAACCCAGTGCGCCAGGTATTCGGAGAATTCGCCGGCGGAGAAGGCCTTGCCCTCCGAATCCAGGTGGTAGCGACCATCGCGATAGAACTCGGAACTGGCACAGTCAAGCCCGATCCAGATGTCCTCGCCCGCCTTGAAACCGGCGTTGTGGATTGCCTCCAGGATTACCTCGATCGCCGCAGAGTTGGACGGGAGGTCCGGGGCAAAACCGCCCTCGTCGCCCACCGCGGTGGCCAGCCCGCGTTTGGCCAGAACCTTCTTCAGCGCATGGAAGACCTCAGCGCCGTAGCGCACCGCCTCGCGCAGCGAGTCCGCGCCCACCGGCAGGATCATGAACTCCTGCATATCCACGCTGTTATCCGCGTGGGCCCCGCCATTGACGATATTCATCATTGGCACCGGCAGCAGGTTGGCCTCGGCCCCGCCCAGCGCCTCGAACAACGGCTGTTCGGTATCCGCCGCAAGGGCGTGCGAGACCGCCATGGACACGGCGAGCAGCGCATTGGCGCCCAGGCGCGACTTATTCTCGGTTCCGTCAAGTTCCAGCATGCGCCGGTCGACCGCGGCCTGTTCCAGTTGCATGCCGCGCAGGGCATCACGGATCTCGCCATTCACGTGACCCACAGCCTTGAGCACCCCCTTGCCGCCATACCGTTTTTCGTCGTCACGCAGCTCCAGTGCCTCGCGCGCGCCGGTCGAGGCACCGGAAGGGACGGCCGCCCGGCCCATCGCGCCGGAATCCAGCACAACGTCGGCCTCGACCGTCGGGTTGCCCCGCGAGTCGATGATCTCGCGAGCGTGAATCTCCGCAATCTGGGACATGCTCTCTCCTTGAAGAAATTTCGACCCGGCCTTCTGCCGGCCGGGCGCTGATCAAATCACTGGCGCCACCGTGTGCACTCACCCCAGACCGTAGTCGGCCTCGGCAAACGGGGCTTCCTTGACGCTTGCATCCAGGACCTTAAGGGTCGCCAGCAACTGCGCCATCTTCCCCAGTGGCCAGGCATTCGGGCCATCCGAGAGCGCGCGCTCGGGGTCCGGGTGCGTCTCCATGAACAGCCCGGAGATGCCTGCCGCCACCGCCGCCCGCGCCAGCACCGGCACGAACTCCCGCTGGCCGCCGGAACTCGTACCCTGACCGCCGGGCTGCTGCACCGAATGGGTCGCATCGAAGACCACCGGACAGCCGGTCTGGCGCATCTGGGCCAGACCACGCATGTCCGAGACCAGGGTGTTGTAACCGAACGAGGCCCCGCGCTCGCAGATCATGATCCGGTCGTTCCCTGTCTCGCGAGCCTTGGCCACCACATTGCCCATGTCCCAGGGTGCCAGGAACTGGCCCTTCTTGATGTTCACCGGAAGGCCCTGGCGCGCGACGTTCTGGATAAAATTCGTTTGGCGGCAGAGAAATGCCGGGGTCTGCAGCACGTCCACCACCGCCGCGACCTCCTCCAGCGGGGTATCCTCGTGCACATCGGTCAGCACCGGCACGCCAAGTTCGTTCTTCACCCGTGCCAGAATCCGCAGCCCCTCGTCCATCCCGAGACCGCGAAAACTGCCGGTCGACGAGCGGTTCGCCTTGTCAAACGAGGACTTGTAGATGAAGGGGATCCCCAGTTCATCCGCCATCGTCTTCAGGGCCTCGGCGGTTTCCAGCGCCATCGCCTCGGATTCGATCACACACGGACCGGCGATCAGAAAAAGGGGCTGGTCCAGCCCGACTTCAAACCCACAAAGATGCATTGCTTGTCCTGTCGTGCCGGACCGGGCCGACCCGGCCCGGTACGCGGCGGCTGCGAAAACACGCTACTCGGTCAATGCGGTTGCCGTTTGCGGCGCACGAGCGGCCTGGCAGTCGCGCGCCGCGCGAATAAAGCCGGTAAACAGCGGATGTCCGTCACGCGGGGTCGAGGTAAACTCCGGATGGAACTGGCAGCCCACGAACCACGGGTGCTCGGCCAGCTCCACCGCCTCGACCAGTTCCCCCGATTCGGAAACCCCGGAAATCCGCAATCCCGCTGCCTCCAGACGCTCGCGATAGGCGTTGTTGAACTCGAACCGGTGACGGTGACGTTCTTCGATACGCTCACGGCCATAGGCCTCGGCGATTCGCGACCCCTTCGCCAGGCGCGCGTTCTGCGCCCCGAGGCGCATGGTGCCCCCGAGGTCGCTGTCCGAATCCCGACGTTCGATCCGGCCTTCGCCATCCTGCCATTCAGTGATCAGAGCGATCACGGGATGCGGGGTCTCCGGGGCAAATTCCGTGCTGTGCGCGCCCTCCAGCCCCCCCACATGCCGGGCGAACTCGATCACGGCAACCTGCATGCCCAGGCAGATTCCGAGATACGGAATCCCCTGTTCGCGGGCGTGGCGCACCGCCGCGATCTTGCCTTCCACCCCGCGCTCGCCGAAGCCGCCCGGCACCAGGATCGCGTCCAGACCGCCCAGCTCGTCCAGGGCCTCGGCATCCGCCCCTTCCAGCTTCTCCGAGTCCAGGTAACGGATATGTACGCGGGTCCCGACCTGGATACCGGCATGCGTCAGGGCCTCGTTCACCGACTTGTAGGATTCGGTCAGGTCCACGTACTTGCCAATCATCCCGACAGTCACTTCGGATTCCGGGAATTCCATCGCATTGACGACGTGCTTCCAGTCCGAAAGATCCGCAGCCGGGGCCTCGATATGCAGCTTGCGCAGCACGATGTCGTCGAGCTTCTGGGAATGCAGCCACAACGGGATCTTATAGATGTTGTCGACATCCACCGCCGAGATGACGGCCTTTTCCTCCACGTTGGTAAACAACGCAATCTTGCGCCGCTCCCCTTCGGGGATCGCGTGGGTAGAGCGGCACAGCAGGATATCCGGCTGAATCCCGATCGAGCGCAGTTCCTTCACCGAGTGCTGGGTCGGCTTGGTCTTGATCTCGCCGGCAGCAGCGATGAACGGCACCAGAGTCAGGTGCATGAACAGGGCGTTCTCGTGGCCCAGTTCCACCCCCATCTGGCGAATCGCCTCCAGAAACGGCAGGGACTCGATATCACCTACCGTACCCCCGATCTCTATCAGCGCGATGTCGGCATCCCCCGCGCCGTCACGGATCGAGCGCTTGATCTCGTCGGTGATGTGCGGGATGACCTGTACGGTCCCGCCCAGGTAGTCGCCGCGGCGCTCCTTGCGGATCACATTCTCGTAGATCTGCCCGGTGGTGAAATTGTTGCGCCGCGTAGTGCGGATACGCACGAAACGCTCGTAATGCCCGAGGTCCAGATCGGTTTCCGCGCCGTCCTCGGTCACGAACACCTCGCCGTGCTGAAACGGGCTCATGGTGCCCGGATCCACGTTGATGTAGGGATCCAGCTTCAGCAGCGTCACCTTGAGGCCGCGCGCCTCGAGGATCGCCCCCAGCGAGGCCGATGCAATACCTTTGCCCAGAGACGAAACCACGCCTCCGGTAATAAATACATAGCGCGTCATGCGGGGACCCTGGATGCGGCCGACAAGCGGCGGAAAACGCCCGAAATGCTACCAGACCGGGCGATTTCGCTCAATCATTCGCGGCCTCTGCGAGCCCGCTCCCGACCCCGGCCGCGCGGGGCCGGAATGCGACCAGGGTCATGTCGTCACGGCGTGGCTCACCGCCGCGATAGTCCTCCAGCGCCCGTACCACGGCGTCGATCTTGCCGGCGAGATCCTCCTCCGACTTGTCTGCAAGCACCTTGCGCAGCCGACGCCGCCCGAACAACCGCGGTGGCTTGCCACCCACGTGATCGTGTGCCCCGTCGGTAATCAGAAAGAACTCCATACCCGGTTCGACCTCCACCACGTGGTCAACCGGCTGGGCCGGATCCAGGCTGCGGTAGCCCAGCCCGCCGCGTACACCCCGGATCTCCTCGACCTCGCCCCCGCGTTCCATGATCAGCGGCAGACCAACCCCGGCAAACGCCAGCCGCCGGCTCGCGTCGTCATACACGCAGACCGCGGCCTCCAGGCCGTCGTCCGAGTCCGAATCCTCGCCATCCTGGCGCAGACGGCTGCGCACCAGGCGATCCATCTCGCGCAGGATCGCCGATGGCTCCAGCAGCCGGTGCTCGTGAAGGATCCGGTCCAGCGCCGAAGCCACTACCAGGGTAATAAAGGCCCCCGGCACGCCGTGGCCAGTACAGTCCACCACCACCAGCACACTGCGCCCGTCGATCGCCTCCAGCCAGAAGTAGTCACCGCCGACCAGATGCAGCGGCTCCCAATACACCTGCACCTCATCCATATGGCTGTCCAGCGCCCGCTTGTCCGGCAGCATCGCGGTCTGGATCCGCCGGGCGTAACGGATACTCTCGACCACCAGCCGGTTGCTGCGCTCGAGTTCACGGTTGGCCTCGTCCACCTGCTCCAGGGCACGCTCGGTCTCGGCCTTCTCGGCCTCCAGTTCGCGAGTACGCGCGATTACCCGTTGTTCCAGGTCCTCGTTCAGGGCCTTCAACTCCCGGCGCGCACCGTCCCGGGCATCCAGACCCTGCTGAAATGCCGTCAGCAAGTGGTGCAGTGACTGGTCCAGGGCGCCCAGCTCGTCATTCGCATGATGCCCCAACTGCGGGCGCGGCCAGTCCCCGGGGCGATCGGGGTCGGTCCGCGCCACGGCCCGCTGAATCCGGAGCATCGGACCCAGCATCAGGGCGTAGAAGATCAGGACCACCACCAGCGTCACAATGAGCGCCTGCGCCACGCTGGTCAGCACACTGGCACGCAGACGCCCCACAAACGCGTTGGCGAGTACATCCGGATCGGTCTCCACCGTCAGCTGCCCGACCACCCCCTCACGGCCGCGCGCGTCGGGATGCGCCAGTGCGCGGGTATGGGATTCCAGGTCATCGAACAGCCAGCCCGCCAGTGCGGGTCCGGCAGCATCCGACGCGCGTTCCGCCTTGGCCAGGGTACCGCCGAAATCGTCAAGGATCTCGACGCCCCGAACCTCCGGAAACGCCAGCAGACCCTGAGCCAGGCGTTCCGCCTGGTCGGCGTTGAGCTGGAATGCGGACTCGGCGGCCGGCGATGCCACCAGGCTGAGCAGGCGTTCAAGCTGTTCAGTGGTCTGCGCGCGAAACGTGCGCCAGTCACTGGCGACCACGTAGGCGCTCGACAGGAGACTGAGCGCCAGCGCCGCAAGCAACGTGGCCGCGGCCAGCTTCGCGACGAGGCTGCGGGAACGGGCGGCACGCGCCGCGGTCATCGCGCGTCGCCGTGGTGTTGCATCACCACGCGATTGCGGCCCTCGCGTTTCGCGCGATACAGGAGGTCGTCAGCAACCGCGACCAGGGCACCGGCATCCGGCCAGGCCGCGTCCGTCACCACCAGGCCAATGGAGACCGCCAGCGGCAGCGGCTCATCGTTCCAGCACGGGCGGGTCTCTGCGACGGCGCAGCGGATGCGCTCGGCCAGTTCCCGCGCCGCATCCGGTTCCAGATCCGCGGCAACCACCAGGAACTCCTCGCCGCCCATGCGCCCGGCGCACTGATCCGGTCCCAGCTCGCCGCGCAGCACCTCGGCAAAGGTCTCCAGGGCATAGTCCCCGGCCGCATGCCCGAAGGTGTCATTCAGCCGCTTGAAGTCGTCGAGATCCAGCATCATCACCGCGAGAGACTGAGCACGATCGCCCACGGTCTCCGCCAGCGCCTCGACACAGTCCATTACCCGCCGCCGCGAAAACAGTCCGGTCAGGGCATCCTCGAGCGCCAGGCGCTCGAGTTCGGCGGTCAGGCGCTCGCGCTCCTGTACCTCCTCGGACAGCGCCGCATTCAGCTCCTCCAGATGGGTCGCCTGTTCACGCAACTGCCGGTTGGCCTGTTGCAGATCCGCCTGCATGCGATCGCTCATGCGCATCAAGCGGCGCTGGGCCCGATAGCCCTCGCTGTAGGCTTTGGCCAGCGTACGGACCCCTTCCGCGACTTCGTCCAGCGCCTCGAGCATGCGATCCGAGCGCCGCATCACGATCTTCTCCTGCTCGAACAGGGAGAAATCGGAAAGCGTGTCGAGCCCGGCCTCCTCCGGCGAACCCTTGTCCTGGCCGGTGCCTTCCGGATCTCCGCGCGAGGGCGTGTTCATGAGGTCGGACACATCCGGTAGTCGGCGTGGGCAAAATCCTCGGAGAAGTCCTCGCCGAACTCCTCCATGGTCTCGTCGTCCTCGTGGTAGCACCAGTTGATGCGTACCTCGATACCCGCCTCGGCACCGTCCTCGAGGATCTGGAACAGGTTCATCAAGGCCTTGGCGGTCGAGCTATTGAAATAGACCATTTCGACGGTGAATTCGATGCGGTCACTGCAGCGCTCGTCCACCGCCCGCCGCAGCCCCTGGGTCAACGGCCCGTAGAAGCTCGCGGCATCTTCCGGATAAGACTCGCCCGCCAGCCGGTAGGTTCCCGCATCGAAATCGAAGGCCACCTCGGGCGTTCGATCGGTGGCTTCGTGGTAGACGGGTTCCATCGCTGCCATCAGATATAGGCCTTCAGCACAAAATAGGACTGGGTCTCGGAGATATGCTCGAAATCATACTGAATCGGCTCGCTGGCACGGCGCGCAATCTCGATCAGGCCGATACTGCCGCCCTTGCTGCCCTCCTCGGGGGGCTCGCGCAGCTTTTCCTTGTAGAACTGGCGCAGTTGCTGGCTGTCCATGCGCGCCAGCTCGCCCAGACGGGCATCCAGTGTATCGGCATCCTCGCGAGCAATGACATTACCGCAGATCACGAAAAACTGCCCGCCTTCGGAGCCCACCGTGATCATCCCGGAGCTCAGTTCGACTGGTGGATCATCCGCATTTTCAATGCGCTCCGCCGAATATCGGATAATGTTCTGCACCTGTTCGACGAACACCGAGAACACCCGGTTGACGGTCTTCGCATCGGTGGCCTCCAGGCGGATCTTCTGGCGCAGGGCATCACCCAGCGCCTTCAGGATCCCCTCGGAGATATACCCGGTAAACGAGAAGATGATTCCCTTGCGCACCAGGCTGCGCTGAAACCCCAGCACTTCCTGTGCAATCAGGGCCCCGGGGCTGTTACTGCCAGCAGGGCGCGGCTCATTCATGATTGTCTCCGTCGGTCGCATCCAGGACGGCCGCCACGATGTCCGCGTAGCGGCCATCCTCGCGCATCGCATCCAGCCGTTGCTGCAGGCGATCCAGCAGCTCGCGGTCGGTGTCGGGGTGGCAGGCCAGCGACATCACCGTGTCATGGAACGGGAACAGCGAGCGCAGCGGCCCGACACCCTCCTGCCGGGCATACCAGGGTGCCAGGTGTTCGCCACTGACCCAGACGTCGATCCGTCCCGCCGCCAGCTTGCGCGCATTCAGGCGATCGTTCGGTGCGGTATCCACCGGGATCCCCTGCGCTTCGACGTACAACGCGACGGCATCATCCTGGTACCCCCCCACCCGATAGGGGCGCAGATCCTCCAGGCGTTCCGCTTCCACCTCCGAGTCGTCCAGGGCAAAGGCATGCCACTGGTTGTCGACCAGTGGGCCGACCCATTCGAACAGCGCCTCGCGCTCCGGCGTCCGGGTGGTCGAAAAGACACAGGTGCCGGCCCGTGAACGTGCCAGCGCGTACGCCCGGCTCCAGGGAAGCAGGCGCATCTCCGCCTCGATCCCGGCCTCCTCCAGCAGGGTGCGCATCACGCGCACCGAGATCCCGTCGATCTCGCCGGAGTCGGTCTCGAAATTGAAGGGGGGATAGTTCTCGGTGGTCAGGGTCAGTGTCTCCGCCTGCACCGGCAACGCAAGCGCCAGCAGGACCGCACCGACCGAGCCCCGCCACCCGAGTCTTGTTGCATTGGTCACGGCAACACCCCCAGCCCGAACAGGATGTGTAGGTTTGGCAGAATCCCCCCCGCCCGTCAACTGTCGCACACCCTGGCACCCTCCCCGAACACCGCGACCAGGGTACCGTCCGCGTGCCGTAACAACGGGACACGATCGCGCTCCCAGGGGGGGATACCACGCTGCTGCATCAGTTTCTTCAGCGACCGCCGGCCCTGCGGCGTCCGAACGATCTCGCCCGCTTCGCGTCCGACCACTTCCAGCGGCGCATCGCGCGGGAGCCCCAGAGCGGGCAGGTCTGCACGGCGCAGCCGCCGGCCATCAGCCAGTACCAGCTCCTCCTGGTGGGCGGGCCAGACTCGGGGACTCACCACGGGCGCCCCGTCGCCGGGACCTCCGGCATAGATTCGGCCGCGATAGGTCCGCAGCCAGCCCTCGGCCCAGCGCAGGCTGGGGGAAGCCTCCGCGCGTCCTTCGGCCGCCTGCCGCAGAAACTCGCCCAGCCGCCGGTGACCCGGCGGCCGAATCCCGCGCCGGCCCAACCAGTAACGCAGCAGACCCCGCCGGGTAGGTGGCTCGAGCCGCTGCAGGCCGGCAATCCCCAGGGTCTCGCCCCCCGCATCGCCTAACCCAGTCAGCAGCCCCGCGAAATAGGCCTCCTGGTGACGCACCGATTCCTGCTGCCAGCGGGCCGCGCGCACCAGGGCATTCGACACCTCGAACCGGTCCTGCAGCCGCGGCATGATCTCCCGGCGCAGAAAATTGCGATCGAAGCGGGTGTCCCGGTTGCTCGGATCCTCGAACCAGTCGAGTCCCGCTTGGGCGGCATACGCCGCGAGCGGGCGTTCGCCGAGCTCCAGCAACGGCCGGCCCAGCCAGGTGTCGCCCTCGCGCCGCAACGGGAGCATGCCCTTCAGCCCGTCGGGCCCGCTGCCGCGCAGCGCGGCCAGCAGAAACGTCTCGGCCTGGTCCTCCGCGTGCTGGGCGGTCAGGATCATGTCCTGCTCCCCAAGACCCTCCCGCAGGGCCACATAGCGGGCGGCCCGGGCTGCGGCCTCCATGCCGCTGCCACGCGGTTCCAGCGGGGCCAGGCACCGGATCTCCAGCGGCACATCCAGATCGTTCGCGATCTGCCGGCAGAACTGCGCCTGCTGCGCCGAGTCCGGGCGCAGCCCGTGGTCGACATGCATGGCTTCCAGTCCCGGCACACCGAGTTGGGCCAGGGCGTGCAGCAGGACGCTGGAATCGCGACCGCCGCTGAACCCGACGCGCAGGCGCCGAATCCCGGGGTGTCGACTCAGGAAGGCCCCCAGGGCCTCCCGGACCGGAGAGGTGTCCCCGCGAGCGGGCTCAGGAGACGGCTTCCTGGAAGGCACCGTAGTCCATCAACCGGCGGTAACGCCGTTCCAGACGCTTCTCCGGATCAAGCCCGTCAAGCCGCTCCAGGGTCTCCAGCAACGCGCTGCGCAGGCGTTCGGCCATGGTTTCCGGATCCCGGTGCGCACCGCCCAGCGGTTCGCTGATCACCTGATCGATCAGCCCCAGCTCCTTCAACCGTTCGGAAGTGATCCCCAGGGCCTCGGCCGCTTCCGGTGCCTTCTCTGCACTCTTCCAAAGGATCGAGGCACAGCCCTCCGGAGAGATCACCGAATAGGTCGCGTACTGCAGCATCAGGGTCGCATCGCCCACCCCGATCGCCAGGGCGCCCCCGGAGCCACCCTCGCCGATCACGGTGGCGACGATCGGCGTATCCAGGCGCGCCATCACCCTCAGGTTGCGGGCAATGGCTTCGCTCTGGCCGCGTTCTTCGGCCCCGACCCCGGGATAGGCTCCCGGGGTATCGATAAAGGTCAGGACCGGCATGCGGAAGCGTTCCGCCATCTCCATCAGGCGCAGCGCCTTGCGGTAGCCCTCGGGCCGTGGCATGCCGAAATTGCGATAGACCTTGTCACGGGTCTGCCGACCCTTCTGGTGCCCGACCAGCATCACCGGCCGCCCGTCCAGACGCGCGACCCCGCCAACGATCGCGGGATCGTCGGCATACGTGCGATCGCCGTGCAGTTCCTCGAACTCATCGAACAATGCCGGGATATAGTCGAGCGTGTACGGGCGCCGCGGATGCCGGGACATCTGCGCCACCTGCCAGGGGGTCAGCTTCGCAAAGATGCTCTGGGTCAGCGTACGGCACTTTTCCTCCAGGCGCTGGATCTCCTCCTGGAGGTTGACCTCGCTGTCGTCCCCGACATAGCGCAGATCCCGAATCTTGGCTTCCAGTTCGGCAATCGGCTGTTCGAAGTCGAGAAAGTCCGGATTCATTCAGGGTCCCGTTGGTCGCTACTGCGTCGTCATCACGCCGCACGTGGCGGCGGATCGCGGGCGCGGCCGGAAGATCGGCGGCGGACGGGAATTGTAACCAATCGCCACGATGTTCGCCGCCTGGCCGCCAGTCGGTCTCGGGACCGACCCGCCGCCGGGGCCCGGGACCGCGGGTCAGCGCCCGTACACCACACGTGCCTCGCATTCCGGTCCCAGAGTCTGCTGGATGCCTCGCAGCAGGCGCTCGTCCGGGCACACGGTCCAGTCCTCCGGCAGGCGAAGCTCGGCCTCCAGATCGTCCTTGCGATAGCACAGATGCACCCGGCACTGTCCGTTGCCGTGTTCCGCCATCAGCCCGCGCAGGGTCTGGACCTGCTCCGGCCGCACCCCTTCCAGGCACAGATGCAGGGTGCGTGCCCATTGCGCGCGCGCCTCGTCCAGCGAGTGGACGGTCCGCGCGCGCATGCGTACGCCGCCGGCATAGTCATCCAGCGTCACCGTACCCTCGGCTACCACGATGGCGTCCGGTTCCAGCAAGTGTCGGTAGGTCGCGAAATCGTCATTGAACAGCACCACTTCGGCACGCCCGGTCTGGTCATCCAGGGTCGCGATTCCCATGCGCCCGCTCTGGGTATTGCGCACCCGCACCCCGACCACCAGCCCGGCGACCCGTACGAGCTCCTGCCTGCCCCAGCGTGCCTTCGGTTCGTCCGGGCGGTCCTCCAGTTGTGCCTCCAGTGCCTGCAGGGTGCTCCCGGTCAACTGCGCAAGCTCGGCGCGATAGCGCTCCACCGGATGGCCGGTGAGATAAAGGCCCAGGGTCTCCTTCTCGCCGCGCAGCCGCTCGTCGTCCTCCATCTCCGGACGTGTCTCGCCCTCCGGAACCACGGCGGCGGCCGGATCGCCGAACAGGTCCACCACGCCCAGGCTCGCATTGCGCTCGGTCTGTTCCGCGGCGGCCACCGCGGTGGGGATATCGCCCAGCAGGGTTGCGCGATTGACCCCCAGCCCGTCCATCGCACCCGCCCGCACCAGGGTTTCCAGCACGCGCTTGTTGAGCTTGCCCAGGTCCACCCTCTGGCAAAGATCGACAAGTCCATGAAAGGCGCCCCCGGCCTCGCGCGCCCGTAGCAGGGTATCGATCGCCGATTCGCCCACCCCCTTGATCGCCCCCAGCCCATAGACCACGGTGGCGGCGTCACGACAGGTGAAACGGTAATCCGAGCGGTTGACGTCCGGCGGCAGGACCTCCAGGCCCATATTCCGGCATTCCTCGATCAGACCCACCACCTTGTCGGTGTTGTCCATATCCGCGGACAGCACCGCGGCCATGAAGGGCGCCGGATAATGCGCCTTCAGCCAAGCCGTCTGGTAGGCCACCAGCGCATAGGCCGCCGAGTGCGACTTGTTGAAGCCGTAGCCGGCGAACTTCTCCATCAGGTCGAAGATATAGGTCGCGGTGGCCTCCTCCACTCCGCGCCCCAGCGCCCCTTCCATGAAGATCTCGCGCTGCTTGGCCATCTCCTCGGGCTTTTTCTTGCCCATCGCGCGACGCAGCAGGTCGGCACCACCCAGGGTGTAACTGGCCAGCACCTGGGCGATCTGCATTACCTGCTCCTGGTACAGGATCACCCCGTAGGTCGGCTGCAAAATGGGTTCCAGGTCCGGATGCGGATATTCCACCCGGGCGCGCCCGTGCTTGCGGTCAATGAAATCGTCCACCATCCCCGACTGCAGCGGGCCCGGCCGATACAACGCCACCAGCGCGATGATGTCCTCGAAGCTGTCCGGCTGCAGGCGGCGGATCAGATCCTTCATGCCGCCGGATTCCAGCTGGAACACCGCCGTTGTCTGGTACGCCTTCAGCAGCCGGAAGGTCTCCGGATCGTCCAGTGGCACCGCGTCGAGGTCGACCGTGGCCTGCGGGTCCATCCGGCGGATGTTCTGCACCGCCCAGTCGATGATGGTCAGCGTGCGCAGACCCAGGAAGTCGAACTTCACCAGACCCACCGCCTCGACATCATCCTTGTCGAAGTGGGTGACCAGCGAACCGCCGTCGTCTTCGCAGTACAGCGGCGAGAAATCGGTCAATGCCGAGGGCGCGATCACCACGCCGCCGGCATGCTTGCCGGCGTTGCGGGTCAGTCCTTCCAGCTTCATCGCCAGATCGATGATCGCGCGCACCTCCTCGTCCTCGTCGTACTGAGTCTTGAGGTCCTCGCTCTCGGCCAGGGCCTTCTCCAGGGTCATGCCCAGCTCGAACGGGATCAGCTTGGCGATGCGGTCGACAAACCCGTAGCCGTGCCCAAGCACACGCCCCACGTCGCGCACCACCGCCTTGGCCGCCATGGTGCCGTGGGTAATGATCTGCGACACCTTGTCGCGCCCGTAGCGCTCGGCGACGTAGTCGATCACGTCGTCGCGCTTCTCCATGCAGAAGTCGACATCGAAGTCGGGCATGGAGACGCGTTCCGGGTTCAGAAACCGCTCGAACAGCAGCTCGTACCGCAGCGGGTCGAGATCGGTAATACCCAGCGCATACGCCACCAGCGAACCCGCGCCGGACCCGCGCCCCGGCCCCACCGGGATGCCGTTGTCCTTGGCCCACTGGATGAAATCCGCCACGATCAGGAAGTAGCCGGGGAAACCCATCTGGCAGATCACGTCCAGCTCGCGTGCGAGGCGCGCCTCGTAGTCCGCGCTGCCCGCAAACCGGAACCGCTCCAGGCGCGCGGCGAGCCCCTGTGCGGCGGTCTCGCGCAGATGGTCGTCCACGGTATAGCCCTCGGGGACCGGAAAGTCCGGCAGCACCGACTCGCCCAGGGTCAGGGTCACGCTGCAGCGACGCGCAATCGCGACGCTGTTGGCGAGTGCCTCCGGAATATCCGCAAACAGCTCCGCCATCTCCTGCGGGCTGCGCAGATACTGCTGCTCGGAATAGCGCCGCGGGCGATTCGGATCGTCCAGCGTCACACCGTCGTGGATACAGACGCGGGCCTCGTGGGCCTCGAAATCCGCCGCGACCAGGAAACGCACGTCATTGGTCGCGACCACCGGGACCCCGAACGTCTCGGACGCCGCGAGTGCCTGCTCGATCCAGGCCTCTTCGCCAACCCGTCCAGTGCGCGTCAATTCCAGATAGAAACGTCCCGGGAAACGGGCCTGCCAGGGCGCCAGTTCGGACACATCCAGTTCGCGCGCCACTGCCGAGCCGTTCACGAACAGCCCGTCAATCCCCCCGGACAGCGCGATCAGCCCGTCGGCCGCGCCACCGTCCAGCCATTCGCCATCAATCCGCGGCACGCCCTTATGCTGCCCCTCCTGCCAGGCGCGCGAGATCAGCCGCGTCAGGTTCCGATAGCCCGGATCGTTCTGTGCCAGCAGGGTCATGCGCGCCAGGCTTGCGTCCGCGCGGGCATTACGCACCAGCACATCGGCCCCGATGATCGGCTGCACGCCGCGCGCGATCGCCGCACGATAAAACTTCACCAGTCCGAACAGATTGCAATGATCCGTGACCGCGACCGCCGGCATCCCGGCCTCGGCCACCTGCTCCACCAGCGGCTTGAGGCGCACCAGGCCGTCGATCAGCGAATATTCCGAATGCACCCTCAGATGCACGAACCCCGGATCACGCAGACTCACCTCTGGCACCCCCGATCCGCCCCGGGCCCGCTGGCATTTGCCGCCAGAGTCCGCGCAACGGGGCCGAAGCTGCGCCGGTGCTCCGGACACGGGCCCAGCCGCTGCAGGGCCTCGCGATGGGCCGCGGTCGGATAGCCGGCATGCCGGTCGAAGCCGTACCCCGGATAGTCCCGATGCAGTTCCGTCAGCTGCCGGTCCCGCGCCACCTTGGCAATGATCGAGGCCGCGCTGATCGCCGCCACCGACCGGTCGCCACCCACGATCGCCTCGCTGGTCCATGGGCCTTGCGGCGTAAACCGCCCGTCCACCTGCAGATGCGCCGGGGCCGGATCAAGGGCAGCGACCGCGCGGCGCATCGCCAGCAACGTGGCGTGGTGGATGTTCAGGCGATCAATCTCGGCGGCACTCGCCTGGCCCAGCGCGAATGCCAGCACCTCCTCGCGCAGCCGGGAATCCAGGGCCGCGCGACGGCGTGCGCTCAGCTTCTTGGAGTCGGTCAGTCCGGGACAGTCATACCCCGGATACAGGATCACCGCCGCCGCCACCACCGGTCCCGCCAGCGGTCCGCGGCCGACCTCGTCCACTCCCGCTACATGCCCTGCTGTAACCACTTTGTCGGGCATGTGCCCCGCTCTCCCCTGGTGATTCGCGTCGCTCTCCGGCGGCCTCACGCGGCATGCCGGGGATCCGTTACAATAGCGCCGAAATCCTAGCACAGCGCCCTCCGAACCCGAGCCTATCCATGTCCCAAATCCCGTTGCGTTGCGCCGTGATCGGCGTCGGCCATCTTGGCCGATGGCATGCCGCGAAATATGCCCAGCTCCCCGAAACCGAACTGGTCGCCGTGGTCGACGCGGACCCCGAAACCGCGCAGCGGGTGGCCGAGGCCAACGGCTGCACCGCGGAAACCGATTACCGCGGCCTGATTGGCCGGGTCGATGCGGTATCCATCGCCGCCCCTACCACCCTGCATCACGACATCGCCCGCGACTTTCTCGCGGCCGGCTGCCATGTCCTGGTGGAAAAGCCGATCACCGCCACCCTCGAACAGGCCGAGGCACTCAACCGCCTCGCGGAACAGCACGGCGTGGTCCTGCAGGTCGGGCATCTCGAACGATTCAATGCCGCCCTGCGACGTCTGGCGGAGGACCCGCTGCATCCACGCTTTATCGAGTCCCATCGTCTGGCGCCGTACAAGCCGCGCGCCACCGATGTTTCGGTGGTCCTGGACCTGATGATCCACGACATCGACATCATCCTGTCGCTGGTGGGTGCCCCGCTGACCGAGATCCGGGCCTCCGGGGCACGCGTGATCACCGGCGACATCGATATTGCCAACGCGCGCCTGGAATTTGCCAATGGATGCGTAGCCAACGTGACCTCCAGTCGTGTCAGCACCAAATCCGAGCGCCGCATGCGCATCTTCCAGTCGCACTCCTATGCCTCGGTGGACTTCCAGAACCGTGTGCTGTCGCTGCACCACTTGGGCGATCTGGACCCCGAGACCGGGGCCCCCGAAATCCACACCGACGAGAGCGTATTCGACGAATCCGACGCGCTGCTCGCGGAGATCCGCGCGTTCGTCGCCGCGGCGCGCGGCGAACAGCCGGTGCTGGTCAGCGGGCGCGACGGGCAGCGTGCGCTGGATACCGCCAGCCGCATTACCGAACTCGTCTACCAGAACCTCAACATCATGGGCCATGCCGACGGCCCCCATAGCCACCTCGAAACCACTTCAGGAGCCGCCACGTGATCCCGATGGTCGATCTGCAACGCCAGTACCAGTCCCTGCGTCCGGAGATCGACGCCGCGTTGCAGGAGGTACTGGCCGGTGCCCGTTTCATCCTGGGCCCCAACGTACAGGCACTGGAAGACGAACTGGCGCGTTATCTCGGGGTGGAACACGCTGTCACCTGCGCCTCCGGCACCGATGCCCTGCACCTGGCGCTGGCGGCCGCCGGGATCGGCCCGGGCGACGAGGTCATCACCACGCCGTTCACCTTCATCGCCACCGCCGAGGCGATCCGCTATGTCGGGGCCACCCCGGTGTTCGTGGATATCGACCCGCGCACATTCAACATTGATCCCGAACAGGTCGCCGCCGCAGTCGGGGAACGCACCCGCGCGATTATCCCGGTACACCTGTTCGGCCAGCCGGCCAACCTGCCCCGCCTGCAGGAGATCGCGGCGGCCCACAAGCTGCTGCTGATCGAGGACTGCGCGCAGTCGTTCGGTGCCGCCATCGACGGGGTGCAGACCGGTGCCGGGTCGGCATTCGGCTGCTTCAGCTTCTTCCCCAGCAAGAACCTCGGCGCGTTCGGCGATGGCGGCCTGGTGGTCACCTCCTGCCCCAGCTCCGCCGAGAGCCTGCGCCGACTGCGCAACCACGGCTCGAGCCGGCGCTATTATCACGACGAGATCGGCTACAACAGCCGGCTGGACGAGATGCAGGCGGCGATCCTGCGCGTCAAGCTACCACACATCGACCACTACAACGAGCAGCGACGGCGGGTGGCCCGCCGCTACAGCGCGGCACTCGCCGGGCTGCCGGTGGAGACGCCCTTCGAGGACGCAATCGGCACCCATGTCTATCACCAGTACACCCTGCTGAGCGACCACCGCGACGCGATCATGGAGGCCCTGCAGGCCGCCGACATCGCCCATGCGATCTACTACCCGGTTCCGCTGCACCAGCAGCAGGCGTTCGCGAATCCCGATACCCCCCCGACATCCCTGCCCGTCACCGAATCCGTCGCGGCCCGCTGCCTGTCGCTGCCGATCTTCCCCGAGCTCGAGGATGCACGGGTCGACACCATCGCCGGGCATATCCGCCGCGCTCTGGAATGACCCCGAGCGCCGCCCCGGGGCAGGCCCACCCCTACCCATCCCCGATGTTCCTGGCATGAACCGTCATGTCGTCATCTGCGCCGGCGAGAGTTCGGGCGATGCGCTGGCCGCGGGCCTGGTACGCGAACTGTCCACCCTCGCCCCCGGCATTCACTACACCGGGATGGGCGGCGCCCGCATGCGCGAGGCCGGGGTAACGACGCGGTTCGACGTCTCCGAACTGGCAGTGGTCGGCCTGGTGGATGTCCTGGTGCAGTATCCACGCCTGCGGCGCCTGTTCCGGTCCATGTGCGAGCATCTCGATGCCACGCGCCCGGATTTGCTGATCCTGGTCGATTATGTGGAGTTCAACCTGCGCCTGGCGGCCCACGCCCGGCAACGGGGCATCCGGGTCATGTTCTACGTCAGCCCGCAGCTCTGGGCCTGGCGCTCCGGGCGAATCCGGCGCATCCAGCGTTCGGTCGACGCCATGGCAGTGCTGTTCCCGTTCGAAACCGCGCTGTACCAGGCCGAGGGCATCCCGGTGCGCTATGTCGGCAACCCACTGGTGGACCGCGTCCAGCCCCCGGCAACGCCCCTGACCACCCGGCTCGGGTTGCCCGCGGACACCCCGGTGGTCGGCCTGCTGCCGGGGAGCCGCGGCGGCGAGCTCCGGCGCCACTGGCCGGTGCTGGTGGAGGCCGCCCGACGCCTGCATGCGAACGAGCCCGGACTGCACTTCGCGGTCGCCCTCGCCCCGGGTGTCGAACGCGAGCGCCTGGAAGGGATCGCCTCGGCGGACGGGCTCCCGCTGCACTTCATCAGTGGCGAAACCGACACCCATGGCCTGATGGCCGATTCGCGGCTGCTCCTGATCGCCTCCGGTACCGCTACGCTTGAGGCCGGGCTGCTACAGACACCGATGCTGGTGTTCTACCGCATGGGCTGGCTCAGCCATGCGGTATTCTCGCGCCTGGTGCGCCTCGACAACATCGCGCTCGTAAATATCGTCGCCGGCGAACGCCTCGTGCCCGAATATCTGCAGCACGACGCCAGCCCGGGGCACCTCGCCGACGAAGCCGCGGCTCTGTTGCGCAACCCGAACACCCTTCGGCGCATGCGCGAACGCCTGGCGGTAGTACGCGAGCGCCTCGGCGAAGGCGGCGCGGATCGGCGGGCGGCCGAGATGGCGCTGGAACTCCTGGATCACGGGCAGCTGCGCGAAGGCCCCTGAGGCGGCACGACGACTCGGCCGGGGACGTGCCGTATCTCCGCCCGCCGCACCCCGCGGCCCTGCTGCCCGAATGCCGGGCCGCAATCAGCATCCGCACCGGTGGCCCGTTCCGGTCCGACCATAAGCGGAGGGGCCATCCGCCGCGCGGACGACCCGCGCTGTCTATCCCCCCTGGGATACTTCCCCTGCAAGACCGACCGCGCGATGATGCAGACATGAGGTTCCTGATCGTATTCATGCCTCTGGTACTGCTTCTGGCCTGGCTGCCAGGCTATTGGGTGCGCCACACCCTGAAGAAGTACAGCCACCCGGCGAATCGCTATTCCGGCACGGGGGCAGAACTCGCCCGCGATCTGCTTGATCGGCACGGGCTGACCGGGATCACCGTTGCACGCACCCGGGATACCGATTCCTACGATCCTGCCACGCATACCCTCTGGCTGTCGCAGCCCAACCATGACGGACATTCCCTCACGGCCGTAACGATCGCCGCTCACGAGGTCGGTCATGCCATCCAGCACGCCCAGGACTATGCACCGCTGGCCCTGCGCAGCCAGCTGGCCAGCTGTGCGCACTGTGGCCAGCGGATCGGCGCCTGGCTGTTTGTGGGCATCCCGATCATTACCCTGCTCAGCGGCCACCCGGCCCCCGGGGTTCTGTTCCTGCTTGGAGGCCTTCTCGCCATGAGCACGGCCGCACTGGTGCACTGCGTCACCCTGCCCACCGAACTGGATGCCAGCTTCCAGCGTGCGATGCCCCTGCTGCGTCAGGGCAACTACCTGCATCCACCGGACTACGACCACGCCGAACGCCTGCTGAAGGCGGCCGCCTTCGCACGTCTGGCCCGCTCACTGTCGAGCCTGCTGGACGTCACCTCGTGGTATCGTTTCCTGCGACGCTAGGGGGCCGTTGATTGATTCGCGCGCACGCAAGCGCCGTATCTTTTCCGCTACGCTGATCAGTATTCCCCGGTTGGAGGAATTTCTATCACGGGGGTATGGCCGGTGCGGGGCTGGGGGGTGCGTCACAGGTGAGTCGGTACACGACATTAAATCGCCTCTTGTGCCAAAAAGACCCGGTCGGGACAAGCATCGTCGGAGCTTCGGCTCGCTGTCGAATGCGCCTGTGATTCGATTTCTGGGAGCGGATTCTTAGAAATTCCCTTGCACGGGGGGACTCGTTCATGGGCAGTTGCCCACTGTGCGGACATGCGCCGCTGCGTCGTTTCTATCACCGCGGAGTACGCGACCCGGCGCCTGGTGATTACCTTCGCTGCCCGGCCTGTGCATTGATCCTGCTGACGCCCGGCGCCTGGCCCGATCTTGAGAGCGAACAGCGCTGGTACCGTACACACGAAAATGACCCGGAAGACCCCGGTTACCGCCGGTTCCTGCAACGTCTGACCGAACCCCTCACCCGGACCTGCCCACCGCCCGCCGCGGGGCTCGACTGGGGCAGCGGGCCCCGGCCGGCCCTCGCCACGGAACTCCGCCAGCGCGGCTACGCCGTCGCGCTTTACGACCCCGTATTCGGGCCGACGCAAGCGCCGGGGGGGCCGTTCGATTTCATTACCTGCACCGAGGTCCTTGAACATCTCCACCACCCGCTGGACGAACTGCGCGCGATGCACAATCGCCTGCGTCCGGGCGGAATGCTGGCGATCATGACCGGCTGGCCCCCGCAGGCCGCCGGGTTTCATCGCTGGCATTATCGTCGCGATCCGACCCATGTCGCCTTCTACGGCCCGGACACCCTGGGCTGGATCGCGCAACAATTCGGCTGGGCCCTTCAGCTACCCGCGCGCGATGTGGCACTGTTTCGCACCGCTGGCACCGCAGACCGACCCGATGCGGATACTCGTGATGTCGATCACAATGGGACTTCCCGAATCCGGTGTACGGTCGAGCATTGGCGGCGCGAGCCTGTTAAGCTGTTGTTAAGTTGACAGGTCTACACTCCAATCCGGTATTCATGAGGAGAAGCTTTATGACGTTACGTTCCCGACCACTTGCCGGCATCATCGCTGCTGCGGCCCTGGTCTTCGCCAGCCCGATGCTGATGGCCCAGGGCATGGGCGAACCCGGCATGCAGCAACAGCAACAGGGACAGGGGCAGGGGCAGGCGAATCCGCAGATGGAGATGCAGCAGCTGCAACAGGAGCTCGCCACGATCCAGCAACAAGCCATCGAGAATAACCCGGAACTGGAAGAAAAGGGTGATTCCCTCGAGGTCCTGGTCATGGACAAGATGGAAGCTGCCGGGTACGAGCCGCGCCGGGACCTGGAAACCCTGGAAGGGGCACAAGAACAGCTCCAGGATTCCGAACTGAGCGCGGAAGAGCGTCAGTCGGTCATCGAGTCCGAAGATGTCCAGCAGGCCCAGACGAACCTGCAGGAAGCCCAGCAGGCCGTCGCGGATGACGAGGAGATTCAGGATGCCCAGACGGAGCTGCGGGAAGAGTTGATGGACGCCATGCGCACCGAGAACCCGGACGTGGACGAGCTGCTTTCCCGCCTGCAAAGCCTGCAGCAGCAGATGCAGCAGGGCGGCATGCGCTAGCCATCCAGCGTTGCCCCGGAACCCGGGGCGCAACTTGCCCGAGCCCGGCCCCCGGCCGGGCTTTTTCATGTCCGGGCCTTGAAAGGCGGGTACAAGCCATCCGAACGCCTGCATTGACCCGCGTTTGCCTTGCCGAAGCTACTCTCGCACCGCTGTTACAATGACACGATGCCCGACCACTACGATCTCCCCGCCAATCTGATCACCGGCTTCCTTGGCGTCGGCAAGACCACCACTATCCGCGAACTGCTGGCGCAGCGCCCGAAGGGCGAACAGTGGGCGGTACTGGTCAACGAGTTCGGCGAGATCGGGGTGGACGCCGGACTCCTTGCCGACACCGGCGTCGCGCTGGAAGAGATTCCCGGGGGCTGCCTTTGCTGCGTATCCGCGCAGATGTTCACGGTCGGGCTGAACCGCCTGATCCGCAGCCGCCACCCCGACCGCATCCTGATCGAACCCACCGGTCTCGGCCACCCGGCAGAAATCATCCGTACCCTGACCGCCCCACCCTATGACCAGGTTCTGGATCTGCGAGCAACCCTCACCGTGATGGATGCTCGCCACCTGGCGTCGCCCCGGCACCGCGAACACCCGAACTGGAAGGACCAGATCGCGCTCGCCGACGTCCTGATCGCGAACAAGGCCGATCAGTACGGCGAATCCGAGCACACGACGCTGATGGAGTTCGTCGCGACGCTGCCGGAACCCCGACCGCAGGTGATCGAGACCCGCCATGGGCAGGTCGACGTTACCCTCCTGGACCGCCCGCGCCTGCCCCGCGGCGGGGCCCTTTTTCCCGAGGCGCGGGCGTTCCTGGAGGCCTCGCAAGACCACGACCACGACCACGACCACGAACAAGCACACACACATGCCCCGGAGACGGAACCTGCCAGCGAGTGGATTACGATCGACAATCGCGGCGATGGCTATATCGGGCGCAGCTGGCGCTTCCCCGACGACACGCAATTCCGGCATGCCGCCCTCGAAAAGGCGATACGCGCCCACCCCGCCGAACGCCTCAAGGGAATCCTCCAGACCGACCTCGGCTGGATGCACCTGAACCGGGTCGGCGAAGACGGGACACTGGAACCCGCCGCACCGCCGGCAGCGGGCGAGCACGCGCGCCTGGAACTGATTCAGCCCGAGGACGCCCCGGCCAGCCCCGACGCGCTGGACCGCGCGCTGCGCGCCGCCCGCCTCCGATCGCTCCCGGGCCCTGGCAGCCCGGCTCCCACGCCTTGGCCCTGACGCGCTGCGCTGCTTGTGGCCGACCCCGAACGGGCGCCGCGGCGCCCTCGACCAACCGTCTGCCATAGTGCTGGCTAGGCCTGGCCAACACGACACAGGAGGCAAGCCAGGCCCAGGTCTGCGCCGCCCCGCTACGCCGGTTCTACCGGACGATCACTGAACGCCGCACGGTAGAACCATTCATTGCCCGGCAACGCATTGGGATTGGGGAACACAATAAAGCCGGGCTCCGGCGCACGCACCTCGGATCCATCGGCCCGGACCCCGATCAGATCCCCCGCCTCCAGCGGATCGAAACTCTTCCACTCGCGGGCAAAGCGATCCTCCGGATGATCCCGATCGATCACTTCCACCAGCCGCAGGACCTCCGGATCGGCCTGGCCGGGGGTGGCGGGCGCCTCCAGCATGCAGAGATGCGCAAGGGTATTGATGATCGCGTTGTACGCCACCACCGGCGCCTGAGGATCATCGTGCTGACCGCATTCCAGGGTGACGCCATAGCCACCCTGTGCGCGCATGTATTCGGTCGTACCTACGCCATAGCTGGGATCGGTACTGAGCATCTGGGCACGCTGGCTCGCGTTCGGGTTCTTCATCCGCCGCGCGACCCCGCGGGCATAGGTATCCAGCCAGCCCTCGACCATCCGCCGTGGTCCCAGGCAGGCCGCCAGCGCCTCTTCCTCGCGTGCACGGTGAAATGCCTCGAGTTCGCCGTTGTTGTCGCGCGGCCCCAGCATGATGAACGGCTGTCCACTGGTGTGAAACGAGTGCAGATCCAGCAGCACGTCATGCGCCGCCAGCAATGGACACAGGACATTGGCGATGCGGTCCTCGAAGTCCTGCGGATTGTCGGTGACCCGCAGATTGCGGTTCAGATTGCGCTCGCCCATGCGCTGGCCCTGCTGACAGGCCAGCGGATTGGTCCGCGGCACCAGGGTCAGACTGCCGCACTGCAACTGGCGCTCGCCCGCCTCCAGTTCGTCGTGAACGCGCTCGGTGGCGCGAGTGCCGCAGGTCTCGTTGCCGTGCACCGCACCCAGCACGATCACCCTCGGCCCCGGAACCAGCCCATGGAAGGTCAGTGAACGCAACGCGGTTGGGTGACGTGTCGGGGACATCGGGGGCACTCCTCGGAACCAATGCAGAATTCGTCATTGTATGGCCGGTCCTGCGCATGCGCGAGGATTCGCCCGCGATCCGGGCATCGAGTCCGGTCGGACCCTTCGGCAATCGCCGCGCAAATGCTACCCTTGGGCGTCTCCCCAACCCGACCCAGCCATGTTCAAGACGCTCGAATCCGCCCCCCGCAACACCCACGAGCCCCGCGCCCGGGTCCTCGACCGGCTGAAGCTGAATCCCGACGGCCTGATGCCGGCGATTGCGCAACAGCACGACACCGGCGAAGTCCTGATGCTGGCCTGGATGAACCGCGAGGCCCTGGACGAGACCCTGGCCACTGGCCGGGTCTGCTACTACTCGCGCTCGCGCCAGGCACTGTGGCGCAAGGGCGAGCAGTCCGGGCAGGTGCAGCACCTGAAGTCCGTGCACCTGGACTGTGACGGCGACACCATTCTGCTGAAGGTCGATCAGACTGGACCGGCCTGTCATACCGGCCGGCACAGCTGTTTCTACCTGGAGGTCGGGCGCGACGCGGTGGTGGTCACCAGCGATCCCGAGATCGATCCGGACACCCTGTACGGCAAGGGAAGCGGTCAATGAGCCAGCCGACAACCTCGCACCCACTGGTCCTGCACAACACCCTGGGCGGACAGGATGAACCCTTCGTACCGCAGGATCCGCAGCGGGTCACCCTTTACGTCTGCGGACCGACGGTCTACAACCGCGTGCACGTCGGCAACGGCCGCCCCGTGGTGGTATTCGACGTACTGTTCCGCGTGCTGCGCGAACTCTACGGCCCCGATCAGGTGATCTACGCCCGCAACATCACCGACGTCGACGACAAGATCAACAAGGCCGCCGCCGACAACGGCGAGTCCATCGCCGCGCTGACCGAGCGCTTCACGCGGGCCTTCCACGAGGATATCGCCGCACTGGGCACCCTGGAACCGACCATCGAGCCGCGCGCGACCGACCACATCCAGCCGATGATCGAACTGATCGAGCGCCTGATCGAACGCGGTCACGCCTACGTGTCCAACGATCACGTGCTGTTCGACGTGACCTCCTACCCCGACTACGGCGCCCTGTCCGGACGCTCCCTGGACGACATGCAGGCGGGTGCCCGGGTCGAGGTGGCCGACTACAAGCACCACCCCGGCGATTTCGTACTGTGGAAGCCGGCGACCGCAGGCGAACCCGGCTGGGACAGTCCCTGGGGCACCGGCCGGCCCGGCTGGCACCTGGAATGCACCGCGATGATCCGCAGCCACCTAGGCCCGATGATCGATATCCATGGTGGCGGCCACGATCTGGTGTTCCCGCACCACGAAAACGAGATCGCCCAGGGCTGCGCGGCCGAGGGCTGCAGCGACCACGGGACGTACTATGCACGTTACTGGGTCCACAACGGCCACGTGACCATTGATGGCGAGAAGATGTCCAAGTCGCTGGGCAACTTCCAGTTGCTGCACGACCTCCTGCAGGTCTACCCCGGCGAGGTCCTGCGCCTGGCGTTGCTGTCGCGTCACTATAGCGCCCCGCTGAACTTTTCGGAGGACACTCTGACCCAGTCCCGCAACGCGCTGAACGGGCTTTATCGGGTCCTGCGCGAACACGCCGAGGTGACGCCTACCCCGGTTACCGCGGCTGATACCCCGGTGTTTGCGGCGCTGCTGGACGACCTCAACACTCCGGCAGCGATCACCGCCCTGCACCGCAGCGCCGATGCCCTGGCCACTGCGGACGACGCCGCGCAACGCGCCCGCCACAAGGGCGCACTGCTGGCAGGGGCCGGGCTGCTCGGTCTGCTGCGCCAGGACCCTGCGACCTGGTTCCACGGCGACAGTAGCGAGGATCCGGACCTGACCAGCTGGGTGGAGGAACGCATCGCTGCGCGCCAGGCCGCGCGCCAGCAACGCGACTTCGCCACTGCCGACGCGATCCGCGACGAACTCACGGCGCGCGGCATCGAGCTGGAGGACACCCCGGACGGAACCCGCTGGCAGCGCAGCAGCACGCCGGCCTGAACATGCGTCCCGCACTCACGCCCGCGCTCGTACTCGCGATCCTGCTGCTGCCCGCCGGGCTTGGTGCGCATCCCCATGCCTGGATCGATCTGCGCGTCAGCCTGATATTCGACGATACGGGGCAGCTCGTCCGGATGCAGCAGGCCTGGCGCATCGATCCCACCTACAGCCATATGCTGCTGGAAGACCTGACCCAGGACCTCGAAGGGGATACCGGGATCGACGCCGCGCTTGCCCATGCCGGCGAGCGGATACTCCGGAACCTGGCTGCCTACGACTACTTCACCGAACTGCGCCACCACGGTGAAGCTATCGTGGTTCCGGACGGCCTCGACCCCCACCTGACCCTGGAACAGCGACGCCTTCACCTGCGCTTCGACCTGCCCCTGGACGGGCTCGACGTACAGGCCGGAGATGACTTCACCTATCGCGTATTCGACCCGGAGTACTGGATCGAAGTCCTGCATGATCCCGACGACATCGTGTACGTCGAAAACCGGCCGGGCTGCTCCGTAAGGGTCACCGCACCACGCCCGGACCCGCAACTGATTCGCTACGCGGCCACCCTGGAACGCCAGGAACGCAGTCCGGCCGACAACCTGGGGCGCCATTTTGCGGAGGCCGCCACGCTGGAATGCGACTGAGCCAGGCGTCGCCCCGCGACCGGACGCCGCGCACACCGTCCGCAGCCTGAGTGTTATACTGTAACGCTATGCGCGCCAACCTACGCCTGCTACGCTACCGATCCCGCACCTTGCCTCAGGGTCTGCTGTTGTTGCTCCTGATGCTGTACGGTGCCGGTTTCGCGCACGCCGAGACCCGCCATCCACTGGGGGCCCCCACTACGGCGCCCGCCGAACGCGAAGCCCCGGTGCCCTCCAACGGTCCTGATGTACCGCGCCCTCTCGCCGAACCCCCGGGTCCCCTCGAACACCTGACCACCTGGATGCTCCAGACCCAGCGTCAGCTCCATCGCGACCTGACCGAAGGCCTGCATGCCCTGCGCGATGCACCGACCGCACAGACTACCGGGGCACTGATCCTGGTCAGCCTGCTCTACGGCATCTTTCATGCTGCCGGCCCCGGGCATGGCAAGGCCGTGATCAGCACGTATCTGCTCACCCAGCCGCAGAACCTGCGGCGCGGCATCGCGCTGTCCGCCGCGGCCGCCCTGGCCCAGGGGATCACCGCGATCCTGCTGGTGGGCGTACTGGTCGGGCTGCTGGGCTGGCTGGCGCGCGACACCCTCGGCCACGTACGCCACATGGAAACCGCCAGTTTCGTCCTGATTGCCCTGCTGGGGCTGTGGCTCATGGGGCGCGGCCTGCGCCACCTGTGGCACCCGCCGCGCGCCGCACGGCGGGCGGACGATGCCGACCACCCCCACGACCATGAACCCGGTCATTGTGGCTGCGGCACGCCGCACCACGTGGACCCGAGCCCCTCCGGCACCTGGTGGGGCACGGTCCTGGCGGTGGGCATCCGGCCCTGTTCCGGGGCAGTGCTGATGATGGCGGTCTCGACGGCCCTGGGCATGGCATGGGCAGGCATCACCGCGGTGCTGGCGATGTCGGTCGGCACTGCGGTGACGGTGTCGCTGCTGGCCCTCCTCGCGGTCTCCGCGCGTGACTGGACGCGCCGCCGACTAAGTGCAACCCGCGTGCAATACCTGGCGTTTGCTGGCCCGGCGCTGGGGCTGCTGGGCGGAGGCATCATCACGTTGATCGGCATCAGCCTGGTACATGGTGCGCTGCGCTATCAGCCGGTGGCACATCCCCTCGGGCTCTGAGTCAGCCGGCCACCGGTTGCCCTGCGCCCCAGGGTCCACTACTTTCGCACCCACGACCGCACCCCCTTTCACGCGAGGCACCATGTCCACGCAAGCCATTCGACCCGGCCAGGCCGTTACCCTGCCCGGGCTGTTTCGCACCCGGGTACAGCAGTCCCCGCAGGCGCCTGCCTACCGCCACTATGCCGCCACCGAGCGTGCCTGGCACCCGACCACATGGGCCGAGATGGGCGCCATGGTGGACCGCTGGCAGGCTGCACTGGCCGCCGAGGGCTTCAAGGCCGGTGATCGCGTCGCGCTGATGCTCGCCAACTCGCGCGAATGGATCGCGTTCGACCAGGCCGCGATGGGGCTGGGCCTGACCACCGTACCGCTGTATACCGACGACCGCCCGGACAACGTGTCCTACATTGTCTCCCAGACCCAGGCGCGGCTGCTGCTGCTCGGCGAGAGCGCCCACAATCGACGCCTCGGCGAGCATTTCGGCAACATGCCCTCGCTGAAACGCATCGTGTGTATCGGCCACACCGATGGCGAACCACGCGATTCGCGTGTCGTGGCCCTGGAGGACTGGCTGGGGGCGGGCGCCGGCACCGAGGTCTCCCACCCGGAACTGGATCCGGACGGGCTGGCGACCATCGTGTTCACCTCCGGCACTACCGGCCGTCCCAAGGGGGTCATGCTTTCCCACCGCAACATCCTGGACAACGCCTGGGCCTCGTCGCAGGCCGGCCCGCTGTCCGCCAGCGACCGGTTCCTCTCGTTCCTTCCGCTGTCACACATGCTTGAGCGCACCGGTGGCTGCTACATGCCCATGCTGATCGGTGCGGAGGTCGCGTTTGCCCGCTCCATCCAGGGCCTGTCCGAGGACCTGATGACCGTGAAACCGACCGTGCTGATCTCGGTTCCGCGCATCTACGAACGCGTGCATGCCCGAATCCAGAACAGCCTGAAGGAGAAATCGGTGCTCGGTCGGGCCCTGTTCCGCGCCACCGTCGCCGTCGGCTGGCGCCGCTTCGAATACCAGCAGGGCCGGGCCTCCTGGTCGCCGGGCAGGCTCGCCTGGCCATTGCTGAGGCGGATCGTGGCGCGCAAGGTACTGGATCGCCTGGGTGGCGAGTTGCGCTTTGCCGTGTGTGGCGGTGCACCGCTGCCACCCCCGATCGCGCGCTTCTTCATCGGGCTCGGGCTGCCGGTGCTGCATGGCTACGGGATGACCGAAGCCAGCCCGGTGGTCAGCGTGAACTCGCCCGATGACAACCTGCCGGCGTCGATCGGCAAACCCCTCCCCGGCATCGAGGTCCGAATCGGGGAGATGGACGAGCTGCTGACCCGCTCGAGCAGCGTGATGCTCGGCTACTGGAAGAACGAGGAGGCCACCCGCGATACTATCGACGAGGAGGGCTGGCTGCACAGCGGCGATCAGGCGCGCATTGACGAAGGCGGCCATATCTTCATTACCGGCCGCATCAAGGACATTTTGGTGCTGACCAGCGGCGAGAAGGTGCCGCCAGCCGACATGGAAATAGCAATCGCCCTGGACGGCCTGTTCGAACAGGTCATGGTGGTGGGCGACGGACACGCGTCGCTGAACGCGCTGGTCGTGCCGGAACCGGAGGCCTGGGCGACGTTTGCCAGCGACCAGGGCCTGAGCCCCGACGCCGGAGGGGTCCTGCCCCGGGCCGCGGAACGTGCGCTGTTACAGCGCATCCAGTACCAGTTACGCGACTTCCCCGGCTATGCCAAGATCCGGCACATCTATGTGATTCACGAACCCTGGTCGATCGAGAACGCAATGCTGACGCCGACCATGAAGCTCAAGCGCCCGGTCATCCTGGAACACTACAAGGACGCGATCGCCGCCATGTACGCCGGTCGCGACAGCTGAGTCGCCTCGGCCAGCCATCGGCCGGGGCCTGGGGCCTGCGGGGGACACTCCGGATCAGGCGTTCGCCGCGGCAGCCGGAGCGGTCGCTTCGCTGCCCAGGCGCCTGCCAGCGGCGTTCAGCACCGCCTGCAGGGTCGCCGCAGTGGTGTCCTCACCCAAGGCCACGCCCACTGAGCGTTCGCCATCCACCTGCACATCGACCGCTGCCATTGCCTGTGCCTCGGTGCCCGACTCCATCGCATGCTCGTCAAAGTGGGTCACCGAGACCTTCACCCCGCGCTCGCGCTTCAGGGCATCCACCAGGGCCTCGACCGCCCCGTGCGCTTGCCCTTGCAACCGCGATTCGCGCCCCGGCGGTCCCATGGTTGCGTTCAGGCGCACCATCGGTCCCTCCTTCTCGATCTCGTAGCGCACCAGATCCCAGCCCGCAACCGGGGTCAGGTAGTGCTGTTCGAACAGTTCGTGGATGCGCCGCGAGGTCACCTCCATCTGCGTGTCCTCCGCGTCCTTCTGCACGATGCGCGCGAACTCGATCGCCAGCCAGCGCGGTAGCTCGATGCCGTAGTCACGCTCCAGCACATGGGACACTCCGCCCTTGCCGGACTGGCTATTGATGCGCACGACCTCCTCGTAACGCCGTCCCAGATCACCCGGGTCGATCGGCAGATAGGGCACGTTCCAGTGGCCGCCCCTCTCCTTGTAGTGCGCCAGCCCCTTGCGGATCGCATCCTGGTGGCTACCCGAAAATGCGGTGTAGACCAGCTCGCCCGCCCACGGGTGACGCGGATGGATGGGCATGTCGGTGCACTCCTTGTACACGTCCATCAACCGTTCCATGTCGGACAGGTCGATGGTCGGGTCGACCCCCTGCGAGTACAGGTTCATGCCGACGGTGACCAGGTCCATGTTGCCGGTGCGTTCGCCATTGCCGAACAGCGTGCCCTCCAGGCGATCGGCTCCGGCCAGCAGGCCCAGCTCGGCCGCGGCCACGCCGGTGCCCCGGTCGTTGTGCGTATGCAGCGACACGCAGAAATGCTCGCGGTACTGCACATGGTCGCAGAACCACTCGACCTGGTCGGCGAACACATTCGGCGTGGCCGACTCCACCGTGGCCGGCAGGTTGATCACCACCTTCTGGCCCTGGTCCGGGCGCCAGATCCCGTTCACTGCATCGACTACCTCGACCGCGAAGTCCAGTTCGGTGGTGGAAAAGCTCTCCGGCGAGTACTGGAAGATCCAGTCGGTTTCGGGGTATTTCGCCGCGTAGTCGCGCACCCAGCGCGCCCCGTTCTCGGCGATGCCGCGCACGCCGTCGCGATCCATGCGGAACACCTGCTCGCGCTGCGCCGGATTGGTGGAGTTGTACACATGCACCACCGCGCGCGGGACACCTTCCAGCGCATCGAAGGTCTTCTGGATCAGGTCTTCACGCGCCTGGGTCAGAACCTGGACATACACGCCCTCGGGGATGCGCTCCTCCTCAATCAGACGGCGGACAAAGTCGTAGTCGATGCGCGATGCGGACGGAAAACCGATCTCGATCTCGGTCAGGCCGATCTCCACCAGCACCTCGAAAAAGCGCATCTTCTGCTCCACGCTCATCGGGTGCACCAGCGCCTGATTGCCGTCGCGCAGATCCACCGCGCAAAACCGCGGGGCCACGGTGGTCCGCTGCGCCGGCCAGCGGCGATCGGACTTGTCAATCGGCGGGAACGGGGCGTACTTGGTGTGATCAAAGGCCATCGTGCTCGTCTCCTGTTCGGGCGCAGCGTTCGGCCCCTGGGCCGTCGGCTGCCTGCCTGATTTCCATCTGTGCATCATCCTAACGCATTGAACGCGACATAACCTTGCGTTTTTCCCTATGAACGCAATAGTTGCGCACTATCCTTGCACAACAAGAGCCATTTCGCGCAATATTCCTTCCATGAAACCCGAACCGCACCGCCTGGACCGCTACGACCGCCGGATCCTCGAGATCCTGCAGGACGACGCGAGCCTGTCCAATCAGGCCCTGGCCGAACGTGTGGGGCTCAGTCCCTCCCCCTGTTTGCGCCGCGTGCGCGCCCTGGAGCAGGCCGGCATCCTGCTGAGCCGCGTGGCCCTGCTGGATCGCCGCAGTCTGGGCCTGGAACTGACCGCCCTGATCCACATCGGCATGGACCGCCACACCCCGGAACGTTTTGCGCGCTTCGAGGAGACCGTGGCGGGCTACCCGGAGGTTCAGCACTGCTACCTGATCACTGGCCAGGCCGCCGATTACATGCTGCAGGTTGTGGTGCCGGACATGGACGCCTACCAGGACTTCCTGCTCCGCCGCATTACCCGCCTGGAAGGCGTGGACAGCGTCCACTCCAGCTTCGTACTGCGCCGCGTGGTCGATCGCACCGCCCTGCCCCTAGACTACACGCCCACCTGATCACCAGCCCGAGCACAACCAGCAGGGCAATCCGTCGCCAGCGCTTCAGGCCCGGACGCATGCGATAGGCCACGCCTGCAACCAGCAAATGAACTACTCCCGCCAAGCCTTTCAGGCTATGGCGTGAGTTTCGCGCTTCATTGGGAGTGCCGGATCATCCGGAGATGACCCGGTCTGACCTCCCTCCACGCATCGGCCCCGTTCCCGACCGGATAGCTGCTGCTCCGCCCACGCCATCAAGACCCGTGCGGCGTTTTCGTCCCGCGAACAGGATGCGCCACAAGAGCACTCATGACGCCGCTGGCTGAGCAGCTTCTTCGCCTGACGCCCACAGGCGTGACAGGTCTGCGAGGGCTTGATGTGCCGCGTGGGGGCCTCCATCACCCAGGCACCAGCCTCTTCCGCTTTGTACCCGAGTCGTTGATGGAAGGCCCCGCCGGCGGCATCCAGGATGCTGCGGTTCAGGCCCTTCTTGTGCTGACCGCCCGAGGCGGTCATGTTGCGGATGTTCAGCGCCTCAACACCCAGAGCCGCGAACTGACCGACCAGTCGAGCCGTCGTCTGGTGCAGAAAGTCATCGCGCTGATTCCCTACCTTGCGATGCAGGCGGCGCAGGCGTTCGTATTGCCGCTGGAGTCGGTTCGAGACCGGGAAGCGGCGGGTCTTTCCAGACGCCTTCTTGGACGCCTCCTCCTTGCGGGAGATGTCCCGCTGGACCCGGCGGATCGCCTCCAGGGTCCCGGCAAGATGGCGCGGGTTGTCGATGGTTTCAGTCCCCGCCGGGGTGGCCACGGTGGCGAAGGTTTCCAGCCCCCAGTCCAGGCCGCCCAGTTGGTCACCGCGCTCCCGTACCGGCTGGCCGTCCAGGGTGACGCTGGCGTACCAACGCTCGCCGCGTTGGATGATCTCGCAGGTCTTGGGCGTGCCGGGGGTGCGGGGCTTGCCTCGAATGGCGATCGGGCCGATACCGGACAGGCGCAGGGTGCCGTGCTTCATGCGCTCGTTGGTGATCAGGCTCCAGCCATCGCCGTGGGTCTTGTACCCCCAGCCCTTGAACCGGTGCAATGGCTTGAAGCGGGGGAAACCCGGCGTCTCGCCGTTTTGCACCCGGCGAAAGAAATGCTTAAACGCCAGGTCCAGCCGTTTCAGGGTGACCTGCCCGGATTGGGCGTTGATACCGCGAAGGAGTTTCGACTGGCTCCGCCACTCGGTCAGGTGTTTGCACTGGACCGAGAAACCCAACGATTCCTGCCGCTCGCCCCAGGCCCGACGCCGCTCGGCCAGTGCCTCGTTCCACAACAGACAGTGGACCCAGCGCTGGTGCTCCAGGGCACCACGCTGTGCGTCCGTGGGGTAAAGCCGGTATGTGACCTTGCGCTGCACCATCGTGATTCCAAGATACTCCGAGCATTCATCCATGCAAATTCTGGCGCGACGCGCCATGCGCCGCTTCACCGCCCCCTAAGCCGCTACGCGGCTATAGGTGGAGCACTGCGGCGCGGTTTGGTAGAAAGCCGCTCCCTACAGGGCAACGGGGAGCCCGAGGAACGCCGACCACCGGCTCGCCCGTAAGCGTCCAGCGAAATACATTCTTCCGCCGTCCGGGTACGAGCCGGATGATGGTGCCCGATCCAGTGAGAGAGGAGCGGCACCATGGCATGGCGGC